>NZ_JBAMDE010000006.1:0-271997 GCF_036961585.1 Bacillus sp. JHAA | reverse complement strand
TCACGCCCGGCTTTTTTTCTTTAATTTCAGCAATGAAATCCTCATATGTTCTCCCTCTATATACAAAAAATCTTTAACCAACTATTGACTCTTACGTTGCGTAATACTTTAGAGTAGCCATTAAGGAGGCGGCAAACGTGATGGGTATGAAAGTAAAAGAAGTAGCTGAACTGATTGGAGTGAGCATACGTACTCTCCATCATTACGATCAAATCGGATTATTGACTCCTCAGGAAACGACCGATTCCGGTTATCGGCTTTATTCTGAAGAGAATCTTGAACAGCTGCAGCAGATACTATTTTTCAAGGAGCTCGATTTCTCCTTAAAAGAGATTAAAGAAATCATTAATAGTCCTTCATTTAACCGAAGGGAGGCATTAATTTTACAAAAGAAAATGTTGATTGAGAAACGGAATAGAGTCGATAAGATGATTGAAACCATCGATAAATCAATCAAACATTTGATGGGAGAGATTAGCATGACGAACAAAGAGCGGTTTGAGGGAATGAACTTCAATCATAATCTTTATGAACAAGAAGCTCGCAAACGGTGGGGTGATCAACCTGTCGATAAGGTAAATATTAGATTAAAAAACATGACTGATGGTGAGCAAAAAGATTTATCTGATAAGTGGACTGCAATGTTCAATAAATTTGCACTCCTTATTAACCAATCTCCCAAGTCCCCAGACGTACAAACAGCTATCAAAGAGTGGTTTGATTTTCTCAATGAAAATTTTGGTGAATATTCTTTTGATGCCTTTTACGGATTAGGTCAACTCTATATTGAAGATAAACGCTTCACTAAGAACATCGATCAGTATGGTGAAGGGTTGGCGAAGCTCATGAGTGATGCCATTACAATTTATATAGATCATCAAAAAAAGGGTGGTACCCATTAAAATCATTATCGAGGATACAATCAGGCAATACGAAACGTTATTTTCAATGATTGAAAATAGAGAAGATTATTATCGGTATTCAATGATGAAACCTTTTGAAGATATGTGGAAAAAGATGAATGTTCCCTTAAAGGCAAAGCAACCTAACGGATATGATGTAATCATGGCTGCAAATATGCTGGGCTATCTGAGCATATTTGATACGGAAACCGGAAGAAAAGCATTAGAGAATCTAAAAGAAATTCAAGCTCTTCAAATTGCATATGGCACTTTAACTCATTGTGTAGAATTTATCCAACAAAACCGCTTAAAAATAAATGCTGATGAAATAAGGTTTGGGATGTATTTGGCCAATCAAAAAAAGCTTGAGTTACATAGAGGGTATTGTGGATTCGGAGGAATTCCGGGATTTATTCAAGTTTCAATATTCCCCAATTCATATAACATACCGAGACTGCCTGCTGTAATCGCACATGAATTTCATCATAATATTCGTTTTTCGTATTTCAATTGGGATTATGGGAACGTAACGGTTGGTGATTACTTAATTATAGAGGGGTTGGCAGAATCGTTTGCCAAAGAACTTTACGGAGAAGCTTTGTTAGGTCCTTGGGTTACTTCTTTTGAAAAAGAAGACTTAGAATACTCAAAAGAAATCATCAAAGGCTCGTTAAATATGAAAGGATTTGCTGAGGTCAGCAGTTACATGTTTGGTGACACCTTTGCAGCCGAACAAGGTTATCAGCCTGTCGGCTTATCACCGTTTGCAGGTTATGCGGTTGGCTACCAAGCGGTACAATCCTTCATGAAAGCCAACAATGTGGGGATTAGTGAGGCCACTTTACTTAGCACAGATGAGATACTAAGTAATAGCGGGTTGTTTCTTTAAGATATGAAGATTATTTTATCCCGTATTAACGCGATGGAAGAGGGTTTTCTTTTCCCCTCTTTCCACGCTATAAATGATCATCCTATTTTTTCCGCAAGAAAACAACCTTCAAATAGTTCCCTTCTTTAAACGCGGGAATCGTTTTGAAATCTTCCGGAAGCGTGTATTCTTCCAAAATGTCGTAACGCTCATTTGTTTCTTTAAAGGCGGTCTCTATAAAGCCTTTAAATTTCTTCATATTGAAGGCGCTGCTGTTTGTCGAAGCGACGATGATGCCGTTTTTTGCGGTGATGGCGATCGTTTCCTTCAGCAGATTTTTATAATCTTTCGCCGCGCTGAACGTCCGTTTTTTTGTGCGGGCGAAAGAAGGCGGATCAAGGATGATGAGGTCAAACTCCAGCCCTTTTTTCTCCGCATAGCCGAAGTATTTGAAAACATCCATGACTTTAATGTCATGCGCTTCATAATCAATTCCGTTGGCGCTGAACTGTTCAATTGTTTTTGCGAGACTGCGGTTGGCGACATCGACGCTGGTCGTTTTCTCAGCTCCGCCAAGCGCCGCCGCAACGGAAAATGCCCCCGTATAAGAGAACGTATTCAGCACCCGTCTGCCGTTTGCATACTTGTCCCGAATCGCTTTGCGCACATGACGCTGGTCTAAGAAAATGCCCGTCATCGCCCCGTCGTTTAAATCCACCGCGTATCGGATGCCGTTTTCTTGAACAATGACCGGAAAATCTCCTCTTTCGCCTTTGACAAAATCGTCGTCTTCCACGTATTGCCCGGCCGTATCGAATCGTTTCTTTTCATAGATCGCTTTATAAGAAAGCTCCAGTCCGTCAATCGCCTCAATCATGCTGTCCTTATAAGCGTAAATGCCTTTACTGTACCATTGAATCAGCAGATAACCATCATAAAAGTCAAGCGTGACGCCGCCGATGCCGTCGCCCTCACCGTTGAACAGCCGGAACGCCGTCGTGTCGGGCGCCTTAAACAGATGGGCTCTCGCTTCAGCCGCTTTTTTCAGCTTGTCCAGAAAGAAACGTCCGTCGATCCGTTCATCTCTCGCGCGTGACAGCACCCAGCCGACTCCTTTATTCTGCAAACCGTAATAGCCTTTTCCGATAAACTCACCCTTCTCGGATGTCACATCAAAAAGATCGCCCTCTGTTAAATGAGCAGAGCTTCCGGACAGAGCGTCTTTTTCAATCAGGGGGAATCCTTTTTTCAGCTTTCCGGCAAATGTATCTTTCACTGTAAGTAGCTTCATTGTGCATTCCTCTTTCGTTTTGCTTTCTCTTATCGTACCATAAAACATGATCAACACCGCATTGTCCCGAAAAATTCAAAACAGGGGGAAAACCATGACAGCCAAAAGAATCGACCATACAGGCATTATGGTCAAAGATATTGAAACATCCATCGCCTTTTATCAAGACGTTCTCGGTATGCAGTTAAAGGATCGTATCACTCATACGAACGGCATTATTGAACTTGCCTTTCTCGGCTTTCAGGAAGGGCCGGAGACAGAAATTGAGCTGATCCAGGGCTACAGCAGCGAGCTTCCCGCAGAAGGAAAAGTTCACCACTTCGCTTTATTAACTGAAGATATCGCGGCGGAGTTCACGCATGCGAAGCGTCAGGGCGCCGTATTTATCGATGAAGAAATCACGACGCTTCCGAACGGGTACCGCTACTTTTACATTGAAGGACCTGACGGCGAATGGATTGAATTTTTCCAGCGTTAAAAAAAACGGGCGAAAGCGCCCGTTTTTTTTATGTTTCTTCAGTGACGTTTTGTTCCGCCGCCCGTTCCTCTCTCCATTTTTGAAGATCCCAAATTCGGAAAAACGGATAATAGATGATAAATGTAATCAGGAGATTGATCAGCTGCATGACCGAACCGGAGATTTTCCCGCCCGTCGCCAAATAACCGGAAATCAGCGGCGGCATCGTCCACGGCACGGCGATTCCCGCCGGTTTTGCCACCATCCCCGTGCTCATCCCGATGTACGTCGCCGTAATGGTCAAGAGCGGCGCAATGATAAAAGGCACGATTAACAGCGGATTCATGACGAGCGGCATCCCGAAAATAATCGGTTCGTTAATGTTAAAAATCGCGGGCCCGATTCCGAGACGGCCGAGCTGTTTCATCTGTTTGCTTCTGGAGCGCACAAGCATGGTCAGCACAAGGGCAAGCGTCGCTCCGCTTCCGCCGACATTAATCCATATTTGAAAGAACTGTGTCGTAAAAATGCTCGGCAGCGCTTCTCCCGCCTGAAAAGCCAAACGGTTGGCGTCCATCGCCCCGTACCAGATCGGCGACATGACGCCGCCGATAATGGACGCGCCGTGTATGCCGCACGACCAAAGCAGCATTTGCACGAATTCGGCGATAAGACTCCCGCCGAGACTCCCGCCCAAAATAGACAGCGGGGTGCCCAGCAGATCGCCTACGACATTGTGGAGGCTTTTAAAAGGAGTTATTTCAATAAACAGACGGGCCAGCCATACAAGCGTAATAATAATGAAACCGGGGATGAGCGCAACGAACGATTTGCTGACCGCAGGCGGCACTCCGTCAGGCATTTTAATGACGATATTTCTTTGTATGATAAACCGGTACACTTCCGTAGACAGCATTGCAATGATCATCGCGACAAACAGACCTTTGCTTCCGAGCAGCGAAATCGGAATGCCGCCTCCCACCATAATCTCTGTTGCCGAGCCGTCAGGAATAAACGGAATCTGATACGGCGTCGCCAATAAAAAGGCGGCAAGGGCAATGGCTCCCGACGACAGGGCATCCACCTCATAGCTTTCCGCAAGCCGGTAGGCAATCCCAAAGGCGGCGACAAGCGCCATAATGTCAAAGGACGCATTCACGGGATACCCGAGCTTTTCAACCCAATTTTCACCGAAAAGACCAGCCATAAAATCGGCATAACCGGGAATCGGAAGACTCGTCAGAATCAGAAAAACCGATCCGATGATGATAAGCGGCATAGTCAAAATAATGCCGTCCCGCAAAGCTCTTAAGTGCCTTTGGCCGGCGACTTTTCCGGCGACAGGCATGATTTTTTCTTCCATGACCCGATTGAACGTACTCATTTATCAAAAACCCCCTTTTTGAGTTCATTGCGCAGATGTCTTAAAGCATTTTCTCCATCATATTTTGGAAACGCTTACATTTGCATACAGAAATTTTCCTTATCCCTCAGGAAAAAAAGAATTCCGCACTGCCGATATATAAAGAAAAAGGGGGAATCACAATGTATCACACCCTGAAACCGATAATGGCCGCGGCCTTGTGCGTCGGCCTGTTCTCCGCCGCGGCGCCCGCGCACGCCGAGACGCACGACCGGGACGTTATCGTGGTGTACAAAAATCAAAACGGCAAGGAATCCGCCATAGACAGCGGAGCGGATGTGGAACAGACCTATCAGCATCTCCCGGCAGTCGCCATGTCAGCCGATTCACAAACGGTGAAAGACCTGAAACAGGACCCTGACATCTTATATGTAGAAGACAATGTATCCTTTCAGGCAGCAGGCGGTTCTGATATCCGCCCGTTATCAGCGGCCCAAAGCAGCAGTTACGCGCTGCCGCAATGGGATATAGAACCGACTCAGGTCAAGCAGGCGTGGAAAGAAGGCTTGACGGGAAAAAAGGTGAAAGTGGCTGTCATTGACAGCGGCATTTATCCTCATGATGATCTGTCCATTGCGGGAGGCTATTCCGCAGTCAGCTATACTTCCTCATACAAAGATGACAACGGACACGGGACGCATGTCGCCGGAATCATTGCGGCCAAACATGACGGATACGGCATTGACGGCATCGCGCCGGATGTCCGGTTATATGCGGTTAAGGCATTAGACAGAAAGGGTGCAGGGGATCTTAAGAGCCTTCTTAAAGCAATCGACTGGTCGATCGCCAATAAAATGGACATCATCAATATGAGCCTCGGAACTAACGCAGACAGCAAAATTCTTCACGACGCCGTAGATAAAGCATACAAAAAAGGAATCGTGATCGTAGCCGCCGCAGGAAACGACGGCAACAAAAAACCCGTCAATTATCCGGGTGCCTACAGCAGCGTAACAGCAGTCTCAGCGTCAACTGAAAAAAACGGGCTCGCGGCTTTTTCCACGACCGGAAAACAACTTGAATTTGCCGCACCCGGCACCAATATTACGAGCACGTACCTGAATCAAATGTACGCCGTAGCTGACGGCACATCTCAAGCCGCACCGCACGTCACCGGCATGTTCGCGCTGCTCAGGCAGAAATATCCCGAGGAAACAAATACACAGCTCCGGCAGCAGATGCAGCAAAACATCAAAGATCTGGGCGCTCCCGGACGTGACAGCCGATTCGGGTACGGCCTGGTGCAATATCATGTAAAGCAAAAGAGCTATGCCGAACGGGCCGTAATAAAAGCGGAAAAGACGAAAAAACAGGCAGATATCAATCAAGCAAAAACGGCCGTCAGCAAGCTGTCCAAGTCAAAGGGAAAAACCGCTCTCGAGTCCCGGATCAATAAAGTTCAGACGGCAAGAAATGTGACGGACGCAAGAGACAAAGTCCGGACTGCCGAAAAACAAAAGAAAAAAACCGCCGTCAATGCCGCACAAAGCGCCATTCGCAAATTACCGGCCGGTTCAGAAAAAAAAGGGCTGCAAAAGCGGCTGAACGCTGTCAACTCAAGCCTTTTGAAAACAGCTGAGGCCAGCGTCAAGCAGGCGGAAAAAAAGACCTCTGAGGCCAGCACCGTAAAAGCCCAAAAAGCAGTCAGCGAAATCCAGCCGGGAAAAGAAAAAAACGCTCTGGAAAAACGGCTTGACCGGATAAAAGATAAACTCAACCGGCAGCAGGCTAGAGACAAAGTAAAAACGGCTGAGAAAACCAAGACGAAAAAAGCAAAATCAGCGGCGCAAACGGCAGTCAGCCGATTGAAGCCGTCTGCCGAAAAAACCAGCCTGCAAAAACGCGTGCGTGCGATTCGGGTGAAATAGCAAAAAAAACGCTTATGAGCCGGATAACGGCTTCACAAGCGTTTTCATCACACCTGCCTATTGGTTCATGGCCGGGCGGTCGATCGTGTTCCATTTCGTAAAGGACATATATCGGAAATAATGATCACGATACGGGTGCGAGGTGCCTGTATTCCAAGGCTTGTCACTGCCGCAGAAATGGACGATGGCCGGTTCGGCACGTGTTTCTCTGTAACGTATACGGTCGATCAGTTCAGGAGGCGTTTTCTCGTTCATGATAATATGCGTCTGCGCGTTCCAGCGCGGATGCAGTTCATGCCATTGATCATATAAGATCGCGTTAAGCGCGTCCTGATCATGAAACACGAGAAAATCCTCCGAGCTGTTTTCGTTGATAAAATCAATCACCTTTTCGGAAATATTTTGTTTTCTCCAAGGTTCGAAATCTATAATCATAATGCCGGAATTAAAATACTTGGCAGTTTCGCTGATATTCATTTTTTTCAGTCTTTCATGCTGTCCGGCGTCTTCTACCGCCGCAACTATTGCCGGGGAAATATCCAAGTCCCATAAAACCGAAATATCTTCCATCACAATTGCATCGCAATCAATGTAAATCATCCGCTTTACGGACTCATCCTTAATTAAATCAGGGATGGAAATGCGGTAATAAGCCGCTTTTGTAATGTGGCTGCTTTCGACTGCATGCTTGTATTGATCAGCGTCTACTTCTAAAAATTCAAGCGGCGTCCCGAATGACATCGCGGTCTGTTCAAGCTTGTCCTTGTTTTCGGCAGTAATTCCGCCGTCGATTACATATAATTTTGCATCCCTTGTTTTATCCATATTCATCAATAAAGAAGCGAACATCCCACCCAAATGACGAGCATAATGATCATCGGCACATGATACGATATGCATTGTTTCATTCTTTCCCACTGATATTCATCTCCCTTTTTGTTGTACAAATGTCTTTCCCTTTTTTTAAAAAGTAAACCTCGATCTTACACATTTTTTCTGCGGGAATGTGCTGTTTGCGATTTGATATCTTTTGCATTCCCTGTTCAAATTCAATCAGGATTTCAGCCTGAATCATCGTCAGAATATATCGCGCAGGAAAGCGAAAACACGTAAACATAAAAACAACCAGCCGGACTGCACATAAAAGCGGTCCGGCTGGTTGTGATGCGTCAATCGTTTAATCGACTTCTTTCTTAATCCCAAGCATCTTTTCGTCTAAATAATGGGCGATGTCCGCCGCTTCCTTCAGCTCGTCGGTCAGATGCTTTGGGACTTCGTTATTTAATTTGTAATAAATTTTATGTTCAAGACTCGCCCAAAAATCCATGGCAATGGTGCGGATTTGAATTTCCGCCTTCACATATTCCACACGATTCGTCAAATAAACGGGAATTTCAATAATCAAATGCAGGCTGCGGTAGCCGTTCGGCTTCGGATGTTTGATATAATCCTTCACCTTTACGATCTTCAGGTCCTTATGCTGCTTCAAAACCTCAGCGACATTATAAATATCGGAAATAAAGGAACAGATAATCCTGACACCCGCAATATCATGAATATGCTCTTTCATTTCCTGCGTCGTCACATCGCAGCCTTTGCGCATCAGTTTATTGACGATACTCTCAAAACTTTTCACGCGTGATTTTGTATGCTCGATCGGGTTATGCCCGTGAATCAGATTATATTCCTGGCTGATAATAGAAAACTTCGTATCCAGCTCATCTAAAGCGAATTTATAAACTAATAATTCATTTTTCCAATCTTCCATGACCGTTTTCAAATCATCCATATGGGCTGTTGACAAGTCCATTTTTTTCATCTCCTTGCTTTGCTGTCCATATATGAGACGGGTCAGTCCGCGGTCAGGTTCTTTACAAAATCGTGAAGATTATGTCATAAAAAAAAGCAAATGCCGGTTATGGCATTTGCCCTTTCATTTGATCAGCGGAAATAACTGATCAGGAGTCCGATGGAAAGCAGGAATCCGAAAAATGTATTGGTTTGCGCCGTTGATTTCATCGCAATAATCATGTTCATCGGCATTTCGTTTTTCACAAAGCCTTTCACGGCCTGAACGGGTTTCGGCACGCTCAGGAAGACCAGGAACAGCCACGGGCTTGTGTAACCCATAATGACAAGACCGACGATCCAGATGTAAGCGATGGCAAAAGATGCGGCCAGTATCATGACGGCCCCTCTATGCCCCATCAAAATGGCCAGGGTTTTACGTCCGCCCTTTTTATCTTCCTCAATATCACGGATATTGTTGGACAGATTAATGGCTCCGACCAAGATGGCGATCGGGATGGAAATCAAAATGCTCTGTTCATTAATTCTGCCTGTCTGAATGAAGAAAGAAATAAGGACAAATACAGAGCCCATGCAAATGCCGGAGAACAGTTCCCCGAACGGTGTATACGCAATCGGCAGCGGGCCGCCCGTATACAGATAGCCGATCAGCATGCCGGCAAGGCCGATAGCCGCAAGCCACCAGCTGCTGCTCATGCAGATATAAACACCGAGCACGAGGGCAATCGCATAAGAGCCGAGCGCCAGCTGCAGAATTGTTTTCGGCTTCATGCCGTGGCGGACGATCGCTCCGCCGATACCGACGGAATCCTCCGTATCTAAACCGCGTTTAAAATCGTAATATTCATTGAATAAGTTCGTGGCGATCTGAATCCAAAGACAGGAAAACAGCATGGCCAAAAACAGCAGGAAATCAACCTTTACGTAAAACATCGCCAATACGGTGCCGAGAAGTACGGGCACAAACGATGCCGTCAATGTATGAGGGCGGGTTAGCTGCCACAAAATGCGGCCCATGCTTTCTTTCTCGGGCGTCTTTTGGCTGCCCCCCATATTGTTTTGATTCATTTTCCTCTTCCTTTCTATTAAAAGGCTTTCACAGTCAGCCGATAACAGTAGTGTTGAATTGGGGTTTTCACGTTTTCTGCTACCTTATCTATCATAATAATTTCTTCCTCATTTCACAAGATGCGGCGCTTTATCGGCTATCCTGCCGGAAACGGCTTTTCGCCCTTCTCCATTGGGGTTCGGCACAAGCCTGCTTAAGAAAAAGCCGCCAAAATTTTTTTACCTCGTTTATATTTACGATAAGTTAAAAATCCCGCCTGAACAGCGCCCTTTTAGTATGATCATTTGCCAATTTATACATGCGTGTTTTCCATCCTTTTGTTTCTCATTCATTTTTAAGGAAATTTTAAGCTTAGGATATTAGACATATTTTGAAACTTTTTGTTAATCTAATCGTCATATACTGGTGTAATTATTGAATACGCGGGGAAGGAATTTTGAATATGATGCAAAAATTAAAACGTGCTTATGAAAATACATTGATCAAATGGACGTTTCATACGGGCTTTTATTTTCTGATATTAGTATTGCTCTTTTGGATGTATGGATTTCATACAGCGAATACCGGCACTTATATTTACAACGATTTCTAATCGGGGAGGATAACTATGAAACTACTTGATGCTATAAAAACATACGCAGACGCCAAGCCGCAGGCCGAAGCGTTTCGTTCCTTAGATCATTCCCTCACTTACGGGGAATTATGGGATTTGTCGGAGCGGGTTGCGTCCGGCATTCAAAAACATACAGCTGACGGTTCGAAAGCGCCTGTCCTGGTTTACGGACATATGGAGCCGAATATGATCGTTTCTTTCTTAGGAAGCGTCAAAGCGGGCCGCCCTTACATCCCTGTCGATGTTTCCATTCCGGCGGAGCGGATCGTCAAAATCATTGAAAGCTCAGGCGCAGAGCTGCTTATCAGCGTATCGGGCGATGCAGTCGATACGGGAAGCAATCTGATTAAAACCGTTACGCCCGAAGAGCTTGCAGCTGACGGAGATGCAGACCTCAGCCGTGAGAACTGGGTAAAAGAGCTGGACACGTTTTACATTATTTACACGTCCGGCAGCACGGGAAATCCGAAGGGCGTGCAGATATCGGCTGATAACCTGCAAAGCTTCACTGACTGGATCTGCAGGGATTTTCCTGTGGGCGAGGGTAAGACATTCTTAAACCAAGCTCCGTTTTCTTTTGATTTATCTGTCATGGACATTTTCCCGTCGCTTCAAACGGGAGGTACGCTGCACTGCGTAACGAAAGACAAAATCAATAAACCGAAAGTACTATTTGAAGAGCTGGAGAAATCCAAACTGAACGTCTGGACATCGACGCCGTCTTTCGTCCAAATGTGTCTGATGGACCCCGGCTTTACGCAGGAGCTCCTGCCTGAGGCAGAAGTATTTATGTTTTGCGGAGAAGCGCTTCCGGCTGCCGTGGCACAGGAGCTGTTAAACCGTTTTCCGAAGGCCCGCGTATTCAATACATACGGCCCGACTGAAACAACGGTTGCCGTCACCTCCGTTGAAATTACGCAGCAGATCATTGATGAAAATGAATCTCTGCCTGTCGGTTTTGCAAAACCCGATATGGATATCTTCATCATGGATGAAAACGGGAATAAGCTTCCGGACGGTGAAAAAGGGGAAATCATCATCGCGGGCCCGAGCGTAAGCAAAGGCTATCTCGGAGAACCTTCTCTGACGGAAAAAGCGTTTTTCCCGATCGACGGCCAGTGGGCATATCACACGGGTGATGCCGGTTATGTTCAGGATGGTCAGATTTTCTGCCAAGGACGCCTTGATTTCCAGATTAAGCTTCACGGCTACCGCATGGAGCTGGAGGAAATCGAAGTACATGTAAGGCAGTCTCAATATGTGCGCACGGCGGTTGTCATCCCGTATCAGCCTAACGGACCTGTCGAATATTTAATTGCCGCCATCGTGCCTGAAAAACATGATTTTGAAAAAGAATTCCAGCTGACAAGCGCCATTAAGAAAGAACTGGCCGCTTCGCTTCCGGCCTACATGATTCCGAGAAAATTCATTTATCAGGACCACATTCAAATGACTGCGAACGGAAAAATCGACCGTAAACGCATTGGCGAAGAGGTTCTTGTATGACGCCTTACAGCTCGTTTTTCTTCTTTATCTTACTTGGAATCCTTCTTTTGCCGACGATTATTTTAGGGCTGAACGGCAAGAGATTCCAAGGATACAACATGTTTATATCCATCATCGTATTGGCTTTGATTTTCGCGCATGATCTGCACGGCGTGATCGCACTATGTATCTTTACGCTGTGGCAGGTGCTTTTAATCAGGGGTTATCTCGCTTACAGACTGAAAGCCAACAGCGGCTTTGTCTTCAGTATGGCCGTGATCGCGTCCATTTTACCCCTGTTTTTATCTAAATTATGGCCGTTTTTCTTTCCGCCGGCGCCTCATCACCCGGTTCATAACCTGATCAGTTTCTTAGGAATTTCTTATTTGACATTTAAAGGCGTCCAGCTGATCATGGAAACGAGAGACGGGCTGATTAAAGAAAAAATGCCGCTTCACCGCCTTTTGTACTTTATTATGTTTTTCCCGACCATTTCTTCCGGTCCGATCGACAGATACCGCAGATTTGCCAAGGACGAACAGAAAGTATGGACAAAGGGAGAATACGCTGATTTACTGTATACCGGCATTCATAAAATTTTTATCGGTTTCTTATACAAATTCATTATCGGATATGCGATTAACACGTATTTCATTATGAATCTGTCTCATATCACCCACAGCAAACTGTGGGGTAATGTGCTGTACATGTACGGATACAGCTTGTACCTGTTTTTTGATTTTGCGGGTTACACGATGTTTGCCGTCGGTGTAAGCTATATCATGGGTATCAAATCTCCGGAAAACTTTAATAAGCCGTTTATCAGCAAAAACATTAAAGACTTCTGGAACCGCTGGCACATGTCCTTATCCTTCTGGTTCAGAGACTACGTATTTATGCGCTTTGTTTTCTGGATGACAAAGAAAAAATGGATAAAGAACCGGATGGCCGTCTCAAACATCGGGTATTTCCTGCTGTTCATGCTGATGGGCGTCTGGCACGGACTCGCCCTGCAATATATTGTATACGGCCTGTACCACGCCGTATTAATGACCGGGTATAACTTTTTTGAGAAATGGAATAAGAAATACAAGTGGCTGCCCGCCAATCGTTTTACGGCCTTTTTAGCCATCGTCATCACATTCCATTTCGTATGTTTCGGATTTTATATTTTCTCAGGAAAACCATTTCATCACTAAAGGAGATTGAAAACACATGGAATTTAAACAGGAAGTATTAGACGTATTAGCTGAAGTTTGTCAGGAGGACGCTGTGAAAGAAAATCCTGATATTGAAATCTTTGAAGAAGGACTGCTTGATTCTTTCGGAACTGTAGAGCTGCTGGTCGCCATCGAAAACCGCTTCGGCATTACAGTGCCGATCACTGAATTTGACCGTGACGAGTGGAATACGCCAAACAACATTGTAAACAAACTGACTGAGTTGAAGTAAATGAAAAAGCGTTTCTTTGGACCAATTATTTTAGCGTTCGTCCTGTTTGTCGGAGCTATCGCAGTTCCGGCTTCATGGCTTACGCGCTTCATTCCTGAAAAACGTGTCGAAGAGTCGGCGGCAGCCTTAAATCCGAATATGTTCCAGGGACTCTATCTTCAAAACAAAATGTTCGAAGACTCGAAGTATATGCCGATTTTCGGTTCTTCCGAGCTTTCAAGACTGGATGAGTTTCACCCGTCCAACTATTTCCAAGTGAACAACCAAGGCTTTACGCCTTATCTTGTCGGAAAAGGCGGGGACCAATCCTTGATACACGCCGTGAACTTTGCGGCGCATTATCAGCAGCTGAAGGGCAAAAAACTGGTATTCATTGTTTCTCCGCAATGGTTTATCAAAAAAGGTTCTGATGAACAGCACTTTGCGCCGAATTTTTCATCACTTCAGGCATTGGATTTAGCATTTAATAACCAGATTGATCCCGCGGTCAAAAAGAACATGATGAAGCGCATGCTCCGTTTTAAAGTCGTTCAGCATGATGCCGTCCTTTCTGAATTGTACAAGGGAATGGTCAACGGACAATCATGGAAAGTGAAAGCGGTCATGCCGGCTGCCAAAGCTTATTATTCTCTGCTTGAGAAAAAAGATCTTTATTATTCAATGGGAGAAAACAAGGGCCCTGAACGGACGATCTCTGAAAACCTGAAAGGGAAATCGTGGTCAGAGTTAAAAACAGCCGCCGCTCAATTAGGAGAACGGAGCTCCAAGTCCAATCCTTTCTATATCGATGACGCTTCTTATAAAAAGATTAAGAAGAAAGTAAAGAGAGTGAAAGGAATCAACAAAGGAAGAACATACGCCAAATCAGTCGAATATCACGACTTTGAGGATATGCTGGACATTCTGAAAGATGCAGGCGCTGAACCGATGTTCGTGGTTATTCCGGTCAACGGAAAATGGTATGACTACACCGGCTTCCCGAAAAAAGGCCGGACTGATTACTACAAAAAAGTCACTAAGCAAATTAAAGCGAAGGGCTTTCAGGTTGCCGACTTATCCGGGCACGAATATGATCCGTACTTTATGAAAGACACCATCCATATCGCCTGGAAGGGCTGGGTGTACGTCGATAAAGCAATGGAGCAGTTTTACAAAACCGGCAAGGTGACGGTTCACTGAGCACGGTGATGACAGAATACGTAAAAACGAACACGCAGGGGGCATTCTCTCCCCTGCTTTTTATGTGATTTTGATTTTTTCACAAATTTGAGGAAAACTATTGCGAATATTTGTTGAAGGTATACAATAGAATATAAATTATTTTCAAATAAGTTTGACAATAACACCAATAGGGAGACAGAACATTATGAAACAAGATATTCGTGTTGAATTCACTTCAGCCAAAAAACCGAAACCGGACCCCCATGACCTTGCGTTCGGCAGAATTTTCACCGACCATATGTTTGTTATGGATTACGACGCCGATCAAGGCTGGTATGATCCGAGAATTATCCCTTATCAGTCCATCTCAATGGATCCTGCGGCCATGGTTTATCATTACGGCCAAACCGTTTTTGAAGGGCTTAAAGCGTATGTAACGAAGGATCAGGAAGTGCTTCTGTTCAGACCGGAGAAAAATATGGAGCGCCTGAACCAGTCAAATGACCGCCTTTGCATCCCGCTCATTGATGAAGAGCTTGTTCTTGAAGGCCTGAAACAGCTCGTAGCCATCGACAAAGACTGGATTCCGAAAGCGGAAGGCACTTCCCTTTATATCCGTCCGTTTATCATTGCGACTGAGCCTTTCCTCGGTGTAGCGGCATCCCATACGTACAAGCTGTTTATCATTCTTTCCCCGGTCGGCTCTTATTACAAAGAAGGCATTAAACCGGTAAAAATCGCCGTGGAAAACGAATTCGTGCGCGCCGTCAAAGGCGGCACCGGAAACGCGAAAACCGCCGGCAACTACGCATCAAGCCTGAAAGCGCAGCAGGTTGCGGAAGAGAAGGGATTTTCCCAGGTTTTATGGCTTGACGGCATTGAGAAAAAATACATCGAAGAAGTCGGCAGCATGAACATCTTCTTCAAGATCAGCGGCGAGATCGTGACGCCGGAGCTGAACGGAAGCATTCTTGAAGGAATTACGAGAAATTCCGTCATCACCCTTCTCAAACATTGGGGACTGACTGTGTCTGAGCGGAAGATTTCGATCGATGAAATCATCCAGGCGCATCGTGACGGCCGATTGGAAGAAACATTCGGAACCGGTACGGCTGCGGTCATTTCTCCGGTCGGCGAACTGATCTGGAATGATGAAAGTCTTGTCATCGGCAGCGGTGAAACCGGAGAGATCTCGAAGAAATTGTATGATACCATTACAGGCATTCAAAAAGGCGCGGAAGCCGACGTGTTCGGCTGGACGACGGAAGTCGCCTCACTAAGCGAATCAAAATAAGCAAAAAACCCGGAAGCGAATCCGGGTTTTTTTTACTGCTCTTATGCTTCAATCGACTTAAAGAAATGAGGCAGATGATCTTTGTGGGCCTCAAGCATTTCATCCAGAATGGCCTTTGCCACGGAGTCTGACGGGACGAGAGGATTGATCGTCATCGCAAGTAGCGCCGTTTGATAATCTCCCGTGACGGCTGCTTCAGCGGCGACACGCTCAAATGATTTGATTTGCTGGACGAGTCCGCGGACAGACACCGGCAGATCACCGACGGCGATCGGTTTCGGACCGTCTTTCGTCATAACACAGTTCACTTCGACCGCTGAGTCATTCGGAATGCTGGCGATCGCGCCGTTGTTGATCGTATTGACGGGCTGGATATCATGTTTGTCGTTATAGATGGAGCTGATCAGGTTGCAGGCCGCGTCACTGTAGTACGCTCCGCCCCGTTTTTCAAGCTGCGGCGGTTTAATGGCGAGATTCGGATCTTTGTACAGTTCGAACAGTTCTTTCTCAACCTTCTGTACGACCTCGGCGCGTGTGCCCTCCGTCTGTGACGCTTCTATTTCATGCTCGAGCATTTCTTTCGTTTTGAAATAATAGCGGTGGTAGCCGCAAGGAATCAGATCGAGCGCCTTCAGGAATTCAGGCTCCCATTCCGCCCCTGAAATATTTTTCATCGTCATGGCGTTTTTCGGGTCTCCCATGGCTTCAATGACTTGATCTTTCACGCTGACGCCGTCTAAGAAAACATCTAATCCGAAGACCATATGATTCAGCCCGGCAAATTGCACTTCGATCCGGCTGACATCCACGTCCAATGCTTTTGCGACGCCCATTTTAATGCCGATCGGCACATTGCAGAGGCCGACGACTTTTGTGAGATTCGAGTAGCGGAGCAAGGCCTCGGTAACCATGCCGGCAGGGTTTGTGAAATTCACGAGCCATGCATTCGGACAAAGCTCTTCGATGTCTTTCGCGATTTCCAGAATAATCGGGATGGTGCGCAGCCCTTTGAATAAACCGCCCGGACCGTTTGTCTCCTGGCCGATTACACCGTATTTTAGCGGAATCCGTTCGTCTTTGGCGCGGGCCTCAAGAAGGCCGACGCGGAATTGAGTCGTTACGAAATCCGCATCCTTCAAAGCTTCTCTCCGGTCAAGCGTCAGGTGAATCTCTATCGGAACACCCGCTTTTTCGACCATGCGTTTTGCAAGCGTGCCGACGATATTGAGTTTTTTCTCGCCTTCGGGAATGTCGACGAGCCATAATTCTCTGACAGGCAGTTCCTCATAGCGTTTAATGATGCCTTCCACAAGCTCCGGTGTATAGCTTGAACCTCCGCCGATCGTTACAATTTTAATTCCTTTTGTCATATTTTCGCTCCCCCTTGCAGACTCACTTTTTCGTAAATCTCGACTAACTCAGCGGCCAAGTCTTTCACGGTCATGGCATTCATTAAATGATCTTGCGCATGCACCATTAAAAGCGTCATGTCTGTTTTTTCTCCGCCGGCTTCATTTTGGATCAGTTCTGTCTGATAATGATGGGCTTCCGTCAGTTCCCTTGCGGCTTCCTGAAGCTTTTCTTCCGCCATGGCTCTGTCCCCCCTCTTTGCGGCGGCAATGGCTTCCATTGATGCGCTTCTGCCGTTGCCGCCATGCAGGATGATCTGAAAAATGGTCTGTTCCATTTTTTCATTCATGTGTTTCACTCCCTTTCTCTACAGCACGGCTTTTTCGTCTCCCTGTACGGCTGGCGCCTGCGATTGTTCAAGTTCGTTTTCTTCTTTCAGCTTTTGCGAATCCCACATTCTGAAGAACGGATAGTACACGATAAAGGCTGTGATGATATTAATCGCCTGCATGACAGCCCCTGATATTTTTCCGCCCGTGGCAAGATAGCCGGAGAAAATCGGCGGCATCGTCCATGGGACGGCAATGCCGGCAGGTTTGGCGACGAGGCCAGTGCTCATGCCGATATAGGTAAGGACCAGTGTGACAAGCGGTGTGATAATGAACGGAATGAGAAGCATCGGGTTCATGACGATCGGCATTCCGAAAATAATCGGCTCATTAATATTAAAGACGGCCGGCCCGATGGCGAGTTTCCCAAGCTGCTTCATCTGCTTGCTTCGCGAACGGAGAAACATGGTGACCACGAGCGCCAGTGTCGCGCCGCTTCCGCCGATGTTGATCCAGATTTCAAAAAACTGCTGGGTGAAAATATTCGGAAGCGCATCGCCCGCCTGAAACGCAATCCGGTTGGCATCCATCGCTCCGAACCAGATCGGCGCCATGACGCCGCCGACTATGTTCGCCCCGTGTAATCCGCACGCCCACAAGAGCATTTGAACCGCTTCGGCTATCAGGCTTCCGCCGAGACTTCCCCCAAGAATCGAGAGCGGTGTCCCCAGTACAACGCTTACAATGTTATGAAGGCTTTCAAACGGTGTCGCTTCGACAATTAAACGCGCGCCCCAGATCAGAAAGATGACGGCAAAACCGGGAATTAAAGCGATAAACGATTTGCTGACCGCAGGAGGCACGCCGTCCGGCATTTTGAAGACGAAATTCCGCTGGATGATCAGGCGGTAAATTTCCGTCGACAGCATGGCGATGATCATCGCGACAAACAGCCCTTTGCTTCCCATGAGAGACAGCGGGATGCCGCCGCCGACCATGATTTCCTCTTTGGCGCCGGAAGGCAGAAACGGAACTTTGTACGGCGTTGCCAAGAGAAACGCCGCCAAAGATATCGCACCGGCCGATAATGCATCCACCCCGTATTTTTCGGCCAGGCGGTAGGCGATTCCGAAAGCGGCGACAAGACCCATGATTTCAAAGGTCGCATCAACCGGATATTGCAGTTTTTGAGACCAGGCGCTTCCGAACGTCTTTGCCATGAAATCCGCATATCCCGGAATCGGCAGGTTGCCGATGATCAGAAAAAATGAACCGATGATAATAAGCGGCATGGTGAGGATGATCCCGTCACGCAATGCTTGCAGATGCCGCTGGGAGGCAATTTTTCCGGCAATGGGCATGACTTTCTCTTCTAAAAACTGGTTCACCTTATTCACACGGCCCGCCCCTTTCTACGATGCGTTTCCGAGCTGTTCCGCTGATTTCAGAACCTCCGCTCCGTTGCATGTGCCGTAATGGACAGTATTGATGACTTCAACCGGCACTCCTTTTGATTCACCCAATTTTTTCAGCTGCGGAAGCAAATAACGGACTTGAGGCCCAAGCAGCAATACGTCCGCTTTATCAATATGCTGGTTGACTGAATCGCCTGACACCGCCCAGATTTTATATTCTTTTCCTTGTTCCTGCGCGCTTTTTTCCATCTTGGTGACGAGTAAGCTTGTTGACATCCCTGCTGCACAAACGAGTAATATATTCATGTAAAAGACCTCCTGAAAGTTTGATATTTTGTATGTCTCGATGTTAGTACCATCATATTATGAAATCGCTTTCATAACTACTCAGGCTTTTTCCGCTGTTAACGGAAAAAAGGTGTATCCCGGTCTTTCTCTGATCGTTTGTCTCTGAATACTCGTAAAACCTCCTGATAGGTTGTGCATTTTAAGAGACGGCTTACCGCGGCCGGATCATCTAACATGCCGCCGAGCCATTTGTACATATGCTGGAGGTCGGCTTTGCTTTCTTTCTCGACGCAGAGCAGGCAGACAAATTGGACACGCTTATCCGCCCAGTCAATCGGCTTCTTCAGCGTGCATACCGCCCAAAACGTCGTGTCTGTCTGCGGAACGAGCGGGTGCGGAATCGCCGTAAGATTGCCGAAACTCGTAGGAGAAATCGCTTCCCTTTCAAAAATAGAATCGGTCAGAGAATCAGAAGCGAGGCCGGCTGCTGCAACCTGCTGTCCGAGAAAACGGATGACGTCCTCCTTCGTCTCCAGATCCTGCTGCAAAAATACCAGCTCCGGTTTCAGAAAGTTCAATTGTTCCCGCTTTTCTTCCAGCATGGCGTCGATTTTTGTAAAATCCCCGCCGCCCAACAGCGTATGAACCTTTAATACGGGAACGGGCAGGTCTTTTTTGATCGGCACTGTGCTGACCACAAAATCAATCGACTCAAAGGAAAGCTGGTCAAGGCTGCAGTAATCAGCCGTTCCGACGATTTCAAGACGCTTTGCGAACCGGGAACGGAGCTTTTCTCTTAAAAGCTGTGCGCTGCCGGCGCCGGACGCACAGACAATCAAGCAGCGTTTAGGCGGCCGTTCCGTCTTTCTCCTTTCAATGGCGGCTCCGAAATGAAGCGCCAAATATCCGATCTCATTCTCATGAATATCAATGCCGGTTTGCTCCTTGATCACGATTCCCGCAATCACTCCCGCTTCAAATGCGAGCGGATAATTTTCCTTTATGGCGGAGAGCATCGGGTTTCTCAGGTTCATTCCGTACCGGTTTCGGTTAATCGCCGGCTTGATGTGGAGCGCAAGACCCGCTTTCAGCTCATTGTCGTCCGTGATTCCGAGCTTCAGCTCCCGCTCAATGGCTTCGATCATGGCCTCCGTCAAACGGCTGGTTTCCCCGTCTATCAGCCTTGTAAGCTCTTTTCCTTCCAGTTGTGACTGGGTCATGCGCTTTGTCCCGAGCAGGTGAATGGCGATATAGGCGGTTTCCTGTTCGGGAAAGGTGACCGAAAGCGCCGATTCAAGCTCTTTTACGATGGCTTCCGCTGACTGATATTCTGTTTCAAGCTTAATATCATGAAGATCTTCCGGAATGAGAGATACATAGTTTTCTGTCCGGATACGTTTGCAGGCAATGGCGATATGGATGATGAGATTGTTCAGGCCGAAGAAAGAAAGCGGGATCTTATGGTTTCGAACCTGCTTCATAATGGCTGTGCGGATCACATGAATGTCGTCTTTCGGCAGAATACCGGCCTTTTCACTCAGGAGATCAGGCTCAGGCTCGCGGTCGTCCACTAAGTATTCCGCCATACAATAACGGAGGCGGAGCTCTTCGCCGCGCAGCTTAAAGCCGTAGTTCGGCCTTGTTTCCAAAATGATGTCATAGGGGCGGAGCCGTTTTTTGACTTCTTTTAAATCAGATTGAAGTGTGGATTTACTGATGAACAGTTCTTCCGCCAAGTCATCCAGCTTGAGGTAGCCGTCGGCCAGAAGCATTCTTTTCATAAGGTAATCTATCCGTTCATCGGGAAAAATCGGCACGGTGCTGTTCTGCTGGAAATTGTCCTGAAGCCAGTTTTTAAACGGCTGCTCATTCCGGATCAGCAGCTTATAGCCGCTCCCTCTGACAGATTGAATGGATGCGCCGTGTTTTTCTACAATGGTTTGCAGTTCCTTTATGTCATTGCGGACCGTCCGCGTCGTTACCTTTACATTTGCAGCGATGACTGAGCTTGTAACCGGTGTTTCAGCAGCTAAAAGCAAGCGCAGAAGTTCACGAAGCCGCCCATGAAGCATGAGAAAAACCTCCTATCAGATCAGATGCAGACGTGAAAAATGGGCAAAAAGAATGAGGAAGGGGTAAATGTATGTAAATTCTATAATGGGGAGGATTTCAAGTCAATGCGGCAATCCGATGCCAAGCCCGTAAAAAAACAGCCGGATCAGCCGGCTGTTCGGGATGCGGACATGCGGTTCCGCTTAGATGCCTTCCGTTCTTTTATGATTTTTCTGATGATCGGATAGATGACGGGCGCCCATTTGATAATCGTTTTGAAAAATTTTTTCAATGTCTGAATCCCCTTTCTTTTACCTTGTCTTTCCCCTGTTATCAGCGTTTATAAACATGGTCAGCGTGAGACATACCGGTTCCCCGTCACCCAATAGCGCCACGGATAATCCCGGGCTTCTCCGCTGTTGTCAATCCCGATTCTCGGGCCTGTTGATATATGCTCAGGCGTAAAGCCCTCCGTAATATACAGCGGCGGTTCCGTGATCATGCCGCCGTAGTCGTTCATTGAAATGCCCATCGCCTTCGTCAGTTTTCCCGGGCCGTTTGTCCACTCTCTCGGAGGTCTGCCCGGTCTCCTGCTCTCCATCAGGAACTGTCCTTCATGAGGCTCCGCCGCCCTGATTAACACGGCCTGCGGAATGCCGATGTCCGCGGCGACGACGTTCATTAATGTATGAGTGTGCATGACGTATGTATAAATGCGGCCCGCCTCATGGAACATAATTTCCGTCCGTTTCGTGCGCCGGTTGCCGAAGCTGTGCGCCGCCCGGTCTTCCGCTCCCATATAAGCTTCCGTTTCCACGATAAAACCTGAAGCCGTTCCCTCATCCGTCTCCTTCACCAAGAGACAGCCGAGCAATAAAGGGGCAAGCTCCACTGACGGTCTCTGGTAAAATTCAATCGGCAAAGGCTTTCGTTCTCCCGCCATTTGCCTCCCTCCTTTCTAATATAGCGATTTCCTCTTTCACGTTTTTCACTTCTTTTTTACAATATAAACATGAGAGAAAAAAAGGACATTATTGTTGAACGCTCTATTGCGTTTTGAAAATCGGCTCGGTATAATATGATGGTTCAAATGAAAATGATTCTCATGTTCAATAAATACCGGACAATGATCATAAAAGTAGGTGAATTGATTTTTGAGCGATTCTGTCAGGTCCGCAAACCGTCTGATCAGCATCTTAAAAAACGGGGTTTTCTTCCTGATCGCGGTGATCGGGCTGCTTGTATCTATTTTTTTCGCCGTCTCATTCGGCGCGAAAGACATTACTTTACATACGGTTTGGTCGGCTGTTGCTGATTACAATCCGAATATAACGGGCCAGCAGATCATTCATGAATTGCGTCTTCCGAGGGTGCTCGGGGCGGCCGTTACAGGAGCCGCTTTTGCCGCAGCCGGCGCCCTCATGCAGGGTGTCACGAGAAACCCGCTTGCCGATTCGGGAGTCTTAGGCGTAAACGCGGGCGCCATGTTTGTTGTTGCGCTCAGTTTTGCTTTTTTCCCTCACTTATCATACGCCCTGCTGATGGTGATGTCATTTTTGGGAGCACTGGCAAGCACCGGCTTGATTTTCTTTATCAGTGCGGCGGGAAAAGGCAGCATGACACCTTTAAAAGTGACGCTTGCCGGGGCGGTCGTGGCCGCTCTTTTACATTCACTCAGTACCGGTGTGGCGATTTATTACGATTTAAGCCAGGATTTGGCCTTCTGGTACGCCGGCGGGGTGTCAGGGATCAAGTGGACTCATTTACAAGTCCTTGTTCCCGTGATTGCGGTCTTCATCATTCTTGCGACATTCATGGGCCGGTCCGTCACCCTTCTCTCAATGGGAAATGACGTGGCGGCGAATTTAGGGGTGAACACGGCTCTGACGCGTGCCGCCGGATTAATGATCGCCGTCGTTCTTGCCGGTGTGTCTGTTTCCGCTGCCGGCGCGATCGGCTTTGTCGGGCTGGTTATTCCCCATATCGCGCGAAAGATCGTCGGCGTTACGTACAGGCTGATTATTCCGATGTCCGCGTTACTCGGCGCGATTCTATTGATTTTGGCTGACCTGGCCTCGCGCACGGTCAGTCCCCCGAGGGAATTGGCGATAGGCATTATGGTCGCACTTGTCGGTGTCCCTTTCTTTCTTTATATTGCCCGCAAGGAAGGGAGAGACTTATAAATGAAAGTGCAGAAAGAAACAAAAAAAGCGGCGGCGGCAGGACTCATTCTGCTGGTCATCGCCGTTTGCATTATTCTGATCGGGCTGCATACGGGCTCATTCCGGCTTTCTCCTCTCACGGTGGGAAAAACGCTGTTCGGATACGGCACGTTTCAAAGCACAACCGTTTTATTCGATTACCGGCTTCCCCGGATTCTGGTGACGATGCTGGCCGGCATCGGTTTAGGAGTGTCGGGCGCTATTTTGCAGGGTGTATCCCGAAATCCGCTTGCCGATCCGGGCATTCTCGGACTGCATGCCGGCGCTTCCTTCGGTTTGATGATGTATATCACGTTCTTTCATTCCCTGGAGGCGCAGGCATCGATGTTCATCCCGCTGTTTACGTTTGCGGGCGGAACACTCGCCGCCCTGCTGATCGTAGTGCTTACGTACGACAGGCTGAACGGTTTTTTAACGATCCGCATGCTGTTAGTCGGGATCGCCGTTTCCGCGGGCTTCAGCGCCGTTACATTGTTTATGTCGCTGCGACTGAATGAAGAAACTTATACATTCGCTTCCCGCTGGCTGGTGGGAAACGTCTGGGGCAGGGATTGGATTCACGTGTGGTCGCTATTGCCCTGGATCGGCATTCTCGCACCGCTTGCATGGCTTAACGCCCGCTCTTTGAATATTTTAATGCTCGGTGACCAGGCAGCCGCGGGGCTCGGCGCACACGTGCAGAGAAAAAGGATCATGCTGATCGCCATAGCGGTCGGCTTGTCCTGCGCGAGCGTCGCGATGGCCGGGGGAATCGGCTTTATCGGCTTTGCCGCCCCTCACTTGGCAAGACGGCTCGTCGGCACCATGCATCAGCATATTATCCCGATTGCGGGATTAATCGGACTCGTCATTCTTGTCGCGGCAGACACCATCGGCCGGTCTTTGTTTCAGCCGAACGCCATTCCGGCCGGCGTGGTTGCGGCAGCCATCGGCGCGCCGTATTTTCTCTATCTCGTCATGAAAATCAAATCATAAAACAAGGAGTATTCCCATGAAAAAAATAATTGCGCTCGTCAGTTTCATGTGTATTTTCTTATTGGCTGCCTGCCAATCTGATTCAACACAGCCGGAGTCAAAAAAGAAATCCGGCGATCATAAAATCGCTTCGATGTCCATTCACCTGACAAATGATCTGCTGGCTCTCGGCGTTACACCTGCCGGTTCCGTCGTGGGCGGAGAATTAAAAGATTTTCTCCCTCATGTGAAAAATCAGCTGAAAGACACGAAAAAACTCGGACCTGCCTCAGACCCGGATATGGAAGCTTTACTTGAGTTGAATCCAGACAACATTTATCTTGATAAAGAATTTGCGGGAAAAGATGTGTCAAAATACAAGAAAATCGGAAACACACACGTTTTCGACCTTGATAAAGGCACTTGGCGCGATCATTTAAAAGACATCGGAAAAATCGTCAATCGTGAAAAAGAAGCGAAAACATTTATTCAAGATTACGAAGATGAAACAAAACAAGTCAGATCCATGATGAATAAGGAATTAGGGAAAAACGCCAAAGTCATGGCGATCCGCGTGAACGCAAAAGAGCTTCGCGTCTTCAGCACACGCCGTCCGATGGGACCGATTCTGTTTGACGATCTGAAGCTGAAACCGGCTGACGGCATTAAAGAAATGAACACCTCCCGCCCTTATGAAGTCATTTCTCAAGAAGTGCTGCCTGATTACAACGCAGATGCGATTTTCGTCGTCGTTAACAGAGACGACAAGTCACAGCAAGCCTATAAAGAATTGCAAAAAAGCGCTGTATGGAAAGGGCTGAAGGCCGTGAAAGCAAACCACGTCTATAAAATTGCCGATCAGCCTTGGCTTGATTATTCAGCACTGGGAAATAAATTAGCAATGGATGAAGCGAAAAAACTGTTCCAAAAATAAACATGAGCCGGTTTTGCAAAAAGTGCAAGGCCGGCTTTTTTATATTGTCGTTTACTTATATAAACATCTGCTTATATAATAGTGTAAAAAAGGAGTGAGCGCATGGAACGGAGGCATCATGCTTTAAGTTCCGAAGGGATCAGCCAGTGCCTCAAACTTCTAAGCGACCCGACGAGGCTTTTGATGCTGAAGCTTCTGAAGGATAAGGAATATTGTGTCTGCGAGCTGACAGCTATTTTTCATATAAGTCAGCCCGGCATCAGCCAGCACTTGCGGAAGTTAAAGAACGCCGGCCTTGTGCGGGAAAGACGCGAGGGTCAGTGGCGGTACTATGCCATTCATCCGTCCGGTCCGGAATACGCGCTGGTTTGCTCGATTCTGCAGCAGATAGATGAAAAGGACGAAGTTTTACAGACATTGCGGCAAAAAGAAGTCACTGTTACATGCCGGTAAGGGGGATATATCTTGGGAGTTGCGGTTTTATCAGCGCTGATTTTTGTGCTGACACTTGTGTTTGTCATATGGCAGCCGAAACATGTATCAATCGGCTGGTCTGCCTGCGGCGGGGCGGTCCTCGCTTTGATCGCCGGAGCAGTCAGCCTGCACGATATCGCGGAAGTGACGGGAATCGTCTGGAATGCGACACTTGCCTTTATCGCCATTATTATCATTTCATTGATTCTTGACAGTATCGGTTTTTTTGAGTGGGCCGCGCTGCATATGGCCATGGCGGCCAAGGGCAGCGGGCTGCGGATGTTTCTCTATGTGTCGGTCTTAGGGGCTGTTGTCTCCGCCCTATTTGCCAATGACGGAGCGGCGCTCATTTTGACCCCGATCGTACTGGCGATGGTGCGGGCTTTGAATTTACCTGAAAAGCTGGTTTTTCCTTTTATTATCGCCGGAGGATTCATCGCCGACACCACCTCGCTTCCGCTCGTTGTAAGCAATTTGGTCAATATTGTATCCGCCGATTACTTTCATATCGGATACATTGAATATGCATCACGCATGCTGGTGCCCAACCTTTTTTCTCTGGCGGCAAGCATTTTGGTGCTGTATCTCTATTTCAGAAAAAACATTCCGAAACGGTATGACACCGGTCTTGTGAAACATCCGGCATCCGCGATTAAGGATGAACGCCTTTTCCGGTTATCGTGGGCTGTGCTGGCCGTTTTATTGATCGGATATTTCGTCAGCGAACTGCTATCGATACCCGTTTCCTTCGTTGCCGGCTCCATCGCGGTCATTTTTCTCATTCTGGCGCAGCGAAGCCCCGCCGTCCCTGCGAAACAAGTCATCAAGGACGCCCCGTGGGCCATCGTGTTTTTTTCTGTCGGCATGTATGTTGTCGTGTACGGCTTGCGGAATGCCGGACTGACGGATCTTCTTTCTCAGCTTATACAGAAAGCGGCGGATCACGGTTTGTTTGCGGGCACACTCGGAATGGGGTTTATCGCGGCGATCCTCTCCTCCGTTATGAATAACCTGCCGACGGTGATGATTGACGCCATAGCCATCAGCGGAACGGAAACTCACGGGCTGATGAGAGAAGCATTGATTTACGCGAATGTTATCGGTTCGGACCTCGGGCCGAAAATTACGCCGATCGGGTCGCTGGCGACGTTGTTATGGCTCCACGTTCTGAGCCGGAAAAACGTGAAAATTTCCTGGGGAATGTATTTCAAGACAGGTCTGATATTAACCATTCCGACGTTATTCATCACCCTGATCGGACTTTATTTATGGCTGTTATGGCTCGCTTGAGATGAAAAACCTTTTAAGTTGAATCTTAAAAGGTTTTTTTGTGTCAAAAATCCGAAAAGTAAAACTTTTATATTTTAAAAGTATAGACATTTAATTTCAAAAGATTATAATATTCATGAAAACGTTTTAACTTTATGAAAGAAGGGATTCCTCATGAAAAGAATTTTATTAGCCTGCAGCTCAGGCATGTCCACCAGCCTTCTTGTTACGAAAATGCAGAATTACGCCCGCTCCATCGGTGAGGAAGCCGAGATTTGGGCAGTCGGACAGGATAAAGCAAAAGAAGCGATGAAAGACGCAGACGTCGTACTGATCGGCCCGCAGATGAGTTTTTTAAAAGGTGAGCTTCAAAAAGATGCGGACCCGCTTCACATCACCGTTGATGTGATTGACATGATGGCTTACGGCATGGGAGACGGCAAAAAAGCATACGAACAGGCCGTTGCCTTGATAGAGAACAAATAAAGGAGGCGATAAGCATGGAAACGTACACGGATGAACAGATAAGTTTTCAGCTGATTCTTCACAGCGGCAATGCCCGCAGCAATATTATTCAATCGATACGCGCATATAAAGACGGCCGGACAGATGAGTCAGACACCTTTCTGACAAAGGCTGAAGAAGAACTGGGGAAAGCGCACGACATCCATTTTCAGATGATTCAAAAAGAAGCCGGCGGCGCCAAGACGGATGTCTCTCTGCTTTTTATGCATGCTGAAGATCACTTAATGTCAGCGCTTTCAATGAAAGAGCTCGTCAAAGAAATGCTCGACTTATTTCAATCAAAGAATTTATAAAAAGCCGGGGGTGAAGACGTGTTTGAGAAAATCAGCCAATTCCTTGTTCCGATCGCGGGAAAATTAAACAATAACCGCTACTTGCAAGTCTTACGGGATGCTTTTATGCTGGCGTTTCCGCTGACCATTTTCGGTTCGGTGTTCGTCGTGCTGACGAACCTGCCGTTTTTAAACAAAATCATGAGCAGCTCCGCCCTGTCTGTCTTTCAATCCGGATTTGGCGGCGCTTCGACGGCGACGATGGGGATTATGTCCATTTTTGTCGTCTTCGGGATCGGCTATTACCTTTCCAAAAGCTACGAAGTGGAGGCCGTATTCGGCGGGGCGATCGCATTGGTTTCTTTTCTGCTGCTCACCCCGTTCGTTTTAGAGCCGGAAACGGGCAAAGCGGTCGCAGGCGTCATTCCGGTTGACCGGCTTGGAGCAAAAGGGATGTTTCTCGGCATGATGACCGCGTTTTTGTCAGGTGAAATCTACAGAAGAATCGTTCAGAGAAACTTAACGATTAAGATGCCTGCCGGTGTTCCTCCGGCTGTTGCTAAATCGTTCGCCGCATTGATTCCGGCTTTTATCACGCTTACCGTCTTCCTCTTGATCAATGCGGCTGTCACCCAGATCTTTCACACCAATCTGCATGATGTCATTTATCATACGGTTCAAGCCCCGCTTGTCGGACTTGGAAGCGGCATCATTCCTACATTAATCGCTGTTTTCTTTATTCAGATTTTATGGTTTTTCGGACTTCACGGACAAATCATTATCAATTCCGTGATGGACCCGATTTGGAATACATTACAGGTCGAAAATTTGGCAGCGTATACAGCGGGGAAAGAGATTCCCCATATTATTTCTAAGCCGTTTATGGAGATTTACACCGTCGGAATGGGCGGAACCGGAATGACATTGGCCATAGTGATCGCCATCTTGCTTTTTATGAAAAGCAAACAGATGAAACAGATATCCAAACTCGGTCTCGCGCCAGGCATTTTCAATGTCAATGAGCCGGTTATTTTCGGTTTGCCGATCGTGATGAACCCGATCATTATCATTCCGTGGGTGATCGCGCCGATGGTTGTCACCCTTGTCACCTACCTGGCCATGTCGGCGGGGATCGTGCCCCCTCCTACCGGCGTGACCGTGCCTTGGACCGTCCCCCTATTCATTAACGGGATTATGGCGACCAATTCCGTCATGGGCGGCATCATGCAGCTGGTCAACCTCTGTATTGTGTTTGTCATCTGGTTCCCGTTTCTTAAAGCGCTGGACAAATTAAACATGGCAAAGGAAAAAGAAGCTGAGACCGAGCAGCATGCCCGGGATGACAGCATGAGTATGTAATCAAAATCGCAGTAAGGGAGAGAAATCAATTGACTGAATCAAATATTCAATATCGTTTTCCGGAAGGATTCTGGTGGGGGTCTTCCGCCTCCGCCACCCAAACAGAAGGCGCCGCTGACAGAGACGGAAAAAGCCAAAACATATGGGATTACTGGTATGAAAAAGAGCCGAGCCGTTTTTTTAACGGCGTCGGCCCCGGCGACACGTCACGTTTTTACGATCAATACAAGGAGGATATCCGGCTGATGAAAGAAATCGGCCATAACTCCTTCCGGCTGTCTATTTCCTGGTCAAGATTGATTCCGGACGGAACTGGCGAGGTCAATCAGAAAGCGGTCGCGTTTTATCAGGACGTCATCGATGAAATGCTTGCCCATCGCATTGAGCCGTTTGTCAATTTGTTTCACTTTGACATGCCGCTCGCCCTTCAGCGTAAGGGGGGCTGGGTCAGCCGGAACACCGTTGACGCGTTTGAACATTACGCCAAAACCTGCTTTTCGCTATTCGGTGACAAGGTGAAAAAATGGTTCACTCACAACGAGCCGATTGTGCCGATTGAAGGCGGCTATTTATACGACTTTCACTACCCGAATCACGTTAATTTTCAAGAAGCGGTGCAGGCCGGTTTCCATACCCTGCTGTCGAATGCAAGGGCTGTCAAAGCCTACAGAGAATTGAAACAGGACGGACAAATCGGAATCATTCTGAATCTGACGCCTTCTTATCCGAGAAGCTCACATCCAGAAGATGTCAAAGCGTCCCGGATTGCCGACGCCTTTTTCAACCGCTCATTTTTAGATCCCGCCGTAAAGGGCGAATTTCCTGAGGAGCTTGTCGAGATTCTCAAGGCGGAAGGCTTTCTGCCGCATTATGAGAAAGAAGATCTCCGTCTCATTCAGGAGCATACGGTTGACCTGTTAGGCGTGAACTACTATCAGCCGAGGCGCGTCAAGGCAAAAGAACATGTTCCGAATCCGCATGCCCCTTTCCTGCCTGAGCGTTTCTTCGACCCGTATGTCATGCCCGGCCGGAAAATGAACCCTCACCGCGGGTGGGAAATTTACGAAAAAGGAATCTACGACATTCTCACCAATCTCAGAGAACATTACGGAAATATCGAGTGTTTTATTTCTGAGAACGGCATGGGAGTAGAAGGCGAGGAACGCTTCCGCGATGAAAACGGCATCATTCAGGATGATTACAGGATTGAATTTATCCAGGAACATCTCAAATGGGTGCATCGGGCCATCGGAGAAGGTTCAAATGTAAAAGGCTATCACCTGTGGACTTTCATGGACAACTGGTCTTGGACAAATGCTTATAAAAACCGTTACGGCTTTGTATCTGTCAATCTGGAAAACGGGGGCGAACGGACCGTCAAAAAAAGCGGCCGCTGGTTCAAAGCCGTTTCCGATCAAAACGGATTTTAACAGATGAGGAGGGACGGCCATGCTTGGAGGTATTGAAGCCGGCGGCACGAAATTTGTCTGTGCCGCCGGACAAAGAGACGGCACCATTCTGGACAGAGCAGAGTTTCCGACGGGAGAACCGGATGACACACTCAGACAGGTCATCCGTTACTTTACAGATTTCCCGATAGAAGCCATCGGCATCGGGTCGTTCGGGCCGATTGATATCCGTCCTGACAGTCAAACATACGGGTGCATCACCGCGACGCCGAAGACAGCCTGGCGGAACTGCCCTATTCTTCAAACGATCAAAAGCGCTCTGGGTATTCCCGCAGGCTTCACCACCGACGTTAATGCGGCGGCGCTCGGAGAAGCTTCTTTCGGCGCGGCCAAAAACGCGGACAGCTGCCTGTATTTGACGGTCGGCACAGGCATCGGCGCGGGCGCCATCATGAACGGCAGATTTGTTCAAGGGCTGTCTCACCCTGAAATGGGCCACATTTATGTCAGAAGACATCCGGACGACGGCTACAAAGGCAATTGCCCATACCATACAGATTGTCTGGAAGGCCTCGCGGCAGGCCCCGCCATTGAGAAACGCTGGGGGAAAAAAGCATTTTTGCTCACGGATCAGCAGGAAGTGTGGGAGCTTGAGGGCTATTATATTGCCGAAGCGCTTGTGCAGTACATTCTCATACTTTCGCCGGAAAAGATCATTCTCGGCGGAGGCGTCATGAAGCAGCGGCAGCTGTTCTCTTCTATCCGTCAGCACGTGAAAAAGCGGCTGAATCAATATATTGATCTCCCTGATATTGAAAAATACATCGTTCCCCCTCAATTAGGGATTCACTCCGGCGCGGCCGGTTCGCTCGTATTGGCGGAGCAGGCCTTAGAAGCGGCAAACCGGGAGGCGGGAAAATGACGAAACTCTTATTTTTGGAACCGGTTTTTAAAGAAAGATTATGGGGCGGGACGAAGCTGCGCGATACATTCGGGTATGAGATTCCTTCTGAGCGGACGGGAGAGTGCTGGGCGATTTCAGCTCATCCGCACGGTACTTCCATTGTGCGGAACGGGCCTTTTCCCGGAACATCATTACACCGTCTCTGGAATGAACACCCTGACCTGTTCGGACATCCGAAAGAGGACGCCTTTCCCCTGCTCACAAAAATTCTTGACGCAAATATGGACTTATCCGTGCAGGTTCATCCGGATGACGCATATGCACATCGGCATGAAAACGGAGAACTCGGAAAAACGGAATGCTGGTACGTGTTGGACTGCAAAAAAGACGCGGAGCTCATTTTAGGGCATCGCGCCCAAACGAGAGAAGACTTCGTTCGGCTCATTGAACGAAACGAGTGGGATCACCTGCTCCGCCGCATCCCCATTAAGCCCGGCGACTTTTTCTATGTCCCGAGCGGCACACTGCACGCTTTATGTGAAGGTACGCTCGTTCTTGAAATCCAGCAAAGCTCTGATGCCACCTACCGGCTTTACGACTATGACCGGACGGATGGGAACGGGAATAAACGCGAGCTTCATCTTCAGAAAGCAATTGACGTAACAGACATTCCCCATACCGATGAAAATGTAAAAAGCACAAAGCATCAGATCGGAGATGCTCTTATTACAACACTCGCAGAAACACCTTTCTTTTCAGTTTATCAATGGGATGTGAGCGGAAAAGCATCATTTCCCGCACCCGGCCGGTATTTACTCGCAAGCGTCATGAAAGGACGCGGAGAACTGGATGGATGTCCCATTCACAAAGGCGATCACTTTATCGTGCCGGCGGATTCCGGAGATTTTGTTATAGAAGGAGATTGTGAGGTTATCGTTTCACATCCTTCATCATCCTAAAAATCAGGAGGTCTTTTATATGCTCAAAAAGTTAGCAGTCTGCCTGTCTATCGTTTTATTACTCTTAGGAGCCGCCAGTCCGATATCGGCTCACACCGTTTATCCCGTCAACCCAAATGCCCAGCAGACGACAAAAGATATCATGAACTGGCTGGCGCACCTGCCCAACCGTTCAGAAAACAGGGTCATGTCCGGGGCGTTCGGCGGGTATAGCGATGTCACTTTTTCAATGACAGAGGAAAACCGCTTGAAAAACGCGACGGGACAGTCTCCCGCCATCTACGGCTGTGACTATGGGAGAGGATGGCTTGAAACAGCGGATATCACCGATTCTATCGATTACAGCTGCAACAGCAGCTTAATCTCATACTGGAAAAGCGGCGGCCTCCCTCAGGTCAGCCTGCATCTCGCAAATCCGGCTTTTCCATCCGGAAACTATAAAACGGCCATCTCAAACAGCCAGTACAAAAACATCCTGAACCCTTCAACTGTTGAAGGAAAACGGCTTGAGGCGCTGCTCAGCAAAATCGCCGACGGCCTTACTCAGCTGAAAAATCAAGGCGTCACCGTTCTGTTCAGACCGCTGCATGAAATGAACGGCGAGTGGTTCTGGTGGGGGCTGACAGGCTACAACCAAAAAGACAATGAAAGAATCTCGCTGTACAAAGAGCTTTACAAGAAGATATACCGCTATATGACAGAGACAAGAGGATTGGATAACCTTTTGTGGGTGTATTCGCCGGATGACAACAGAGACTTTAAGACAGACTTTTACCCAGGCTCATCTTTTGTGGATATTACCGGTCTGGACGCTTACTTCACTGATCCGTATGCGATATCAGGCTATGATGAAATGCTGTCTCTGAAAAAACCGTTTGCCTTTGCCGAAACCGGTCCGTCCGGTAATATCGGAAGCTTTGATTATGCTGCTTTTATCAATGCGATCAGGCAAAAGTATCCCGAGACAACGTACTTTTTGACATGGGATGAACAATTAAGTCCGGCGGCCAATCAAGGCGCGCAAAGCCTTTATCAAAACAGCTGGACGCTGAACAAAGGCGAAATATGGAACGACGGGTCCTTGACGCCGATCGCGGAATAACTGCTTCTTTTGAAAATCGGTTTTAAGAAACGGCTCTGCTGGGCATATTGTTACCGTTCAAAAAGGAGGGTTCAACAATGGAAAATAACAAAAACAGCGAAGAAACGCTTTCCAGTAAAACGACCGGTAAAGGCGAGTCAGAAGACACGCTGACAAACCGGCAGGGCCATCCGGTCACTGACAACCAGAATGTCAGGACAGTCGGCAATAGAGGACCGACGACATTGGAGAATTATGATTTTTTGGAGAAAATCAGCCACTTTGACCGCGAACGAATTCCCGAGCGCGTCGTTCACGCGCGCGGCGCCGGGGCACACGGATACTTTGAGGCGTACGGAAGTTTTGGAGACGAGGAGATTTCTACATACACAAGAGCGAAAGTGTTTCAAAAGAAAGGAACGAAAACTCCGGCGTTTGTGCGGTTTTCTACCGTCAACCATGGAAAGCATTCCCCGGAAACATTGCGTGATCCCCGGGGGTTTGCCGTTAAGCTTTATACCGAAGACGGCAACTGGGATCTGGTCGGCAACAACTTGAAAATCTTTTTTATCCGTGATCCGCTGAAGTTCCCGGATCTTGTGCACGCATTTCAGCCTGATCCCGTTACGAACATTCAGGACGGCGAGCGTATTTTCGACTTCATTTCCCAATCACCGGAAGCGACTCATATGATCACTTTCTTGTTTTCGCCGTGGGGCATCCCGGCCAACTACCGGCAGATGCAGGGCTCAGGCGTCCATGCCTACAAATGGGTCAATGAAGAAGGAAAAGCCGTGCTCGTCAAATATCACTTTGAACCGAAACAGGGCATCCGCAACCTGACACAGAAGGAAGCGGAAGAGATTCAGGGGAAAAACTTTAACCATGCGACACAGGATTTGTATGAAGCGATTGAAAAAGGCGATTACCCTGAATGGGAAGTGTATGCGCAAATCATGACTGATGACGAACACCCCGAGCTGGATTTTGATCCGCTTGATCCGACCAAGCTGTGGTATAAAGACGATTTCCCTTGGAAGCCGATCGGTAAATTGGTTCTGAACAAAAACCCGGAAAACTACCATGCCGAGGTGGAACAAGCGTCATTCGGAACGGGCGTGCTTGTGGACGGCCTTGATTTTTCGGATGACAAATTACTTCAGGGGCGGACATTCTCCTATTCAGATACCCAGCGGTACCGCGTCGGCGCAAACTACCTGCAGCTTCCGATCAACTCGCCGAAAAAGCATGTCGCCACCAACCAGGAAGGCGGGCAAATGCAGTATCGGGTCGATCGGGCAGAAGGACAAAACCCGCACGTCAACTATGAGCCGTCCATTATGGGAGGACTCAACGAAGCAAAGCAGGATGGGAAAGACCATACACCTCATGTCGAAGGCGATGTGAAGCGGGAGGCGATCGACCGGTCGAATAACTTCGGCCAGGCCGGAGAAACATACCGCAGATTTTCAGAATTTGAACGGAACGAATTGATCACAAACCTGGTCAATACGCTTTCTTCCTGCCGCAAAGACATTCAGGATCAAATGATTGAGAATTTCACAAAAGCAGATCCGGACTACGGAAAACGTGTGGCGGAAGGGCTGAAGAAAGCCGCCGAAAGCAACAGCGGCGGGCCGATCGGCACTACTGATACAGCACAAGCCGCAAAACAGGCTGAACAGGAAAGCCATCCGTCTGATCCGTATTAAATAAAAAAACAGGACAATCGCGTCCTGTTTTTTTTTGAGCTAATTCAGCTCCTGTATATTCTGCTCCGCCGCGGCCGCAAATACTTTCGGCTCCGGACGGTCAAGATCTTCATGGAATAAACTTACTTTGTGAATCTGCCGGTTGTCGTACAGATGAAAGTAGTAGTTCCCGGTGTCACAGCACATGACCGACGTATACTGCGTATAATCAATTTCATTCTCCTCTGTGATCACCGCGCCTTTTGGAATATTCACATTGGACAGCACGTGAAAAGCGGCCGTAACGCCATCCGTTTCATGAGCGGCAGGCTCTAAATGCTCTTTCAGATAAGCGGCTCTGATAAATCGGGATGGCGGCGTGTAATCACCGGGAAGCCCGATCGTTCCAGATCCTTGGCCGAAAGCGGTTAATGTCATTCCGCCCAATGTTTTGCTTTCTGACTGCTGCGGCCTGATTCCGATATAATGGCGCAGATTGGTCACATGCCAAGGAAATTCCGGACTGTTGGTCATCACTCCGGGTTTGTTGTCATATACTTTCATTCCCTCCGGTGTCGGCTCGATGACAATGCAGCCGCCCGTGCGGTCTGATAAAATCCAATGAAGAGGCAGCACCGTATCCAATAACATTAACTTCTTCTCTACAATCGTCAGCATTGAGAGCTTTTCCTTTATGTCTTCAAGAGATTCACAGTTTGATAAGGCCCAGGTGACAAACTCATGAGGAGCGATGTGACAGGTGCCCTCCCGTTCCGCTTTCTCGTATCCCGCAAAGCCCGGAAAATACAGCGTCGCACACGACAGCCCTTTTTCATTTACGCCGTCGGCAAACAGAACATTGCCGAGATTTCTCCCCATGCCGATAAATGCGTATTTCGTCTTATGCATCCTGCCGTCAGCTTCGCTTTTCCAGCTGTACTGACGAGGGTAAAGCACGATGTCCGTACCGAGCTGATATGCAAAATCCATCGTTCGCGCCAATAGGTGATTACCGTCTGTCGTTTTCAATGTAAGACTTGTACACATATTATCAATCCCCTTTTCATTAATGAAATTTACACAAAGTAAACTATTCTTCCAGCTTAACGAATAATGGCTCCATTCGTCAAAAGATTGACACATTTCTCCTTAATACATATTAGTCCGTAAGCATATCCATGCCTTTTAAACCCTGGCAAATCGTTTTGGCGGCAGTGTTTGTTCCGTTTTTCAAAAAAACTTTTGAACGGCTGTCAACGAGGCTTTACAATGTTTTTCCTGCATGCTGGAATTTGTAAACGGCAGGTCAATCTGTTAAGCTATGTCTTTATGTTAAAGAAGAACATACGGAGGAGATTATCTATTGAAAGTAGAAAGGCGAACGATTGAACATATTCCGCATGACGAAAGACACGGAAAGGCTAAAGATTTATTCCCCGTCTGGTTCGGGGCTAATATGCATATTACGACGTTAGTCACAGGCACACTGCCCGTTACAATGGGACTCGATCTCTTTTGGAGTATCGCCGCCATTATTATCGGGACCTTTATCGGCGCAATCTTTATGGCGTCTCATTCCGCACAAGGACCTCAGCTCGGAATTCCGCAAATGATTCAAAGCCGCGCGCAATTCGGCGTGATCGGAGCGATTCTGCCCCTCTTTTTGGTCATGTTTATCTACCTGGGCTTCTTTGCGAGCAGTACGATTCTCGCAGCCGGTACACTGAGCAGCTTTGTACCGATTCCGGCTTCATGGTGTATTATCGGCTTAAGCGCCATCTGTTTTTTACTCACGATCTACGGTCATGATCTGATTCACAAAATGCAGAAAATCCTCTCTTGGACCTCCTTTGCCGTTTTTTTTGCTGCAACGATTCTTATTTTTCAACTGCCGATTCCTTCAGGAAGCTGGGTGCCCGGCTCATTAGACCTGCCTGTTTTTCTAGTGGCGGTCAGCGCGGTGGCCACATGGCAGCTGGCATATGCGCCATATGTCGCAGATTATTCCCGTTATCTGCCGGTCAAAACACCGGCATCGCATACCTTTTGGTACAGCTACGCAGGTACGTCAGTCAGTTCCATCTGGATGATGCTTCTCGGCGCCATTTTGACGACGGCGCTCCCGGAATTTACCGCTAATGCGGGAAATGAGATTGTCCGATTGTTCGGTCCGTTTTCCTTTATTATGCTGATCATCGTCCTGTTCGGGCAAATGGCGATCAACGTCTTTAATTTATACGGAGCCTTTATGTCAACCACGACTACCTTGGAGCCGTTTTTAAAACTGAAGGTGACGCCGAAAACGAGAGTGGTAATGATCCTTTGTGTGACGGCAGCAGGTACTGTATTAAGTCTCTTGGGCCAAAGCAATTTCATGGAACTGTTTTTAAATTTCATCTTTTTCATCAGTTATTTCTTAATTCCCTGGACGGCGATCAACCTCGTGGATTACTATTTTATCCGCCGCGGAAAATACCACGTCAAATCGATGTTTGACGTCAACGGACAATACGGCAGGGTCAATTGGATTACAGCGGCCGCCTTCGTTTTGTCGATTATATTAGAAATCCCATTCATCAATACATCCTTTTACATCGGGCCGCTCGCTGAAATATTCGGCGGAGGCGACATTGCCTGGGTCATCGGCCTGGCCGTTCCGTCGCTGCTGTATTATGTCCTGATGAAATCAAGGGTAAAACAACAAGAGGCGCCTTCTCTATGAAGACGCCTTTTCTTTATTCATATTCCTTCCATACACGCGGCAGCAGTTCAGAAAGTTCGTGCGCCAATAAGGTATGGGCGGAGCGCTCTTTCGTCCATAACTCCGCACATTCACCGTGAAGGCGGACGGCGTTCAATACGGCATGCTTCGGGTCTTGATGACAGCACAGCATGCCGAGAATCATTCCCGTCAGCGTGTCGCCGGTCCCGCCTTTTGCAAGCGCGCCGTTTCCTGTTGTATTCCTGCGGCATTCCCCGTCGGGAAAAGCGATAATGGTTTCGTTTCCTTTCAGGACAATCGTGGCGTGAAGCCGCTCCGCCCATTCCGCGGCATATCCCGCTCTGTTCTGCTGAATCTCTTGAATCGGAAGGCCTGTCATTCTGGAAAATTCGCCGGGATGAGGCGTCAAGATCACGGGGGCTTTCCTCTTTGGATAGGTTCTTTTCGTAATGGCGCCCGCGTCCAGTATGACGGGATAATCGGCAGAAAGCAGCTGATCAGCCGCCTGCTGCACTTCGTCTGTTTGGGGAAGGCCCGGTCCGATGGCAGCGGCCCGGATGGTTTCCCCGGGCTGGCCCGCCGCGGCTTTTTTCCAGCCGTCACGCCAGTACGTCGCTTCCGGCAGCACCGGGACGATAAGCGGGATGACGCCTGCCGATGTACCGATGACGAGCTTGCCGACACCGCTTCTCATCGCGCCCAATCCGGCCAGAAGGGCAGCTCCCGGCATGTCTTCGCTGCCGGCCAGCAATAACGCCGTCCCGAACGTCCCCTTATGGCTGTCTGCCTCCCGCTTCGGCAGCGTATCTTTCACATCCTGTTCCGTCCAATCCATTATATTCATCTCTGTACCTCCTCTTCTGTCTCCTATTTATATTCCAAACAAGAAGAGATTTTAAACCGCACAAAAAAAACAGCCGCTTGTTTGCGGCTGTTTATGTTCTGATTGGAACATCAAGACGGTAAAGCTTCCGGTACCGTTCGTTTTCTGCAAGCAGCTCTTGATGAGTTCCTTCCATTTCTGCTTTTCCATTTTCTAAAAAGACGATTTTATCAGCTGTTTCCACACCCGCTAAATGGTGTGTAATCCAGAGGATCGTTTTCTCTTTAAAGACATCAAAAATCGTATCAAGCAATTCTCGTTCAGTGACCGCATCAAGGCCGACCGTCGGTTCATCAAGGATAATGACCGGCGTGTCTTGGAGCAGAATACGGGCAAGCGCGATCCGCTGCCGTTCCCCGCCTGAGAAACGAATCCCCGTCTCCTGCACGGACGTTTCATATCCGTCAGGCAATGATTCAATATAATCATGCAGCTTCACTTGCCGAGCCGCACGCTTAACATCTTCATCACTCGCCTTGCCGTTTCCGAGCCGGATATTGTTCATAATGCTCGTGTTAAAGAGATGAGGTTTCTGATTCAAAACGGCCACCGCTGAGGAAATCTGCTCCTGCACGGCCGCAGTTTCCAGCCCGTTCAGCATCACTTTGCCCGAATCGGGAACTAAGGCGCCTTCAATTAAAGCGAGAGAGGTCGACTTACCGGAGCCGCTCCTGCCGAGCAGCGCCATTTTTTCACCTTGGCGGAGAGTGAAGGAAAAACGGTCAAGCACATGACTGTGCTGATCATAAGAAAACGTCACGTTATCAAATGTAAGTGTCACATCCGATACATCCAGTTTCTCATCCGTCTGCTTCACCTCACGACTTCGCAGCTCCGGAGCCGCCTGACTCATTCTTTTGATGGAATCCTGATAAGAAGGCACTTCCGTCAGCGCATCCGAAAGGGGCAGAAACGCCTCCGTCAATGGAAATACGACAAGCACAAAGGCCGCGATCATCGTGTTGGCGATGCTGCCGTCCGCATACTGACCCGCCGTCCAGAACAGCATGATCAATATGAAGCCGCCGACAAGACATTGCGCGGCGAGATCACGCCATCTCGTAAACCGCTGACGTTTGCTTTCAAGATCAAACCATGCCTTCTCTTTCTCTTCATAAGAGGAAATAAAGGCCGCCTGGCGTCCCGAGAACATCCAGTCGCTCACGCCGAGCACGGCATCTGTCAGCCGGCTGTAGAGCGTATTCCGGCCGCTTTTCAGCCTCATGTTTTTCGCTCTCGTCACAAGAAGCGACACAACCGGAAACAATACAACCAATATAAACAGATAAATCGCCGCAAAAGCGGCAAACGGCCAGGAAAAAAAGCCGAGTCCGATAACGGATGCCGCATACAGCAGCAAAGCGGAAACCGCAGGGAAAATCGTTTTTAAAAACGCATCCTGCAAATGCTCAATATCCTCAGCCAAAATGCCGAGCATGTCGCCCGTCCGAAAACGGGATGAAAGCATGAGCGAGGCCGGCTCCAGCATATTGTAAAGCCGCACCCTCATGTCGGACACGATTTTCAAAATGATATGGTGCCCCGTCAGACGCTCGGCGTACCGTGAGACTGAACGGGCAATCCCGAAGGTCCGCACGGCTACAATCGGAACGTACACCAGCAGGATATTCTCAGGCCTAGCCGCCGACTTAGAGATCAAAAAACCGGAAGTGAACATGAGAAAGGCCGCCGAAAAAATCGTCACCGCGCCTAAAAAAATCACAAGAACAAACAAACGGGCATTTTGCTTCATATACGGCAGAATCCATTCTTCTTTTCTCATGTTCTTTCCCCCAGTTGCGCCTTTACAAGTTTGGCGTATACGCCTTGTTTCGCCATCAATTCGTCGTGGGTGCCGATTTCCGCCACCGCGCCGTCATCAAGCACGATAATTTCGTCCATCTCAAGCATCCAGTGAAGACGGTGAGTGGCCAGAAAAACAAGTTTGTTTTCAAACAGGTCTTTCATCGTTTCTTTTATTTCATATTCTGTTTCAATATCAAGGTGAGCGGTCGGCTCATCCAAAAGGAGAATCGGCCGGTTTCCTAAGAAGGCTCTGGCCAGCGCGACACGCTGAGCCTGCCCTCCGCTGAGCGCCCGTCCGCCCTCGCCGATCCGGCCGTCAAGACCGCCGGGCAGATCACGGATCAGTTCGGAAAGACCCGCCGATCTAGCGGCCTGCGCCGTTTCCTCACGCGAAGCATCAGGATGATAAAACCGGATATTATTCAAAAGCGTGTCATCAAAAATATACGGGTGCTGCGGAATATAGAGCAGCTGCTTCTGCCAGCCGTCCGACTGCAGATGCGAGCGGGATTCACCGTTTACCTTGATCTCACCGGACGCAGGCTCTAAAAAGCCGCCCAGCACATCAATGAGTGTCGATTTTCCCGCACCGCTTTCCCCGATAATTCCGATTTTCTTCTTCCCTTTAAAGGACAGATGAAATTCAGACATCGATTCCCGGACGGACAAACGCGTAAGCTGTAATTCATCCCGGTCAGTCCACGTATCAAGTTCGAGCGGCTTTTCTTCTTTAAAACCGGGCTGCGCCAAAATCGCTTGAATGGTTTTCCCCGCCTCCTGCCCGTTTAACGTCGCGTGGTAATCATTTCCCACTTCGCGGACCGGGAGAAAATATTCAGGCGCGAGAATGAGCGCGGTCAATGCCGGCCCGAGCAGAATTTGTCCGTCTATCAGCCGCAAGCCGAGAAACACCGCCACTGTCGCCACCGACAGCATCGTAAAGAAATCCAGGGCGAATGAAGATAAAAACGCGACCCGGAGCGTGCTCATCGTCGCCTTGCGGTATCTCTCACTGACATGAAAGATGTTTTCACTGTGTGATTTGCTTAATCCTAAAAACCGCAATGTCTCCAGTCCGCGGAGCGAATCCACGAAATGATTGGAAAGCGTCTGATAGGACTTCCATTGGCGATCGGCTTTTTTCTGTGCGACAAGTCCGAGCAGAATCATAAATACAATCAAAATCGGAAGCGCAAGAATCAGAATCAATGCCGATGTTTTATCCTGAAAAAACACGTAAATAACAACGGCCGCCGGCACAATCGCCATGCTGACCATTTTCGGCAGAAACAGCTCTAAATAACGGCGGAACTGGCTGATGCCTTCCATCGCCAGCGTCACCATCCGGCCTGTCCCCTCTTTTTTCACAAAGCGGGGGCCGAGACGGAACAATTGCTCAAGAAATCTTTTTCTTAAGTCCGCGCCGGTTTGCGCGGCATATTGGTACACGATTTTCTGCCGGACCGCTGTCACCGCATGCCGGATCAAAAACGCAAGCAGGAAAAAGCCGATAACCGGATAAAGAGAAGCAATCCGCTTCCCGTTAAATAATCCGGTTACCGCCTGGCTCAGCCATTCCGCCTGCAAGATGATGGCGGCCGTTTGTATAATCGTTAATCCCGTAATGATCGCAAGAATCCGCTTCATTCCTTTATAAAGAAACAGGTCTTTTCCCATTAATAAGTCATAGGCTCCTTATGGCTGACGCGTTTCCGGAAGACATAATAGCTCCAGATCTGACTGCCGATGACAAACGGCAGCAGAGTCAGTGCGGCAATTGTCATGACCTTAAGTGAATAATCACCGGAAGACGCGTTAGCTACTGTTAAGTCATACGCGCTTTTCAGCGAGCTGACCATGACGCGCGGGAACAGAGAGATAAAAATCATCGCAACTGTCAAAGCAAGACCCGCGCCGGTCATACCGAATGCCCAGCCGTCTTTTTTCTTGCTCATGAACACAACAGCAAGAACGTTGCAGATGACAATCAGCACGAATACCGGAATCGTGATGTTTGCCCGGCGTGTAAACATGTCCGTATCGTATGCAGACATCGCAAAGAAAGCAAGTACAACAAGAAAGATAACACCGATTACGCGTTTTGCCATTTTTCTCGCACGCTCTTGTAAATCACCGATCGTGCGCAGGGTGATAAACATTAAACCGTGCAGGAATGAAAGAAGGGTGACGGCTGCTCCGCCAAGGACGGAATACACGTTCACAATATCTGAAAAACCCGCATGCATATTCATATGGCCGTCAATCGGCATGCCGCGGAACAAGCTTGTGAAGATAAGGCCGAATACAAACGGCGGGATAAGGCTGCCGAAGAAAATCACCCAGTCCCATGTTTTGACCCATTTTAAATGATTCACTTTTCCGCGGAATTCAAACGCCACGCCGCGTCCCATTAAAGCAAGAAGGATGATGATAAACGGAATATAATATCCGCTCAGCATCGTCGCATACCAGTTCGGGAATGCCGCGAAGATCGCTCCCGTACCTGTCAGCAGCCATACCTCATTCGCATCCCAGAACGGGCCGATGGTGTTAATCAGCACTCTGCGTTCTAATTCATTATGGCCAAGAAATCGGGTCGAAATGCCGACACCGAAATCAAAACCTTCTAAAAAGAAAAATCCGACAAACAAAACTGAAACGAGTATAAACCAAAGATCATGAAGTGACCCCATGGTAGACCTCCTGACTGAACGGATCCGTTGATACAGGAACATCCTTGTGATCATCATGGTCCGCACCTTTTTTAATTTCACGAACGAATAGGAAGACAAGCAGCGCGCCTAAAATCAAGTACATGACGCCGAAGCCGATAATTGAAAACAGCAGAGATCCCGTCGTTACGTTAGGCGAAACGGATTGTGCGGTCGTCATTTGCCCCATGACCGTCCACGGCTGGCGGCCGATTTCAGTCATAATCCAACCGGCAGAGTTCGCAATGAACGGGAATGCGATCAGCGCGATCATGCCCCGTAAATACCACTTGCTCGTATGAAGCTTTTTGCGGCGGTTCAGAATAAAGCCGGCAATCGCGGCAAAAATCATAAGCGCGCCCGCTCCCGCCATAATGCGGAAACTCCAGAACGTCGTTTTAACAGGCGGGATATAGTCGCCTTTTCCGTACGTTTTTTCGTATTCTTTTTGAAGTGTTTTCATCCCTTTCACACTGCCGCTGAACTTCTGGTAAGCCAAGTAGCTCAGTGCGTAAGGAATTGAAATTTCTGATGTGTTTTTTTCTTTATTCGTATCAATATTCGCAAAAGCCGTCCACGCGGCAGGATCACCGCTGTCATCCCAAAGCGCTTCACTGGCAGCCATTTTCATCGGCTGCGATTCCATTAAATGCTCAGCCTGCATATGTCCGCTGAACGCAACGCCGATACCGGCGATCAGACCGACAATCATCGAAAGCTTGAAAGATTTATGGAAGAAAGGCACTTCTTTTTTCTTCAATAATTTAAATGCGCTGACACCGGCGATAAAGAAAGCACCCGTCGCAAGCGCCCCGAAAATGACGTGAGGAAATTCAACCCAAAGCTGAGGGTTTGTCAAAAGCGCCCCGAAATCATTCATTTCCGCGCGGCCGTTTTTAATCGCAAAGCCGACCGGCTCCTGCATGAATGAGTTTGCCGTCAAAATCCAGAAAGATGACATAATCGTTCCGAAGGACACAAGCCAAATGCAAAGCAAATGCACTTTTTTAGATAAACGGTCCCAGCCGAAAATCCATAATCCGATAAAAATAGACTCCATAAAAAACGCCAAAAGCGCTTCAACCGCAAGCGGAGCTCCAAATACATCTCCGACAAAACGGGAATAATCAGACCAGTTCAATCCGAACTGGAATTCCTGAAGAATCCCTGTGACGACGCCGACAGCGAAGTTAATTAAAAAGAGATGCCCCCAAAATTTAGCCATTTTGAGATAGGTCTCTTGTTTTTTGACAACATAAAGCGTCTCCATCAAAGCAACCATAAACACAAGCCCGATAGACAAAGGCACAAACAAGAAGTGAAACAATGTTGTAGATGCAAATTGAATGCGGGCTAATACCAACTCACTCATGATGTTTTTCCTCCAATCTGGTAAATTGCTCAACATTTCACAAACATAGCAAAATCATTGCTCGGTATTTCACAAAAAATGATATATTTGCTCAATGTTTCACAAATTCGTCAAAACTATTGAAATATCAGCCTGTACACCCTGGGGGACAGCGGCTGTCATAGAAATGATTCAATATCATTACTTTACAACGATTCAGCCTAAAAAAAAAGATCAATATACCTAAAATAAGGCTGAAATTGTGACCGATTATTGTCGGATTTGTAGAGATTTTATGTCAGCACCTAGGATATTTGTCCCTTTGATATCGTACCTCTTTTTTATTCGTGTGGCGAACAAAATGCTTTTCTCGGTGAAAAATCCCGCCAAATCGCCATTTTGAGAAAGAAAATGTGAAGAAAGCATGTCCTCTAGTAAATTCATAATATATGAACAATTTAAATTTTTTAGTATACTTTAAATGGGGATATTTTTTCACTACATAACGACTGGGGGAACAAGCATGGGAGAACTTCAACCAAAATTGCAAACGGATTCAATCCAAAAACAGGAACGGACTGATAACTGGTTTGCCAGAGCAATGAATATAAGAATCGGCATTATTCCTCATCCTATCTATATCCTGCTTTTCTTGCTTATTACGGTGTTTGTCATGAGCCGTGATGTAAAAAGCGACATTCTGACATCAATTGCCGTCATGAGTTTTTTCGGATTTACCTTCGGCCAGATCGGAAAATCGATTCCGATCGTGCGTTCCATCGGCGGCCCTGCGATTCTCGCAACCTTTATTCCATCCGCTGTCGTCTACTACCACTTGCTTCCGAAAGACATTATTACTTCAACAACAGAATTCACAGAAAGCTCCAACTTTCTCTATCTATTTATTGCCGGTATCGTCGTCGGCAGTATTCTCGGGATGAAAAGAGAGACGCTCGTCAAAGCTTTCGTCAAGATTTTTATTCCGCTGATCGCCGGCTCGATCGCGGCCGCCATCGTCGGCTTATGCGTCGGGACGCTGCTCGGGCTCGGCTTTCAGCACACACTGCTTTATATTGTCGTTCCGATTATGGCGGGGGGTGTCGGTGAAGGCGCGATTCCTTTATCCATCGGCTACTCCGATATTATGCCGATGTCCCAGGGAGACGCCTTTGCGCTTGTGCTGCCGTCCATCATGCTCGGCAGCCTGTGCGCCATTATGTTATCGGGTTTGCTGAATGTCATCGGGAAACGCAAACCGGAATGGACGGGCAACGGGAAGGTTGATAAGTCTGATCATTCCGCTCCCGCATTGGAACAGCCGGCCAATGATAAAACGTTTGATTTGTCCTTTTTCGCTTCGGGCGGTATTTTAGCGGTTTCCCTCTATTTGGTCGGCATGCTGGCGCATGATTTCTTTCAGCTTCCGGCTCCTGTCGTGATGCTCGTCTTTGCCGTTCTCATTAAGCTGTTCAGGCTGGCGCCGGCTTCGATTGAAAACGGAGCCTTCGGCGTCTCGCGCTTTTTCTCGACAGCCGTGACCTATCCGCTCTTATTTGCGATCGGCGTTTCAATGACACCGTGGGACAAGCTGATTGCGGCGTTTACGATCAGCAACATCATTACCATTTTATCAATCGTCGTCACGATGATGGCCGTCGGTTTTCTGACCGGAAAATGGCTGAATTTGTACCCGATTGAGACGGCAATTATTAATGCCTGCCATTCCGGCCAGGGCGGCACCGGCGACGTCGCGATCTTGAGCGCCGCTGAACGGCTTGAGCTTATGCCGTTCGCCCAAGTGTCGACCAGAATCGGCGGAGCGATTACCGTGAGTGTCACCCTTCTGCTGCTTCATCAATTCTATTAAACTGAAAAAAGCCTCCGCATATGCGGAGGCTCTGTTATTTCATCACATTTTGAATATAAGAGCCGAATGCCGCGCCGGACATGCCCGGCGACACACGGACGCGGTGAAGCCCGTAAAGCCCCTGATCTCTTGACGCCGCTCCCGGCTCCGTCGTAACCGCCATACGGTAGCCTGACGCGGCGGCGGCTTTTAATGTTTCCTTATTATATCGTCCGACTGGGTAGCTGATCATAGACGTCCGCTGCCCGAACATTTGATCAAATAAACGCTTAGAGTCCTTCATTTCACGTCGCTGCTGCTGCGGTGTGAGCCCGTTCAATTCGAGATGGTTCATCGTATGGCTCTGAATGGAAATGCCGTGGGCGGCCATCTCCTTCATCTGCTTCTCAGTCAGATGATTCTTATGCCCGATATAGTTTCCGATCATAAAGATTGTCGCTTTCATCTTGTATTTCTTTAAAATAGGATAGGCCGCTTTCACATTGTCGGTATAGCCGTCATCAAATGTGATCAGAACACATTTTTCACGCGGCTCCTTATCCTCCGTCAGCATCAGATAGGCCTCTTCAGGAGTCATCGTATAATAGCCGTGATCATGAAGCCACTTCATATGCTGCCGGAATTCTTCCTTCGGCACACGCAGGCTGTTTCCCTCAGAAATGCTGTGGTACATCAGAATCGGCAGTCTTGCCGTTCCTTTCGTTTGAACCCAGGCGGACGTATCCGGCTCTTTTTTGATTTGGCGCTTTACAGACTTTTTATCGTGGTGCGCTTCTGCCTTCGGAATGCTTTGTTCGGCGCTTGCCTCATGGCCCGAGCAGGCGGCAAGCGTAAACACGGCAGCCAAAAGGCACATGCACATGATCATGCGTTTCATCGTTTTCCTGCTTTCTGTCTTCTATTTACTTTTTATATCGGTTATGCGTCATAAATTGTTACATCAAAAAAGCCGGACATCCAGCTGTCCGGCTTTGCGTTATGAGCGGATTCTGATTTCTGTTTCACTGTCAAAAAAGTGAGCTTTATTCATGTCGAAAGCGACGGTCAATTCCTCACCGGCACGTATGTCATGGCGGGCGTCAATCCGGGCGATAAAATCCTGATCCCCGATCCGGGAATAAACCATAATTTCTGACCCGAGCAATTCCGCGACATTGATTTTAGCTGTGATGGATGAATTCTTATAGGATTCTACCACAATCAGCTCATCATGTATGTCTTCCGGGCGGATGCCGAAGATAACCTCTTTGCCGGCATACCCTTTTTCCCGGAGCATTTTCATTTTCCCTTCCGGCACGCTGAGAGCGGCTGAACCGATCTGAATGGCGCCGTCCGTCAGCTTTCCTTTGAAAAAGTTCATCGCTGGGGAGCCGATAAACCCGCCGACAAATACGTTTTCGGGATGTTCATACACGTCTTTCGGCGTGCCGATCTGCTGAATTTTTCCGTCCTTCATGACGACGATGCGTGTCGCCATCGTCAGTGCTTCTGTTTGGTCGTGCGTCACATAGATTGTGGTTGTTTGCAGCCTTTGATGCAGCTTAATAATTTCTGCCCGCATCTGCACCCGAAGCTTTGCGTCCAGATTTGACAGCGGCTCATCCATTAAAAACACTTTGGCGTCCCTGACAATCGCCCGGCCTAATGCAACCCGCTGCCGCTGCCCGCCGGAGAGCGCCTTCGGTTTGCGGTGCAGATACTCTGTGAGCCCCAGCATTTTCGCCGCTTCCTCGACCCGTTTTTTTATCTCAGGTTTCGGCATCTTCCTCAGCTTCAGACCGAAAGCGATATTATCATAGACCGTCATGTGCGGATATAACGCATAGTTTTGAAACACCATGGCGATATCCCTGTCTTTAGGAGCGATGTCATTCACTCTCGTGTCACCGATATAGAAATCGCCCTTCGTAATGTCTTCCAGCCCGGCAACCATCCGCAATGTTGTCGACTTGCCGCACCCCGACGGACCGACAAACACAATAAACTCTTTATCTTTAATATGAAGGTTAAAATCATCGACAGCCGCTTCTTTTTGATCGTAATACTTATAAATATGCTCCAGCCGAAGTTCCGCCATGTCATCTCCCCCTTTTTGCAAACGCTTTCTTTAATAAGATTGTAACAGCGTCAGACGGCGGCGGATATAGGCAATGTTCATAAAAAAAGTCCGCTGCCTTCGTGCACATTTCCCATTTAATGTGATTTTTCATACTGCAGACAAATGAAATAAGCCAGCAGGGCGCCCCGATATGTCTTAATATCAATACCCGAGCGTTCCGCAAATTTATCAATCCGATATTGAAGACTGTTGCGGTGCAAATGCAGTCTTTTCGATGTGAGCGACATGTTCGAGTTATGTTCAATAAAAGTCTGAATCGTATGCTTCAGCTCCGGTTCTTTCTGAAACAGCAGCACCGCTTCTTCGTGAAGCAAGGCTGAGAGCTTTTCTCTGCTTTCTTCCGTGAGCATGGCCGGAAATACCGTTTCCGCGGTCAGCGTGCTCAGCTGCGGGAGATAACGCCGGCCAATCTGACAATATTGCTGTTCTCTCCGATAATGAAGGCGCAGACGTTCTCCCGCGCCATAATACCTTCCGATGAAAAAACGGACACTGAAATAAAAATCGCCTTCGAGAATCTTCACAAAAGATGCGATGTCATCCGAATCTGGCGCTTCCAGCTTTTCTTCCTCCACAATCACGCCTTGATCCCTTCCCGTCCGGACAACTGTATATGAAACCGGCCAGAAATGGCGCAGCGCTTCCGTAAATGCCCCCCAATCCCGTTCTCCCAATAAGTCATAATGGATAAAACGGACACGAGGCTCCTTGACATCAGGCACCGGGCCTTCTTCCAGCAGAAACCGCCGCCACCTCTTTGCTGCCGCCGTCTCCGGAAAAAAATCGCCTTTTTCTTCAGCGGGCGTCAAAAGTGATTCCAGAAGCAGTTTCTCCTTCGGGGTGATATCCTCCTTCGGAATGGCGACATAGACCCGCCTTTTCTCATCATAAAAGCAAAAGACATCCTCCGCCGTACAGCACTTATCAGACAACACAGCCCTCGGGTAAATTGCCAATAACGGGTTCATATGCGCTCCTCTCTATCGCTCTATCATATTTTCAGTATAAAACGTCCGGCCGATTGTATCCACTTCGTTTTAAGAAACAGCTTTCAGGCTATTTCCCGGGAAACGGATCATAACAGCTTCTGCCGGCATAAGAAAAAAACCCTCCGCGCCGGCAGAGGGATCCTTTTTATTTAGAGATATCGACGAAGCCTTCACCAAAGACGTCACGCACATCATGAACAATGACAAACGCTTTTGTATCACAGCTTTTAATAATTTTTTTGAGCATGGAAAGCTCTTGTTTCTGGATGACGATATATAAAATTTCTTTCGACTGCCCCGTGTAATTTCCTTTACCCGACAGCAGCGTAACCCCTCTGTCCATAAGCGTGTTGACCTGTTCGGCGATTTCGTGCTTATGCTCAGATATAATCGTCACCGCTTTTTTCGTATTCAGGCCTTCAATGATAAAGTCCATCACCTTCGTTCCGATGTACAGCATGACAATGGTAAACATCATTTTTTCTGCACCGATGATGAAATAAGAACTGAAGACGACAATCAGATCAAAGAACAAAAGCGCATAGCTGATATTCCAATCGAGATATTTGTTCGCAATCCTCGCCAAAATGGCAGAACCCGCAGTCGTGCCTCCGACTCGAATAATGATCCCGATTCCGACACCGGCAAACACACCCGCAAAAATAGTATTAATAATGAGTTCATGTGAAGGCGAGTGCCAATCATGCGTCAGATGCAGAAACAGTGAGTTGGCGACAACCGTAATGATCGTATAAAGCGTTGTTTTTCCGTCTAAGAATTTATATCCGATAATCAATAAGATCCCGTTCAAAATGATATTCGTCACCCCGGGCGACCATTCAAACACATAGTACAAAATCAGGGTGATTCCCGTTACCCCGCCCTCTCCAAGATCATTCGGAATGGCGAATAAATTAACGGCCAAAGCAAAGATAAAAGCCCCAATAATCAGCATCAGCACATCCAGCAATCTCTTTTTCATCCCAGACACTCCCTTTATATAAAATCAAAAAAGCCCGGGAGAGCACTCTTCATTAAAAGAGCAGAAACTCCCGGGCTTTTATCCCAACGTGTCACAGCAGGAACCTGCTGTGTGTTTTCTCTCGGTCCAGACCAATTCAGCATTGCGGAACCCTAGAAAACCACTGTTTTTTATGTTCAGTTTTTGTATATCTTTCAAGATTATACGGGAAATCACGAACATGTTCAACCACTCTTTTTTCCATAAACGTATAAAAAATTCGAACGAACTGCCGATACTAAAAAAGGTCCTTAAAATACATGACTAAAAAATCATTAAAATACTTTTTTTCTCAAAATATTATTGACTATAGGTTATTTTACAGGCATTATAGTATGTAGTTTTCAAGAAATAGTTTACATAGGAGGAAATATTATGGCAGGCAACCTGGTGTCTTGTAAGGCATGCGGCAAAGAAATCGCTAAAGGCGTTAAAAAATGCCCAAACTGCGGTAAAGATCAGAGAAACTTTTTTATGAGACATAAAATTATCACATTGCTTCTGGCAGTAGTGGTTATTATCATTCTCGTAAACATCGGCGGCGGAGGCGGATCTTCATCATCTAAAACCGCGTCTTCAAAAGCTGCGGAATCCAAGGAAAAACTGTATAACATCGGTGACACTGTTAAGACTGAGAAAACTGAAGTTACTGTTACGAAAGTCGAAAAAAGAGATTCAGTAGGCTCTCAATTTGTCGAGAAAAAAGCATCTGACGGCGGCGTTATCGTAGCTGTTCAATACACAGTTAAAAATGTTTCAAACAAGCCGTTAAGCTCTTTCTCCATTCCAAGAGCGAAATTAGTAGATTCTAAAGGAACATCCTATGATTCAGATATTGATGCTTCTTCAAGCTATGCAACAGAAACAAAAGTAGACAACAGTAAAATTTTAAGTGACTTGAACCCGAACATTAAAGTTACTGACGTAAAAGCTTTTGAAGTTGATAAAAACGCATACTCTAAAGGCACTTGGAAATTAAAGTTCAGCAACGATGTTGAAGTGAAAATTAAATAATGACCGTAATAAAAGAGACCTTCACCATTTGAAGGTCTCTTTCTTTTTACACCTTTTGGTACCCGTTCACATTGGAGGACTGCCACTTCCAAGAGTCGGCGCACATTTCTTCAAGTCCGCGCTTTGCTTCCCAGCCTAATTCAGCCTTTGCTTTTGCCGGGTCTGCGAAGCATGCGGCGATGTCTCCCGGGCGCCGGGCGGCAAAACGGTACGGCACTTCTTTTCCCGATACTTTTTCAAACGCCTTGACCATCTCAAGAACGCTGTAGCCTCTTCCCGTGCCGAGATTATAGGCGTCGGCGCCCGTTGTGTTCAGCACCTTCTCAAGCGCTCTGACGTGGCCCTCGGCAAGGTCAACGACATGGATGTAATCCCGCACGCCGGTGCCGTCCTTTGTCGGATAATCATTGCCGAACACCTGCAATTGCTCAAGCTTGCCGACAGCGACTTGTGCGACGTACGGCATTAAATTATTCGGGATGCCGTTCGGGTCTTCTCCGATCCGCCCGCTCGGGTGCGCGCCGAACGGATTAAAGTAGCGGAGCAGCGCAATGCTCCATTCAGAATCCGCTTTATGCAGATCGCGTAAAATCTGTTCCAGCATCAGCTTTGTCTGCCCGTAAGGATTGGTCGCGCTTAATGGAAAATCCTCAGTGATCGGCGTTGTTTCCGGAACGCCGTAAACCGTCGCTGAAGAACTGAAGACGATTTTTTTCACACCGTGTGCCTGCATGGCTTCACATAAAATAAACGTCCCCGTCAGATTATTATGATAATAACGGAGCGGAACAGCCACAGACTCACCGACGGCTTTTAATCCCGCAAAATGAATGACGGCTTCAATCTCATTTTCAGCAAACACCCGGTGAACGGCGTCACGGTCAAGGAGATCCGCTTCATAAAATACAAGCCCTTTTCCGGTAATGTCTTTCACACGCTCCAATGCTTCCGGTGAACTATTTGACAGATTATCCAAAACCACGATGTCATAGCCGCCGTTTAACAGCTCGACACATGTGTGGCTTCCGATATAACCCGCTCCGCCTGTCACTAAAATCGCCATGAAGAAAGCCTCCCCTATTGAATGAATTGACCATATTATATCGGTTTTTTCTTCCTCAATCATCCATTTCCAAAAAGTTTAATCGTTTAGTCATCGTTTCTTCATAATTTGTTTTCATTCGCGTAATACACAGAGCCCTCGATTCAAACGGGTTGTGAAATAGAAATCCCTCCCCCGCGCATGGTAAGATAAGACAAAGGAGATGACGGTATGAAAAATGAAATCATTGAACGCTTTACCTCTTATGTAAAAGTCGATACACAGTCTGACGAAAACAATGAAAACTGCCCTTCAACCCCCGGCCAGCTGACATTGGCCAACATGCTGGCAGATGAATTAAAGTCGATCGGCATGACAGACATCACAGTCGATGACAATGGGTACGTCATGGCGACTCTGCCGGCAAATACGGATAAAGACGTGCCGACTGTCGGTTTTCTGGCTCACGTGGACACCGCGACCGATTTTACCGGGAAAAATGTGAATCCTCAGATTATTGAGAGCTACGACGGACATGATATCGTTCTGAATGACAAACTCAATGTCGTCCTGTCGCCTGAGCAATTCCCGGAGCTCTCCCGCTATAAAGGCCAGACGCTGATCACAACAGACGGCACGACGCTGCTCGGAGCCGACAACAAAGCGGGCATTGCCGAAATCATGACGGCAATGGCGTACTTGATCAAACATCCGGACATCAAACACGGAACGATCCGGGTCGCGTTTACGCCCGATGAAGAAATCGGCAGAGGCCCTCACAAATTCGATGTCGGCCGCTTCAACGCCGCATTCGCCTACACGATAGACGGAGGCCCCCTCGGCGAACTGCAATATGAAAGCTTTAACGCAGCCGCCGCAAAGCTTACTTGTTACGGAAAAAGCGTCCACCCGGGAACGGCGAAAAACAAAATGGTCAACGCTTCAAAAATCGCGATGGAATTTCATCACGCGCTGCCGAAAGAAGAAGCGCCGGAATATACGGAAGGGTATAAAGGCTTCTATCATTTACTTTCCATGAACGGAGACGTTTCTGAAGCCGCCCTGTCGTACATCATCAGAGACTTTGACAGAGACCGCTTTGCAGAACGAAAAGAATATATGCAGAAAACCGCCGATGCGCTGGCGGCCAAATACGGCAACGAAAGCATCAAGCTTGAACTGCGTGATCAATATTACAACATGAGAGAAAAAATCGAACCGGTCAAAGAGATAGTCGATGTCGCCTATCAAGCCATGAAAAACCTCGATATCGAACCGATTATCGAACCGATCCGGGGCGGAACCGACGGATCACAGCTCTCTTACATGGGGCTGCCGACACCGAACATTTTTACGGGCGGCCAAAACTTCCACGGAAAATATGAATACATTTCCGTCGATCATATGGAAAAGGCGGTAAACGTCATTGTTGAAATCGCCAGGCTCTTTGAAGAGCGCGCTTAAAACCAAAGCCCCCTGCTTTGGTTTTTTTCTTTCACATGAAACCTTTCCTTCTTTCTTTCCGTATATAAGGTATGAATTGGAAAGAAGGAGTGAAGACTATGGCAAGAGGGACTGTAGCGAAAGAATTGAAAAAAACCTTAAAAGACCCGCGTATTCTGGAGACGAAATCAAACCCTTTTAAAAAACTGCGGAAAATGTTCAAACGATTTTTTTAAGATAACATCTCGTTTTCTTTAAAAAAATAAAGAAAGCGCTGTCATCCTGCAGTCATCTGTTAGAAGCAGTTATTTTGCATATGATAAGGTTTTTTAGGGTACTGAATAACACAAGGCAAACGAAAACACTGAAGTAGTTAATTAGACACTTACAAAAAATAGTGAAAAAGTTATATAAACGATCGTCATTCATCAGCCGATACAATCTATAGAACCACAACAAGAGCAAAATCTCTTCAACCCATAGTCATTTTTACGGAAAATGACGTTATTTTTTAAAAAAGTGACAATTGTTTGAATACTTTTCGTTTGTTTTTTCGTACAATAATAATACCAAAACTTTTTTTGGGAGGTATGTAAAATGATGCTACTTATTTTTGCTGCTTTGACAGGGTATCTTGTTTTCTCTTTCAGTAAGGACAACCGCCGGAAAACGCCAAAGACAAGCCCGCTGGTGACAGCTGCCGACACGAATAACATCATTGATTTAAATGCGATCCGTCAAAAACGCCGGATGCCGCTATCATAAAAACGACAGCTGCCGCAAAATCGGCAGCCTTTTTTTTATGCACCCGGCCGATATGAAACCAACCGCCTCCTTTTTTCGTACAACATAAAAAAGGAGTTTTTTTATGTACCATTTTTACATCAAAGAGCGAATGTTTACGTTTAAGAATCGTTTTCAAGTGTTTCTTGAAAGCGGAAAAGAAGTCTACAATGTTGAAGGAAAGCTGTTTTCATTCGGTGATGAACTGAAACTGACTGATTTGGACGGCCGAACGCTCGCCAGCGTCAACCAGAAACTGATGTCGCTCGTTCCCCGTTACGAGATTTCCGTCAGCGGCAAACCCGTCTGCCAAGTCATCAAGAAAGTCACGTTTTTCAAACCGAAATTTGAAATTTCCGGACTCGGCTGGGATCTTACCGGCGATGTGTGGGGCCGGAATTTTCAAGTGACAGACGGAAAATCAAACCGGATGACCGTCACCAAATCATGGATGAGCTGGGGCGATTCCTATCATTTGCAGATTGAAAAGGAAGAGGATATCGTTCTTTGTCTCGCGATCGCCATTGTGATAGATATGATTCTATTTGAGGGTGATAAATAAAAATATTTATCGAAATATATTGACAATATAAGATAATATACTAAGATTAAGAGTATTACAGTTTATTCTGAAAAATAGCATATTTCCTTATCAAGAGAGGTGGAGGGACTGGCCCTATGATACCCGGCAACCGCTGTTCAGCAGAACGGTGCTAAATCCTGAAGATAAGGTTGAGATTTGCGGACGCAAGCTCTTCCCTATCCGAGGGAAGAGTTTTTTTATATTTCATCAGGAAAGAAGGAATCGTTCATGTCACAGCAAAACACAGAACAACCATTGCATACGCTTCTAAGAAAAAACCCGCCGTTTCGCGCGGATCAGGTCGGAAGTCTGCTGCGGCCGGCGGCTGTGAAGCAAGCCCGCCTGCAAAGAGCGGCGGGTGAGATTTCGGCAGAACAGCTGCGCGAAATCGAAAACAAAGAAATCATCCGCAGTGTGAAAAAGCAGAAAGAAACCGGCCTCAATGTCGTGACTGACGGCGAATTCCGCCGGGCCTGGTGGCATTTTGATTTTCTCGAAAATTTAGACGGCGTCGAAGCGTTTACGCCTGAAAGCGGCATTCAATTTCACAACGTACAGACGAAAGCGCGCGGCATTAAAGTAACGGGAGATATTGATTTTTCTCAGCATCCGATGCTCGAAGATTATAAATTCCTGCACAGCATTGCCGGCGATGCTGTTCCGAAAATGACCATCCCAAGTCCGAATATGCTGTTTTTCCGCGGAAAATTGGAAAAAGCGGCCTACCAGAATGATTACAAACAATTTCAGCACGATGTGTCAAAAGCGTATAAAAAAGCGATTCAAGCTTTCTATGACGCCGGGTGCCGCTACCTTCAGCTCGATGACACCGCATGGGCCGTTTTCTTATCAGAAGCTGGGCTTCGTCAGATTGAAGCTTTCGGCACGACGCCGGATGAGCTGCGCAAGCTGTTTGCCGCTTCCATTAATGACGCCATCAAGGATCGCCCTGACGATCTGAAGGTTACGATGCATATCTGCCGCGGCAACTTCCAATCCACTTGGACGGCTGAAGGCGGCTATGATGCAGCGGCTGAAACGATTTTTGACGGGCTTGATCTTGACGGATTGTTTCTGGAATATGATGATTCCCGCTCCGGCGGCTTTGAACCGCTCCGTTATGTCAAACGCTCTGATCTTCAGCTTGTGCTTGGCTTGATTACGTCGAAACATGGCGAACTTGAAGACAAGGACGCGATTAAACGCCGCATTGAAGAGGCTTCACAATATGTCAGCCTGGATCAGCTTTGCCTCAGCCCGCAATGCGGATTCGCCTCCACTGAGGAAGGAAACCTGATCACAGAAGAACAGCAATGGGCGAAACTGCGCCATGTCGTCAACATTGCCGGTGAAGTCTGGAAATAAAAAAAAAAGACACGCGATTAGCGTGTCTTTTCCGTTTTACAGCGGATCGGTTCCGATTAAAATATCGATATCTATCGTGACATCAGCCTCTTTCCGGCTGATAAACCGCCGGATGCTGTCATCAGTACATTTCCATGTTAAGGGCGTCATTTTCACAAGCCGCTCGAGGTCAAGCTGCGCTAAAGTCTTTGTGTAACACAGCCGTTTGCGCTCAAAGGTTTGAAAGCCCGCTTGGAATCGTCCGGCCGCAGAATCGGCGGTGTCATTCCGCCGAGGGCTGTCTCCGAAGAAGAATTCCCTTACTTCCTTCAAATAATCACGCCGCGGCACCGCTTTAATGACTGTGCCGCCCTTTCGTAAAAGCCTGCTGCATTCCTTGTAATTCCAAGGTGATAAAACAGACATCACGACATCAAAACAGCTGTCGGCAAACGGCGCATCCGCCACATCAGCGACGGCAAAAACCATATGATTCCCGAAGGCCTTTGCGGCATGCAGCACACCTTCTTTCGAGAGATCAATGCCGATTCCCGTCACGGAAAAAGCAGGCTGAAGCCATTTGCATACGGCGGCTAAATGAGACCCTTCTCCGCACCCCGCATCCAATATCGCCGCTGATGTTTGCGGAGATTGAATATGGGTGATGATGGCGGCAATCTCCTTTTGAACCGGCGCAAAAAATTCCCGGCTGTCAAAAAGCTCGCGTCTCGCTTCGAACAGCTGCCTGTCATAGCGGGTTTTGACCGATTTATTGAGGAAATTCACATATCCTTGTTTTGATATATCAAATGTATGCCCCTGTCCGCAAATCAAGCTTCGGTATTGTGAGACCGCCATGGCCGACCGGCATAGCGGACACCTGAACACGGACTGGCATGATTGCAGTAATTCCGCGCGTTTTCTTTTTATAGACGTCAAAAAAACACCTCATTCATTCGTTATTCCGATGAAATGAAAAAGGCATAGACAAATAAACCTTGCTGAATTGGAAGGTTTAACCTATTTATCTATACCTCTCATTATCTGTAACGAATGAACTGGATGATCACGAAAATGACCCCTTTTCTGCCGTCTTTTGAAGGCTGTGCCCTCAGATCCATTTTATCAGCTGCATCCCGTCTTTACAATGAATCGGAACGGTTTTCAGGGGTTTTTTATACCTTTATTATCCAATTACTTATGCACATCCTTTATTTTCTTTATTTATAATATAAATTTATTATTTTGAAAATATCTAAAAAGGTTGATTTTCAAAAATTGAAACGATAAAATACTGCTATCTCATGTAATATCGTTATTCTTGTATATGATCAGTAATATGGTCTGATTGTTTCTACCTAGTGCCGTAAAAGACTAGACTACAAGAAAGTTTGCATAAATTTGAACGAGTGAAAAGCATATGATGCTGTCAGTCTATTCTTTTCTTTTGGCTCTTATTTATCACACTTTCTGGCTTTCAGGAATTTGTGACGAATAGGAGCTTTTTTTATTTCCATAATACCCTTATAGGAGTTGCTCACATGTACTTTTTATTGAACATTGTCGGTCTCATTGTTGTCATGGCTGTTGTTTTCTTATGCTCTCCCAACAAGAAGAAGATTAAATGGCGTCCGATTGTCATGCTCCTCGTCTTTGAGTTTCTGATTACTTGGTTTATGTTAGGGACAAAAGTCGGCGGCTTTGTCATCGGGAAGATCGGCGCGTTCTTTACATGGCTGATTTCCTGCGCCAGTCAAGGGATTGCGTTCGCTTTTCCGTCTGTCATGGCGAACCCGACGGTTGATTTTTTCTTCAGCGCATTGCTGCCGATTATCTTCGTCGTGACCTTCTTTGATATGCTGTCGTATTTCGGTATTCTGCCGTGGCTCATTGATAAAATCGGCTGGCTGATTTCTAAAATATCCCGTCTGCCGAAGCTGGAGAGCTTTTTCTCCATCCAGATGATGTTTTTAGGAAATACGGAAGCTTTAGCCGTCATCCGCCAGCAGCTTGCCGCCGTCAGCAACAATCGGCTTTTGACATTCGGGCTGATGAGCATGAGCAGCATCAGCGGCTCGATCATCGGATCGTACTTGACGATGGTTCCGTCCACTTATGTGTTTACAGCCATCCCGCTGAATTGCTTAAACGCGCTTTTAATCGCCAATATGCTGAACCCCGTGGACGTTTCTAAAGAGGATGATATTATTTACGTTCCTTCAAAAGCGGAGAAAAAAGACTTCTTCTCCACGATTTCTAACAGTATGCTTGTCGGCATGAACATGGTCATTGTCATTTTAGCGATGGTGATCGGCTATGTGGCGTTAACGGCCGCGTTAAACGGCGTACTCGGACTGTTCATGCACGGGTTGACCATTCAAAAGATTTTCTCATACATCTTCAGTCCGTTTGCCTTCCTTCTCGGATTAGGCGTACATGACGCGATGTATGTCGCACAGCTGATGGGCATCAAGCTCGCGACGAATGAATTTGTGGCAATGGCCGATCTGAAAGGGCAGCTGAATTCACTTCCGCCGCACACGATTGCCGTGGCTACGACATTCCTGACATCATTCGCAAACTTCAGCACCATCGGTATGATCTACGGATCTTATCAATCTCTGCTTGATGGTGAAAAATCAGCCATCATCGGAAAAAACGTCTGGAAGCTGCTTGTCAGCGGAATTGCCGTTTCCTTATTGAGCGCGGCGATTGTCGGATTGTTTGTCTGGTAAAAGAAAAAAAGCGATACCGCTCCATTTTGGAGTGATATCGCTTTTTTTTATTGATAGACGGATGCAGGTACGAAAACGTCCCGGATTCCTGCCGCGTAAGGTCCGAGATCATATTGTCCGAACACAACGGCAATGCCGTTTTTCGTAAAGAAGAAAGGTCTTTCGCTATTCAGGATGATCTCTTGTTTTTTGACGTCCTGGTCAAACAGATCGTCATGTTTCTTGATGTAGCCGTAAAGATAGTCTCTCGTTTTGTTAGCTTTCGTTTTTGTATTCAGCACATTATCGAGTGTGACCCGTTTTTTCGCGGCCAGGTCGTAATTAAAGGTCTGAACGGATGTCAGCCCGTGTGCGCCGCCTGTGTAACTGTAGTCTTCCGTCTGAATGCTGAGCTTGCCGTCTTGATTATACTTCACCTTAAAATCTGTTTGGTATTCCGCTTTGTAGCCTTGTTTTTCACCGTCTTTTTTGTTTTTCACATATTCTTTGTACGATTGTTCAATATAGCGCTTGAAGTCCTGATTGACTTTCTTTTCAAAAGATGCGTTTCCCGTATTTGTGACCTCGGGGTATGTCAGCTGCTTTACATGCTTATACGTATGGCTTTTGACAACAGGCTTTGCGGTTTGCGCGGCCTCGGCTGAAGGCGCGAAACCTCCGAACGGCGCGGCTGTCAGCACGGTTAAGAGCACGGCCGCCATCATTTTGAATGCCTTTTTCATCACAACTCCTCCTTTTCATTACCGTTCCCTTTTTGAAAACGGGTTACACTCTATAGACAGCGCGGATCAGCAAATTGTTTCTGGGCCTTCTTTCACATTTTCTCCATGAAAAAAAGAGACATGGAAAATCCATGCCTCTTTTACCGTGAAGGTCTTTGCGCAATGGCTTCATAAACGGCTTCCGCCAAATCGGAGTTGCCGAACATCTCCAAAACGCCGATGACGGTTTGATCAGGAATCGGTTCTGATTCCTCCTTCGGCACGACAAGCTCTTCAGCCGTTTTTTGCAGCTCTTCGTTTAAAGGCTGTCCGGGATAAGCCTTGCTGTAAATGGCCATCGGATCAAGGTCATGATTGACGCACCATTGGGCAAACACCAAAATCATCATGTTTTCGTCACGCCGGTAATATTCTTCAAGTTGTTTTTCGGTAAACGGCTTCACTATCATTCGCTCCTCCAGAAAATCTACCCCTAAGATACACAAACACAGAGCGGAAGTAAACCAAAGATTATTTCACCATCAGTCAGAACCCTTTAAATAATGCAATGCCCTGACTCTCTAAAACTGTTGTCTGAATGTCCCGGACGGATTTGCACGGAAGCCATTTTCGTTTTCTTTCACAAGAAAAAAGCGCCCCTCTCATAAAAGGCGCTTTTTATTCTTATATGTTTCTGTCCCAATGCCGATGCTCAGCCACGGCCTTCAGAAATTGTTCATGGTTCCCGTCCGGAACAAGGCCGGGGCCGTTTTCGGTTCCGGCGGCGAGGGCGAGAAGTTCTTTTCCTTCACCGGAGGCGCCGATCGCTTTGTAATGGCTGAAGGCTTCGCTGACGAAGTCTCTGGCCGATTTTTGGGCTTTGAGGCTGTCTGTGCTTTGTTTACCGCCCGGAATGAAAACAGCGTCGTACAGGACGGAATCCGCTGTCAGGAAAGTGGCTGACGCTTTCAGCTCCGTACCGTTTTCTCCCTTGACGGTTCCCAGCGCGGGGCTGATGATATCGGCTCTGACTCCCGCCTGTTTGCATGCGTCAAGCACTTGTTTGACTTTCTCATCAGAAAACCCGTGGTCGGTTAAAACCGCGACCTGCCTTGTCGCTGCCGTCTTCACCGTGTTTTCCTGGCTTAAGGCCGGGGAAGTGAACGTTTCATCAGATTCACGGTCCTTCGGCGGCGGGTTCACGCCGATTCCTTTCGCAACACGCTCGGCAAGCCCGGCGTCGACGTGACTGAAGACATCAACCACCTGTTGCTGCACATCCTTGCTGTTCACTTTTCCGACTTCAAAACAGAACGCGGAGATGATATGTTCTTTCTCGGCGGGAGACATGCTGTTCCAAAACATCTTCGCCTGAGAAAAATAGTCATTGAAGCTCTCACTGCGCTGGCGGATTTTTCTGCCTTCTACTTTTTCCTGGTAATGAACGTATCCGCCTTCTTCTTCTGAAGCCGGCGACGGATCATTGTTCTGCAGGGAATTTTTATGATAGGCGACGGGACCCTTATTAATCGTCATCCGGTGGTAGCCGTCGTATTGGTTGTTATGGAACGGACAGACCGGCCGGTTGATCGGAATCTCGTGAAAATTCGGCCCGCCAAGACGGATGAGCTGTGTATCTGTATAAGAGAAAAGCCGGCCCTGAAGAAGCGGATCATTGGTGAAATCAATGCCCGGCACGACATTTCCCGGGTGAAAGGCGACCTGTTCCGTTTCCGCAAAGACATTGTCCTGATTGCGGTCAAGGGTCATTTTTCCGATCAGCTTGACGGGAACCAACTCCTCCGGCCACAGCTTCGTCGGATCAAGGATATCGAAATCAAATTTAAATTCATCTTCTTCGTCAATCATCTGAACACCGAGCTCATACTCGACTTTGCCGCCGTTTTCAATCGTTTCCCACAGGTCGCGGCGGTTGAAATCGGGATCTTTCCCGGCAATTTTCTGCGCTTCATCCCATACGAGGGAATGAACGCCGAGCACGGGTTTCCAGTGGAATTTTACAAAGCGCGCTTTTCCTTTCTCGTTGACGAAACGGAACGTATGCACGCCGAAGCCCTCCATCATCCGATAGCTCCGCGGGATGCCGCGGTCAGACATCGTCCACATGACCATGTGAGCCGACTCAGGGTTATTAGCGACAAAATCCCAGAACGTATCATGAGCCGTCGCAGCCTGCGGCATTTCATTGTGCGGTTCCGGTTTTATGGCGTGAACGAGATCCGGGAATTTGATCGCGTCCTGAATGAAGAACACCGGAATATTGTTTCCGACGAGGTCATAGTTCCCTTCTTCAGTATAAAACTTCGTCGCAAATCCCCTGGCGTCACGGACGGTGTCGGCTGACCCCTTGGAACCCGCCACTGTTGAGAAACGGACGAAAACAGGCGTTTTGACGGACGGGTCCTGCAAAAATTTCGCCCGTGTATATTCCGTCATCGGTTCGTACACCTGAAAATGCCCATGAACACCGTACCCGCGCGCATGAACGACCCGTTCCGGAATCCGCTCGTGGTCAAAGTGCGTCATTTTTTCACGAAAATGAAAATCCTCCATCAGCGTGGGGCCGCGGCCGCCCGCTTTTAAAGAATGTTCATCCTCAGACACGCGAAGCCCCTGATTGGTCGTCATTTTTTTGCCGCTGTTATCAGACCGGTACTGCTCCAGCTGTTCGTCCTTTGAGTGTTCATTTACTCGTTTGTTTTGATCATCACTCATGTCAGTTCCCCCTTTTAAAACGAAACATTCTACAGCACATTTACCCGCGGCGTTCTTCATATAAACTGCTGATCCGCTCATTAGGATTTTAGGTCTGTATTTACATATGCGGTCATACACATTTTGAAATAAGCCATTTTCACAGAAATAAATTGTGAAAACGCTTACCGAAATAGCTGTTGAACAGGGGAGGTCATATCGTGCTTGCCATACTCGGTTTTGTGATGATGATTGTCTTTATGTATCTTATTATGTCTAATCGGCTTTCCGCTCTTATTGCTTTGATTGTCGTTCCTGTTGTGTTTGCCCTGATCAGCGGATTTGGCAAAGATCTCGGCGAGATGATGATTCAAGGCGTTACAGACCTCGCTCCTACCGGGATCATGCTGTTATTCGCCATCCTGTATTTCGGCATTATGATTGACTCAGGTCTGTTTGATCCCCTCATTGCCAAAATTCTATCGCTTGTCAAAGGGGATCCGTTAAAAATCGCCATCGGCACAGCGGTTCTGACGATGACCATTTCGCTGGACGGAGATGGGACAACAACGTATATGATTACGATTGCGGCAATGCTGCCCCTTTACAAACGGCTCGGCATGAACCGTTTGGTGCTGGCGGGAATCGCGATGCTCGGTTCGGGCGTCATGAATATTATTCCGTGGGGCGGGCCGACGGCGAGGGTTTTGGCTTCCTTGAAATTGGACACGTCGGAGGTCTTCACACCGCTGATTCCTGCTATGATTGCCGGCGTTCTCTGGGTGATCGCCGTTGCTTATCTCCTCGGAAAAAAAGAACGGAAGCGGCTCGGTGTCATTTCAATTGAACACGCGCCGTCTTCTGATCCGGAGGCGGCGCCGCTGAAGCGTCCCGCTCTCCAATGGTTCAACCTGCTGCTCACTGTCGCCCTGATGGCCGCGCTGATCACCAGCCTGCTTCCCATCCCTGTTCTTTTTATGATCGCGTTCGCCATCGCCTTGATGATCAACTATCCAAATGTCAAAGAGCAGCAGAAACGGATTTCAGCGCATGCGGGTAATGCGTTAAACGTTGTCTCAATGGTGTTTGCGGCAGGCATATTCACAGGCATTCTCTCCGGCACAAGAATGGTGGATGCGATGGCGCATTCTCTCGTTTCCCTCATCCCTGATGCCATGGGCCCGCATCTGCCGTTGATCACTGCGATTGCCAGCATGCCTTTCACCTTTTTCATGTCAAATGACGCCTTTTACTTCGGTGTGCTTCCCATCATCGCCGAAGCCGCTTCCGCTTACGGAATAGACGCCGCTGAAATCGGAAGAGCCTCCTTGCTGGGCCAGCCGGTGCATCTGCTCAGCCCGCTTGTGCCATCCACCTATCTATTGGTCGGAATGGCGGGCGTCAGCTTTGGCGATCATCAAAAATTCACTATTAAATGGGCCGTGGGGACAACGATTGTGATGACGATTGCGGCGCTTTTGATTGGGATTATTTCGTTTTAATTAAAAAAGGATTTCCGCCAGCGGAAATCCTTTTCTGTACATTATTTTTTTGTATAGCGCACCCAGTCATAATGAGCGTATAGCGGATTTACACCATTGTAGGAACCGAGCCAGTCATCGACACCTATCCCATTCCACAAGTTCATCATGATCTTTCCCGGGTTTGTCGGGATTTGGCTTGTCGCAGTATGTTTTAATTGCCCATCGACATACCATTTAATAGAGTTTGGCTGCCAATCGAACGCATACGTATGATAGGCATTGGCCGCGTCAAATCCGAGATCCGCAACCTTCTCATGGTTTCCCGCGCCATTTGTATAATAGTTAAATTGAACCTTTGTCGTGTCTTTTCCTAAAAATTCGATATCAATCTCATCCCAAGGAGTGCCATCCGTTGGACCTGTATAAGTGAAGAACGATGAAACGATCCCTGTGTTTTTAGCCGGTTTCATTCTGACTTCATAAAGTCCGTAGCCATAGGTTTGAACGGAGCGGTTCTCCCCGCAGTCAAACTTGTTATAAGACGGGCTTGTCAGCGCCAAACGCATTTCACCTGATGACGTCATTGATACATTATTTGCACGCCACGTGCAGTTGAACATATCTCCATTGGAATAACCATTTGCTTTTTGCCATAATCCGGAGTTATAGCTGTTAAAAGGTTCAAAAAACGATCCGCCTGTTTGAGCTGATGCAGTAGAAGTGATCGCACACAAACTCAAAAACAATCCAGTGACAAGAAGCAGCAGCACTCGTTTCATACGATAAAACATGTCGGCATTCCCCTTTCTTTGAAAACGATTTCTTTATCGATCATACATGATTCTGTTAAAAGGGGACATCGGTCAGAATAATGATAATAATGAATCTTAAAAAAACCTAAATTACCATCAGCACAAACAGAAATGATCAGCGCTCATTGTAATTTAGGTTTTGCCTGCTTATCAGTAACAATCCTAACAAGATCATATGTGAATGTAAAAAAGTGAATACAAGAAAACAAAAATGCCAACGCTTTCATTATGCTTATTTGACTACCCTTTCTATGTGAATCGTTAAATACAGCAGCTCGTCACTGGTGAGCTTGTGCTTATACGCCCTCTCAATGCATGTTTGGATTTTCTTCGTGCATTCATACGCCCGATGGTACTTTTCTTTCACTGTCTCCAGCAAAAAATCGTCCTGGCTTTCCATATGTGTGCCGTTAAAAAGACGCTGCGCGAAAAACTTTAAGTGGGTGACAAACCGATAATAGTGAAGTGATTCCTCGTTGAAGTCAATCTTAAAATGGTATTTTACGATTCTCAAAATCTCTTGCATGACTTTTGTAATGTTGATGATATTGGGCATCTCTTCATTCAGCTCGGCATTGACAATATGCAGCGCAATAAAGCCTGCTTCATCCTCCGGCAGAGACACGCCAGTCTTGTTTTTTACCATGGCCAACGCTTGTTTGCCGATTGCAAATTCGTCTTTGTACAGCCGTTTCGTTTCCCACAGTAAGGCATTTTTGATATCCAGCCCTTTTTTATTGCGCTGGATCGCAAAGTTAATATGGTCGGTCAGCGACACATAGATGCTGTCATTGAGCTTTTTGCCGAGCTGTAATTTCGCATAGCTGATAATCTCTTCGGATACTTCCATACATTCGATCGGGATATCATACAAAAGGGTTTTGAACTTTTCGGATACATCTTTGTTATCGAGCGTGAACACTTTCTCAATGCGGGCTTCATCTACCGGGTCTCCCGTTTTCTTTTGAAAAGCAATGCCCCGGCCCATGATAACCAATTCCTGATTGCCTTCTTTGAGCACACTGACAACATTATTATTAATGACTTTCGCAATCTTCAATTCTGTCTCCCTCCCGCCTGACCATTTACCTGCTACACCTTGATTTTACATCCTTTTTGAACTAGGTCAATATCTCCAGGTCAATCAGAAAACGCCGTTCAGAAATCATTGTCCAACGATGAGGCAGCGGCGCATATAATGCAGAGAACCGGTTTTTGGGAAGGAGCGTGTGTGATGAAACGGTTTTCGAAAGAAGAAAGCAGCTGGATGCTGTATGATTGGGCCAATTCAGCTTATTCGGTCATTATTATGACGGCGGTATTCCCCTTGTTTTTTAAAGCCGCGGCGGCGGAAAACGGTGTCAGCGCGGCGGATTCTACCGCTTATTTGGGCTATACGATTGCCGCCGCGACTTTTATTTTGGCGATGCTCGGCCCCGTCTTAGGAACGATTGCCGACTACAAAGGATGCAAGAAACGGTTTTTTGCCTTCTTTTTTCTGATCGGTGTGGCGGGCACCGCCGCGCTGGCTTTGATTCCCGGCGAATCTTGGATGCTGTTATTAATTTGTTATACGATTTCCACGATCGGCTTTGCCGGGTCTAATGTGTTTTATGATGCGTTTCTCGTTGATGTGGCCGCAAAGGAGCGGATGAATATGGTGTCCGCCAGAGGATTTGGGCTGGGCTATATCGGCAGTACGATCCCTTTTCTCCTCAGCATTGCCGTGATTCTTTCAGCATAAGCGGAGGTGATTCCGCTGTCCGCCCAGGCTGCCGGCCGCATTGCCTTTTTGATTACGGCGGCATGGTGGGGGCTGTTTTCGATCCCGCTCCTTCTCCGCGTCCGCCAGCGCTATTATATCGAGAGGGAGCCGCGGCTTGTAATCAGCAGTTTTAAACGGTTGGCCGGCACGCTGAAGCAGATCAGGAAGCACCGGGCGGTGTTTTTGTTTCTGCTCGCCTATTTCTTCTATATCGACGGGGTCGGCACCATCATTACAATGTCCACGTCATACGGGGCTGACCTCGGCATCAGCGCGGCAAATCTGCTGATTGTTTTATTTGTCACTCAGGTCGTCGCCGCGCCTTTTTCGATTTTGTATGGGCGGCTGGCCGAACGGTTTAAGGGAAAAACGATGCTTTATGCCGGAATCGGCGTGTATATGATTGTCTGCACGTATGCTTATTTTATGGATTCCGCTTTTGACTTCTGGATTTTGGCTATGCTTGTCGCCACTTCCCAAGGAGGTATTCAGGCGCTGAGCCGCTCTTACTTTGCAAAGCTTGTCCCCAAACAGAACGCCAATGAGTTTTTCGGCTTTTATAATATCTTCGGCAAGTTCGCTTCGATTATCGGCCCGCTTTTGATTGCCGTCACCGCCCAGCTGACCGGAAATTCGTCAGCCGCCGTGTTCAGCCTGATCATTTTGTTTGTAATCGGGATTGGCATCCTTGCGTTTGTGCCCGAGGAGACGGCGTAAAAAAAGCCTGCGCGCGGCAGGCTTTCTTTTTTATTTCTTAGCTTTATGGACTTTCAGTTTTTTGCCTTTGACCGTCGTATTTTTCATGATGTCAAGAACGTGCGGGCCTTTGCCGTTCAGAATCTCGACGTACGATGCGTTGTCCAGAATCGTGATAATCCCGATATCATCGGCTGAAACGCCGTCGATTTTCGCAATCGTTCCGACAAAATCGACCGCTCTGAGTTTTTTCTTTTTCCCGCCGTTAAAGTACAGCTTCATGATGTCTTTGTTTAACTGTTCGCTTTTGTCTGTTTTGACATCGGGGCGGGCGTTCAGTTTTTCCGCAAAAGCCGCTTTCCGTTCCGCTGTTTCTTTCTCAGACGGCGCCTCCCGCTTTTGGATGCGGAAACCGATATATGTCTCAATGTCATTCAGGAACCGCGATTCAGACGGCGTCACAAACGTAACGGCCCGTCCGCGGTGTCCGGCGCGCCCCGTTCTGCCGGTGCGGTGCACATAGCTTTCTTTTTCAAGCGGAATATCATAATTGATGACGAGGCTGATGTTTTCAATATCAATTCCTCTGGCGGCAACGTCGGTCGCAATGAGATAGCGGAACTCGCCGCGTTTGAATTCATTCATGACGTCAAAGCGGTCTTCCTGCACCATGCCGCCGTGAATTTTATCGCAAGGGTAGCCCAGCCTGTCCAGCTCATCGGTTAACTGGATGACTCTTTCTTTTGTCCGGCAGAATATAATGCAGCTGTCCGGGTTTTCGGTGATCAGGACATCACGCAGCAAAGATGTTTTGTCCTCTTCTTCTGTTCTGGTGACAAAATGCTCAATGTCTTTTGTCGTCAGGCCTTCCGCTTTTACTTCAATCAATTCAGGGTCTTTCATATATGTGCGGCTCAGCTTCTCGACGTCATCCGGCAGCGTCGCTGAAAACAGCATGGTGACTCTGTTTTTCGGCAGATGCTGAATGATGGCTTCCACCTGTTCAATAAATCCCATATTCAGCATTTCATCCGCTTCGTCAATCACTACATACGCCAGCCGTTCAAGCGGCAGCGTCCCTTTTTCTATATGATCAAGCACACGCCCCGGCGTTCCGGCAACGACGTGGCTTTTTTGCTTCAGTTCGGTTTTCTGTTTGTCAAAAGAAGCTTTTCCGAAAACCGCCGTGGCTTTTATCCGTTTGAAACGGCCGATATTCGTGATATCTTCTTTAATCTGCGCCGCAAGCTCGCGGGTCGGCGTTAAAATCAGCGCCTGCGGTTTGTTTTCCTCCCATTCCGCAAGCTCGCAGATCGGAATGCCGAAAGCTGCGGTTTTGCCGCTGCCCGTCTGCGATTTGACAACGAGGTCTTTTTTTTGCAGCGCGGCGGGGATGACGCGCCGCTGCACTTCAGTCGGCTCGGTGTATTGCAAGCCATTCAGCGCCCGTCGGATTTCGGGGCTGATCGCATATTCATTAAACTCATTCATGACTAAACTCCTTCTCTGTCCGGCTCCCCTCATTATACGCGAAATGCCGCCGCTTTACCCTGACGTTTTGCCGGGCCATTCGTGGGACTGCTTTTTCTTCATGTCAAGCACGACCCATTTGGCGCAATAAAAGCTCATGCTTCCTTCCCCGTCATCGACATAGTAGCGGATCGATTCCCAGCCGCCGTCGACCGGGCTGATATCCAGATGGATGTCGGTGATGCTTTCAAGATCATCCAGCCGGGCAGCCCTCACACCCTCAAAACGCAGCACGGCATCATACTGCCCATCAGTCAGATTCAGCTCAAACACCGGGATTTTATCATAATACTCGTTATACCCGGTATAGAACGTAAACTCCGTCAATTCAAAACAACCCGGCGAATCCGGCCCCAACAGAACTGCTTTCTCATGTTTGTGCCACTCCATTTTGTGCCTCCTTTTTTTCAGCTGAATTGGCATGTCTGACTCAAATGAATTTTTCTTACAAACCCCCATGAATTTCTTTATATGACTGCACCCAATCTTTTAATTCTTCAATCGTATGCAGATACGAATCAGGCGAATCTTTCAGATCAAACCCGCTCAAATACACGAGCATGTACCAAACGGTTTCGTCCTCAACCGCCGGATCATCTGCAGTCACGTACTCACACGCCCAATCCGACACTTCTTCCCTCGCCGCTTGACCGTTCAGGATCAGACCAGCCTTTTTCAGACATTCTGCTCTTGTGGGTTCTTTCACGTCAAAATCCTGCCTTTCATTTCTTGTTTAAAATGCTGACCAACAGCCCTCTCACCCGTTCATGCCGCCCGATTTCCCGGCTGAGCTCCGGATAATCCGTTAAAGCGTATTTCAGCTGCGCATATTGCGGATAAAGCTCAAAAAAGGATTTATATAAGGCTTTACGCTGGCGCTTAGGCATTTGTTTATTCGCCAACACAAAATCTAAGCTGCCGCAGATAAGCGCGAAATACTCATAAAAATCCCCCGCGCAGGCAGCCCCCTCAAAGTCTTCTTCGAATCTCCCTGTATCTGAAGGCAGCGGATCCTCTAATTCTTTTTTGTATAATTTCAGGTTTCGGATGACGTCATCATTTAAAGAATATCTGTTGGATCTTAACATCTCAGAATCAATCGGATAGCGCCTGATTCGTCGATGATCGTAAACGAAAGCCCGTCATTCTGATGCCGTCCGAGATACAGATGCCCGCAGTTATCAAAATGACAAAAACATCCTTTTACTGATTCTTCGACTATCTTATTCATTTTTATTTTCATGTAATTGCCCCTTGTATTTATAATGCGCCGCGAGCTTTTTTTGAAATTCATCCGAAACAATCTGATCCGGGAATACAACAGATACCCAGTCTAAAACACGGTCGTCTAAGGGCCTCCATGATCCTAACGTTTTTCCCGCAATCTCCTGATCAATACCTAGAATACAGATTTCAAAATCTCTCTCTCCGTAAATCGCCCACTTTAAAGTCGGTGAAGCCCATACGACGCGGGATGCAATATTCATTATGCTGTCATTTTTACTGTGCTTTGGATAATCAGTTAAGATTGAAAGATATTCATCTTCGGTTATATTTAAAGGAATCTTTAACCAGTTAAAATATCCGAATTCCTCGTAAAACCGATTCATATCATCCGGTTGTGTCAGAACAGCCATTAAGATAAATTCATCGTGATGATGATGCGCCAAACTTTTGAGCATTTCCCAGCCTTCTTCAGACAAGACCCAGTGGAATTCTTCAAATAGATAATAATGTTTTCGTTGTTTAAAAACTTGTTCGGGCAACGCTTTGTCTTCATGAAATAAGGAATATATTCGAAATTGAAAGACTGCCGATTCCTTTGTGTTCTTTATAAAAAAGGGATGCATCTTGTACCTCTTTTCGGCGGTTTACACACAAGCTCACAGCCGTATTCTGTGTGAAATAAACAGACAGAAAATGAGAAGGACGGCTCCACTAAAATAAAGCTGTTAGAAAGCAGCCGGCCTTCAAAATCTATAAAATCCATGAGACAGTGCAGATGACTTGCACAATCCTTCAGCGCACATTTGATAGCACCGACTTCATTACTATACGGATGAAACAGATAAACAATATCATTCATCCGTTCAACCCCCGTATCCGCAATGTTTTCTAAAATAAGCGATATGGCTGTCTCCTTGTCGCTTATATCAACTTCACGCACTGCACTTGGGAAAGAATTCGATAATATAGTCTCAAATATCTGCCTGCTTTGTTCTGCCTCAGCTAATTGATAAACAAACCCTGATTCTTCACAAGATCTTAGCGAGTCACGCACCTGTTTCATTAAAAAATGCCTCTTGTTTTCCTCAAGCTTGTCAATTAACTTTTCTCTCATCACTGAACACTTCCTTACAGGATATTTTCATTCTGCCGGCATGTATGCTGCATAGAAGTAATCAATACTTCACCAGATATAAATCGTTATCATGAAAGATAAACATGCGGTCCTGTACGGCTCTGTACGTTGTTTCTCCTTTTCTATCAATACCGTGTATCATGACGTCAGTCTCTGATAAGCCTTTGTTCTCTTCATGAAATGCAAATAGGGTATCCTCGTGACTCTGAATCAGCAGCACCCTTTTTTTCGAAACGGATAGCTGATCACAATAGGAGTATTGATCGCCGTCCAGCACATATTCTGCAACAGTACGAATTCTGTCCCGTCCAATCTGATAATGCCCGATGATACAGCAATCCTCTCCCTCGAAACATACATACAAATCAGATTTGATCGATTGTACGGCATAGCACTCATGCATCATTTCTTTAAAATCGTCTTTAAAATAAAACGTTCTGTCTTCTGCATGAAAAGCAAATATCGCTTTCCCTTGAGGGTTTCTCTCATCATACATACCCTCGTCCGTTAATCCGATCCATAGTAATCCATCCTCACCCAGATGAAATACATTGGCGCTTAATAGAAAAGAACAAATCGGATTGATTTTATTACTGTTTACGCAGCATACGGCTAATTGACACGTATGATTTTCAGGTAAACGATCACGATAGTGTCATCATACGAATCAACCAGATAGAAATGGGCATCTTCAGAAAATCCGTGTAACTCTTTTTTGATTAAAAGAGAGCTGCCTTTCATAACCTCCAATATTACTTTGTGATCATGCACCGACACAATAAACACTTGATCATCCCGACCCGCATTGAAATAGATGATGTGCTCTCTTTTATATGACCCAACCCGCTCCGCGGTAAGTTCTAACATCAGCAACACTCCGTTGATTAGGAATCTGGAATTTATATTAAATTAATCAATGATATATAAATCTGCTGCATCGTATTCAAACCAAATGATTTTTTCATTATTTTCAGTAGTTACATCAACCTTTTGAGTGTTCAGGTTCATATAGGACTTATTTTTGGCAGGGTTTGCTATTATAACTACAAAGTCATTGATCGATGCTAAAAAATATAATTCATCTAATAAGTGATCTGCCATCAATTGTTCTTTGGTTAGGGCACATTCAATATGAATGAACTTTTTCGAAACAGTATTCATATGTATCATTTTCTTTTCAACCTTCTTCTTCCATTCTTCAATAAAAGAAGGGAATGCCATTACTTCTATTAGAGCTGTTTCGAACTCTAAGTCATTCATTAATTGAGAAAAAGTATCTTTACTCACTAGATCACATGAATAAATCGAATTGTATTTAAGCGGATTAATCACATTCAGATTCCCTATAGCCCTCAATGATTCTTTTTGTAAATTTAAAGGAGTGTTCATGTTTACCTCCGTAAACGGTTTCGTTATGTAAGAAAAGAGAGGCTGGGAACCTCTCTTATTTGTTTATTTATGATTTCGGATGATACGCATAAAATGATTGGTCGTCAAAGCGAACTGTTTCAGCTTCTACAGCAATCAGCATGCTGTTCATATTTATAAGAAAATTAGCATTTGATTGATACTCCGGAATTACAGCATTTGATAGATTACCGATTCCTTCCGGGTGGTAACTCATCTCAAATACTTGCCAATTGTATTCTTCCGGATCTATTTTTTCTAATCTCATATCACCAATATCTGCACTAAAATAAACAGATGCTGCATTTTGAAAAAGAATGTTATGCGTACATTCGGCTTTATTTTCAACGACCTGAATCTTAAGTGAAAGCTCTTTTTTAAACACATGAAAGTCAAAATGAAGGACAGCGCACCCTCCGTCTATATAATCTACCCATTCATTAATTGTCTTGTACACCGTTTATCTCCCTAATAAAGTTTTGGAGTCTTTGAGATCTGATTTTAAAGTCTTCACGAAAATTTCTAGCTTTTCTTCATTACAGTTCAATTTATAGAAGGTTGTATTTGAATGATTCTCCATAAATCTAATGATAAATCTGTAATGTTCGTTTTCTTTATCAATACTTAGGATAAAAAATGGTTCAATTGTTTCTAAACGTATCCTGTCTTGATTGCCTGCTGATAATGCTTCAATATCTGATATCAGCATTTTATATTCACTTTCTAATAAAACGGCAGAGTAATCGCGGGCGATTGCTTTATTATGTTCCAACAGTTCAAACGTTGTTGAGATAAATGGATCATCCTTCGCCTCATGATACCTTCTCGGTGTTATTTCAAGTTCCAGACAACCGTCTCCGATTTTGGCCATGCTGTCTCCTCGTTCTCTACTTAATAGCTTTAATTTAGTAGTAAATGATTTGAATGACGCTCTGGAATTCAAGCTAAGTTTAAATCGATTGTCACCTTTTACTGTCTCAGTTCTAATCACCTACCCACTTATTATCTATAATTTTTTTTAAAAAGCCTGTTAACCAAAAGATGATCAACAGGCTCATCTATTTTTTATTTAATGCCATTATTTAATAATGTTTATAATATTTTCCTTATGTCTAGATCCTATTCTGATTGTCTCGGAATCTGTTATTTCTATATGATAAAGAACATAATCCAGTAAATCTTTAATAATTGTTTTCTCTGCTAAAGGGGCTCCATTTAATATATCTTTTAACTCAACATCTTTTTCCAATAAGATTATATTTTCATGCGCAATTATTGTATTTTTGTACTCTTCTGCTGAGGTTTTTATAAATGAGATTTTTTTATTAAACAAAGTATTTGTTTTTAAGCTCGCTGAGAATATACAAGTATCACTATCTTTATTTGAAACAGAGTAAGAATACATTGCGTATTGTTTATTTTCCATATTTTTTAATATAACAAATATTAAATCCTCTATTGTTTTATACTCTTTTTCAACCGAATCATAGTCATTGAGAGTTGATATTTCATAAAAATAGTACATTTAATTCTCTCCTTCTATCTTTTATACACTGTAAATCGTATGAGATAGAATAAGTTCCTTCGTCGTATTGGTAGCCTGTTAGCGGTAGCGCTTGTCTTTTACTTCGTCTCAGCGATATGTTATTCCCACGTGTTCCGTGTGTAGTTTGGTTTTTATCATATAAGATAAGAGAGGTTGGTAACCTCTCTAAATCTCTTCTCTAAAAATAACTAAAAGAAGCCATAAATTACTCTTTTAATATTTTTATTATATCTGTAGCTTCTAAAAACAATTGATTTATCTTATCTTGGATTTCTTTTGCTATTTCCTCTTCACTTTCTAAATCTGTTAAATATCCCACTTTCCCCGAAAACAACCTTCTTTCACAAATCCATATATCTAAATGGTCTATACAATAGCCATCTTCATTATCATGAAAGTCGGTACCATCCAAATAAGCTACAGAAAAAAATATTAATGAGTTATAACTATTCTCAAAACAATCTGAGGGCTGTACTTCGTTTCCTATTACTTTTTCGTCTCCGACTCTTCCAAAAGCAGCTTCAATTTTCAATCCCATTTTTCTAAACTTTTCTTGATTGTTTTCTATTTTGTTTAATGCGATTCGTTCAAATTGTTTTTCTATTTGTAAGATTTCTTTTTGTGTAATAGAGTTGAGATTGATTTTTTTCATATTATGTCTCGTTCAGCATTCAAAACATTTACTACTGTCAGTATCTGTACAGTAAGTATCCTTTAACATTAATTGCAAGAATGTAAGGAATCAGTCTTTTACAATTCATTCTTTATGATTTCTTCCATTGACATTCCTGCAAAATATTTATAGAGAATAGATTCTACAGATGAATGTCCAAATATACCTAATGGGTTAGGGATGTCCTTGCCTGTTTTCTCATCTGCCTCTGCTAATTCATCTTCTGATGCAAATGAATCGCCTTCACTTATGAGATATTTACCGTCTTCATATAAAACAAATTTCAATTGAGAATGACTGTTTTTCTCTATTATCTCTTGAGGCATCTTGGATATTACTTTCCAATCTCCTTGCAGAAAACCTGTGTGCCCGGTATTAGCCGCAAATATTTTCTTATTTTCTTCTTTCATTAGACGAATGATTTCTTCTCTGCTAAGTGTATTTTCAGTGAAAATATTATAATACTGAATAAGAATGTCATCGTCTTTATTTTTTGATAGATCACCTTCAATGACCCAAGCATAAGTATACTTCCCGATCTTATCCAAAGGTATTTGAATAACAGCTCCCGGTGTTACTTTAGCTATTGGTTTCACTTTCCTGGTCGTTGCCTTTATTTCTACTATTCGCTTATCAACTAACTCTGTGAAAGAAGAATCTCCATTTGTATTCATTACGGTAACTAAAGTTGCTAAGAATTCTTCTAATATCGGTTCTCTATCCAGCTCCCTCTTATATAATTCACAAAATTTCTCTACAGCATCAAAACATATATCTAAGCCTTCATCACTAAGTAAAACTTTCTTGTTTTTATATTCTTCTTCCCAATATCCCAATAGAACGGCCTTCTTTCTTTTATACCGCTTCTTAAGATTATATTTCCTCGGACTTTATTAGATATATTAGTAGTATTTAAATTTTTAATAGTATTCCTTTAGCTTACCAGTTCTCGAAGAATCCCATGGAAGGTATCAGAAACTACTTAACAGAAAAAGGTTGTTGTTAATATCAATCCCTGCACATTTATCTTTATATGATGCTACATGTGTAAAACTGATACTTTCTGCAGTATTCTCATCCATTATTATTTGTTTTGTATAGCTTTGCATATTATTTGTCTTCAGAGCTATCTCAATATTATAAGAATCCTCATCACGAATGAAAAAATAACTAGATGTTTCGGATATTACGCATGAAGCACACTCTATTTCAATCTCAATTCGTTCCAATGTTTCTCCAAGAAAGTTTAATTTTTGCAAGTAATTTTCACTCATTGATCTGTAATACAAATAGATTGCATCTTTATCTACAAATGTAGAATAGTACTGGTCAACAATATATGGATTAACGTCACGAGCACATAATTCATATAGTCCATTTTTAAAAACGAATTTATTAATTCCTTTCGTGCTTAATTCGGAATCAACGCAAGAAAATATGCCCGCTTCATCATATCCGACCCATAGATTCTTATTTTGATCTATTATCATTGAATTAACGTATCTTCCAGCATAAAAAGATTGGTAGAAACCTTTAAGTGGACTCCACAAATATATGTTGGGATCAACATTTCGAACTCCGTCCTCGTACTCTTTATCTATTAAAAGTAAAAAAGTATCGCTAACTTTTTGCACGTTTATAACTTGTTCATTTGTTTGTATGCTAAAGCTATTCAGGAATTGTCCATTCGTATTACAATACAGATCAATTTGATTAATATATTTGTTGCCATAATCAATTTCTTTTTTTGTTAGGACAATTATTTCTGATTCAGTCAACGTTAGCAGAACTGAGTCTTCCTCATTTACTTTTACATTCAAATCTCTAAATTTTAATTCATCCATGGATGACATCCTCTCCTGTATCTGAAAAGGAAGACAGATAGAATCTGTCTCTCCTTTTATAAATTTCAATAAGGATAGCTTGTTACAACATACCTTCCGGACTTAACAACCTTTACAGTATAAGTATGCCGACCATTCGTTTTTCTTCCTATAGGCTTTTTAAACTTTTTATAATGTACTGTCCTACCATCTTTCTGAGTGTATGCAGGTTTAGTTCTAGCTGTTGCCTTTGTTGTTCTTCTAAGAGTTTTAGCACTTCTAAACTTGCTTTTCGGTTGGCCATTTGGCATTCGGGCTTTTGACTTAGGTCCATGATCTTTTTTGATATGTTTCCAATTGAAGTTTTTACCAGATTTTACAAACCTATAAACCCTTTTAGCACCCTTAAATAACTTCCCAGGACCAAAGTTCGAAGCCGCAGCCCAGGCTGCACCTCTCCATCCTTTACCTGATTTATATGCTTTATATCCATCATAGGCTGCAAATCCGGCATTTACCACAAGCCACACCCAATGCCCATCCGGATCGACGTTCATGACTGGGTTGTTGTTTCCGTATGCATACCCATTCTGATCCAGCGAATCGCCGTCACTGCCCGGGTCTGGGTCTAGTGATAAGAATACGCCGTTTCTTGGCTCGTAGTAGCGGGCCATGAGATAGTACAGGCCGGTTTCTTCGTCGTATTGGTAGCCTGCGTAGCGGTAGCGGTTGTCTTTTACTTCGTCGCTCGCTTCGGTTTTTGTCGGATTTCCCCATGCATCGTATTGATATTTGGCAACGGTTTTTCCGGTGCTGTCTGAGATGGCGATGACGTCACCGTGTGCGTTGTAGTGATAGAAATATTTCTTGCCGTTCTCTGTATAGGATAACAGCTGGCCGCTGTCACCGTACGTGTATGATTTAGTGACGTTGTTGTCGGCGTCTGTTTCATACAGGACATTCAAGCTGTCTCCGTCGTAGAAGTAGTTCGTGACGTTTCCGTTGACGGTTTTTTGGATTCTGTTTCCTTTTTCATCGTATTTGTATGTTGCGAACGGCTTGTCTTCGCCTTTTTTCGTGACGGCGGTCAGGTTGTCTTCCGCGTCCCACGTATATGTGTATTTGCCGTCGGATGTGCGGTTGCCGTTTTTATCGTAGGACAGGTCTTCGTCATTCACCTTCGTCAGCTGGTTCATGATGTTGAAGGATGCGTTGACTGATTTGCTTGCGCCGTCCTTGGTGGCGGTGACGTTTGTCCGGTTGCCGAAGCCGTCGTACGTATATTGAATGACGGTGCCGTCTTCATGAGTTTCTTTGACGAGCTGGTTGAGCTTGCCGTATTCGTACTGCACCTTTCCGCCCGCTGAGCTGTCGATGACCGTGCGGTTGCCGTTGGCGTCGTATTCATAGCTTTCCCGGAAGATGCTGCCGCCGTTTTTCGCTCCGATATGAAGAGAGCTGACAAGATTCCGCTCATCATATGAGAAGCTCGTGCCGACTTCATTTCCGCTGATGAATGTCTGGACATTGCCGTTTTCATCATAATCAAATGTATAGGCTGAAGTGCCGTCTTTCATTTCAATCATTTGATCAAGTTTGTTGTACGTAAAGCTGTTTGTTCCTTTTTGGCCGCCGTGGCTCCATGAGAAAGTTTTCAGCTTATCCGAATCAGCCGGATACGTCCAGCTTTGGCTGCCGCCGCGGTCGGTTAATTCGGTCAGGCGGTTTTTGTTGTCAAAGGTGCGTTTTTTCGTTGTATTTTGTTCTTTGTTTGTGACCGATGTTTCATTGCCGTTTTTGTCATAGGTAAAGTTGTATTTTTCAGTGCCGTTATACGCTTTTGACTTAACCCGGTCGGTGCCGTCATAGGTCAGCGACACTTCATTGCCGTTGGCGGAAACGGTTTTCGTCAAGTTGCTGTTGGCGTCATATTCACTCTTCAGTACATTGCCGAGCGGGTCGGTTGTTTTGACGAGCTTGCCCATGACGTCATATTCATATTGATAGGTCTGGTCTGCGCCGGCCCGAATCGTTTTTGTCAGCTCATTTCCTTCCTTGTCATAGCTGTGAAGGATGGATGTGCCGTTTGACAGGGTCAGCTTTGTCAGCTGGTCGGCCTGATCGTATTCGTAGGCGGTTGTTTCGCCTTTCGCGTCGGTTTCAGACATTTTCTTTCCAGTCTCGTCATATGAAGCAGTGCTTGCATACCCTAGTTCGTCTTCTTCTTTTGTGACGTAGTTTGCTTTTTCGTCATAGGTGTTTTTCGTCAGGATGCTTCCTTCGATTAAACGGATATCATCAAACCACGCCGTTCCTGTGGCGCTTTTTTGGAACAGAATGCTGAGTTCGATTTTATTGATCGGCTTTGTTTTCGGAATGACTGCCGCCGCCCGGTTCCATTCCTGTGTCCCCTGCGGGAATTTGGCGGTGTAGACGCCCGTTGTGCCGTCCGCATAAGTGACGTTAGCCTGAAGAGCGTAATCATTGTCGTTCGTAAATTTTACGCCGTCAGCCTTGGACATCCCTGTCAGCGTGATATATACCGGCTTATCGTCCGCGCTTTGGCCTAATGTAACGGTTTGTTTTGCGGCCGCATTGGCTTGTGATGCATTTGTGCGGGACGCTTTTAATGAGCTGTCATCATCGAAGCCTTCATCAAGGTCAGCGGCGGCTCCGCTTGTGCTCCAGCCATCTGTTTTGGCCGTGAAACTGCTGTTTTGCACCGGGTTATAGCTTGAAGAGACTTCGCCTTTTTCCAGCTGAACCTGATCAAACCACGCTTTTCCTTTACCGTCCTTGTCGTTATGATCCACTTCCATATAGACGATGGCTTTTCCTGCATTGGCCGGTGTTGTAAAGGTGATCTGCCGTTTCGTCCAGTCATTCTTTCCGGCTAATGCGCCTGATTCATTGTGAATCCATTGAATGCGTTTTTGGTCTTTGTCACGCAGATCAATGTTGAAATACGCTCTCGCCTTCGTCAGATCCGTTTTGATCTGGCCGCTGAGTGTATACGTCGTATTCGGCTCAAGCTGCACTTCCTGCGTTGCGGACGCATGGCCGTGCTCTGTTCCGGCTGAAGCGGATTGTGACGAGATCTCCAATGCTTTTTGTCCGGACAGCGCGCCGCTTCTTGCTTTTACAGATGCAATACTTCCGTTGTCTCTCGTAGCGGTGAGATTCCAGCCAAGCTTTGTTCCTTCAAAGCTGCCGTCTTTCAGCAGGCTCGCCGAAGCTGCCAGCTCTTTGCTTGATTGAATGAGATTTCCGTATTTGTCATACACGGCGGCGGATGAGGATTTTCCGCTTTGATCCGTCTCAGAAACGGCATCAAGCCCGTCGTACGCAATATCAGTGACGTTCCCCTCGGTGTCCTTCATTTTCGTTACGTCATTGTTTTTGTTGTACTGATACGTTTCGGTGCCGTAGTTGTCTTTTACGGCTGTGACGTTGCCGTCTTTATCATATTGATAGCTTTCTGTCGCTTTGCCCGCATCCGCGTCGTTCGGATCGGTGTCCTGAATGACGTTGTTGCCTTCGTATACGGTGTTGGTCGTGATTTTCAGCCCTTCGGCATCATCGATCATCTGAATCGGGTTGCCCGCTTCGTTATAGCCGTACTGCACTTTGCGGCCGTTCGGCTGCGTCATGAGCAGCGTTTTTTTGTCCGCGTCATAGCTGTAGTCGTACGTTTCTTTTTTCGCATTGACGGCTTTGGCCAGACGGTGGCCGCTGTATTGGTATTCAGTGAACAGCGGTTTGTCATCCGTGCTGTTTGCGGAATACTGCTTGACGAGGCGCCCTTCGGCATCATAGTCGTAGCTTGTGACGCTGCCGTCAGTATCCGTCACCTTTTTGAGAAGGTCTTTGTCATATGAATATGAAATCTTTTTGTTTTTCGGCCCTGTAAGAGATGTGACATGGCCGTTTTCATCATAGGTAAATGTCAGCTTGCGCCCTGATGCGTCTGTTATGGCGGTCAGCTGATTGCTGTCGTTATATTCGTATACGGTTGTGTTGTTGTGTCCGTCAACGATTTTTTGGAGCTTGCCGCCTTTTTTGCTGAAATAAGCGTTCGTCTGATCTTTTGTTTTTAATACAAATTGGTCGCTTGTTTCCGCCAGTTCGAGATAAACGCCCGTCGGCGGCTGATACGTGCCGTCAGATTTTTTCGTGAAGACATGTGTTGTCGCGTCCTCATCAATATAAACGGCTCTGCCGTCTTCAGAAAGGATCGACGTTTCCGCATCGGCATACCAGCCTTGGCCGAACATATGGTCAGAGCTGTCAAGGCTGTTGAATGTCCGGGAGAGCCCGAGCCCCGGCCCGCGTCCGTCGATTGACATATCTTCCTCATTGACGATGACATTTCCCGTCGCGCCGTTCAGCTGTCCGTCCGGAATGTCGATAATAGACCAGAATTCTTCCGTTCCGAGGAATTCCGCCCCTTCATGGAAAACAGGGTTAAAAGGTGCCGTCGGTATGCTGTCACCGTTTGCGTCATAGGCGGTCAGCGTGAAGGAATAGTTCTTCTTCCCTTTGTAATTGCCGTTTGCGTTTTCGTAAACAGGTGAAGGGTCAAGCGCCAGTTCGCCGCCCTTTCCGTCCGTGTGAAGCTGGAATCTTCCCGCTTTCACTTCATCAGCTGACGGCCAGATGCGTTTGTTTTGGGTCGTCCAATGATCGGTATCCCCGACATCGAATGATTGATAGTCTTTTCCGTTGTAAATGTTGATTTTGTAGCCTTTGGCGTTTTTGACCTTATCCCATATGAGATTGACATAACCCGTTTGGCTCGATTTCGTGTTCGTATAGACATAGCCTGTCAGGTTTTTCGGCTTTGCGATATCAGGCAGCGCCGGACTCGCTTCCGGTGAGGCGATCGCTTCTCCGTCTTTGTTATAAGCAATGACTTTAAATCCGTAGGTTTTCCGGTTCGCATCTCCTCCGGCGTTTTTATAAACGGGGCCCGGGTTGATCGGCAATTCCGCGCCTTTTTTGTCTTTCAGGTGAAGCGCATATTTTCCGGCGCTGATTTCCGCCTTTGTCGGCCAGATGTTTTGATCTTTTGTGGACCAGGATGTTTTATTTCCGAGGTCAAGCGTTTCAAAGCCTTTGCCGTTAAAGACTTGCATTTTATACCCGGCTGCGCCTGATACGGCTTTCCAGGAAAGATCAAACCAGCCTGTGGCGTTGTTGTTATTAAAGCCTTTCGTGCTCGGTTTCTGAACTCTTCCAATATTCGGAATGACGGGCTTGGCGGCCGCAGACATGGCGCCTTCTCCCTGGTCAAACACCGCGCTGACCGCGACCCAGTAATTTTTACTTGCCGGATAGCTGCCGCCGGAGTTTTTATAGACCGGCGAAGGATTAAGCGCTAATTCACTTCCGCCTTTTCCGTCTGTATGCAGCTTATATTTGCCGGAGTCGATTTCCGCTTTTGTCGGCCAGATGTTTTTTCCTTTTGTGCTCCAAGAGGTTGCATTGCCGACCGGAATGGCCTGATATTCTTTCCCGTTATAAAGCCAGACTTTATAGCTTTTGGCGCCTTCAGCTTTTTTCCAGCTGATATTGAAAAATCCTGTCGAATCTCCGTTATGATACGCTTTGACAGACGGCGTGTCCGCCTTCGGAATCGTGTATGTCACTTCAATGTATGGTTTTTTAGCAGAGTTTGCTGATGACATCAGCTTCTTCCAATACTCTTTTCCGTTTCCGTTTGTGTGAAGCTTAAAGCCGTAATTGGCGCCGCCGCTGTTCCACGACTTGACTGCGGAGGTGACATCGAAGCTTGCCCATTGGCCTTTATAGACCTCGGCTTTGCCGATGTTTTTGGAGCCCGGCTTGTTCTTCCACGTAATCTTGGCATTGTCGTAATTGCTGTTAACGGTGTCGAGCCAAAGCCCCGTCGCTTTTGATCCGTAATAGGAGTGGGCTGTGTACGCTTTGAGCGTCGCTTTCGTCACCGTCATGTTTTTGATCGGCTTTAGATTATCAAACTTCATAAAAGCGTAGTTCGTTCCGGTTGTGCCGTCATAATATCCAGTTTTCAGCACGTACGCTTTCAATCCGGCGTCCCATTTCTGCGAAGCGGCAGAGTAGTTTGTCGTCGGGTACGCGCTCATGACAAAGGTATCGGATGACACAGATACTGATGTTGAAGGGTCAATAGATACCGGATAAACCCGCTTGGGATCTTTCAGCCATTTTTCATCGGCCGTTACATGGAGCAAGTAGCCTTCGCTGTTTTTTTCAAGCTTGAAGCTGACATTTTCTGACCTGTTGACTTCACCTGACTTTTCGTCGAGATCTGAGTCGGTCATAAAGGGCTTCGGCACGGTGTAGACGACATTGTCTTTATCATCAGAAAACGCGATAGAGCCGTCTTCCTGTTCTTTAGCCTGAAGGTCGGTTTTGATTTGAAAGGTGAAGGAATTGTAGCCTTCATATTTGTGAAGCACAAGGTCTTCTTTTATGTTTTCGTTAAATGTGTAGGTTTGTAAATCAATTGCAGGAAACACTTGCTGATACGTAAGCTCGTTGCTGTCTTCCCTTACTTTTGCTGAGGCATCTGTCGGAGTAATTGCAGCCTGATCGGGGCCTTTTGCGCCGGTTAATGAGTATGTGAGCTTATGATCATTGTGTTCAAATGTAGCGTATAATCCGTTTTTCATTTGCTTCAGAAAATCGGAATTCAGCACTGTATTTTCCGTTCCGACTTCCTTTGAGCCGGTTTTCAATTCAGGAGAAACGTCTTCCCAGTCCGCATTGGCGGTTTCTTTCGTATGAATGGGGTCTGTGTAGATTTCCTGTTTGTACACACCCTCGCCTTCATAGTAAAGCTTTGAATTCTCAGTTCTTTCAGACGTGATCTCACCGTCTTGATTAATATCTTTTTGATCAAAAGGCATCTGCTCAGATGCTTTTTCCGCCGGAAGATCTTTTTCCGGGTCTGCAGCCGGAATGGCGGCGGTTTTCGCTTGATCTTGTTTTTCACGCGTTTCTGCCGCAAACACATCGGCAGGCGCAATGGAAATTATCAGCGTTGCCGCAAGAGTGCCGGCCAGCCATTTTTTCCACTTGTTCTTTTTTCCTATTTTCATAGGTTCTCCTCCTTCTTTTGTAATATAGGCTTAACAATAGTAATATTATTGAAATTGTTTATCAATATTTTCCTAGGTATTTAAGGTTATTTTAAGGATTATAGGGATTTTGAACCTTTTATTCATATAAAAAAACCGCCGGCTGCCGGCGGTTTTTCGTATTATGGATAGCGGAGATTTGTATTTTGCGCTCCCGCGTAAGATTGGGCGAAGTTTTTGGCGTCCTGGGCTGAGAGGGTGCCGTAGCTGTAATTTGATCTCGGATTCCAGCTGGTGCGCGGTGATTTCGGGGCCTTGAGCGACGGGAATGAACCGGTGTCGGTGAATTGGGCCGTCCCGTAGTCGTCTATCATTCCGCCTTTTTCATTTCCGTTACCGAAATAGTTGGCTTCTGAGAAGACAGTCGCGTTTGTATGAATGGTGAATCCTAAATTGAAATTGGTCACATAGTTGTTTTTCGCGTGAAAATAGCCGTATCTCATCAGGCCCGGTGAACGCACATAGACGTTATTAAAATAGTTGTTGGTGATCGTCATATGCGGATAGCCGATATAATTGCGTCCTTCGTTATCATCATTCGGATAACCGAGAATCAGGCCGTACAGATGGTCTGTGAATTTAGAGTTAGACAGCGTCACAAAATCCGCTTTGGCGCCGACATACAGAAGCTTTCCCAAATCACTGTGGCTGTTCGGATTGTAGCTGTGTCCTTCAAACCACACGTGGTCAATCCAGTAATTCTGTCCGTTCGCTATGTACATCGGAATGTCGTTGTTGCCCGTAATGGCGGCACTATGGCTGATAATGAGATTTTTGAAAATCACATTGTTTGAGCCGGAGCCGGTGGTCAGATAGATGTTGGTCAGCCTGTGGCTGGTATAAGAGCCGACGATGGTTTTATTGGCGCCGACTGTCACGACGGCTTTACCCGGGGAAGAAATATCACTTGTGATGACGATGGTTTTGCGATCCGTTCCGCCCGCATTATTTTTCAAATCATTGAGATTGCTGACGTAGACGACGGGGCCGCCCTGGCCGCCCGATACGGCGGATTTTGCTTTTCCGTTATGATCCTTCGCATTGCCCGCGAATCCGGTAAGTCCCTGCATCACATCCGGATAAGCCGCTGCCGCTTCTGCCTGCTTTGATGCGGAACATACGATGGCCAGACAAAGCGCAAAGCCGAGTGCAGCCAAGAAAGCGAGATGACGCGTCTTCTTTATCATGCCCTTCACTCCTTTAATTTCTTAAATTGTAAACACAAGAAGTATTATACAATTACTATCCTCTTTTTCCATGATCTGTTTGTCTGCTTTTTCGTTATGGCTGAAAAGCCCCAAAATAAAAAAAGCAGCCGGTACGGCCGCCTATATACGGGTGCTGTCTGCCTGAGTTTCCGCCGGCACGGCTTTTTGCTTTCGAATCAGGGACAGCGCCATTCCCGCAAAAATCAATACAATCCCCAAAGATTGATAAAGGTCGGGGCGAAATCCCGTAAATACGGTGTCAAGCACAATCGCCACCGCCGGATCAAGAAATACGATGATTGAAATAAACCGGGTGGATAAAAACCGCAAGCTGTCAAAAAAGAGCAAATACACAATTCCCGTATGGATGATACCGGTCGACACAATCATGATCCAGTTCACATGCGACAAATCAGAAAAAGCGCCGAAACGGACGAACGGAAGAAGAATGATAACGCCCAATCCGGTCTGCAAACAGGTGACGGCGTATGGGCTGAGGCTGTTGATGCCTTTCCCGGCCAGTGTCGTAAAAGCATAAAAAAGAGCGGCCAGCACGGCCCAAATAATACCCGATCCCATCAGCTGAGAAAATGATGTACTTCCGTTGATGCCGGAAATCAGGGCGGTGCCCAGAAAACAAATTACGATGGAAGTGACGGACACCATATGCAGTTTCTCCCGGTATATAAGGCTCCCCAGAAGAAGGACGAGAACCGGAGCCAGATGATAAACGGAAATCGCTATCGTCACTGATGTCTCCTCAAACGATTTAAATAAAAACACCCAGTTCAGCACGAGAAAAAATCCGCAGGCCAGTGTCTGCAGCACCTCCCGCCGGTTCCATTGTTCGGTGCGGTACCGTCCGGAACCAAACCAGCAAACGCCCAGAAACAATGAGGCGCACAGACATCTCACAAAGACCAGTTCAATTGAAGGCACATTCGTATGTTCTGAGAAAAAGCCGATTGATCCGAAAATGACCATGGAAATGACCATTTTGATGACGGCATTTGATGTTTGTTCAGCTTGCATTGATTTGCTTCCCCCATATCATTGACTGTTTATTCAGACAAATACTAACAGCCATTTTACTTGATTCAGAGGAAGATTTCACCCTATTTTTCGAAAGCCGGCGGTCTTTTCTCATGAAAAAAGCCCTGCATCAGCAGGGCCTTCTGTTTAATGAACGATCAGTACAGGACAAGGAGACAATTGTGAGACCTTATGGCTCACGCTTCCGAGCATCATTTCTTTAAATCCGCTGATTCCGCGGCTTCCGACGACAATCAGATTGAAATGCTGTTCTTTCGCTATGTTTAAAATTTGATGCGCAGGTTCGCCTTGGACGTACAGGCTTTCCGCGTTTACTCCGCTTTCTGCCGCTTTCTGCTTGGCATCTTCCAGAATGGCTGCTCCTTTTTGCTCGACTTCATGTTTGATGTCTTCAATGAAGTTTTCCGGAACATAGACAATCCCGGTTAAAGCTGATGTGGAGACAACGGCTTCACGTCCCGCATAGAGAATGGTGAGTTCAGCCTGCTGTTCTTTCGCCAGATGGATCGCTGCGTCCAGGGCTTTATTGCTCATGTCTGAACCGTCTACTGCTGCAAGAATTTTTTTAAACATATGAATCCCGCCTTTCTGCTTTTATTGTCCTCCTCTCTTTGCTGAATGTCAATTTTGCCGGCTTTCTCCGGAACATTGCGCTTACAGACTTTCTCCGTTTGTGGCGATGACGTCTTTATACCAATAAAAACTTTTCTTTTTCTTTCTTTCAAACGTGCCTTTTCCGTCATTGCCGCGGTCGACATAGATATAGCCGTAGCGTTTTTTCATTTCTGCCGTTGAGGCGCTGACGAGGTCAATCGGCCCCCACGACGTGTAGCCGATCAGGTCGACGCCGTCTTCAATCGCCTCTCTTGCCTCTATTAAATGATCACGCAGATAATTGATGCGGTAGTCATCCTGAATGGTTCCGTCCTCCTCCGGCTGATCAACCGCGCCGAGTCCGTTTTCGACGATGAAGAGCGGTTTCTGATAACGGTCGTACAGCGTGTTTAAGGTGATGCGCAAGCCCTTCGGATCAATCTGCCAGCCCCATTCGGAAGATTTCAGGTACGGGTTTTTCACGCCGCCGAGAAGATTTCCCTTAGATTGCGCCAGATCCTCAGGCGCCGTGCTGGCCGTCATCGACATGTAGTAGCTGAAGCCGATGTAATCCACCGTATGTTCTTTCAGGAGCGCCTCGTCTCCTTCCTTCATCTCGATCGTAATTCCGTTTTCTTTAAAGAAGCGTTTCATATAGCCCGGATAGCTGCCCCTCGCCTGTACATCAGAAAAGAACAGCGTGCTCCGCTCTTTTTGCAAAGCCGCATATACATCCTCCGGCTTCGGCGTCATCGGATACGTCGTCGTTGCGGCGATCATGCAGCCGATCTGTGAATCCGGGATGATCTCATGGCCTGCTTTTACCGCCAGCGCGCTCGCCACAAATTGATGGTGGGCCGCTTGGTACATCGTGTTTTGTTTATTTTCGCCTTCCCGGAATATAAGGCCGCCGCCTGTAAACGGAGCGTGAAGAACGACGTTGATCTCATTGAAGGTCATCCAATATTTCACCTTGTCTTTATAACGGGTGAAAACCGTGCGGGCGTACCGCTCATAGAAATCGACCGTTTGGCGGTTTCTCCAGCCGCCGTAGTTTTTCACAAGACCGAGCGGCATCTCATAGTGAGAAATCGTGACGACCGGTTCGATCTGATGTTTTCTCAATTCGTCAAACAAACGGTCGTAAAATTGCAGCCCTTCTTCGTTCGGTTCTGTTTCATCACCGTTTGGAAAGATTCTCGTCCACGCAATGGAGGTGCGGAACGCTTTAAAGCCCATCTCCGCAAACAGGGCGATATCCTCTTGATAGCGGTGATAAAAATCAATCGCGTCGTGATACAGATTCAGCGCATCGTCTGTCTCATGAAACGGAGACATAATGCCATCCGGGGAGACATCCGCCGTAGAAAGTCCTTTGCCTCCTTCTTTATAAGCTCCTTCAATCTGATTGGCAGCCGTTGCGCCGCCCCATAAAAAACCTTCCGGAAATCTCATGTTTTCTCCACCTCTTTTTCAGGATAACGCCAGAAGCGCTTCGTTCGGTTTGACCATTCCGCTTTTTTTCACGTCTGTAAATGAATATTGATCCGTATTCGTAATGATGACCGGCGTGATCACGTCAAAACCGGCAGCCTTTATCTCGTCGATATCAAAAGTAATCAGCAGATCTCCCGGTGCGACAGTATCGCCTTCTTTGACGTGCATCTCAAAATGCCTGCCATCCAGCCGGACGGTATCAATCCCGATATGAATGAGAACCTCGGCTCCCCGGGTGCTCGTAATGCCGATGGCGTGCTTGGTTTTAAATACGGCTGTCACCCTCCCTTCTACGGGAGAAACCGCCGCGCCCTCTTCAGGCAGAATCGCAAAACCTTTTCCCATCATTCCGCCGGAAAAGACGCTGTCGTTCACTTCGCTTAATGCTTTCACTTCGCCTTTAATCGGGCTGTGAATGATTTCTCCGCCTGCCGTCACCCCCGGCGCTTCAGACGCTTTGTCCCGTTCGGACTGTACATCCTCAAACCCGATCAGCAGTGCCGCCGCAATACCGGCCGCAAATGAGATAAAAAGCCCGATCAGCGCGTAAAGAAATGTCGGCCCGATAAAGACCGGAATGCTCGGCAGACCGGCGTTTCCGCCGACAATGTAAGAAGCGACGCCCGTTACACCGTAAAAAGCTCCGCCTGCCGCGCCGCCGATTAATGCTGCCGCGAACGGTTTTTTCAATCTCATGTTAACGCCGTACATCGCGGGTTCGGTAATGCCCATCAATGCCGTAATGCCCGTCGTAAACGCCAGCGATTTGAAGGTTTTGTTTTTGGATTTTAAGAAAACCGCAAATGACGCGCCGGCCTGCCCCATATTCGCCAAAAACATCGCGGGCAGAATGTAATCATGTCCGTTTTGGGCGATGTTATTGATCATGATCGGCACAAGCGCATAATGCATACCGGTCATAATAATGAGGGAAAATGTGCCGGCAAGCAGAATCATCGCGGCAATGCCCGCATGATTGAACAAATCATTGACGCCGACAGACAGGTAATTCCCGAGAATCGCGCCGAGCGGGCCGACTGTGATCAAGGTGACAGGCACGACGATCACAAGCGTAAGCATCGGAACGGCAATCAATTTCAAAGAAGAAGGCGTGATGCGGTCAATTCCTTTCTCTACACAGGACATCAGCCATATCGCCAGCAAAATTGGGATAACTGTCGATGAATACGTGGCAGCGGTTACAGGAAGACCGATAAAGGAGATGCTTTTCCCTGCTCCAAGCAGGGCCGTTAAATCCGGATGCAGAATCGCACCCGCCACAGCGGCCGCCACGTACGGATTACATCTGAATTTTCTCGCCGCGCTTACCGCAAGCAAAAGCGGCAGAAAATAAAACGCACCGTCACCGACAGCCGTGAGAATGCTGTGAGTCTGGCTCTTCTCCGACAACCAGCCGAATGTCACCGCTAGCGCGACAAGCCCTTTTATCATGCCGGCTCCGGCAATGGCCGGCAGAATCGGTGTAAACACACCGGAAATCACGTCAAATACGGCACTCAGCACATTTTTCTTCTGCTTCGAAGTTTTGTTTGCGCTTTCATGACTGAGCCCGCTGCTCTCCATCAAAGCCTGATACACCTTCGGCACATGATTGCCGACAATGATCTGAAATTGCCCGCCGCTGATATTTGTCCCCATCACGCCTTCCGTTTGCTCCAGCCCGCTCCGATCTGCTTTCGCATTGTCATATAGATTAAAACGAAGCCGCGTCATGCAATGGATGACACTCTGAACATTCTCCTCCCCGCCGACAAGTTGTAAAATCTCTTTTGATATTTTATGATAGTCCATGAGTATACCTCCTTAAAAATGGGGGAACTGCCGGACGAAAGGTGCCCGCCTTTCTCCGGCTTTTTTTGTTATGAAATCAGCATCACCTCCGAAAAAAGGGTATAAAAAAAACCCAAACTGCACAGAACACGGGGGTCTCCCCCTGTCTGACGCAATTTAGGTTTTGCCTGCGGTTTGCAGTAACAATCCTTGGTGAATGATATTGGGTTGATATGTATACTTTAGCACTGGATTTATTGGGTGTCAACGCTTACATTTAAATGTTGCTCCAACTACCATTTAATGCTTTATTTATAAAATAATTTGTCTATTTCTATTGTAATCAAAAATCTATTCAATATCCTTATAGAACAATTTAATATTAAGTTTTTCCATAAATCAGTGTGGAGTAAAGAAAGTACAATTTATAATAATAGTCCGTAGCTGTTCTAATCACTACGGACTTATAGCAATTTAAACTTTTAGTCTTCAACAACTTGTAAGAATTCAAAGTTCATTTCGTTAATCAATTCGTTCATAGCTCGAGCATTTGTAGAAGAAGCGTTAAACTTAGGATCTTCTAAATACGAATTTTTTAAAGTATCAGATATATAAGTTAGAAAGTTATCTATTCCAGCTTTTTGTTTTAATCTAGATAGTGAGATACCTTCTTTAATCATTTTGTGAATAACACCAGAAAGTATCATTGCTATAGTTATCTGAAACCTATACCCTTTGCTTGAGACACCATAAATTTCTTTAGAAAAGGGGTGCTCAATCCTTTCTCCAATTTCTTCAATTATTTCATTAAATGTATTAAATCTATTTATGATCTCATCATATTCCTTTTGTGATTGTTGTGGATTACATACTTCTAGTTTAGATTTATGTTTCATATACTCTTCAGCATAAACTGATGATTTCGCGTATCCTGTATTAAGTCCATTTTCAAGTATACTCATTATCACAAAAATATTTTCTTGTATTTTCTTCTTTTTCACCCTATCTGTTGTTGCATTGTAGGCCCTCTGAATCTTACTGGATACCTTTTTATCATTCATTTTTTGAGCAAATTTATTTACAAAACTATTCAATTTAGAATTATAAACAGCATGCCGTATATCCTGCGGTGTTAATGGCTTGGTACCTTTATTATATCTACTAAAAATCTCCAATTCTAATTCAAGACCAGGGAAATCAGTAAAAACGATAGAGGCAAGTTTGTGCGATAAAATTTTCTCTTTAATTTCAAATTCGCAATCACTAAATTTTTTTCCATTTAACTCCACCATTATATTTAGTCCTGAAAGTTTAAATTGATTTTCTTTAAACCTATGAAATGCTCTCAGTCGATGTTGTCCATCTACTACGTTTAAAACTTTAACTCCCTCATAACGATCATTAGCTAAAAAAACAGGTGGTATTGGTATACCAAGAAGAATTGACTCAATTAAAGAACTTTCGTCAGCAACTGATGCTCTGTAATCTCTCTGATAGTCAGGGGCAATTATAATTGAATCAGTATAATCAAGTTTGAGTTCATCATCTAGCTCTTCCTCTTTATCTAGCTTTTGAAGTTTGTATCCATTTGTAATCATAGATATAATATCTTTTATAGCGATATCCTGAGGTTTATAATTTATTTTAGCTAGCAAGTTACTCACCATCCCTTACATATTCTAAAATACTCTTTTTCATTATTATATCTTTTGTAACAGATTCCAATTCTGGATAAAGTGTTGTATAACCTATTCCCATAGAATAAAGAGAGGACAGTATATCTTTTTTGCACTCTCCGTTGATCACCAATCTTCTAATTATATTTTCATCTTTCAAATCTGATAAAGGTTGGCAGTTATCTTGAAAATATACAAAAAGCCCATTTTGTGCGTTAATTCTTTCATTTAACTTTCTAGCTTTGAATGCTATCGGCCCATCAAAATTATCTAAATTTATTCTTTCACCATTAGAAATATTAATTATATCTGAACGTGATGCAAACTTATAATTCAATTCTAAAGGATTTAGAAACCATACTTCTGCATCACATTCTTCATTTTCATGGAAGGAGTTTTCAACAGCAAACATTAAAGAAACTACATGTGAATGAGTAAAATCTAACAATTTAGTTGGGATGCCGTAATGTTGTGCATAAACCATCCACTCATAGTCATCTCTGATATCTATAGGTTGCTTCACATAATTGTGACAATTCACTTTAAACTCATTTAAAAAATATTGAATTGATCCTCTCGAATATTTCCTCTTTTTGTTATTATCCAACCTTAGGGCACCAGGTAACAATTCGTATTCTTTTTCCTGCCCTCTTGATAAAATAAACTCTTTAGGTAGCGCTTCTACAAATTCAGTAAATTGACTTAGCCTCTCAATAGGTTCATCTAACAATATAAATTTCCTCCTATTTTTTAACGTGTCATTTATTTTATGTTGTAGTCTAATAAACTTATCGGCTAACTTTCTTTTTTATTTAGTTGAATATTACGTATCTGTAAAGGTTTAACTATATAAAAAACGAATCTCTCCTTCAGATAATAATAAAGAAGAGATTCGTTCCTTAGAGATTTATATCATATATTAAACTTTAATTGGTTCACTTCACTCCCCAAACAGCCTCCCCATCACCGCTCAGCACACTAAACGTCACAACTTCTTTCTCTCTCGCTGAGTCCCATTCTTTCAGGAAGACGCCGCCATAATTTGTGCCGTTCAGGTTAATTCGGGCTTTGCTGCTGTCCGTTTTTGTCCAGGTTCCGGTCATTTCCCCGGAAATGGTGCCGTCGTTGTTAAGCTGGATGTTTTTTGGGGTTTTGATCGTAGCTGTGATGTCTTTTCCGTGCTGGATGAGTTTGTAGGCTCCGGATGCGGCGGCCGCCGGAATGTGTGTATCCGGTTCTCCCGCATAGCGGTATGGCGCTGCAACGGGCCATCCGTCTTTGTTCATGTACAGCTGATGTACTCTGACTTCGTGCTCTTCGCCTCTGTTCGGGAAACGGGTGTGGAAAATGAGGTATGATCGTTTCGTTTTCCCGTCGTAAAACACGGAGTTGTGTCCCGGCGATACGTAGCCCGTGCCTTTTTCAGATTGTGAGGCGAAGCTGTAGCCGCCCATGAGTTTGACCCCGTACGGTTCAATTGCTTTGTCGTCAAAGAAACTGCCGTCTTTTCCTTTGGCATCAAGCATGTTATGGCCTGCGGCGTCATAGTACGGACCGTCCGGATTTTTAGAGCGCGCCACACGCATATGATAACCGCCGGCTGCGTCAAGTCCGCCGAATGACAGATACAGATAGTAATATTTCGTTTCCGGATTGTAGCTGATGTACGGGCCTTCGATTCTGCTGTGATTTCCGCCGAGCAGTTTTTTTCCGTAGCCTTGGTTCGGGAGCGGGAAACCGGTTTTCGGATTCATTTCCATTATGAAAATCCCGCCGGAGTAAGAGCCGTACACCATCCAGAGCTTGCCTTTATGGTCAAAAAACGTTTGCGGATCTACGACGTTCGGGTGAACGTTTGCATTATACGTCGTGCCGTCTTCGCTTTTTCCTTCCATGCCCGATTTCAAAAAGATGCCTTTGTTTTTGTAGGGTCCTTCGATCTTGTCACTCACGGCGACACCGAGAGCGGATCGCGGCGAGTCTCCTTTACAGGCGTTATAGTACATGTAATATTTCCCGTCAGACAGCTGGGCGACGTCCGGCGCCCACAGCGTATCAGACTGGGCCCAGTCGAATGTCTCTTTTAATTCGGTGTAGACGTTCGGGATCAGGGGATTATTGGGATTGACGCTTGAAGACATCTGCTGCCACTGCATCAGGTTTTTCGACTTGGCGGAAGCCAAATGCGAGCCGAATACATAATATGTATCGCCTGTTTTGATGACGGACGGATCATGCACGCTGACCTCTGAAAAAACCGGATGCTGGGCTTTTGCCTGCGGCAGAGTGAACCCGATGACCGCTGCTGAGACCAGGCACACACGAAAGAAACTGGTTTTCATTTTCTGAAATCTCCTCGCTCTCTTCTTTTCTTAAAACGCTTTCAAGACAACGCTCCATTTTATGATGCGGATGGCGGAAATATGTGATCAACAGCGCCGGCTTCGCGATGTACCGCTTTACTTCGATAACAATCTGATTTGTGAAAGACTGGAAAAAAAGTTTTGACTTCTGATTCGCAAACACTTAATATAAAAAACAGTTACTAGTTATCAGAATATTTAAGAATTGAGTGAAGCATATATGACCTTACACAAAGACCGCCGCATCGGGCGACTGTCCGTCCTTCTTCTGCTTCATGAGACTGAAGAAAACCAGCAGATCAGCCGGCTGGAACGGGACGGCTGGAAAGTCTGTCTCGGCAGGGTGGGTTCAATGGATGCGCATAAGGTGGTAGCCGCAATTGAAACCGCTTCCAAAAAGAGCGGTGTCATTCAATCTGAGGGTTATCGCGAATCACATGCGCTGTATCATGCCACAATGGAAGCTTTGCACGGAGTGACGCGGGGCGAAATGCTGCTTGGCTCGCTGCTTCGTACCGTGGGCCTGAAGTTTGCCGTCTTGCGGGGAAATCCGTATGAAAGCGAGGCGGAAGGCGATTGGATCGCCGTTTCACTTTACGGCACGATCGGGGCTCCGATTAAGGGGCTTGAGCACGAAACATTCGGAGTCGGAATTAATCACATATGAATCAGCCCATAGATTTCAGATGATAGGGGGCTATGCGTGAAATATCATTTTCATGGCATAGCTCCTTTTTGTATGGGCGCTTTACCAAAGTAAAGGAAAAGGGGTTGAAATGATGGTGACGTTAGACGGTTCCTCACTGACAACCGCAGATGCCCAGCGTGTGCTGTTTGATTTTGAAGAGGTTCAAGCATCTGCCGAAAGCATGGAACGTGTGAAAAAAAGCAGGGCGGCGGTTGAACGGATCGTTCAAGAAGAGAAGACCATTTACGGGATTACGACGGGATTCGGCAAGTTCAGCGATGTGCTGATTCAAAAAGAAGACGCCGCGGATCTGCAGCTGAATCTGATTCTTTCTCACGCGTGCGGCGTCGGTGATCCGTTTCCGGAATCTGTATCGCGGGCCATGCTGCTTTTGCGCGCCAATGCCCTGCTGAAAGGCTTTTCCGGCGTGCGGACTGAGCTGATTGATCAACTGCTCGCGTATCTCAATCATCGCATTCACCCGGTCATCCCGCAGCAAGGGTCACTGGGGGCGAGCGGGGATTTAGCGCCGCTTTCTCATCTCGCACTGGCGCTTATCGGTCAAGGCGAAGTCTTTTACGAAGGGGCCCGGATGCCGACAGCTCATGCTTTAGAACAGACAAACCTTCAGCCGGCCGTCCTGACCTCTAAGGAAGGGCTCGCGCTGATCAACGGAACGCAGGCCATGACCGCGATGGGGCTGATCGCTTACCTCGAAGCCGAAAAGCTGGCCTATCAGTCGGAACGGATCGCGAGCTTAACGATCGAAGGCCTTCAGGGTATTATCGATGCGTTTGACGAGGACATTCATGCCGCCCGCGGTTATCAGGAACAGATGGATGTCGCAGAGCGAATCCGCTATTACTTGTCAGACAGCAAGCTGACGACCGTCCAAGGGGAGCTGCGTGTCCAGGACGCCTATTCGATCCGCTGTATTCCTCAAGTCCACGGCGCATCATGGCAGACATTAGCGTATGTAAAAGAAAAATTAGAAATTGAGATGAATGCCGCGACAGATAACCCGCTCATTTTCGAAGACGGCGCCAAAATCATCTCAGGCGGAAACTTTCACGGACAGCCGATCGCCTTTGCCATGGATTTTCTCAAAGTGGCGGCGGCCGAGCTTGCGAATATTTCTGAACGCCGGATCGAACGGCTTGTGAATCCGCAGCTGAATGACCTGCCGCCCTTTCTGAGCCCTCAGCCCGGCTTACAATCCGGAGCGATGATCATGCAATATGCGGCGGCCTCCCTCGTGTCAGAAAATAAAACCCTGGCCCATCCCGCCAGTGTCGATTCCATTCCTTCATCGGCAAACCAGGAGGATCACGTCAGCATGGGAACCATCGCCTCAAGGCACGCCTACCAGATCATTGCGAATACGAGACGGGTGCTTGCCGTTGAAGCTATTTGCGCGCTGCAGGCCGTGGAGTACCGGGGTGCGGAACATTGCGCCTCGTACACAAAACAGCTCTATCACGAAATGAGAAACATCGTGCCGTCCATACAAGAAGACCGCGTGTTTTCTTATGACATCGAGCATCTGAGTGACTGGCTGAAGAAGGAGTCTTTTCTGCCGAATGAGCATCACCAAAAACTGATGACCAATGAAGGGGGACTTACAAGATGACTGATGTAAAGAAATCAATCCGCGCCGGCCGCGGCACCGAACTTGAATGCTTAGGATGGGAGCAGGAAGCCGTGCTCCGCATGCTCCGAAACAACCTTGACCCGGAGGTTGCCGAAAAGCCGGAGGATCTGATCGTATACGGCGGCATAGGCAAGGCCGCACGAAACTGGGATGCTTTTCACGCGATTGAGCGTTCCCTCAAAATGTTAAAAGATGATGAAACACTGCTGATCCAATCCGGAAAACCGGTCGGATTGTTCCGCACGCACAGCCGCGCGCCCCGCGTCCTGCTGGCTAATTCGGTTCTCGTGCCGAAATGGGCGGATTGGGAGCATTTCCATGACCTTGAGAAAAAAGGGCTGATGATGTACGGGCAGATGACGGCCGGAAGCTGGATTTATATCGGCTCACAAGGTATTTTGCAAGGCACCTATGAAACCTTTGCGGAGCTTGCGAGACAGCATTTCGGCGGCAGTCTGAAAGGAACCCTTACGCTGACGGCCGGACTTGGCGGAATGGGAGGCGCCCAGCCGCTGTCCGTCACGATGAATGATGGCGTCGTCATCGCCGTTGAAGCAGATGAAACACGGATTGATAAACGCATTGAAACAAACTATTGCGACCGTAAAACCGCATCAATTGACGAAGCGCTGCGCTGGGCCGAAGCAGCCAGACAAGCCGGAGAGCCTTTATCGATCGGCCTTCTCGGTAATGCGGCTGAGATGCATCATGAGCTTTTGAACCGCGGCGTCCATATTGACATCGTGACCGATCAGACTTCAGCTCACGACCCGCTGATCGGCTATATTCCGGCAGGATACTCACTTGAAGAGGCCGACCGCCTGCGCCGGGATCAGCCTGAATTATACGTAAGGCTTTCCAAGCAGAGTATGAAAAAGCATGTGGAAGCCATGCTCGCCTTCAAGAAAAAAGGTGCCGTCGTCTTTGATTACGGCAACAATATCCGCCAGGCTGCCAAAGATGAGGGTCTCGCCGATGCTTTTGATTTTCCGGGATTCGTTCCCGCCTACATCCGGCCTTTATTTTGTGAAGGAAAAGGGCCGTTCCGCTGGGCCGCGCTGTCGGGTGACCCTGAAGATATATACCGCACGGACGCTTTATTAAAAGAGCTGTTTCCCGAAAATCAAGCCCTTCACCGCTGGATTGACATGGCACAGAAAAAAGTCACATTCCAAGGCCTGCCGTCCCGTATTTGCTGGCTCGGCTACGGTGAACGGGAAAAGATGGGGCTCGCCATCAATGAATTGGTCAGAAACGGCGAGCTGAAAGCCCCGATCGTCATCGGAAGAGACCATTTAGACTGCGGATCTGTCGCCTCTCCGAATCGGGAAACAGAAGCGATGAAAGACGGAAGCGACGCGGTCGGCGATTGGGCGGTGCTGAACGCGCTGATCAACACGGCCTCAGGCGCAAGCTGGGTTTCTTTTCACCACGGCGGGGGCGTCGGCATGGGGTATTCCCTTCACGCGGGAATGGTCGCGGTCGCTGACGGCAGCATCCTTGCGGAACAACGGCTTTCCCGCGTTCTGACAAGCGATCCGGGAATGGGCATCATCCGCCATGCGGACGCAGGTTATGAAAAAGCGGCTCAAGTCGCCGAGGAACAAGACATTATGATACCGATGAAAAAGGAGCGGTAACATGCCGAAACAAATAGATACCATACTCACCAACATCGGCCAGCTGCTGACGATGGAATCCGGCGGCCCCCGAACAGGCGGAAGCATGCAGGATCTTCATGTCACGGAAGATGCCGTCATCGGCATTTCCGACGGGCGCATTGTTTTTGCCGGACATCAAGGAGCGGAGGAAGGATACGAGGCAAGAGACATCATCGACTGCGGGGGACGGCTCGTCACCCCCGGCCTCGTCGATCCCCATACCCATCTTGTATTCGGAGGGTCCCGGGAAAAAGAACTGAATTTAAAAATTCAGGGCATGTCCTATTTGGATATTCTGGCGCAAGGCGGCGGTATTTTGTCAACGGTCAAAGACACGAAAGCCGCTTCCGAAGAAGAACTGATTGAAAAAGGGCTTTTTCACCTCGGACGCATGCTGTCATACGGCATCACGACGGCAGAAGTAAAAAGCGGCTACGGACTCGACAAAGACACGGAGCTGAAACAGCTGACCGCGGCGAAAAAACTGGGCGAACACCAGCCGGTCGACCTTGTCACAACTTTTATGGGGGCACACGCCATTCCGCCTGAGTACCGGAACAGCCCTGACGAATTTCTGAATCGCATGCTGCAGCTTTTGCCTGAAATAAAAGAAAAAGGCCTCGCGCAATTTGCCGATATTTTCACAGAAACAGGCGTCTTTACCGTCAGCCAGTCGCGGGACTACCTGAAAAAGGCGTCTGAAGCCGGTTTCGGCCTGAAAATCCATGCTGATGAGATTGACCCGCTCGGCGGCGCGGAATTGGCGGCAGAACTGCATGCTGTTTCTGCCGATCATTTGGTGGGGGCGTCTGACGAAGGCATCGAAAAACTAGCGGCGTCCGGAACAATCGCCGTCCTGCTGCCGGGCACGACTTTCTATCTCGGCAAACACACTTATGCAAGAGCCCGGGAGATGATTGATGCGGGCGTACGGGTCAGTTTGGCGACTGACTTCAACCCGGGCAGCTCACCGACGGAAAATCTCCAGCTCATTATGTCGATTGCCGCGCTCCATTTAAAAATGACCGCAGAAGAAATCTGGCACGCTGTCACCGTTAATGCCGCGTATGCGATCGGAAAAGGCGAAGAGGCCGGACAAATTAAAGCCGGACGGGCGGCTGACATTGTCATTTGGGAAGCGCCGAATTACATGTATATCCCGTATCATTACGGCGTCAATCATGTCCGCCGTGTCATCAAGAACGGAAAGACGGTCGTTTCAAGGGAGGGAGCCGCTCTTGGATAAGTATCCGTTTCTGCAAAAAGCCGGCTCCCTCTTCAACGACCGCCATGTGACAAGGATCGGCGATGTGACGGAAGCGTGGGCGGGACAAACGATCAAAGGGCCGGCTTTGATCGGCGTTCCGCTTTCTAAGTCGTCAATCAGCCATTCCGGCGCCTGCTTTGCACCCGGTGCGATCCGCCGGGCGCTCGGCGGGATTTCCGCTTATTCCGCGGAGCTGCGGGAGCATGTCATTAACCATCTGTACGATATCGGCGATATTCAGATTCACGTCACGGATGTCGTCACATCTCACGAACACATTTATCGGACCATTCATGACATTCTGACGGACCAGCCTGACTGGGTGCCCGTCATTCTCGGCGGCGACAACTCCATCAGTTATTCCACCATTAAAGCCATTGCGGAAACGAAAGGAACAACAGCCGTCTTTCAATTCGACGCCCACCACGACGTCCGCAACACAGAAGACGGAGGACCGACAAACGGCACGCCATTCCGCCGGCTGTTAGATGAAAATATCATAAGCGGACAAAACCTGATTCAGCTTGGAATCAGGGAGTTCAGCAACAGCTTGGCATATGAACAATATGTAAAAGAGCGGCAGGCAGACGTGCATACAATGGAGATGATCCGGGAGAAAGGGCTCCTCCGAACGATACAAGAGGTCTTGCCGGCCGTTCAAAAAAGAGCCGACGCCATTTTTATTTCGGTTGATATGGATGTGCTGGATCAAGCTCATGCGCCCGGCTGCCCCGCGATCGGCCCAGGAGGCCTGTATACCGAAGAACTGCTTCAGGCGGTCCGGTTTTTAGCCAGTGAGGCTGACATCTCGGGTATTGAGATCGTTGAGGTTGATCCGACACTTGATTTTCGCGATATGACAAGCCGGGCAGCCGCACACGTCATTTTACATGCATTAAAGGGATTTAAATTGTCACGTTAAAGTCAAATCCGGCACGCGTGCTCTCGGCTGCCGGAAGATTCTCACGCCACGCAAAAAGGGGGAGATCACGATGGATGTTGATCAAGGCGGCAATCAACTCAAGCGCACGATGAAAAGCAGGCACTTATTTATGATTTCATTGGGAGGGGTCATCGGCACGGGGCTGTTTTTGAGCACAGGGTATACATTGAGCCAGGCCGGGCCGGGCGGGACGATCGCCGCTTACCTGATCGGGGGCTTGATGATGTATCTTGTCATGCAGTGTCTCGGAGAATTGTCAGTAGCCATGCCTGTGACCGGTTCATTTCAAACGTATGCGACAACGTTTATCGGGCCGTCCACGGGTTTTATGGTCGGTATCATGTATTGGGTGAATTGGGTGGTGACGGTAGGATCGGAGTTTACAGCTTCCGGTATCCTCATGCAGCGCTGGTTTCCTCACAGCAGCGTCTGGATGTGGAGCGCGATTTTCGCGGCTCTCCTTTTTGCCGCCAATGCATTCTCCGTTAAATTGTTTGCAGAAACAGAGTTTTGGTTTTCCAGCGTCAAAATCGTCACCATCCTTTTATTTATCATCTTAGGCGGCGCCGCGATGTTCGGTTTGATTTCATTGCACGGTTCGGGTGAAGCTCCGATGCTGTCGAATTTCACCTCACACGGCGGACTGTTTCCGAACGGCTTTCTTGCGGTTTTCATTGCAATGATTTCCGTAAGCTTTGCCTTTTCAGGGACGGAGCTGATCGGAATTACAGCGGGTGAAACCGCCAATCCGGCAAAAGATATTCCGCGTTCGATCCGAAATGTCGCCTGGAGAACGGTCATCTTTTTTATCGGCGCCATTTTTGTGCTGTCCGGACTGATCTCCTGGAAGGAAGCCGGTGTGATTGAAAGTCCGTTTGTCGCGGTCTTTTCCCAAATCGGTATCCCATACGCCGCAGATATCATGAACTTCGTGATTTTAACGGCTTTGCTTTCGGTCGCCAACTCCGGACTGTATGCTTCCACCCGGATGCTGTGGTCTCTTGCGAATGAAAACATGATCAGCGCCCGGTTCAAAAAAGTCACGCCGAAAGGCATTCCGCTGAATGCTCTGCTCGCCAGCATGGCCGTTTCCTGCATATCCTTGATCTCAAGCATCGCCGCCCCGGGCACGGTCTACGTGGTGCTCGTGGCAATAGCCGGATTTGCCGGCGTCGTGGTGTGGATGAGCATCGCCCTGTCTCAGCTGTTATTTCGAAAACATTATGTGAAAAACGGCGGACGCGTCTCGGATCTGACCTTCCGCACACCGTTATACCCTCTCGTTCCGATCGCCGCTGTGATCTTATGTTTCGCTTCATGCGTAGGCCTTGCATTTGATCCCAATCAAAGAATCGCCCTCTTCTGCGGAATTCCTTGTATGATCCTGTGCTATCTCATTCGTTTTTTGAGAAAGAAACAGCCGAAACAATCCGTCCGTGACATTCATTTGGATAAAACCATGCCATAAAAAAAGGCACATACTGATGAGGTATGTGCCTTTCTTCTCTTATTCCGTAATCAGCGTATGAACCAGTTTCGGCGCTTCCGCTTTTTCTGAGATGCGGATGTTGTCATAGACTTTGGCGGTCACGTCGTCAACGTTTTCGCGGTTGGCGTAAAGGGTGACGAGCGGCTCGCCTTTTTCGACGTTGTCACCGACTTTTTTGCGGAGCATAATGCCGACGGCAAGATCGATTTCGTCCTCTTTTGTCGCACGTCCCGCGCCCAACAGCATCGCTGCGACGCCGATTTCGTCAGCGACGATTTCTGAAACGACACCCGCTTCTTTTGCCGGAACGTCAATTTTGTACGCCGCCTGCGGAAGTTTGGACGGATCGTCAACGACAGAAGCGTCTCCTCCCTGATTGCTTAGGAACTCTTTGAACTTTTCAAGCGCTTTGCCGTTTTTCATGACTTCCTGCAGCTTCGTTCTCGCTTCTTCCAATGTCTCAGCTTTTTTCGCCAATACGACCATTTGGCTGCCGAGCGTGAGAACGAGTTCGTTTAAGTCTTCAGGGCCTTCCCCTCTTAATGTATCAATGGCTTCTTGTACTTCCAGGGCATTCCCGATCGCAAAACCGAGCGGCTGCGACATGTCAGAAATCACGGCCATCGTCTGGCGGCCGACGTTGTTTCCGATGCGGACCATTGCTTTGGCGAGGTTCACGGCGTCTTCATCCGTTTTCATAAACGCGCCCGCGCCCGTTTTGACGTCAAGCACGATGGCATCTGCTCCGGCGGCAATTTTTTTACTCATAATTGAGCTTGCGATCAGCGGGATGGAGTTCACCGTACCCGTTACATCACGCAGCGCATACAGCTTTTTATCGGCAGGCGTCAAATTGCCGCTTTGTCCGATGACGGCTACCTTGTCGCGGTTCACAAGCTTGATGAATTCATCTTTTGATAATTCCACGTGGAAGCCTTCGATCGCTTCCAGCTTATCAATGGTTCCCCCCGTATGGCCGAGACCGCGGCCGGACATTTTAGCAACGGGAACGCCGAGCGCCGCGACGAGCGGTGCGAGTACGAGAGTTGTCGTGTCGCCGACCCCGCCCGTAGAGTGCTTGTCGACCTTAATGCCTTCAATGGCGGAGAGATCAATCGTTTCTCCTGAATTCACCATCGCCATTGTCAGATCGGCGCGCTCCTGATCCGTCATATCCTGAAAGTAAATCGCCATAGCCAGCGCGCTTGCCTGATAATCAGGGATGCTTCCGTCCGTGTATCCTTTTACGAAAAATTGAATTTCTTCTGTTGTCAGTTCTTTTCCATTTTGTTTTTTTACAATAAGATCTACCATTCTCATGATCTATCACCTGTCCTTCATTTATGTTCAGTGAATCAATCCGACGATCGCCGCTGTCAGGAAGCTGACGAGCGTTGCGCCGTACAGCAGCTTCAACCCGAACCGCGCGACGACGTTTCCTTGTTTTTCATGCAGCCCTTTCACCGCACCGGTAATGATTCCGATAGAGGAGAAATTCGCGAATGAGACAAGGAATACAGATACCACTGCCTGTGTATGCGCACTGAAATGGAAATCACCGGACGAGAGCGTCTGCATCGCCACAAATTCATTCGATACCATTTTCGTCGCCATAATGCTTCCGGCGCTCACCGCTTCATTCCACGGAATACCGGTTAAAAACGCAAACGGCGCGAATACATATCCGAGCAGCGCCTGGAATGTAATGCCGAAGACCGCATTAAAAACGCCGTTGACCAGAGCAATGAGTGCGACAAATCCGATCAGCATCGCCGCTACGACGACGGCGACTCTGAATCCATCCATTATATACTCACCGAGCACTTCAAAAAAGGATTGCTTTTCTTCTTCAGGAACGACGATCAAATCCTCTTCTTTGCTGACGGTGTACGGGTTGATGATAGAAGCGATGATAAATCCGCCGAATAAGTTCAGCACAAGCGCCGTCACGACGTATTCAGGCTTCAGCATCATCATGTAAGAACCGACGATCGACATTGAGACCGTCGACATTGCGGATGCGCAAAGCGTATATAAGCGCTGTTCAGTAAGATAACCGAGCTGTTTTTTCAAACTGATAAAGACTTCTGATTGCCCTAAAATCGCGGATGCGACAGCGTTGTAAGATTCGATTTTCCCCATTCCGTTCACCTTGCTTAACGCAAGACCGATATACTTCGTGATGAAGGGGAGGACCTTCCAATGCTGCAGAATTCCGATTAAAGCGGATATAAAGACGATCGGCAGAAGCACGCTCATGAAGAACGTCGTCTGTTTCGCATTCACAAGCCCGCCGAATACAAAGTTAATCCCTTCTGATGCATATTCCAGCAAGTAGTTAAATCCTTTTGCAAAACCGCCGACAAGAAAATTCCCGATACCGGTGTTGAGGAGAATATAACCGAGAATCAGCTGCAGCACGAGCATGACGGCGATCGGCCGGATTCTGATTCTTTTTTTGCCGTTGCTGGCAAGCCAGGCAAGACCTAAAAACACAATGATTCCGATAATTCCGATGAGATACTTCATATGTGTTCTCCTTTTATTTGTATTCGCTTACAATTTTTTATGCATCAACAAAGAAAGAGGATGGCGGAAGCTTTCGGCTTCCGCACTGCTGATTAATAGTCGCTGCTGCCGCTGTCTCCGCCGCTCACGATAGAGACGCCCGCACTTGCGCCGATCCGGCTCGCGCCCGCAGCGATCATGCTGTCAACATCAGCTTTTGTTCTGATGCCGCCTGATGCTTTGACCCCGATGTCCGGTCCGACTGTTTTTCTCATAAGAGCGATATCTTCAGCCGTTGCCCCGCCTGTAGAAAAACCGGTAGACGTTTTGACGAAATCTGCGCCTGCGGATACCGCCAAGCGGCACGCGCGCTCTTTTTCTTCATCTGTTAAAAGGCATGTTTCGATGATCACTTTGACGAGCGCTTTTTTATCAGCTGCTTCAACTACCGCGCGGATATCAGCTTCAACCGCTTCATCATCGCCGTCTTTTAATGCGCCGATATTGATGACCATGTCAACCTCAGTTGCCCCTTTTGAGATGGCATCCTTCGTTTCAAATGCTTTTGTTTCCGATGTCGTTGCGCCGAGAGGAAATCCGATAACGGTGCAAACGTCAACTCCAGTGCCTTTCAGTTCCTCCGCTGCGAGTTTGACCCAAGTCGGGTTTACACAAACGGAAGCGAATTTATATTCTTTTGCTTCTTTTATCAGTTGTAAAATATCCGCTTTTTGTGTATGCGGTTTCAAAGCAGTATGGTCTATTTGACTTGCAATTGACATTGTATGCACTTCCTTTTTCCTAGGATACGTTTAGAATAACCGAATTTTGAACATATGTAAATTGGTAATTGAAATTATGTTCATGAATTGTCACAATTCTTGAATGAGTTTTTTGGCCGTATGCTGATCGGTAATCAAAACGTTGGCGTACTTTCCTTTCAGGGCACCGTGAATGGCCTTGCATTTTCTGCTGCCGCCCGCCACCAGAATCGAACGCTCTTTCATTTTCAAGTCGCTGAGCTCGACTCCGATCGTCCTGCCGTTAATGCTGCTGCTGCAAATCCTGCCTTCCTCGTCAAAAAAGCGCGAACAAATATCGCCGACTCCGCGTGCTTTCAGCAATTGTTTCTCTTCTTCCCGGAAATAGCCGAGTCTGAAAAGCAGCGCCTCATCCCGGACGGTTCCAACCGTAAACAGGGCGATATTGGCTTGTCTGCCCATTTCAATGATCCGCTTAATATGTCTGTCCCGCTCGACCATCTGTTTCACATCGGCGCTGTCAAATATAACCGGCAGCGGCAAATACCTCGGCATCGTCTGAAATGCTTCGGCGAACAGCTGAATCGTTTCTGACGAGTACGTATTAACATTGGAATGACTGATGCCGCCTTTCAGCTGCACGACTTCAACGCTCTTTACCTGCTTCGGCTCCATGCGGCTTGCGATCTGGTACATCGTCGTCCCCCAGCTTACGCCGAGTATATCGCCGTCCTTTACGGTTTTATGCATATAGTCTGCGCCATAGCGGCTTAAGTAATGTGTAATGGCCTGGTAATCGTCGCTTGGAGAAAAGACGACGTGCGCCTCAAGCAGCCCGTATTTTTCTTCCAGCTTCGCGCCGAGTTCGTCCAGATCCTCAAACGGGTCCATGACGCGAATTTGAACATACCCTTTTTCCTTTGCGTACTGAAGCAGCCTTGAAACGGTGGGGCGTGACAGATCAAGCCGTTCGGCGATCTGCTGCTGGCTGTAATCTGATTGATAATATAGTTTTGCCGCTTCTATGCTGAGCTGCTGTTTTTCACGATCCATGTCGCGCCTCCCCTCTCCGCTTATCATATCACCAAAACACGCGGTAAAAAAGCACCCTCTGATGGGGTGCCTATTTTTTCAGCACAAGCTCCTGAATCGCATGCGCCACGCCGTGTTCGTTATTTGATTTCGTTTCAAAATCAGCTATCTCCCTTACTTCCGGGATGGCATTGGCCATTGCCACACCGCAGCCGGCCCACTGAATCATGGACATGTCGTTGCCGTTATCGCCGATTGCCATGACGTCTTTCTGTTCAATGCCGAGTTTTTCGGCCAGCAGCTTGACTGCGTTTCCTTTACTGACTTTCGGGTGAAGAATCTCATGGAAGAATGGCGCGCTTTTGACCATTGTGTATGTTTCCTTGAATGATTCCGGAATGGAAGCGATCGCTTTCTCCAGCTTGTCCGGATCGTCAATGAACATGACTTTCGGAATCAGAATATCCTTCGGCACTTCATCGATCGTGCGGAAATGAAGCGGCACTTTCGTAATGTATGATTCGTATACCGTGTATTCACTGATATCCCGGTTCGGCGTGTACAGATTGGCTGTGTCAAAGTAATGCATCGGAGTATCCAGCTGTAAGCTCAGCTCGTAAAGCGACTTCAAATCCTCATAACCTAATGACTGCTCGGCCACGACACCGTTTGTATACGTATTTTGTACGAGTGCGCCGTTATAGGCAATCACAAAGTCGCCTTCTTCCTGTAAGTTCAGCTCTTCCAAATACCGACGCACGCCGCCGATCGGCCGGCCCGTGCACAGGACGATATTGACCCCTTCCGCTTTGGCGGCATCAAGCGCCCCGCGGACTTCAGCCGTCACTTCATGATGATCGTTTAATAGTGTTCCGTCCATATCTATTGCGATTAACTTGTACATCCTGCATCTCCTTTGTATCCTTTTCTACTTATGCTTTCATCATATCGTTTTTTCGTTTCAATGAAAAATCAAACGGACAAGTTTCTCCGCCTTCTCTTCGTAAACCGGGCCTGCCTCCGGATGCGGGGCCGTCTTTTCCCCTTGTCAGCTTGTTCGCCGCCGTCATCTGTTTTCTGCTTCAAGAGCATCAGCCCCGCCGCAAAGAAAGGGATGGCCGCTATGTCCAGAAGGGCAAGCTTTATTCCCATCGCTGCGGGAAAGTATGCCCATAATGAACGGCTGTTCCGCCTGATCATGATATAAGAAACGATTTCCAGCAGGATAAACAGAGCGTTCACCCACATGTAAATGAGCAGCGCCGCAAACAGAAACAGCAGGAGCGTATTCCGCAGCGTGCCGGAAAACAGAAGAGCGCGCATCATATCAAAGAATGAAAAAGACTGCATGCTTCCGTTTACGACATTGGGATTGTAAATGGTAAAACGCCCGAACTGATCAAAAAGCATAAAAAATAACCATAACAGTGAAAACCATTGAATGATATGTACGATGACACCCGTCAAAACGAGTCTGTCGGCAGCCTTATTTCTCATGTGCATCCTCCCCGCCGGTTTTTATTCTTGTCATTGTCTTTGTTTCTCCGTATATCTTCCAAATGAGCGTATCGTTTTTTCCTCTTTTCAACGTGCTTTTGACGGGGTGCGGATGTCCGAGGTATTCAATCTCGATCGTCCCGTCCGTGTTTTGTGAGATCACCTTGTACACATCTGAGGGCATGGCAACCTCGCCGCGGCCTTGAATGACCTGCTTTGTCAGCACGCTGTCTTTCGTAAACGTGACGGTTTCAGATCTGACCCCGTCCATCGGGCCCGGTTTCAGCCCCGCATCCCATGTCCCGTAATAAAAAGGGGGTTCGTCTGCTTTCTTTTGCGAGCAGCCTGTTATCATGACGCATCCGAAAACAAGAACCGTCATGATGAAAATCCGTATGTTCCGCAACATGATCACCTTCCTTTGAAGCTTTTTTACGCCTGTAACTTAGGCGGATGCCGTGGCACTGTGCAATTGACTACATAGTGTATAAAGACTTCACTAGATAAGGAGAATGATGAATGAACCCATATCAGTACTACACCCCGCCTGCCTATTTCCCTCAGCAGCAGGAATACGAAGTGAACCGCGTTGAGTATGAGCCGTATCAGCAGCAGGAAAGCTATTATTATGCGCCCCCTCAGTCCGAAGAGCGGCAGCCGACAGGTTTAGAACGGAGAGTCGCCCAGCTTGAAAGACAAAACGCCGAGCAAACGAGAGAGCTCACCCGCCTCTCACAAGAAGACCAGCGCCAAAACCGGGAAATCACGCGTATGAATGAGCAGATCAGACGGCTGAGCCAGTCCATTGAAATCCATACCCGCCGCTTAAACCGTTTGAATCAGCGCCTGCGCGCAGTCGAAAACAGACTCAATATTCCTTTTCACGCTACAGAAGGCGGCTTCTGAGAAAAAGGGCCGGAATACAAAGCTCGACAGGCCATCCCGAGCCTTGTATTCCGCTCTGTACATAACAGGTAAATATTTGAATCCTTTTCTTGCATGAATGCCTCTCCTATTCTTTCACATGATAAATGTGTAAAATCAATCACTCCAGGAGGTCTTCATGATGTATCAAAACCAATACAGCGGAAATCAGCTGCAGCAATGCCGCCAAACAGCACAGCAGCTTATTCAGCAGACACAGCAAAGCAGTCAGCAGTACAAGCAAATGCTCCAGCAGGAACAGCAAAACATTCAAATGCTTCAGCAGATGCTTAACCATGAACAGCATGCCGTTCATACCATTCAGCAAGCGCTGCAGGGGCATGAAGCGGCCATTCAAAAATGCCAGCAAATCGTGAATGTGTGCAATCAGCTTCAGCAGGAAGTAAGCGGACACATGCCTGCACCGATGGCAAACGCTAATGTTTCTTCATTCCCGCAAACACAGCATCACACACCGTTTCAGCAGCATTCATACCAGCAATAGGCCGGTCATGCAAATGACAAAGCGCGAGATACCGGCTTTGTCATTTGTTTTTATCTCTGTTTTGTCAGATCAATGCGATGAGCGGGTTGTCCGCCGAATTTTGCTTCCGCCTCATGCCTTACCGCTTCATACGCTCTTGCTTCGACGTTTTGTTTAAACACATCAAGCTGTATCAAATAAGCCGCCCGCACTTTCAGCCCGTGAATGATGGAGATGACCCATAAAGGCAGCACGATATACACGCCCGGCGTGCTCGGCAGCACAAAAGCAATTGCTAAAATAATAAAATAATAAGTCCGTATTTCAGCCATTTTTTGTTCTTAGCCCGGTAGCCGATATAGAAAAAGGCCAAGAAAGCGGTCAGCGCAAACGGCGCAAAAGTCAGCAGCAGCCACCAGCTGTGCAGCACTTCCCACCAAGTCCCTCTTTTCGTAATCAACATTCATTCCTCTTCCTTTACTACTATAACATGGATAATCAAGGAAGGTTTTCTATAAAAAACATAGACGGAATGACGTCTTCCTGCTATATTAATAATGATAATCATTATCACTGAAATAGGGGGATCATTATGAAGAAACAATCATGGCTGATCGGCCTGGCACTTCTGCTTGTTTTCGCATTAAGCGCTTGCAGCGGCGCGAAGGAAAACAACGGATCGGCATCAGGCAAAGGAAAGACAGACATGCGTACATATGAATCAACAAAAGGAAATATTGACATACCCGCACATCCGAAACGGATCGTCACTGACTTTTATGCAGGTGAGCTGCTGTCCGTTGACGCAAATGTCGTCGGGGCGGGCTCATGGGCTTTCAAAAATCCGTTTATCAAAAAACAGCTGAAAAACACCACGGACATCGGCAATCCCGTCAATGTGGAGAAAGTGATGCAGCTGAAGCCTGATTTAATCGTGCTGATGAAGGATGACCAATACGAGAAACTATCGAAAATCGCACCGACGATTGTCATTCCTTTTAACACCGCAAAGAATACGAAAGATACGGTCAGCCTATTCGGCGACATTGCCGGGGCGAAGGATAAAGCCAAAAGCTTTATGGCAGACTTCAACAAAAAAGCCGAAGCGAATCAAAAGCGCCTCAAAAACGTGATCGGCAAAGACGAGACAGTCGGCCTTTATGAAACGACGGATAAAGGCGAAATCTGGATTTTCAATGACAATTCCGGCCGCGGCGGCCAAGCCGTTTATAACGCGCTCGGATTGAAAGCGCCGGCCAAAATTGAAAAAGACATCATGAAAACGGGCGCCATGAAACAGGTTTCCCAAGAGGTCATCCCTCAATATGCGGCTGATTATATGTTCATTACCGATTACAATCCGAATGGAGAAAGCAAAACATTTGAGCGTCTGAAAGATTCATCCGTTTGGAAAAATCTCGATGCCGTAAAAAACAATCGTGTCTTTATCAACGATTTCAACACCTTCTATCCTTATGACCCGATTGCCGTCAGCAAACAGATGGATATCATCACCGACATGCTGATCAAACGGGCTGAAGAAAATAAAAAATAAAAAAAGCGGCACAGTCATGACACTGTGCCGTTTTTCCTGTTCACTTTAATTTTGACTGTACGGAGCCCGGCATATCTTCAAACCTGACTTCTTCCCAGGTCTCGACATACTTTCCTTTCGCCTTCACCTTCAAATACGCGTTCTTCCGAAGGTCTTTCGCGGCGTAAAAGGTCACTTCTTCTTTTTTCCCGGATGCGTTGTATCCGTCTAATGTATACTCAGTACCGCCCGGGCTAAGATGTTTGCCATCTCGATTAATCTGTACATAGACATCTTGCTGGTGAATAAACGGATTAAATCTGTCTGTAACATCGTTATGAAAAAAGAGAAGTCCGTATATGACGGCAGCGGCCGCCAAGACGGCCAGGATTGCCAATGCTTTTTTCATCTGCGCACTCCCCTTACTTGTTCATTTTTTTCAAATAGCTTGACCGCACTGTGAGGAAGAACAGAAGCTGAAAAATGAAAAACCCTCCGATAGTGAAACTGAGCGGCCCCGCTACATCGGAATAGCCTTCCACGGCCAATGTTCTCAAGGCAAACAGCGTATGCATGACGGCAATGACGAAAGGAAAGAAAAAGAGAATCGCCAATTGTATCGTCACGCTTTGTGCCATTTCACGCTCACTCAGGCCGATTTTAGCCAGTGAACGGTAGCGCTCCCGGTCCTCATCTAAATCAGTGAACAGCCTGAAATATAAGAAACTTGCTGCCGCGACAAAGAATACAATTGCGATAAACAGGCCGATAAATAAACTCAGGCTCGGCAGCTGCACCGTATCATAGTACGTCCCGGCTTTTGCCATAAAATCAGAATGCACGTCGATATAGTTGCCGTAAATCTCATTTTTCAAGGATTGGCTGATCCCAAGACTGTCTTTCCAATGATCATAGCTGTAGCCGTATAATGACGCTTTTTCACCGAGTGATTTAAGCTGATCAAAGGTTTGATCGTTCACCGCAATGACGGCATTTAATGAAATCAGCGGTTTTTCGACTTCTTTTACCGTCAGTTTTTGGTCAGACGGCTTGCCTTTTTGGTTCAGCAGCTTCAGCTGATCCGGCGCTTCGTTTTTGAAATTGCGGTCATACGTGCCCGGGAAATAGACAGCCTCATCATGTTTCAGGCCGTTCAGCTTGACATGGAAGTATGTTGACACATCCGATTTGCTGATCATGTAAACAGGGGGAACAGTTTCTCCTTCCTGATAGCGGACATAGGAAACATTTATTTTGTCTTTCTTATACGTAAAGCCGTGTGTTTTCAGTTCATGGTCAATTTTTTTCAAATGAGTCTGTTCTTTTGGGTTGCCGCTGTAAGATAAATACTCCATCTCATAAGCGGACTCTTCCGCCCCGACAGTCGATTTGTACATCGCGAGCACGCCCGTCGCCGTAAACGCTACCGCGGAAATAATGCTGACGATAAAGAACAGGCGGGCGTTGTCTTTTAATCGATAGACAAGGTCAGAAACCCAAATGACATTTTTCCCGCGCAGATAAAAGGTTTTCCACTTCTTCAGCGCGCGCAGAATCCAGATGCTGCTTTGGCTGAAAAAGAAATACGTGCCGATGACGGTAAGCAGTAAAATGATAAACGGTTGAGTCCCATGGACATTGCCTTTTAAAACCATGCCGTACCCGCCGCACAGGCAGGCGATGCCGAATATAGACAGAAGCACGGACGGCTTCGGCTCCGGCTTGATCTTGTCAGTGCCCTTTATTAATTTGATCACCGTATTTGATCTGACAAAAAGGATCGTGAACTGCGATAAAAGGAAAAATAAGAGCAGAAATCCGCCGGCCGTAATGCCGAGCGCTTTCCAAGGCATGTACAGAGGCAGCGCGTCCATTTCTAAAATATAAGCGCCGACCGTAAAGAACGTTTTCGAAAAAATGAAGCCTCCGATAATCCCCGCTGCGATCGACATGACGCCGATGATCATGTTTTCCGCCGTAATGAGCTTTCTCAGCTGCACCGGCGTAATACCCTGCATCAGCAGGATGCCGAATTCTTTATTTCTCGATTTCAAAAATGCGTTAACCGAATACAGAACAAATAAGAAAGAAAAAACAAAGATCATCCATTCCGCGGCGGTTAAGCCTTTTCTGGCGATGTTATTCAGGTAGCCTTCCTTTAGTGCCGGATGAAACAGGAACATCGCAAAGGTAAAGAAAATCAAAACGGAAAAAGCGCTGCTTAAAAAGAAAGCAAGATAGGCCCTTTTGTTTCTCGTGACGTTTTTATAAGCGAACTGAAGAAAGGTCATTTGCGTTTCCCCCCAGCATAGACAGCACATCAAGAATCTGCTCATAAAAGACTTGGCGGTTTTCCCCGCGGTAAATCTCATTAAACAGTTCGCCGTCTTTTATAAAGATGACGCGGCGGCAGTAGCTTGCCGCAACCGGATCATGGGTCACCATCAAAGCCGTGACATGATCATCCTGGTTCAGGCTCTGCATCGTTTCCATGACGTCTTTTGACGCTTTGGAATCAAGGTTTCCCGTCGGTTCATCGGCCAGAATGAGTGACGGCTTATGAATGACCGCTCTTGCGATGGCGGCCCGCTGGCGCTGTCCGCCGGATACTTCAAACGTCCGTTTGTTGAGCAGGTCTTCGATTCCGAGCTTTGCCGCGATGCCGTGCAGTTTTTCTTCCATGACAGACGGCGCTTCTTTTTCAAGCGTTAACGGCAGCATGATATTTTCACCGATCGTCAGCGTGTCCAGAAGGTTGAAATCCTGAAACACAAACCCGAGCTGCTTGCGGCGGAAATGAGCGAGCTTTGTCCGCTTCAGCCGGTGCGGGTTTTCTCCGTGAATCAGGATATCGCCTGAATCCGGCCGGTCGATCGTTGAAATGATATTCAAAAGCGTTGTTTTTCCGGAGCCGGACGGTCCCATCACCGCCGTGAACCCGCCTTCTTCTATTGAAAACGAAATTTGTTTTAAAGCTTGATAGGACACTTGTCCTTTATAGGTTTTATTTATATGTTTGACTTCAAGCATATTCGCCATGAAAATCCTCCTTATGGTTTTATTCTTGTTGGTCTGGGCTGCTTTCATGTAGTGCCGGGGCATTTAACATAAAAATCCCCTTGACATAAATCCATGTTATCAAGGGGAAACAAAACGAGCTATGTTGTTTTCTTAACGCAGCCTTACATTTTTGTAAGAAATGAAAATCGGACCGATGTCCCTTCACCGGGGGACGAGCTGATGTCCACCGTATGATTGAGCTTGCCCGTAATTTCTTTGACGAGATGAAGGCCGATTCCCGTAGATTCTTGGAAACGCCGTCCGTTTTCGCCGGTGTAATAAGGGTCAAACACCCGCTTGATATCTTGCGAGGGTATGCCGACACCGTAATCTTTGACTTCAAGCACCGTCCTGTCTTCATCGCGGAAGACATTCAGCTCCAGTCTGTCACTCTTGCCTGCCGAATACTTGACCGCATTTGTGACCACTTGGCCGATCGCAAATTTGAGCCATTTGGCATCGGTGTAAATCTGATGATCATCGCGAATATCCATTTTCGGATAGACCCGGTATTGAATAAAAAATCGTTTATAGCTTTGAATGACTGATTGGAGAAGCTCTGATAAAGAAACCGCTTCAACTTTAAAATCCCGCTCAAACAGGTCAAGCCTTGAAGAATAAAGAAGCGTCTCAAGCCCGAATTCAATCTGCCGGACCTCTTTTTTGATTTGTTCAAAGACGGGCTCATCCTCTTCCTGAATGATTAAATTAATGACCGACAGCGGCGTTTTTACTTGGTGCACCCATTGGTTCATATACGTCACCCGCGCGTCAAGCTTGGCTTCGGTCTCATGGAGCTTCTGGTGCTGCATCCGGATCAGCTCCATCTGCTTTTCATACAGCTCTGAACAAAACACTGAAGAACCGAGATACGGGATGTCCGTCCCTTCCTGCTCCGAGCTGAGCCAATGATACACACCGCGGTCTTTGTACCAGCGATAGGCAAGATATCCCGCCAAAATAAGAAGCTGCACGCCCAATATGTAAAACAGGTGGGAAAAAGAATGAAGACCCGCAAACCAGTAATAAAAGAAAACAAACAGCCCTTGAAGGAGAAAAAGCAGAATCAGCACGGCATGAGACCGGAGAAACAGCTTCATGACAGCCCCCTCAGCTGGTAGCCTTCGCCCCGCACCGATTCAATGGAAACAGGCGCATTCAGCTCCCGCAGTTTTTTTCTGAGCCGCGTGATATACACGTTAAGTGTATTATCATCGACGAAAATGTCGGTGTCCCACGTCTTTTCCATGAGCCGGTCTCTTCCCGTCACCTTTTCTCCCCGCTCGAGCAGCACTTCCAAAAGCTTGCTTTCTTTTTTAGAAAGCTCGCTTTTTTCGTCCTGAAAGCGCAGTTCAAACCGTTCCACAAAGAGCTGCACACCGGCATATTCAACCACTTTCTCTCCCTGCTTGGCGGCGTACTCTCCGTATGCCCTGCGGATCTGGCTTTTGATTTTCGCCAGCACAATATCATAAGAAAACGGTTTTTCGATATAATCATCTCCGCCGTTTTCAATCGCCATTACCTGATCCATTTCCCCGCTTCTGGCTGAGATGAAAATGATCGGGCTTGTAGAATGCTGGCGGATCTGGCGGCACCAATAATAGCCGTCATAAGACGGCAGATTGATATCAAGCAGCACCACATCAGGCTTTTCCCGCAAAAAAACATCAAGAACAGCCGTGAAATCCGCAGCGGCCACGGTTTGATATCCGTATTTTTCAAGGTAATTCTGCAATAGTCCGCGAATGTCTTCACTGTCTTCCACAATCATGATTTTATTCATGCAACCATCCTCCAAAAGGATACGGCTTTTCGGAGCCCTCATTATTTGATGCCCCCATCATAATGCTTTCATCGGTTCTCTGCAACATGAGAAAGCGGGCCTTTATAAAAGACCCGCTTCTCCCTTTCTCAATGTAAGATCGATTATTTCTAATTGACATTGTTATACTTAGATGGCGGACTCGGAAAGGTAATTTTAAATCTTGTGCCAATTCCCGGCTGACTATATATATCAATATTTCCCCCATGTGCCTTGATAATTTGTTGAGCAATAGCCATTCCTAATCCAGTCCCTGAGTTATTTGACGAAGCGCTTGTCCCTCTGAAATACCGATCAAATAAACATTCAACCGTCTCTTCGTCCATTCCTATTCCATCGTCTTCTATTATAATTTGTATTTCATTGTCATGTAACACGTCATGATATAATATGACCTTTATTTTAGTGCCCGGAGGATTATGTTTAATACAATTAGCAATCAAGTTTTCAACTGCGCGCTTTAGGTACCTTTCATCCATATTAAAAAGTATCTTATTGTGACTGGATTCTATAGCGAATCTCTTATTTTCTGACTCCGGTAGCAACTTCATTTTTTCTAAAGTGTCATGAATTACTTTCACTACGTTTTTTTCTTCAAGATGGATTGGAAGCGACTCATTTTTCAATTGAAAAGTTAAGTTGAAATCTTCAATCAGCTTTTCCATATATTCGACACGTTCTTCCATTATTAAGGAAAAATCACGCACTTGCTGATTTTCCCACTCATATTCATTTGAAGATAAAAGAACCGTATATCCCTTAATAACCGAAAGAGGGGTTTTTAAATCATGTGAGACACCGGCCATCCACTCTTCTCTTGTTTTTTCCAACAACTCTCTCTCAGCCTTATTCCTTTGAAGCGTTGAGGTAAGTTCAGACAGAGCTTGCATTAATTCTTGATAGGTCTTATATCCAGATTTATTATGTCTATATTTGCTTGAATGAAACTTCCAATCATAAGGTTCTTCATATTTTTCTTTAGACAAATTCTCAATCCAAGATACAATAAACAGCAGGGGAGCACCTAGTTTTTTTCCGTAAAATATTGCAATTACAATCCCTGCCATAATAATAGAAACTATCCACAAGTTATTCACCCAATAGAAAAAAGGGTTATTTTTTTCCATCGGTTTTCCCCATACCCATGTTAAATCCTGATTGTTTTTCGTTTCATACCACGTAGATAATTGATAACCTTTTTTGGCAGGATACATGTAATCTGATATTAACTCTCCAAGAATATAATGCTTAGGTATATTTTTAGGTTTATTAAAAGAAAAAACCTCATCTCCTTGTTCATCTAAAATTTGAATCCACATTCGGTTCTCTAATAAATCTTCTTTTGCTTTCGTATTTATTGAAAATTGTTTATCTGCAACAACTGTTTGGTCAACAATTTTTTTTAAGGATAAGTGCGGCGTTTCCATTTTATTCTGACCTAAGACGAGGATGAAAAATATGATACTGCCCACAATGAGCAGACCCCAAATAAACATGAGTAAAAAAAGTCTCGATACGAAGTAAAATGCTATCCTATTTCTCAGCTTCAAAATAAATCCTCATCTATAGGCTCTGCTTCAAATATATAGCCCTGTCCTCGAACCGTTTTAATCCATCTTGGTCTGCTCGGGTCTTCCTCTAATTTTTCACGTAATCGTCTTACATGTACCATTACAGTACTATCTCCGCCATAAAACTCCCCCCACACATCTTTATAAATTTGGTGTTTACTTAAAATTTGATTGGGATGTTCACAGAAATAAATCAGAAGTTTCATTTCCTGAGCAGGGCAATCGATTCTTGTCCCGTTAACAACAAGTCTGCCGGTATTGGGATCTATTTTAAAATATTCATAATCGTATACCTGTTTTAGAGGGTAAGAAGAAGAGAGTTGAGTCATTCTCTTTAATTGGGCTTTTACACGAGCTACAATTTCTAGTGGATTAAATGGTTTAGTAATATAGTCATCCCCCCCAAAACTAAACCCTTGCAATTTATCTAAATCTGTTGTTTTTGCCGTTAAGAAGAGTATCGGCACATTTGTATGGGAGCGTATTTTGCTGCATAAGGTGAAGCCATCAGTGTCCGGAAGCATGACATCTAATAAAATAATATTTGGAAGTTCCTGATCGATTTTCAGAAGGGTTTCGCTCCCTGTCATAGCTGTGGAAATATTGCTGAAACCTTCCTTTTCAAAGCAAGTTATTAATAAGTTTAAGATATGTTCGTCATCATCCACCATGAGGATTTTGTTCTCTTCTAACGTCATAAGTTACCCTCCTTTTTATTTCTTATTTTATATGAGATCAATGACATAAAGGTCAGAAAAGGAAAGAATTTAACTTTCGTTAAGGGTTCAGAATATTCTTTTAAATTTTCGACCTTGATATTCAGGTATCAATATAACTACATACAGAAAATAAACCAGGGATGTCGTTAAGTGAATGTTTAGGAAGAGTTTCGTTTGTGTTTAAAGAACATCGCTTATGATAAAAGTGAGGTGAGAGACAAATGAATGATCAAATAGTGGTAACACACGATCTAACTAAAAAGTATAAAAAGCATACTTCAGTTGATGGATTAAACTTAAGGATTAGGCGCGGCGAAATTTATGGTTTTCTTGGACCGAATGGTGCTGGTAAAACAACAACCATCCGAATGTTATTAGGTTTAATTAAACCAACAAAAGGAAGCATCGAAATCTTTGGCCAAAACCTAAACAAGAATCGTTTGCAGATATTGCAAAGAATCGGGTCACTGGTAGAATCTCCAACTTATTATGGTAATTTAACAGCTTACGAAAACTTAGAAGCTGTTAGGAGGTTACGAGGACTTCCGGAACAACGAGTCAATGAAGTATTGGAAACTGTAAGGTTATCTAAAGTAGCAAATCGACTGACTAAGGAGTATTCCCTTGGAATGAAACAACGTTTGGGAATTGCAGTTGCCCTGTTAAGCAGTCCTGATTTATTAATTCTGGATGAACCGACAAACGGTTTAGATCCATCCGGTATCCAAGAAATAAGAGAGCTAATTAAAGAATTGCCTAAATCGGGAATGAGTGTTATTGTATCCAGCCACTTATTGAGTGAAATAGATCAAATGGCTACTCAAGTGGGGATTATTAACAATGGAAGGATGATTTTCCAGGACTCGATTGCAAGTTTACATCAAAAACGAAAACCACTATTAAAAGTCGGTGTTAGTGACGTAATCGAAGCAAAAACAATACTAAACAGGAAAGGATTAAAGGTTGATTTACAAAAAAATGATTTGTGGCTGTCTCAAACAGAACCGGAATTTGTTTCAGAAATCAATTCCATACTTCTTCATTCAGGGCTGTCTGTATTTCGACTTGAAGAAAAGACACGATCGCTTGAGGATATTTTTTTAGAATTAACTGGTACAGAGGGAAGTCTATGAAAAAGTTATTATGGGCAGATCAATTAAAACTGAAACGTTCGTCGTTATTGATTGTAGTCTTATTGGTTCCCTTACTCATTATAGCATATGAGTTGGTAAATCTTACTTATCGATCTGAATACGTGGAAAAACAAGCTGAAATGTTCCATGCTGGATCAATGTGGATGTATTTACTGTATGATAACAGTTTGTTATTTGGTCTGGGTTTTCCATTAGCCGCAACACTTTCTGCGTCAATAATAGCAAATATAGAACATCAAGCAAACGGATGGAAGCAAACCCTTTCTTTTCCCGTATCTAGAATGCGAATTTATGTAAGTAAATTTATTTGCTTAGTAGTCAGTTTATTTATTTCGTCAACAATCTTCTTGCTCGGCATGGTACTGCTAGGCAAACTGGTAGGATTCGAAGGTAGTGTACCTTGGGGACTTTTGTTTGGAGATAGTTACAGCATGTTAGTTACAGTACTGCCTATAATGGCATTCCAGATATGGTTATCTATGGTGTTTAGCAACCAAGCATTCTCAATTCTTGTAGGATCAATATCATCTATAATGGGTTTGTTTTTGGCAGCTGCTCAATCAACGAGATGGTTTCCGCTGGCTTATCCTAGTCAATCTTCGACAGTCATTCTGCAGTATGAAGGTATAGGATATAACCCAGATCTTTCATCTTACCTTTGCATTAGCCTTTTCTTAGGGATAATTATATTATTTCTAGGCTCTATTCATTTTGCTAAACGGGATGCTTTGTAAAAAGGAGGCGAAATACTTGAAAAACATTTTATTTGTAGAACGTTTAAAGCTTAAGCGATCAAAGTTATGGATCATCTATTTATTAGGGCCTTTGTTAGGTGTATCCCTGGCATACACGAACTTTATTAAAAACTATAACCTTTTTATGAATCCTGGAGACAATCCCTGGGTAGAGGCTTGGACACAAGTTGCCTTATTTATGGGCCCTTTTGTATTGCCTATCGTAGTGGGAATTTTCGCCGCCCTTGTTTGCAGGGGGGAACATGTAGGAGGCGGTTGGAAACAGCTTCTAGCCTTACCAGTCAAACACTCAGATATCTTTCTGGGAAAGTTTCTAACAGTGGTCCGCATGATATTCATTAGTATGTTCATTTTAATCCTCTTATTTATTGGATTCGGTTATATGTTAGGCATAAGCGGGAGTCTTCCTTTACTTACAATTCTAGGTTATGGAATTAGAGGGATCTTAGCTTGTTTACCATTAATTTTATTGCAGCTTATTGTTTCAATTAGGTCTAAAACATTTGGCATACCACTCGCTGTTAGCATTGTTTTTACATTACCGGCCATTATTATTGCCAGTACACCATTAGGTCAAGTATATCCATGGACACAGCCTATGTTAGCAATGTCACCCGAAGATGAATCACCGATTCAATCAAACTTCCTATTTTACTCAATTATGGTAATAACATGTCTCGGTCTCCTGGTTTACGGAATAAGAAATTTTACTAAACGAGACCTTACGTAGGGTATATGCGGTACTTATGAGAATTCGAGACAAGGTAATAATGAAATCACTGCGAAAGACAAAGATACATGACTTATGGATTTTTTTAACAAAAGAAAGAAAGTTACCGACGTCATCGATAAAGAAAAGGATAATAACGAATTCTAGTTTTCATAACTATAGTAAACGAGGGGGCAAGCTGTAACAAATCGCTTGGATTGAAAGAGCCTGTAAAGATGAACAGGTTGATTTGATTGTGATACTTTGGTGAAACGCGAGAAGGACATAAACGGAAAGACGAAAGCACTCACGATGTTGTGAGTGCTTTTCATCAGCCGACCTGCTGTTTTACAGCTTTACCGGCTGATCCGAACTCTCTCATTTTGCTTCGTACTGTCTCTTCCACGGCTTCAATGCCGGGTGTCATGTAGCCGCGCGGTTCGTACAGATCACCGTTTTTCTGAAACATGCGGCGTGTTTCTTCTGTCCAGGCGACCATACATTCCGTGTTGATATTGATTTTCGCGTGGCCGAGCGTGATGGCTTTTTTGATCTGTTCCTGCGGAATCCCGGATGCTCCGTGAAGAACGAGAGGAATATCAGTCATGCGGGAGATAGCCTCCATTTCTTTAAATCCGAGATTCGGTTCACCTTGATATTTGCCGTGGACGGAGCCGAGGGCGGCGGCCAGCGCGTCGATATTGGTTTCTTTGACGATCCGCTCACATTCGGCGACATCGGCATAGCGGACCCCGCCGACCAGCCCGTCTTCCATGCCGCCGACCGTGCCGACTTCTGCTTCTACTGAGACGCCGTGCTTAGCGGCATAATCGGCGACTTCTTTTGTCATCGCGATGTTCTCATCAATCGGATGATGGGAGCCGTCAATCATCACTGAGCTGAATCCGGCGTCAATGGCCTGTCTGCAGCGTTCCGCACTGCTCCCGTGATCAAGATGGAGCACGACGGGAACGGTAATCGCCATTTCTTCCATTAACGCGCCGACCATGGCGGAAATCGTTTTAAATCCGCCTAAATAGTCGACCAGACGATCGGAAGCCGCGGCGATGACCGGCGATTGCTCCTTTTGCGCCGCTTGCAGAATCGCCTTCGTCCATTGGAGGCCGTTGATATTAAATTGGCCGACTGCATAATGCTCCCGTTTCGCTTCTGCAAGAAGATGTTTCATGGTGACAAAAGCCATGTTCACGCCTCCTTCATGAAGTATTTTGATACGACGGCTTCCGTTGTTTCCTTTGCCGTTTTGATCGTTTCCTCCGCAGTCAGCTTATAATATTCAGGTCTGAACAGCTCTACGGAGACAACATCATTGAATCCGATTTCTTTTAACGCTGACAGATGGGCGTCTAAGTCAATCGCACCCTGTCCAGGCCAGACGCGGTCTTCATCTGTTAAAAAGCCGATCGGAAAGTCTTCTGTATCGTCGATATGATAGATGAAAATTTTCTTTCCGTCCGCCTGCTTCAAGCTCTCAATATTGGAGCCCATCGCGTGGAAATGGAAGCTGTCAAACACCAGTCCGACATTATCGCGGCCGACAGCGTTCACGATGTCATACGCCTGTTCAAATGTATTGACCGTGCATTGCGGGTGGCCGACAAATTCAAGGGCAATGTTTACGCCGTACGGCTCCGCGATGTCCGAAAGCTCAGTCAGCACCTCTATGCTGCTCTTTTTGATCTCTTCTTTCAAAATTTTCCGCTCTGTCACAAGCGGCACGGCCACCACATATTTCACGCCGAGCGTCCTGCAGGTTTCCATCATGCTTTTGAATTCCGAAATGATCTCCCTATAGCCCTTCTCATCACGGTTGTTGAAGAAAACCAGTGCGTTCAGGGCAAGCGGTTTAATGTGATGGGTTCGAAAATATTCCGCCAGATCGGCCAGTGAATGGTCTTTTAAGTATTCCGGCAGCTTATCCATTGTGCGGATTTCAATATAATCATAGCCGTGCTTTTCGCACAGTTCTAAATCCTGTTTCAGGTTTGAATTCTCCAGCGTAGTCGCTTCATTAAAGCAAAGTTTCATGTCAGCCTCTCCCATCCAACGTTTTCGATATGAAGGGAGTCCGGCAGGAGGGCTTGTTTGCCCCGCTCCGCCGAACTCCGTACTCAGCTTATGCCATGCCTAATTCTTCCTTTAATTTCTTAAGCGTGGTCCGGCTTGATTCATCCGCTCTTTCGCCGACCCAAGCAAAAACGGCGTTCGTCGCAATTCCGTCGAATTTCATCTCTCTCATCTTTCTGAAAATCGTCTCAAAATCAACCTCGCCTTGCCCGATGTCCAAATGCTGGTGAACCGTTACTTTCGCGTCAGGCGGGTTGACGATGTAGCGCAGGCCATGCGCCGCTTTATGATTAAAAGTATCTGCAAATAAAACATGTGTGAGGCGGTCGCCGGCTTCATCAAACATGGTCGCAATATCGCCTTTTCCGTCATCATAGAAGAACGTATGCGCAGTCGAGTAGACAAGATTGATCCAATCCTTGTCAAGCGCGCGGATCATATCCATCGCACCTTTGTGCGTTTCGATAAAATCGTATGGGTGAGCCTGCAGATTGAGTTTAACGCCTTCTTTTTCAAAGATGGGCAGCAGTTCATCCATGGATTTGATAAATTTTTCTTCACTTGTCAACGGATCATATTTTGAACCGCTGAATTCACTGTTCATCAAATCCACTTCAAGTTCAACCGCAATTTCGATCGCCCGTTTCCAGTTGCGCACGGCGGCCTGACGGCGGTCTTCATCAGGACCCGCCCAGTGGTAAAGCGGAAGAAGAGAAGACAGCTTCACACCTGTATCTTTTAAAAGGCGCTTCAATTGTTTGATTTTTGCTGAATCGACTTTCGGATATTTATAGAAAGGACAAAAATCCTCGCGCGGAGACAGTTCGATATATTCGTATCCGAGTTCCGCCGTTTTATAGACCATTTCTTCTAACGTTAAATCATCGCGGTACATGGATGGATCTAAGGCCAGTTTCATTTCTTTCACTCCCGATCTATTATTTGTTCACAGTCGTAAATGATTGGTAGAATGCCGGTTTCTCTTGCAGCGCCACAGGCTCTTTCTGTCCGGATTCCTGAGCTTTTACGCACGCGTCAGTTGTCACCGCGGCAATATAACCGTCCCATGCCGTCGGACCGCTGACTTCACCTTTATTCCGGATCGAATCAATGAAGTCTTGAATTTCCACATCATACGCAGCCACAAATCGGCGCTTCCAGTCCATCAGGATATCGGTGCTGAATTTCCCTTCTTTTCTCAAGCTGATGCTTGACGGTTCCGGAAGCTTGATAACGCCGTCTTCCCCGACGATTTCACATTGAATGTCGTAGCCGTATTTACAGTTCACGTAGATTTCGGCATTGATGACGATGCCGCCTTTTGTTTCGATGATGACCATCTGCGGATCTTTCAGATGCGGCAGCGCATTTTTTGATTTCTTCGGATAGATCACCTGTACGGATTCATAGTCGTCATTGACGAGCCAGTGGAGGACATCAATTTCATGAACGAGCGTATCGACGACGGCCATGTCCGTTGAATAATTCGATGCGACTGTCGGGTTGCGGTGCGCACAGTGAATCATCAGCGGCTCGCCGACCACGCGGTTGTCAATCGCTTCTTTCAGCTGAACGTAACCGCTGTCATACCTGCGCATGAAACCTACCTGCACCAATCGTTTTCCCGTCTTCATTTCTTCCTCGACAATGCGCATACAGCCTTCTGCCGTTGTCGCAAGCGGCTTTTCACAAAACACGTGCTTGCCGTGCTGAATCGCTTTCAAAACGCTGGACTCGTGAGCCGGGCCCCAGCTTGTCACTAAGACGGCATCCACGTTTTCAGCAGCGAGGAGGCTGTCGTCATCAGGATAAACGGAGGCGTTCAAATTGAAATCCTGAACGGTCTGCTGCGCGGCCTCCTGATTCACATCTGTGACAGCGGTAATTTCCGCTCCGGACAGCTTATTTGTGATGCGGTTGATGTGCTCTTTTCCGATAGCACCGGTTCCGATAACACCTATACGTAAATTCATTGATCGCCACTCCTTCTGATAATCAAATAATGGTTCTCGTCTTTCTTTTCTCGCTGCCGTCCTGAGGAGCGCCGTACAGTTCCTCCTGTATTTGTTCAAGCGACTTGCCGGACGTATTCGGTGCGAAAACAAGCCCGATGATCATACTGGCCGTCACACATATGAGCAGAATACCGGCCATAAAACCGATGCCGAATTGTGACATGATGACCGGCACAAATAAACTCCAAATTCCGATTGAAATACGGACGAGAAAGAACATGAGCCCTTGTGCTGACGCTCTGTGTTCTGTCGGGAACAGCTCGCTTGCCCACAGCTGGTAGTTCGCCTGCTGGCCGGCTCCGTTATTGATGCCGATCGCTAAAACAAACAAAAGCAGCATCGGGAGCCCCTGAAACGGCAGTAAAAACAGCGACCAGCCGACAACGGCCATACATGCGCAGATTCCGAACACCGTTTTCCGATATTTATCTGCAAAAGGCATGAAGATACAGGCGACGCCGAGCCCGGTGAAGATAAACAGGGCCATCTGCAGAATGTTGGCCGTATTTGCGGATACGCCGCCGACCTGCTGGTAGATGTACGGCATGAAGAATCCCATGACGCCCGCGGCGAGATTCCATACGAGAAACACACCCATTAAAAACAAAATGTTCTTGAAAAATTTCGGCTGAAGCAGGTCAAAATAAGATGTTTTTTTCACGGCGGCAGGCCGCTCTTCACTGTTTTTCCAGGCATCCGACTCAGGTAAACGCTTTCTTATCACATATGTGATCAGGGCGATCACCAATAGATGCGCAAAGACAATTTTATTTCCTAAAAGCCCGAGGTCACCGACCAAAACGGATAACAGCAGAACCACAACGGCTCCTGCGGCCCACGCCACCTGCGCCACTCCGCAATGCCTCGCCCGGTTTTTCTCAGGGGCGTTTTCCGCGATAATGGTCCATGAAGCCGTAATATCCGCGCCTACAGAAATCCCGATAATCATGTATCCGCATAACAGCATGGGAAAGTTGAATCCAAACAAAACCAAACAAATTCCTAAGGCGTAGACGAGCATACTGTTTGTGTATACAGCTTTTCGGCCGACCTTATCAGCCAAATACCCGCCGAGCAGCGCTCCGATGGCCGCTGATATCGCGTTTGCGCTGAAGGCGCCGAGCAATCCGATCTGGCTGTCGGACAGCTTCAAGTAGCTGACCCACATAGATAAACCCGCTGATCCTGCCACGATGGAACCTGCATCAATGTAATTTGCTAATGCTGCGGCGATGGTCCTTTTGCTGAAAGCTGATTCCGCCTTGGCACTATTCATATAAGTCCCCCTCTAATTTGCAGGATCAAGCAGTTCACTGTCGATGTACTTTCTTGCAATCAGCGCGTACTCAAGCGGATTGGCGACTGCCGGGTCTTGTTCGGCTTCGATGACGATCCAGCCTGAATAATCATGACGGACGAGCGTTCGGTATACTTCGGTAAAATCGATGCATCCGTCGCCGGGAACCGTAAAAATGCCCTGTAAAAACGACTGCCTGAATGACTTGCCTTCCTGTCTGCACCGCTCCATAATGTCAAACCGGGCGTCCTTGAAATGAACGTGTCTGATCCGATCCATATGCTTGTTGAGAATCGTCATATAGTCTCCGTCCGAGATATAGGCATGGCCGGTATCATAAAGTAAATGGACATACCGCGGGTCCGTTCCATCCATCAGCCGGTCAACTTCTTCCGCCGTCTGGACGCCTGTGCCGAGATGATGATGAAACGTGAGGTCCAGCCCGTATTCGCCAGCGATTTTCCCGAGACGGTTCAAGCCTTGGCACAGCGTATCCCATTCTTCATCTGAGAAGTGCGGTTTTTCCTTAAATACATCAATGTCCAAGCCCTGAACGCTGTACGTCTGTTCAGAAACGATGGCGACATCCGCTCCGACTTTCTGCAAATAATCACAGTGTTCTGTAAATTGTTCAGCCGTTTTTTCAATACCGTCTTGTACGATAAAGCTGCTGAACCATTTCCCCGCAATCCGCAAGTTCCGGAGAGCCAGCTCTTTATTGAGGACGGAGGGTTCAGGGAAAAACCCTCCCACTTCCGTACCTTGAAAGCCGGCGACAACAATATCGCTTAACAAATGCTGCAGCGTATTCCCGGCTCCGATTTCCGGCATATCGTCATTGCGCCACCCAATGGGAGCGATGCCCCACAGAATATCTTGTTTGCCCATCGTGATGCCTCCCCTCTAGTACTGCTTCGCAGACTTCAGCTTCATCTCTTTCGCTTCGTATGCCCGCTGAACGCTTTCCTGCTCCGACACTTCCGCCACGCCGACATGCCACCAGCTGTCATAGCCGTCCGTCATCGTTTTCGGCAGAACCTTCATTTCAATTAAAGTGGATACGTCTTGCGTTTTCGCATCTTCAAGCGCCGCTTTCAGTTCTTCAACCGTATTGGCTCTGTATGTTTTAGCGCCGTAGCCCTCTGCCACCTTCGCGTAATCAACGTTTAAAATCTGATTGTCCTCTGTGCGGAACTCGCAAAAATAACTGCCGCTCCCGTGATCCATCTGCAGGTTGTTAATACAGCCGAATCCCGAGTTGTCAAAAAGCAGGACATTGATTTTTTTGTTATATTGAAGCGCGGTAATCAGCTCTGAGTGCAGCATCAGAAAGCTTCCGTCGCCGACGAGTGAATAGACTTCTTTGTCGGGATGGGCCAGCTTGAGGCCGAGCGTGCCTGATACTTCATACCCCATGCAGGAATAGCCGTACTCGAGGTGGTACGTATTCGGGACATTGGAATGCCACAGCCGCTGCAGATCCCCCGGAAGAGATCCCGCCGAACTGATGACGACGCTATCTTCAGGAATCGTGTCATTGATGGTCAACAGCGCCGTTGTCTGCGGCAGCTCAGTCCCGAGCGCGTCGGCATACTCGTTTAACACATCCTGTGAGAAATGGTTTTTTATTTCCGGTTTGAACGCGTCACGTGTAAAAGTGACCTTGCCGAGCCGGTCCCGTTCAGCCAGCCATTCATCTTTCCAGTCTTTAATCGCCGTGCCGAATGCACTTTTATATCCGTCTAATAAGCCGTGCAGCCTGCCGAGCGTCACTTTCGCATCGGCTACGACCTGAAACGCGTCAAGCTTGTAAGCCTGCATGCGGCTGACGTTGATATTCAAAAATTTTGCTTTGTCAAAATCAAACGCCGTTTTCGAGGATGTCGCAAAGTCCGTGTACCGTGTGCCGACACCGATGATCAGATCAGCCTGGCGGGCGGCTTTGTTTGCGGCGAGGGTGCCCGTGATGCCCATGCCGCCCAGATTGTTGGCGAAATCGGCTTCAACCGTTGACTTGCCGGCCTGCGTTTCGACAAGCGGAATGCCGTATGTTTCAGAAAGCGCGATTAATTCCTCACGCGCGCCGGAGTACTTCGCGCCGCCGCCCACTAAAATGACGGGACGGCTGCTCTGCTTAATTCTTTCCGCGGCGCCTTTCAGTTCACGCTCGCTCGGCTGCATCCGGTCAATGTAATGAACGCGTTTTTCAAAGAAGCTTTCATCAAAATCAAATGCTTCTCCCTCTACATCCTGAGAAATGCAGATGGTCGCCGGGCCCGCTTTTGCCGGATCTGTCATCACTTCAAACGCCCGGATTAAGCTGCTCATCAGCTGCTCGGGTCGGGTAATGCGGTCCCAATAGCGGGACACGGGCTTTAACGCATCGTTTGTCGTGACGGCGGCACTGTATTCCTGCTCCACCTGCTGAAGCACCGGGTCAGGCTGCCTCGTCGCAAAGGTATCGGCCGGAAGCAGCAGCACCGGGATATGATTGGCCAGCGCCGTACCCGCGGCAGCCGTCAAGTTAGCGGCACCCGGACCGACCGATGTCGATACCGCGTAAATTTTTCTTCTCAGCATCTGCTTGCTGTATGCCATCGCGGCATGCGCCATGCCTTGTTCGTTTTTGCCTTGATAGACTTTCAGGTGCCCGGCGTCCTGCTCAAGCGCCTGCCCGATCCCCAACACATTTCCGTGGCCGAAAATCGTGAAGATGCCCTCAACGAACGGCTCTTCTTTTCCGTCAACATGAATGTACTGCCGGTTCAAGAATTGAATCAGCGCTTGTGCTGTCGTTAAGCGAATTGTCTTACCCACAAACGATCCCACCTTTTATACGTTCTATTTACCGTTAAGACTGTGCTGCGCTTCAATCAGTTCGATGATTTCACCGGCAGCCGGCATTGCTTCTGAGGAGCTGTGTTTGCTGACGACGATGGAAGCGGAAGCGCTCCCGTATTTTAAAGCCGTTTCAATATCCCGGCCGCTGACAAGTCCGTAGATGAAGGCGGACGCATAGGAATCACCCGCTCCGAAGGTCTTCAGCACCTTTGTTTTATAGGCATGCGCCCGGAAAACTTCTCCCGATCTGCTGTATGCGTATGATCCGTCAACGCCGTGCTTAATGACGACAAGGTCAGCGGAGTGCGCAAACAAATGGCGGACGGTTTCATCGTTATTTCCGCCGCTGCGGTTTTCCATTACGTCAAATTCGTCACGCGTACCGATGACGATATCGGATTGTTCCGCCACCAGCGTGTAGTACACGGCTGTTTCTTCTGCCGATTGCCATGTATACGGACGGTAGTCGAGCTCAAACACGACTTTTACGTCATGTTTTTTTGCGATATGCACCGCTTTTAAGACGGCTTCGCGCGACGGGCTTTTCGCAAGCGCCGTACCTGATACGAGCAGCATTTTCGCGTTTGCGATGTAGCCTTCATTGACTTCGGACGGCTCAAGATACAAATCCGCCACGTCATCCCGGTACATCAGGATGCTGCACTCTTCGGGACTGAGAATTTCCGTAAAAGCGAGCCCGGCTTTGCGCCCTTCTCTGTCAACGGTCATTTGTGACGTATCAACGCCCTTTCCCTGCATATAAGAAACGATGAATCTGCCGTGCTGATCGTCCGGGATTTTGCCGATAAAACCGGCTTTTAATCCGAGCTTGGCGCTGCCGATCGCAATATTTGCCGGGGAGCCGCCGACATATTTAGAAAACGTCATCGTTTCTTCCATCGGCCGGTTGTATTCCGCCGCGTTCAAATCAATACACGCGCGTCCGATCGCGACAATATCAAACTCTTTTTCTTCATTAAATGTATATTTCATCGTTATCTGCCACTCCTCACTTGTTAGCGTTCCAGGATCCATTCATGGGCCGGATCATTATGAAACTTCCATTTTCGTGTCGGTCCCGCCATTACATTCAGGTAGTAAGAGGTATACCCGTCCGGAACACCAACCGGGTGATAGCCCGCCGGCACGATGACAACGTTTTCATTTTCTGCGGTCATCGTCTCATCGATCGAGCGGTCGTCCGTGTACACACGCTGGAAGACAAACCCCTGCGGCGGGTACGTTTCATGGTAATAGGTTTCTTCTAAAAAGGATTCAGCCGGCAGATTGTCTTGGTCATGTTTATGAGGCGGATAGCTCGACCAGTTGCCGCTGTCCGTGTAAACTTCAACAACGAGAAGGCTGTTTGCCGATGGATCTGAATCGGGGAGAATATTATGAACGGTTCGTTTGTTTGCCAGCTTGCCGCGATGTTCCACACCGTTGTCTTCCGCTTTAATCAGCTTTGTCGGAAGCTGGTGTTCGGACGGAGAATAGCACAGCGCGACCCTCGCCCCGCTGACCGCTGTGATTTCAAAAGAGCGGTCATTGGACACATAAACGCTGTCCGTCGGTTTTCTTTCAAATACGCTTTCACGGGTGCCGATGCTTTCAAATGTCTGATCATAATCAGTGACGGTGATTTTTCCCGTTACCGCAACGATGCAGCACTCCGTCTTTTTCAAATCTTCTGTATATGCGGAACCGGGAGTGAGGTCAACGACTTTAAATCCGACGTATTTGAGGTCTGAATTGGCTGAAGTGACGTCATGTATGATGTTCACGCCTTGAGAAATCTCATCGGCCTGCGGTTTGCGCAGCAAATGACTCATGTTTATTCCTCCTTAATGGATGGTAAAAGAAAACCCGGACGGAATCACAAAGCCGTCAGGGCCGGCTGTCAGATCAATTGAAGTCAGGAGACGGGTATCGTGCCGTCACGACTTTTTTACGTGTATAGAAGTCGACGCTGTCCTTTCCGTTTGCGTGCAATGTGCCGAAGAAAGAAGACTTCCAGCCAGAGAACGGGAAGAATGCCATCGGCGCCGGCACGCCAAGGTTGATGCCGAGCATTCCCGCGTCAATATTCTCACGGAAGTAGCGGATCGCATTCGCATTTGAAGTGAACAGACACGCGCCGTTCGCAAATTCAGACTGGTTGGCGATGTCCACCGCTTCTTTTAAGTTTTTCACGCGGATGACCGACAGAACGGGCGCAAAGATTTCATCTTTCCAGATCGTCATATCCGTCGTCACGTTGTCAAAAATCGTCGGTCCGACGAAATAGCCGTCTTCCGTTGCGTTTTCACGCCCGTCACAAAGAAGTCTCGCTCCTTCTTCGATGCCTTTTTCAATATAGCTGTGCGTGCGTTTTTTGTTGTCCTCGCGGATGACCGGGCCTAAGAACACGCCGTCATCCAGTCCGTTTCCGATCTTGATGTCCGCTGCTTTTTCCTGTAATTTCGCCATAAACTCATCGGCGATTCCCTCTTCAACCGTCACAACCGCGCATGCCATGCAGCGCTCTCCTGCCGAACCGAATGCCGCACCGATAATGTTTGTCACCGTATCTTCAAGGTGGGCGTCATTTAACACGATCGTATGGTTTTTCGCGCCCGTTAACGCTTGCACGCGTTTCAAATGTTCGCTGCCTTTTTTGAAAACATACTCGCCGACAGGTTTTGAACCGACGAATGAGATGGCTTTAATCTCCGGATGTTCAAGAACGCCGTTTACGACGTCATGCGCGCCGTGCACGACATTGAAGACGCCCTTCGGAAGGCCGGCCTGTTCAAACAGCTCTGCCAGTTTTTCCGTTAACAGCGGCGTGCGCTCAGACGGCTTCAGAATGAACGTGTTTCCTAACGAAATCGCCATCGGGAACATCCAGCACGGGACCATCATCGGGAAGTTGAACGGTGCGATACCGCCGACCACCCCGATCGGATAGCGGTAATTCGCCGCCTCTACATCCGTCGCAATAGAGGCAAGTGAATCGCCCATCATGAGTGACGGCGCGCCCGCTGCGAATTCGACGTTTTCAATTCCGCGTCCCACTTCACCGAGTGCCTCCGTCGTGTTTTTACCGTTTTCCAAAGTAATCAGACGGGCAAGCTCTTCTTTGTTCTGCTGGAGAAGCTGCTGATAGTTAAATAGAATTCTCGCACGGCGCGGCACTGCCGTCTTTGACCATGTTTGAAACGCCTCTGACGCTGAGCGGACGGCGTATTCCACATCCTCCCGCGTAGAAATCGGAACCTGGCACATCACTTCTTTTGTAGCCGGATTGATAACGTCTTCATATTGATCTGTCTTACTTTCAACCCATTCACCATTGATGTAGTTTTTCAGTTTTCTGATCTCTGCCATTCTCATTGCCTCCTTAAATAGTAAACATCCTGTTCAGCTGGATAATAACGGATGAATATATTCATCTTTTACATATAAAAGACATGAATTAAACGCTTACAAATGCTAAAATGATGGTGACTCCCAATTTTTCCATGTAAAAGTTGGTCATGTACCGGAAAAAGCAAACGGTTACATCTTTCACTTTTGATTTTACAGGTTATGTTTTGGTCATTTCTTGGTTACATTGTAAGCCCAACACCTCTTCAAGTCAATCTAAAAAATCAAAATTTTTTCATTATTTTTATCATACTTTTTTTGATCGGGAAAACAGGAACTTGGAGAACCGTGTCGAATCGGAGGGGATGATCCCTCTTTTTTATCATTTGTTAAGTAACTATTGATTAACTTCTGGTGTTTATTATATATTTTAATTACTTTAAGAATTCTAGAAGGAGTTTTTTTATGAAACTGATGCGGATTCAGGAGATGGAAGAATACATTCTCAAACACGGAGCCACTTCGCTGGATGAGCTGTGTGAGGTATTCAACGTCTCTAAAAACACGGTCAGACGCGATATTAATAAGCTTGCGGAAAAAGGGGTTATCAAAAAGGTATACGGCGGCGTGACGTCAGCCGAAAAATCTGTGCTCGTCCCTTTTGAAAACCGCACCATTCAACATCAGGATGAAAAAATCAAAATCGCCCGCTATGCGTCACGGTTTATCGAGGATCACGATCTTGTATTTATTGATTCCGGCACGACGACCAAATCGATGCTGGAGACGCTTGATCCCGATAAGAATGTAACGGTTTTGACGAACAGCCTTGATATTATTAACGCCGCTTCATCCATGAAAAATATCGACCTGATCATCATCGGCAATAACTACAAACGGAAGACAAGGTCGTTTGTCGGCATTGATGATCCGAGCACACTCAATAAATACAACATTAACAAGGCGTTCATGTCCGCTACCGGGACAACGATCACCCACGGCCTGACGAATTCCGACTTACTGGAATACGAGGTGAAAAAGAGAATTTCCGAAAAGGCGAACGAAGTGTATTTGCTCGCGGATCATTCCAAATTCGGCAAATCCACGCTTTTGACATACGCGCCTTTCGACCGGCTTCACAGCATTGTCACTTCTCAGCAGCTCGATGAGGAATATACGAAGTATTGCCAAGAGCATCAAATCGACATTCACTTGGCATAGCGTTATAGTTAATAGAGAACGCTGCCGTATTTTTCCGGCAGTCGCTATGATATCCAATTTTTTCAGGGGGCGAAAACATGAGCAAAGTAACAATCGGCAAAACTGACCTAAAGGTATTTCCGATCGGTTTGGGAACAAATGCGGTCGGCGGACACAATCTCTATCCGAATCTGAATGAAGAAACGGGAAAAGAATTGGTTCGGGAAGCGATTAAAAGCGGCGTTACCATGTTAGATACCGCCTATATTTACGGTGTGGGCCGTTCTGAAGAATTAATCGGCGAGGTGCTGAAAGAATGTAACCGCGAGGATGTCTTCATCGCCACAAAAGCCGCTCACAGAAAAGAAGGCGATGACTTTGTTTTCGACAATTCACCGGCCTTTTTGAAACAATCGGTCGAAGACAGCCTGAAACGCCTGCAGACTGATTACATCGATTTATTCTACATCCATTTCCCGGATGAGCACACGCCGAAGGACGAAGCCGTTCAAGCGTTGAATGAGCTGAAAAAAGAAGGAAAAATCCGTTCCATCGGCGTATCCAATTTCTCTTTGGAACAGCTGAAAGAAGCCAATAAAGACGGCTTAGTCGACGTGATTCAAGGAGAATACAACCTGCTGAACCGTGAGGCGGAAAAGACTTTCTTCCCTTATACGACAGAACACGGCATCTCATTCATTCCGTACTTCCCGCTCGTATCCGGACTGCTGGCCGGCAAATACGACGAGAACACAACCTTCCCTGAAGGCGACCTGCGCAATGACCAGGCGCATTTCCAAGGGGAGCAGTTTAAAGAGAACATCAAAAAAGTCAACCAGCTCAAACCGATTGCCGAAAAGCACAATGCCGATACGGCGCATATCGTGCTTGCCTGGTACTTGGCGAGACCTGAAATCGATATCCTGATTCCGGGCGCCAAACGCGCGGATCAATTAAAAGACAACATGAAAGCAGCCTCCATTACGCTATCTGCTGAAGAAATCGCGTTTATCGACAAGCTGTTTTCCTAAGAAAAAAACACGCCTCTTAAAGGGGCGTGTTTTTTTTATGTTTATATTTTTCTCTTCGGGGAATGAAATAGTTATCTAAATAAACTATTATGCGTTCCAAAAGATGAGGAGGATCATCTGTGAAGAAAAACACCAAAAAATACCTGATTTACTTTTTCGGAGCATTAGGCGGGCTGCTTTACGGCTATGACACCGGTGTGATTTCAGGGGCTTTGTTATTTATTAACAATGATATTCCTTTAAACACGCTGACCGAGGGATTGGTCGTCAGCATGCTGCTGCTCGGTGCGATTTTCGGGTCCGCATTAAGCGGGACATGCTCTGACCGATGGGGCCGGAGAAAAGTGGTTTTCGTCCTTTCACTCATTTTTATTATCGGCGCGCTTGCCTGTGCGGCTTCGCAAACCGTCACCATGCTGATTATCTCCCGTGTCATTCTCGGGTTAGCCGTCGGCGGCTCAACGGCGCTTGTTCCCGTTTATCTATCTGAGATGGCGCCGACAAAAATACGCGGAACGCTCGGCACATTGAATAACTTAATGATTGTAACCGGAATTTTACTCGCATATATCGTGAATTACATATTCACCCCGTTTGAAGCATGGCGCTGGATGGTCGGTCTCGCCGCAGTACCGGCGGCGCTTTTATTAATCGGAATCGCGTTTATGCCGGAATCTCCGAGATGGCTCGTCAAACGCGGCCGTGAGCAGGAAGCCAGACAAGTCATGGAAATGACCCACGACAAAGAGGATATCGCCGTTGAATTAGCGGAAATGAAACAAGGAGAAGCCGAGAAAAAAGAATCTACGCTCGGCTTGCTGAAAGCCAAATGGATCCGCCCTATGCTGCTGATCGGGATCGGCCTCGCCATCTTCCAGCAGGCGGTCGGTATTAACACGGTGATTTACTATGCGCCGACCATCTTTACAAAGGCAGGACTCGGCACTTCGGCGTCCGTTCTCGGCACGATGGGCATCGGTGTCTTAAACGTCATCATGTGTATCACCGCCATGATCTTAATCGACCGGATCGGCCGGAAAAAACTGCTGATGTGGGGAAGTGTCGGCATTACCTTGAGCCTGGCGTCACTATCAGCCATTCTCCTTCTGGCCGGCCTGTCAGCTTCAACAGCATGGCTGACCGTGCTGTTTCTCGGCATCTATATCGTCTTCTACCAGGCGACATGGGGTCCCGTCGTATGGGTTCTGATGCCGGAGCTGTTCCCGTCAAACGCACGCGGAGCCGCAACCGGATTTACGACATTGATCCTGTCGGCAACCAACCTGATCGTTTCACTGGTATTCCCGCTTATGCTGAGCGCCATGGGCATCGGCTGGGTATTCGGAATATTCTCAGTCATTTGCCTCTCATCCTTCTTCTTCGCCGCTTACATCGTTCCTGAAACGAAGGGCAGAAGTTTAGAAGAAATCGAAACGCACTTGAAAAAACGGTTCTCCTTAAAGAAGCGCAGCAAACAAAATCAAATTCTTAAACAGCGCACACTGTAACAAAAAAAGGAATCGCCCCCGCTGGGCGATTCCTTTTTGGCGTCATACCATAACTTTGCAAATGTCATTCGTAAATTCGACCGGATCATGGATCGGCAGCCCTTCAATCAGAAGCGCCTGATTGTAGAGAAGATTTGTGTATAATGCCAGCTTTTCCCGATCTTGTCCGTGCGCGTTCTTTAACGTCTCAAACACTTCGTGATTCGGGTTGATTTCCAGCACTTTTTCCGCTTTGACCTGCTGGCTGTCAGGCATAGCATTCAACACTTTTTCCATTTCGATCGTCACTTCGCCGTCTGTCGCAAAGCATACCGGATGGGATTTTAAACGTTTCGATGCTCTGACGTTCTTTACTTTATCCGCAAGAATCTCTTTCATGCTTTCGAACAGGTCTTTATATTCGTTTTCTTCGGCTTCGGTCTGCTTTTCATCCTCATCACTGTCGATGCCTAAGTCGGCGCTAGATACGGACTTGAATTCTTTTTCCTCATAGCTTGTCAGCATTTTGATCGCGAATTCATCAATGTCTTCCGTGAAATATAAAATTTCGTAGCCTTTGTCCGCCACCATTTCAGTTTGCGGCAGCTTTTCAATCCGCTCATATGAATCGCCGGACGCGTAATAGATATATTTTTGATCCTCAGGCATTCTGGACACATATTCGTCCAGAGTGACGAGCTTTTTCTCCTTAGATGAATAGAAGAGAAGCAGATCTTTTAATACGTCTTTATTCGCGCCGAAATCATTATAGACGCCGAATTTCAGCTGTCTGCCGAAAGATTCATAGAAAGATTCGTATTTTTCTCTTTTGTTCTTCAGCAGGCTCTTGAGCTCGGCTTTGATTTTTTTATTGATGTTTTTCGCAATCAGCTTCAGCTGGCGGTCGTGCTGCAGCATCTCTCTGGAAATGTTCAGCGACAGATCCTCAGAATCCACCATGCCTTTTACAAAGCTGAAATGGTCCGGAAGCAGGTCGGCACATTTGTTCATGATCAGCACGCCGTTGGAATACAGCTCCAATCCTTTTTCGAATTCCTTCGTATAATAGTCAAACGGCATGTTTTCCGGAATAAACAAAATCGAATTGTAGCGCACCGCTCCATCGACGCTGATATGCACATGGGTCAGCGGTTTATCAAAACCGTAATGCTTCTCGGCGTAAAAAGCCTCGTAATCTTCATCCGTCAGCTCGCTTTTATTTTTTCTCCAGATCGGCACCATGCTGTTGACCGTCTGTTCTTCCTGAACTTCTTCAAATTCGTTCTCGCTGCCCTCTTTCGGCTTGTTGACCGTCTCTTCCATTTTGATCGGGTAGCGGATAAAATCAGAGTACTTTTTCACGATCGCTTTGATGCGGTAGTTTTCTAAAAACTCATCATAGCTTTCATCTTCCGTGTTTTCTTTTATTTGCAGGGTGATTTCCGTACCGACGGTTTCCTTGTCACACGGCGCGATCGTGTAGCCGGCAGCCCCTTCCGACTCCCATACATACGCCTCGTCACTGCCGAGCGCCTTACTTTTCACCGTGACTTTATCAGCCACCATAAACGCCGCATAAAATCCGACGCCGAACTGGCCGATAATGTCATGGCCGTCTTTCGTGTCATTTTCTTGCTTGAAAGCGAGTGAACCGCTTTTCGCAATCGTGCCGAGATGCTGTTCAAGCTCGTCTTTTGTCATCCCGATACCGGTGTCTGTGACGGTGAGCGTTCTCGCTTCTTTGTCCGCCGTCACTTTTATGTAGTAATTGTCTTGATCAAACGTTAATGAATCATCGGTTAACGCCTTGTAATAGATTTTGTCAATCGCATCGCTCGCGTTGGAAATTAACTCGCGGAGAAAAATTTCCTTCTGCGTGTAAATGGAGTTAATCATCATGTCCAGCAATCGCTTGGATTCTGCTTTAAACTTTTTTTTCCGCACTTCAGATCTCTCCTTTAATTATGCTTTGATGTTATGTAAAATCTTTTCAGCATCTATTTATCATATACAGTGACAATTGTCAACTAGGATTAGCAGATGCATATATTGTAAATTTAACATGTTAATGGATTCATTTCACCCATTTTATCAATAAAAAAGAGAGAATGTTGATCATCCTCTCCTCTCTGCTTCTTTCCGGCGGCCGAATTCCTTCTTCATCCATATGTATGACGGGTAGAAAAACAAACTAAATAAGATAAGAGATCCCAAGTTTCGCAAAGACTCATGCAGAACATTTCTTACAGTGAGAGGAAATATGATGTCCTGAAATAGAATAGAGATAACGGTGTAAATCACAAATCCCATAGGAACAATGGCATAACAATAAAACGCTATCTCCTTCTTATGCTGTATCTTCAAAATATGTAAACCTCCCAATGATGTATATACATAATATTAACATATTTAATAGGTATTTAGAAACAGACCTCCGTATGTTTATCCCCCTATTCAGCGGGAACAGATATAAAAAAAGGAGGAATCGCAATATGGGAAGATTAACAGACAAAACCGCAATCATCACAGGGGCCGCGACAGGCATCGGACAAGCGACGGCACGGGTTTTCGCCGATGAAGGCGCCCGCGTGATCTGCGGTGACATCAATGAAAGCGAACTGAATGAAACCGTCAGCGCCATCAGAAAAAACGGCGGAGAAGCAGAAGCCTTTCACCTTGATGTATCAGACGAAGAAAACGTAAAGTCTTTTGCGGACGGCATTCAGCAAAAGTACGGAACAATTGATATTCTGTTTAACAATGCCGGTGTTGACCAAGAGGGCGGAAAAGTTCATGAATACCCGGTCGACCTGTTTGACCGGATCATCGCCGTCGATCTGCGCGGCACATTTCTTTGCAGCAAATACCTGATTCCGCTCATGCTCGAAAAAGGAGGCTCCATCATCAACACCTCCTCCATGTCCGGCCGGGCCGCAGACCTTGACCGCTCAGGCTATAACGCCGCAAAAGGCGGAATCACGAACCTGACGAGAGCGATGGCCATTGATTACGCCAGAAGCGGAATCCGCGTCAATTCCTTATCGCCGGGGACGATTGAAACACCGCTCATTGATAAATTGGCAGGCACGACAGAAGACGAAATGGGCGAAGCGTTCCGTGAAGCCAACAAATGGATCACGCCGCTCGGCCGGCTCGGAAAACCGGAAGAAATGGCAGCCGTCGCGCTCTTCCTCGCTTCAGACGACAGCTCTTACGTCACGGGAGAAGACATCACCGCAGACGGCGGCATCATGGCATACACTTGGCCGGGAAAAATGCTGATTGATAAGAAGTGGAAGGAAGAGACGGAGTGACGGCGAAAAAGAAACAAGCCAGTGCAAAAACACTGGCTGAACAAGCTGAGGGCGGGTTACTTAAACCAGCCCTTTTCCTTTGATCGGGTAATGGCTTCAATTCGATTTTTCACTTCTAATTTATCCAGGATCATCGAAACGTAATTGCGGACTGTGCCGCTTTTGATGCTGAGGGCGTTTGCGATTTCTTTCGTGTTTTTTCCGTCTGCGACAAGCTCGAGCACCTCTTTTTCCCGTTCGGTCAGCGGGTTTTCTTCACTATAGATGTCCTCCATTAATTCAGGTGCGTAGACGCGTCTTCCTTTCATGACGCTGCGGATGGCGCTGACGAGCTCATCGCTCGGGCTGTCCTTGAGCATGTACCCGCTGACGCCTGCTTTTAGCGCCCGCTGAAAATAGCCGGAGCGGGCAAAGGTCGTCAAAATGATGATTTTCACACCGCTGTCCTTGAGCTCTTCTGCCGCTTCAAGACCTGATTTCCCGGGCATTTCGATATCCATCAGACAGATGTCGGGCGCATGTTTTTCCACGAAATCGATGGCATCCTGGCCGCTTGTGCCTTGGCCGACAACCGTCATATCCTCTTCTAAATTCAACAGTGAACCGAGTGCGCCGAGCAGCATTTGCTGATCCTCGGCAATGAAGATGTTGATCATCTGCTACCATCCTTTTCTTTTGATTTTGAATCATTCGGGATTCTCATGGTCAGCTTTGTTCCGGCGGCTGTATCGATGGCTAAACTGCCGTTTGCGAATTCAAGACGTTCCCTCATTCCAAGCAGGCCGTGCCCCTTTGAAAAAAAGCGGTCTTCTTTGCATTGAAAGCTGCCGTCATCTTCCACCGTAATGACAACCTCTTTCCAAAGCTGCTGAATGGTGATGCGGCATACTTTGGCGCCGCTATGTTTCACGACATTGGTGACGGCTTCTTTTATGCACATGCTGACGATGTTTTCGTTCAGCAGAGAGATATGTTTTGGCGCTTCTTTTTCTTCATACACAAATTCAATTCCTGCCGCTTCAAGAATTTGCCGAACATTGCCGAGCTCATCCTTCAATCGGATGCCTTTCATCGATGAGACGATTTTTCTGACCTCATTTAAGGAGGTGCGGGCCGTCTGCTGCACGCTTTTCAGCTCAGTGCGGGCCTGTTCAGGGTCCTTGTATATCAGCTTTCGGGCGAGGTCGCTTTTCAGCCCGATTAAGGAGAGCTTTTGTCCAAGTGTATCGTGAAGGTCCCGGGCGATACGCTGCCTTTCTTCCAGCTTCACAAGATCGGCGATTCGCTCATTTGCATATTCTAATTTCTCCTCAAGGCGCTCCCGTGCTTTTCTGCTTCGAATGCTGAGCGGGAGCAGGATGGCACTGATCAGTGTAATGACGATAAACGGAATTTGTGTCAAAAACCACCCTTTTTTCAGAACAAGGCTGAAGTTGACGGCAACCGCCGCACTAATGATATGAATGTAATATAAGATGTAAAATGGAACTTTGTCTCGGATATGGCCGATGAAGTAGGCGATAAAGAAGGCGAAATAAATATAACTGAACAGCATAACTGAGCCGGTCGAAATGCCGATCAGAAGAAGCGCCCATAAGTAAAGCGGCCAGCCTTTTGCAACAAATGCGAAGCGGTATGCGCCAAAGAAAACAAGTGTGAAAATGATGCCGGCCACGATGACAAAGGTAGAAGAGCTTTTAAAAATAAAATAAAAAGGCAAGATGAAAAAAATCATCCATATATAAGGAGAAATCCCATTCAGTTTTTGAAATTTAAAATACTTCTTCATCTTTGTTCCACCTTCTGCTGCTTGTGTCTACCATCACTTTATCAAAACACCGCCTTCATTGCATCCTCACGCATGAAGAGAAGGCCCTTTCTGATAAGAGAAAGAGCCGCGCGCCATATCAGGCATTTTTCTTTAAAGGTTCTTTCGGTACCGGATGGGGCGCCGGTTTTTTCCGCGCCTCCCGAAAGGTGACAAATTGCTTTTCGTCCTCATCCCACAGACGGAATTTCATGGATTCAAGACTTGTTTTAAGCGTAATGGTCGGTACGTTTTTTAAAGGCTCGTGCCCCTCATGAGCGGCTTCCAGCTTGTAGTTCGGCACTTTCGGACTTAAGTGGTGGACATGATGGTAGCCGATATTGCCTGTCAGCCATTGCAAAAGCTTCGGAAGCTTGTAAAAGGAGCTTCCTTCTACCGCGGCCTGCACATAGTCCCAATGCTCATCGGCTTCAAAATAAGAATCCTCAAACGTGTGCTGAACATAAAAGAGCCAGACGCCGATTGACCCCGAAATAAGGAAAATCGGACCTTGAACAAGCAAAAAGTTTTCCCAGCCGACAAGCAGGCACGTCGCAGCAGCCAATAAGACAATCGCCGCGTTCGTGAAATAGGTGTTCCAGCGCTCCTTGCGGCGGGCGCCTTTTACATTGAAACGGTTTTGAATCAGAAATACGTAAATCGGTCCGAGAATAAACATAATAAACGGATTGCGATAAAGTCTGTAGCGTACTTTTGTCCAAGCTGACGCTTCGTTGTATTCCTTGACGGTCATCATCCAAATATCGCCGGTGCCCCGTTTATCTAAGTTGCTGCTTGTCGCATGATGAATGGAGTGGCTACGCTGCCATTGAAGGAACGGAAACAGTGTCAGCACACCTGAAATAAACCCGAACAGCCGGTTCAGCTTCTTTTGTTTGAAAAAGGATTGGTGGCAGCAGTCGTGGAAAATAATAAAGATTCTTGTCAAAAATCCCGCTGCTATAACAGTAAAGGCGAGGGTCAGAAGATAGGAGACATTGAGGCTGAAGTAAGCAAGAAACCAAAGGGCAAAAAACGGCACAAACGTGTTGAAAAGCTGATTGACACTATGCTTTGTATCGGCACCGGAAAATGCAGCAACCTGCTTTTTTAAAGATGCTTGTTTTTGAGTTGCGGCGTGATTGGTCATGAATGTCATATCCCCTTTTTTTTATTATGATTCCAAGTATACCGAGGCGCTCGCGGCGGTTGTAGTAGCAGCCATCATGCCCCGAATATGACATTTGTCATGTTTGGCGGCAGAATGCTGATCAGGCGGCATATGGAAGGTATCTTTTTTACGAGGGATAAAGCCGGACACTTCATATCGGCACTTAAAAACAGCAAAAAAGAACCCGGCCTGTTTTCGGCTGAGTTCTTTTTCATCATCCTCACAGCAAAATCACCCGATACTTCTTTACATCCAAAAACTGCAGAAACTCCCGGGCCAGCATGTCCGGCGCGTGGTCTTTTCCTTCATGAAGACGATATTGAATCAAGCCGGCGAGCATGGACGCGACATAATATGCATAGAGTTTTTTGCCCGCCTGAATGTGCAGGGGCTGATGAAGATAAAACGATTGCAGCGCTCTGAACATTTCCGGAATGACGTCAGGCACTCCGGAGCCCTCTCTCAGAAAATGGACGAGCGGCAGGCCTTCCGACAGTGCCGAAAAGAGACGGACGAGCGCGGCTTCCGCTTCTTCCATGGAGCAATCGGCAGGCTCTCCTTTTACCGTCAATAATCCGATCAGATCCCGGCATGATTGATGGATGATCGTTTTCAGCAATGCTTCTTTGTTGGCATAATGGTCATAAAAAGTGGCGCGGCGGAGGTTGCTTTGACGGGCAATATCGGAAATCGTAATCGCCGCGTACTCTTTTTTTTCTGCCATTAAGCCGATCATGGCTTCTTGCAAGGCCTGCCTCGTCCTTGTCACCCGGCGGTCGGCGGGCTTTTTTTCTTCTTGTTCCGGCATCCGGCGGCCAAACAGCCAGTAAAACCGTTTTTGAGAAATCAAATCCCACACCTGTCCGCTGATCGCTTCCGGGGATGCCCCGGGCTCCTCATTCAGCCAGTACAACACAATGGCATACGTGTATAAAGCGCGGTAATGAATGTACATATCCTGTTCAGTCGGTGAGAAATCCGCATTGACCGGTGACAGCAGCACATCATGCCGGAACACATCTTTTAAAAAAGCATGAAAGTGAAAATAGGGCATTTTATTGCGGTCCATCATCGTTTGAAAAAACACCCGATGCCGATCAACAAAAGACAGGGTCGGATGCACTTTTTGCCATCCGCCATGTAAATGAAGCACATCTTTATTCTTCAGCGAATCATACAGCGCTTCGCTCAGCCCGTCTTTCATTTCTTCCTCTATATCCTCTAAAATCGCATATTTATCTTCGTAATAAAGGTACAGTGTCCCCCGGCTCACATGCGCCCGTTCGGCGATGTCCTTCATGGTCACACGGCGGATATCCCGCTCTCCAAGCATGGCCAAAAGCGCTTGTTTGATGTCAGTTGTCACAGAATCCGGCATAAGAGACACTCCTTCCATTAGACAGATCACCGCAATTTGTACGGTAACGTATAGATGTGTTTACGCTGTCTTTGCCGCAAAAACACATCACATTATAATAGGCCCTGAAGAAACAAAAAAGCAACCAGAGGAGGAAGACCGATGGATCAGCATATAAAAGCAGACATCAAACGCGTCTTTGAGCTTCAGAAAAAAAATCAAAAAACGCTGCGTGCTTCAACAGCCGGGCAGCGCAGAGAAAAGCTTCAGCGCTTTTTAGATGCCGTCACCGCACATGAAGAAGAAATCATCGAGGCGATCAGACGGGACGTCCGCAAGCCTTATCATGAGGTGAAAAGAGCGGAAACGCAGGGAACGATCAAGGCGATTAAAGATAATATGAACAATCTCGACACCTGGATGGCGCCGAAACGCGTCGGCTCATCCGTCAGCCCCGACGCTGACGGCGTATTAATGTATGAGCCAAAAGGCGTCACCTTAATTCTCGGCCCATGGAATTATCCGTTTATGCTGACGATGGCTCCGCTTGCGGCTGCCATTGCGGCCGGCAACAGCGCGATTGTGAAGCTGTCCGATTTTACGATGGAGACGAGCCATATCGCCGCGACAGTTATTCGCGAGGCATTTCACGAAGAAGAAGTCGCCATTTTTGAAGGTGAGGTCGATGTCGCCACAGAACTGCTCGACCAGCCGTTTGACCACATTTTCTTCACCGGAAGCACGAATGTCGGTAAAATCGTCATGACGGCAGCGGCGAAGCACTTGTCGTCCGTCACGCTTGAGCTTGGCGGAAAAAGCCCGACGATCATCGACAGCGGCTATGATTTGATGGACGCGGCGAAAAAAATCGCCGTCGGCAAATTTGTCAATGCGGGGCAAACATGTATCGCACCTGACTATCTCCTTATGAAGAAAGAAGTGCAGAGCACCTTTACAGATCTCCTGCAAACCATTGTCAATGCAGGTTTTATGGAGGATGATCATACGGTTGACCGCAACAAATTCACGCAGATTGTCAACGACCGCAACTTTAACCGTGTCAAAGTCCTGTATGATGACGCCATTGAAAAAGGGGCGAAAACGGCGTTCGGCGGCGTATTCGATGCGCATGACCGCACGATTTCTCCGACCGTGCTGACAAACGTGACGCCTGATATGAAGATCATGCAGGAAGAAATCTTCGCACCGATTCTGCCGATTATGAATTACGAAGATATCAGTGAAGCCGTTGATTACATCACTGAACGGGACAAGCCGCTTGCCTTGTATGTATTCAGCCATAATCAGGAGCTGATCGATTATGTTCTGCAGCATACGACATCCGGCAATGCTTCTGTCAATGATGTCGTCGTTCATTTCACTGACGTCAACCTTCCGTTCGGCGGTGTCAATACGAGCGGGATCGGTTCATATCACGGTGTGTACGGCTTTAAAGAATTTTCTCATGAAAAAGGCGTATTTATTCAAGCCTCTAAATAAAAAAAGAATCCGCGCAGATGACGCGGATTCTTTTTTATTATTTTTTTGCCCCGAATGCGAGCAGTTTCGTATAAGTGCCGACATAGAGCGTGCCGTCTTCAGCCAGAACCGGGGAGGAAATGACATTGCTGTCTGTTTGATAGCGCCATTTTTCATTACCGTCAGCGTCAACCGCATAGACATTTTTATCGTCAGAACCGAAGTACACATTGCCGTCCGCATCAATCAGCGGCGCCGTTCTCACAGGCCCGTCCGTATAGAAAGACCAGTTCATATTGCCGGTTTTGCTGATGGAAAACAGCTCGCCGCTTCCGGAACCGATATACACATTGCCGTTATGGTCGATCGCTAATGAAGAGCTGGAGAAACCGTTTAACGGGAACGTCCACTTTACAGCACCCGTTGATGTATAGGCGTATAAATTGCCGTCCTGGTTTCCGGCGTAAACGGTGCCGTCTCTATCAATAACCGGATAGCCTTTAAACCCGTTGGACGTCGTTTTTGACCATTTCACTTGGCCTGTTCCGGAATTGATCGCGTAAAAGATATTATTGTACGTTGCCGTATACAGCGTGCCGTTTGACGCTAACACGGGAGCGGAGCCGACCACGCCGTTTGTTTTAAACTTCCACTTTTGCGTCCATGTCGAAGGCGACGTCGGTTTAATCGCATAGATATAGTTATCCAGCGTCGACACATACAGCGTGCCGTCAGAGCCGATAGCCGCATCGGAACTAGGCGCTCCGCTCAGCGGAACCGATGTTAAAATGTTTCCGGTTTCTTTGTCGATGAAATATAGTTTTTTATCGTGAGAAGGAAGATAAATGACACCGTTTGTTCCGAGCACCGGAGTCAGCGTATAGGTCGTCCCGAGGTTTTCCGTCACCCATTTCACAGTACCGTCCGGATGATACGCCGTCAGCTTCCCGTCTTTTGATTGAATAAATACGGTGCCGTCCCCATCAACCGCGGCCCCCGCACCGTTTTGAGGATTGGCCGGAACATTCTTTTCCCATTTTAACGCGCCATCGGCAGTGCTTGTAAACCGGCTTTCTCTCGACCAGTTGAACATCGTCGGAGACATCGCCTGCGCGTCATACCGTCCCGCCAAGAAACCGGATGCCGCATGATTTTGTTTAAATACCGTTTCCGCGGCTTGAGCAGCCGCCGGATGCAGCCATTTTGCCCCCGGCAGATCAGTAACCGCTCCCACAGATAAAGCCGCAGCAACCGCAGCGCCGGCCGCCAATGTTTTCATTCGCAATGAAGCTGTCTTTTTTTTCAATGTCAGTTCCTCCCGTTTCTATTAAAAGCTGCTATATCACTTCGATAATACCATAATTAACCTATGAAATATTTGTATTTTCGGTAGATTTATAGAACAAATGTCACATAGCCTGCTGATGCTTCGGGGATGATCGAAACGCGGCAATATACCACACCACATTGACGATGAAAGCCGCGCCTGACCAAACGAAAAGGCCGTAATAAAGAGACAGCTCCTGCCCTAAGGAAATTGCGGTCAATAACGCCACCAACAAGACAGCCGCGCAAATGATAAGCCCGATTCCGCAAAAAACGGCCATGATGATTTTCATGACACGAATACCGAGAATATACAAAATGAGCGGGACCGCATATATAACAAAGATCTGGCCGACGGCGGCCCACATGCCCGCGGAATTAAAACGATTCGCGTTCGGCCCCGTTTCCGCAAGCGGAGAAAGCGAGACGAGGACCGGCAATAAACAAAACAGCAGAGCGGAAAGCAAGGTCACCGCAACCGCACCTTTTTTCTTTTGATTCATGTGAATATCCTCCTGACAATAACCCGGCTTTTTTACCGGTAATCTGATAATATGTTATATTTTAGCACGATTTTTACTTAATTTGAGAATGTTTTGCCAAAAACGAATTTACAAATCCAGAAAAATAGATATAATAAACGTTATGGAACCGATATTGATTCATAAAGCGCTATCTAACAAAACACGAAGTGATATTATGACGTGGCTTAAACACCCGGAAGACCATTTTGATGAAAGACCTTATCTTGAGCAGGGACTCAGTTTCCGCACCGGAATTTGCGTCGGTGATATTCAGGCAAAGTCGGGGCTTGCGCAGTCCGTCATCTCCAGCTACCTGCTGACCATGCAAAAAGCCGGCCTGCTGGAATCCGAACGAATCGGAAAGTGGACCTATTACAGAAGGAATGAAAAACAAATTAAAGCCTTTGCTGACTATGTTCAGCACCAGCTATAACCATGAAAGGAGGGCTTTTTTTGTTCTAACATATCTACTTTTCTGTATATGTAGTTATAAAAGGAGGCATACATAACAATGAAAAAAAGCAGTTCCATCTTCATTCTGTTTTTGGCACTAGGGGTTTTCGGGATTATCACGACCGAAATGGGCATTATCGGCGTTCTTCCGCAAGTGGCGGACAGATTTCATATTTCTGCTTCAAAAGCGGGGTGGCTTGTCAGTATTTTCGCGTTCATCGTCGCTGTGTCGGGACCGTTTTTGACCTTGCTTGCTTCAGGCATAAACCGGAAAGTCATTCTGCTTTTGGCGGTGCTGATGTTTGCCGTTTCAAATGCGGTCTACGCGTATACGGCGCATTTCAGTGTCATGCTGGCGTTTCGGATCATTCCGGCTTTATGCCACCCGGTGTTCTTTTCTGTAGCGCTTGCGGCCGCTGCCCGGCTTGTCCCCGCCGGCCAATCCGGAAAAGCCGTAACGAAAGTCTTTTCAGGCATCACCGCCGGCTTTGCGTTCGGCGTGCCTTTCACGTCTTATCTGGCGGATCGTCTCTCCCTTGAAGCCGCCTTCTTATTCGGCGCTATCATCAGTCTCATCGCATTCACGGGCATTCTTCTCTTTTTGCCATCCATGCCGGTCACAGAAAAAATGTCTTTCAGAAGCCAGCTCGGCATCCTTCGCAAACCGGCTTTGTGGCTCAATATCGCTGCCGTCACCTGTCTCTTTGCGGCCATGTTTTCTGTCTACAGCTATTTTGCGGAGTACCTCGGACGGGTGTCCCATATGAACGGCACATGGGTCAGCTTTATGCTGATGAGCTTCGGAGTGATTATGATAGCCGGGAATTTCGTCTTCGGCGCTTTGTTATATAAAAATATGAAAAAGACCGTCATCCTGTTTCCGCTTCTTTATACAGCCGCCTACTTGCTCATATACGGGTTTGGGACGTCTTTCGCGCCGATGGCCGTCCTCGTCTTCGTATGGGGCGCCGTTCATTCCGGCGGTCTCATTGTCAGCCAGACATGGCTTACTGCGGAAGCAAAGGAGGCGCCCGAATTCGGCAACAGCCTGTTTGTCTCTTTTTCCAACCTCGGCATCACCATCGGAACGGCGGCGGGCGGCTGGTTTATTTCACATTTGGGAATCCATCAGCTGATGTGGTGCGGCATCATGTTTGCCCTTCTGGCTTTCGGGCTGATCATGGGACGCTTGGCATGGGGAAAGAGGCTGCTCGCAAAAGCTTAAGCTCCGTTGCAAAATCCGGAATGATTACGTATAATATTCCAGATTAAAGCAAGGGAGAGAAAAAGATACATGGAAAGACCGGCAGGATTTTGGATTCGGTTTCTGGCTTACGTCATTGATCAAATCATCATAGGAATTCCGATTTTTATCATTCAATTTATGGTCTCTTTTTTATTTGCGGCAGGCGTTGCGGCGGCTGACCCCTTCATGACCGAAAATCAGTTTAACATCTCTTTTCTGGTGTTCGGCGTCATCCCGATTCTTGCGAGCTCTTTTGTGATCAGTATCTTATATTTCAGCCTGCTCACGGCCTCAAAGATGCAGGGGACACTGGGAAAAGCATTGCTCGGCCTTAAGGTCGTCAATGAGGATGGCGGACGGATATCCATCGGCCAGGCCTTCGGACGCGCTTTCGCATATATCATATCTAAGCTCATTCTTTATATCGGATTCATCATGGGCGCCTTCGGAGAGAAAAAAACGCTGCACGACATCATGTGCAGCACCCGTGTTGTCTATAAATAATGACCTCAAGTCCGGGCCTTTTGAGCCCGGGCTTTTTTATGACGGCTGTGCCCGCCTGATGTCAATGCCGCCCTTTCCGTCAGCCTCAATGCGGATCGTCCCGTTCACAATAACAGACAGCGGATGGAACTCCGCATGCTGATCAGAAAAAATCCAGCGGCGGCCGCTCGGCCCTAAAAGCAAAAACGCCCCATCATTGTAATCACCCATAAAATGAAACCCATTTTCCCTAAGAGGCGCATGCTTTCTCACCGGAATGCCGAAACGCTGCAGCTCCCTCCCGGTTGATACGACTTCGGCAGCCGTCAGATTCACCTCGCCGATATTCAGAACGGACTCAATCGAAAAATGTTCCGCGCTTGGCGGCGATGTTTCTCTCGCGATGAATTCCGCCAGATTGTTGGACGGATCTTTGAAATAAAAGGAACGCGCCTGAATATGAGAGAAATACACCTCATCCTCCCCATCTTCCGTTTGAAAAACGACTTTATCCTTCATCCACGCCTTCGCCTCATCAAAACGATTATTCGGAATGTTAAACGCGAAATGATACGTCGGATGAGAGTGAGAATCGGCGCGCCTGAATTCCAACTCACTTTCTCCCGCCTTGATGGTAAACGAATCACCGGACTCATCAATTAAAGGAAAACCTAACATCCGTTCATAGAAGTGTTTCGTCTCCTCCAACGCACAACTGTACAAAGTAATGTTATTTATTTGCATGATCATACCCCCTTTGGTTATAAAGACAATGAATATATCAATATTCTTGTCTGACTCCGTTCAAAAATGATTCAATATTCTCAATTCGGTAAGCAGTATAGGGGTGAGTGGAAGCTAATAAAGCGATAAAACCTTTTCGAACGTCAATATTTTCACGTTCAATCCGATAGAAAAATTCTAACAGCTCATCTCCGAAACCCGCTTTCGCAGCTACTTCATCTGCCCGATATTCAAAATCTCTGCTTCCGATATTCACAAAATAAAATCCCAAACGGCAGTACGTTATGTAACACCATCCGACCAGCCTAAAGAATATATTTAATAACCCCCCAGACACAGAAGGATTTGATCCGCCGTTCAGAAGCCCTTCAATACACCCCAGAATAAAACATATAAAGAATCCCATCACATACAGCGGCAACAGTGCGATACTCAAAATAGTAAAACTGGAATTAAACATCACAAGGTGTAATGTGTCTTTAAAAGCAAGATGCGCATACTCATGGGCCAGTACCGCTTTTAGCTCACCATCACTTAAATTTCTCATAGCCGCCGAAGTCAATCCTATCGTTTTAAACCCCAGTGCAAATGCATTAATACCCTCATCATCTATTAAAAAAAGATCCGCTTTTTTCACATGAGGATAATGTCTTTGTACGCTTACAAAAACTTCATCGTTTAACCTTTCAAGGTACTCCTTTTCTCCAATGGTTGCCGGGCGCCTTAACCCGGCCCTTATTCTATTTCTCCAGTCTCCAAAAAGTCCATAATTCATAAAGAATAACAATCCGTAAATGGATAAAAAAAGAAGAACCGTTGGAAAAAGCGCCAAAGGAAATAATTTTCTGAAGATCATAATTGAAATCAAAACTGTCAGCCCAGACCAAACAATGTATAAATAATTGAACTTTGTTTTTCTAACTTCCATTTTTGATCACCCTTTTTTATTATGTTTGAATGATTTACCACTACTTAAACTGTCTTTTTATTATCAGTTTCGAAAATAGCATTGTAAAGATGATCATCCATTTTTTTCCGAAAAAGAGGTGCTGTTTTTAACAGCACCTCTTTTTAATCACTCTTCAAAGTAATCCAGGTCCACTCTCTTGATAACAAAAGTATTCTCTAAACTAACGCCGACATTATAGTTGAACATTAAATCCGTTAGCCTCTCTCCATCAATTAATATAATTTTTTTATCGATCACTTTAACATATTCTTTTGCGCCATCAGTAAATACAGATGTAGTAATAAACACACCCTTTTTCGCTTTTTTCCCATCCAGGCTGCCCGCAAATTTTTGTATTTCCGGCCTTGAAACAGAATCTTTCCACCTCTTGGCTTGAAGATAAATCATATCCAGCCCTAAAATGTCTTCTTTGATAACTCCATCTATGCCGCCATCTCCAGATCTCCCTATAGCCGTGCCTGCATCTGTTAATGAACCGCCATATCCAAGAGCAACAAGCAATTCTACGACTAGTTTTTCAAAAAAGGCAGGAGAACATTTGTATATTTGGTTCAGTAACTCTTCTTTAATCTCATTTTTAACAGCATTATAATTCTGTTCAATGATTTCATTGGGAGTTCTGGGCTCTGAAGTAATCGACGGCTCACTTTCCTGTTGATTGCTGTCTTTACCCGTCTGTTTGAATCTCTGAAAGCTCTTATACTTCATTAGAAATCTATTATCTATACTGGCGACACTCGGGTCATTAATTATTTCTAAGCCTTCGCTGGTGATCTGAAAAACACCCCGTCTGACAATGTCGATTAAACCGGCTTTACTTAAATATGTTCTTACCCAACCGATTCGATTATGAAGTACTTTTTGGTTTCCGCTGGGTAATAATTTTTCTGCATCTTCCTCTGACAGGTTTAACTCTTTTGCTAATTTCACGTATAAGTCTTGTAATCTGTGCTCCTTTTTATCTGAAAGAATCTTTAAAAAAGGGTACATAAATTCTTGATATCCTGGTATGGTCAACTTCTACACTCCTATTTAACGTCTTTGTTAAAACTGGCTTGATATTTATATTATTTTTGCGTTCCTAACACCCCTGCGTAAAACCATCTTCATTTCACACTTAAATCTCTTTCAAAAAATCACTCATGATGATATATGAGGTAAAGCTAATATAAGAACATCCGCTATCCATAATTGAATAAGTTCAAAACAAATATATATCTTTAAATTCCAGTCACCGGACTCATCATTTTTTTTAAAAACCTAACACCCATTCATAAAAGTGTTCCTGAACAAAGTTACTTTATTTGCATGACCGTCCCCTCTTTGGTTTATACTACCATATAGAGGGTGGATTCTTGATATTATTCTGCACCAATTGAGAATCCCCCTTTCGCCCGGCGCTAAACATGACAAACAGCGCCAAACCGCTTATACCAGGCGTTTTTAAACATCTAAAGCAAAAAAAGCAGAAAATAATACCCCATATAGCTTGACAAAAAATAAATGTTATTTAATAATCTATATATAATTAGAATTATTATTGAAAGATAAAGTGAATGCTTTGTCTTTTTAATATATTTCAAATCACATTTCAGGAGGAAGATATTATGTCTTTAATCGGAAAAGAAGTACTGCCATTCGAAGCAAAAGCTTTCAAAAACGGTGAATTCATCGATGTAACAAACGAAGATTTGAAAGGTCAATGGAGCGTTTTCTGCTTCTACCCAGCGGATTTCTCTTTCGTTTGCCCGACTGAACTTGAAGATCTTCAAGGACAATACGCTGCACTGAAAGAATTAGGTGTTGAAGTATACTCTGTTTCTACAGATACTCACTTCGTACACAAAGGCTGGCATGACAGCTCTGAAAAAATCGGCAAAATCACTTACGCAATGATCGGTGACCCATCTCAAACGATCTCCCGCAACTTCGACGTTCTTGACGAAGAAACTGGTCTTGCTGACCGCGGAACATTCATCATCGATCCTGATGGCGTGATCCAAACAGTTGAAATCAATGCAGGCGGTATCGGCCGTGACGCAAGCAACCTAGTAAACAAAGTAAAAGCAGCTCAATACGTTCGTCAAAACCCAGGTGAAGTCTGCCCGGCTAAATGGGAAGAAGGCGGCGAAACACTTACACCTAGCCTTGATTTGGTAGGTAAAATCTAAGGAGTGCATTCCATTGGTACTTGATGCAAATATCAAAGCACAATTAAATCAATACATGCAGCTAATTGAGAACGACATTGTTCTTAAAGTAAGCGCCGGTGACGATGACACTTCTAAGGACATGCTGGCTCTCGTTGACGAGCTGGCTTCCATGTCATCTAAAATTTCAGTTGAAAAAACTGAATTAAACAGAACACCGAGCTTCAGCGTTAATCGTACCGGAGAAGACACAGGCGTTACATTCGCCGGTGTTCCTCTCGGCCACGAATTTACATCATTAGTGCTGGCATTGCTTCAAGTCAGCGGCAGAGCACCTAAGGCTGATCAAAAGGTCATTGACCAGATTAAGAACATCAGCGGAGAATACCGCTTTGAGTCTTATATCAGCCTGACGTGCCACAACTGCCCTGATGTCGTCCAAGCATTAAACATGATGAGCGTGCTCAACCCGAATATCACTCATACAATGATTGACGGCGCGGCATTCAAAGAAGAAGTGGAAAGCAAAAACATCATGGCTGTTCCGACTGTATTCTTAAACGGTGAATCTTTCGGAAGCGGCCGTATGACCATCGAAGAGATTCTCGCAAAAATGGGCAGCGGCGCAGATGCGTCTGAGTTTGCCGACAAAGAGCCGTTTGACGTTCTTGTTGTCGGCGGCGGACCTGCCGGCGCAAGCGCGGCGATCTACACGGCGCGTAAAGGCATCCGCACCGGTGTCGTCGCTGAACGCTTCGGCGGCCAGGTACTCGACACCATGAGCATCGAAAACTTCATCAGCGTCAAAGCGACTGAAGGACCGAAGCTCGCTGCAAGCCTTGAAGAGCACGTGAAAGATTATGATATTGACGTCATGAACCTTCAGCGCGCGAAACGCCTTGAGAAGAAAGATCTGTTCGAACTTGAACTTGAAAACGGCGCTGTACTGAAAAGTAAAACAGTGATCCTTTCAACAGGTGCCCGCTGGCGCAATGTCAACGTACCTGGTGAGCAAGAGTTCAAAAACAAAGGTGTCGCATACTGCCCGCACTGTGACGGACCATTGTTTGAAGGCAAAGACGTAGCCGTTATCGGCGGCGGAAACTCCGGAATCGAAGCGGCGATTGACCTTGCAGGTATCGTCAATCACGTGACTGTGCTGGAGTTCGCGCCTGAACTGAAAGCAGACGAAGTCCTGCAAAAACGTCTTTACAGCCTGCCAAACGTCACTGTGCACAAAAATGCACAAACGAAAGAAATCACAGGCGACCAAAACGTAAACGGCATTACGTTCGTTGACCGCGAAACAGGCGAAGAAAAACACGTTGAACTCCAAGGTGTATTCGTCCAAATCGGTCTCGTGCCTAATACAGAATGGTTAGACGAAACGGTCGAACGCAACCGCATCGGCGAAATCATCGTTGATAAGAGCGGCGCGACAAGCGTTCCCGGCCTATTTGCCGCAGGGGACTGCACAGACGGCCCGTACAACCAAATCATTATCTCCATGGGATCAGGTGCAACTGCCGCTTTAGGCGCATTTGATTATTTGATCCGGAATTAATGTGAAAGCCGCCATATGAATGGCGGCTTTTTTACATATACTAATTAAGAAGGCAGTATTTCCTCTAAACAATCCTCGCTGATTTTATAAGATTTTGGCCTTCTGCTTACCAGCTCAACAAATCCTTGCTGTTCTAAATAATCCATTACTCTGTTAATTTTATGTCTCGATTTATTTGAGAGCTCCATTAAATCTTGCACCGACAGCGTAACCTGATCATTTACAAATACATTAATCGTGATAATGATATTAAAAATATCACGTTCATCTTTATAATCAGCCCATTGATCGCTATCAATATAGTTCCTAATTCGTTTCAGTTTCATTAAATTAAATTCAAGATCCTCAATAATTCCTTTTTGTCCTGACAGAAGCAACTCCAGCATATCCATTAAATAAAAAGTCAGCTCTCCCCGGTTTAAAGGTGCGGGAATTTCCTCTAATGCCTTATAATACTTATCTTTATTCTTATTAACTGCGTAAGAAAAAGTGATGGCTGAATATTTTTCTAAGTATCGGGACAAATAACTCCCAACGATAAGGCGTCCTGTTCTTCCATTGCCGTCATAAAAAGGATGAATGTATTCATAGTAGTAATGAGCTGTCATGTAACGATACAGCTGGGGATGTGTTTCATCATGAAGATAAGCAATTAAAGCCTCAAGCGCTTCTGTTATCTTCTGTTCAGAATTAACGCCGATATGGGTGGTCATGTTCCCATCGTTCACTTCAACATAGCCTTTTCTGAATAGCTCACCATCCGGCGCATCTTCTGTTCCGATTTCATCTGCGACCAGCTCGTCATATAATTCCCTAAAGTCATGAATGCTTGTAAACGACGGAATTCGGTCTATAAATTGATATGTTTTCATCAATCCGACAAACCGCTTATGTGAGGGCTCGGATTGTTCTAACGCTTTAAGAGCCTCTTTCAATTCTTTTTTTGTACTGCGGATTCCTTCAATTTCATTATTACTCTGTGCTTCATTAATAATTAATTTATCAAAATAAGGTTTGACGGCAAATTCGGGGAGCTGACTGATAAGGGATGAAATTTTGGAACTGTTTAACAACACTTCATTATTCAGCTTCATGAGTTTATGTGTATTCACATAAAATAGCTCAAATGAATCGTCCGTGGGTCGGCCTTTTCGGAACCCCCGTATGTTTAATGATGTTGAATAACTGCCATAGCTGCTTGTTCTCTTTTTAAATTCTTTCTCATATGAATCAGCATCCATTTTATAAAAAAGCTTAGATAACTTCTCATACTTCATATCATCACCTCGCTTAATTTAAAATTATACACTTTTTTAAATTATACAATCATTATAGCCTGATTTCTAACAAATATTCTCGCTTTCCAATCAAAACAAAAAACGGCATACTGCATGGCAGTACACCGTCTGAAGCAATTCAATCTGTCTTTCTCCCTCTCGCCCGATAGATAAGAAATAATCCAATAAACCACAGCGGCGTCAGCAGCAAAGCCGGGCGCGTTGCATCCGCAAACAGCATAATCACCAGAATGACGGCAAACAGCGCCAGCACGGCGTAATTGATAAACGGCGCAAACGGCGCCTTGAAAGACGAGCTTGCATGTAAGTCCGGACGGGTTTTCCTGTATCTGATATGACAGACAAGAATCACGCCCCACACCCAAATGAAACAAATCGCGCTGATGGTGGTCACGATGCCAAAGGCCGCTTCCGGTATCAATTTGCTTAAAAGAGCGCCAGCTGACAGCACAATAACCGATATCCATAATGCGCGGCTCGGCACATGATTTTTATTCAGCTTCGCAAAACTTGCAGGCGCCTGTTTCGTTTTGCTTAAGTTATACAAAATCCGGCTTGTTGAAAACATCCCGCTGTTACAAGCAGAAGCGGCAGACGTTAATACGACAAAATTAATGATTCCCGCGGCTAACGGAATGCCGACCAGACTGAAGGTCTTTACAAAAGGACTTTCCGCCGCATTCAGCTGCATCCACGGATTAATACATAAAAGAATGAGCAATGCCCCGACGTAGAAAAATAAAATCCGCAATGGAATTTTATTGATAGCGGACGGAATATTTTTTTTCGGGTTTGACGTTTCCGCCGCCGACACACCCACTAATTCCACACCGACATAGGCGAAGATCACCATCTGGAACGAAAGCAAAAAGCCTGAAAATCCGTTCGGAAACAAGCCGCCGTGCTCCCACAGATTCGCCGCTGAAACCGTTCCGGTATGCGTTTTGAACCCAATCACCAGCAGAACCACACCGATGACAATTAACGCGAGAATCGTGACTACCTTAATTAAGGCGAACCAAAACTCCAATTCTCCAAAAATCTTAACCGTTAACAGATTAAGCCCTAATAAAATGAGCAAACAGATAAGTGCCGGAATCCACTGCGGAATATCAAACCAATATTTCACATACACACCGACGGCGATCACATCCGCCATAGCCGTCATAATCCAGCAAAACCAGTAGGTCCAGCCGGTGACAAACGCTGCACGCGGCCCTAAGTACGCCTCGGCAATATCCGTTAATGATTGGTAGCCTGCTTTAGATAACAGCAGTTCTCCCAGCGCCCGCATGACGAAAAAAAGCGCAATACCTACAATAAAATACGCAAAGATGATAGAAGGACCCGCCAGCTGAATCGCCTTACCGGACCCTAAAAACAATCCGGTGCCGATCGTGCCGCCAATGGCGATCAGCTGCACGTGCCGATTCGATAAGTCCCTCTTTAGCTCTCGCTGCTCCACATCTGACTCCTCCTTACCTCTCTAGTGAACGACGAGCAAAAAAAGCCAATAAAAAAAGAGATTGGATGCCCTCCAATCTCATGGTCATAAGAATATCAAATTATATCTGCGCCGCTGACAATCAACAGCATGACAAATACATATTCGGTACTCTTCTGTCCTTTTGCCTGAGATTGTGAACCCTTCGGCGCCGCGGAAAACCCGCGGTCTCTCCAGAAGCCGCTCCTGCTGTAGTTCGACCCACAGCAATCATAGCCTGCTACGTATTGAGTTTCTGATAGAAATACCTATCAGCTAACTTTTTATTTTAATGGAACTTGAATGCATTGTCAATAGAGGGATGAGCTGCACGGCGTTATCCCGGTCCAATTTTTGATGCCTGAAGCGCCGTATTTTCCGTTTTCATTGTCTCAAAAAGGCGTTATGCGGTACTATCATATAAGGTCTAATCATTTAAACATTATGTCATACTTTAAATTCACTTTATCATACAATTGCTCGTAAATAAAAAGGGGATGGACGAGATTGGAAACGAAATATTTAGATCTGCTCGCACAAAAATACGATTGTGAAGAAAAAGTGGTCACGGAAATCATTAATCTGAAAGCGATACTGAACCTGCCGAAAGGAACCGAGCATTTCGTCAGTGATCTGCATGGGGAGTATCAGGCATTCCAGCACGTGCTGCGGAACGGTTCAGGAAGGGTAAAAGAGAAGATCCGCGATATTTTCAGCGGCGTCATTTACGATAGAGAAATTGATGAACTGGCGGCTTTGGTCTATTATCCGGAAGACAAACTGAAGCTGATCAAACATGACTTTGATACGAAAGAGGCATTAAACGAGTGGTATAAAGAAACGATTCACCGGATGATTAAGCTCGTTTCTTATTGTTCTTCCAAGTACACCCGCTCCAAATTGCGCAAAGCACTGCCCGCCCAATTTGCTTATATTTCTGAAGAGCTGCTGTACAAAACAGAACAAGCCGCCAACAAAGAACAATACTATTCCGAAATCATAGAACAGATCATTGCGCTCGGCCAGGCCGATAAGCTGATCACCGGCCTTGCCTACAGCACGCAGCGTTTGGTGGTCGACCATCTGCATGTTGTCGGCGATATTTATGACCGCGGACCGCAGCCGGATAAGATCATGGAAGAACTGATCAACTATCATTCAGTGGATATTCAATGGGGGAATCATGATGTTCTCTGGATAGGCGCTTATTCCGGCTCAAAAGTATGCCTGGCAAACATTATCCGCATCTGTGCCCGCTATGACAATCTGGATATTATTGAAGACGTTTACGGCATCAATCTGAGACCGCTATTGAACCTTGCCGAAAAATATTACGATGATAACCCGTCTTTCCGCCCGAAAGCGGACGAAAACAGACCGGAAGATGAGATTAAACAAATCACAAAAATTCATCAGGCGATCGCGATGATCCAATTCAAGCTTGAGAGCCCGATTATTAAGAGACGGCCGAACTTTAATATGGAGGAACGGCTGTTACTGGAAAAGATTGATTATGACCGCAATGAAATCACGCTGAACGGAAAAACATATCAACTGGAAAACACCTGCTTTGCGACGGTGAATCCCAAACAGCCTGATGAGCTGTTAGAAGAAGAAGCAGAAGTCATGGACAAGCTGCTGTTCTCTGTTCAGAACTCCGAAAAGCTGGGCCGCCATATGAATTTTATGATGAAAAAAGGCAGCCTTTATTTAAAATATAACGGCAACCTGCTGATTCACGGCTGTATTCCCGTCGATGAAAACGGCAGCATGGAAACGATGATGATAGAGGATAAAGCTTATGCGGGCCGAGAGCTGCTCGATGTATTTGAACGGTTCTTACGGGAAGCGTTTGCCCATCCGGAAGAAACCGATGATCTGGCGACAGATATGACTTGGTACTTATGGACAGGCGAATACTCCTCCCTCTTCGGAAAACGCGCCATGACAACCTTTGAGCGGTATTTCATTAAAGAGAAGGAAACGCATAAAGAAAAGAAAAACCCGTATTACTATTTGCGTGAAGACGAAGCAGCCTGCCGAAACATCCTGATGGAATTCGGTCTCAACCCGGATCACGGCCATATCATCAACGGCCATACACCGGTAAAAGAAATCGAAGGCGAAGATCCGATCAAGGCAAACGGAAAAATGATCGTCATCGACGGCGGCTTCTCCAAAGCCTACCAATCCACAACAGGCATCGCCGGCTACACGCTCTTATACAATTCTTACGGCATGCAGCTCGTCGCCCATAAACACTTTAACTCCAAGGCCGAAGTGCTGAGCACCGGAACCGACGTCTTAACAGTGAAACGATTAGTCGACAAAGAGCTGGAGCGGAAGAAAGTGAAAGAAACAAACGTCGGTGAAGAACTGATGAAAGAAGTGGCGATTTTGGAGAAGCTGCGGGAGTATCGGTATATGAAGTGAAGAATATGGAGTTCAGGGATGATTCTCTGGGCTCTTTTTTTACGGTTTCCCTGTATGTAAAACGGATTTAACCGCTTCTTCAATCTCCCTATAACCCGTACATCTGCAAATATTGGACTCCAGCCAATTTTTTATCGTGTCATCACTTGCATTCGGCTCAGTATTCACTAAAGCATGACAATTCATGAGAAAACCCGGTGTGCAATAACCGCATTGAAACGCGAATTTTTCAATAAAAGCCTTTTGAATCGGCGTATTGATCAGTCCTTCAATTGTCGTAATGTCCTTTCCTTCCCCTTCTGCCGCAAGCATTAAGCAAGATTTCATCGGCACCCCGTCCGTTAATACCGTACAGGCGCCGCAATCCCCATTTAAGCAGCCCGGTTTTGCACCAGTTAATCCGAGACGAAGACGAAGAGCAAATAACAAAGTATCAGCCGGCCTGACCGTAATCTGTCTTTCCTCGCCATTTACTTTCAACGTAATAGGATCAGACATTTGGACCTCCTTCTAATTCCCGTAAGGCATCTAAAATTGTATTTTGCAAGACAAACATTCGGTATTCACTTGAGCCTTCTGCATCATCAAGAACGGGTTTGGGTACATACTGTAAAGACCTGCGCACCCTATCTTCTAATGAATAACTTTTATCGTTAAGCACAGCCTCCATTTCAGCAGAACGAAACGGAAATGGACATACGCCGCTGAAGGCCATTCTGATCTCATCATCTTTTTTCAGCGCACAGACTGTCACCAATGGATACCCGACATTCCACTGCTGTCTTCTTTTGATACTGACAAATGGCAGGTCAACGTACGCTCGATCGACAACGACATGAAATAAAAAATCACCTTTTTGCAACTGTATTTCCTTGTTAAATACTTTATTTATGGGACGGTAATGAATCCCCGCTCTCCCTGCAATCCCTATCAAACTATCAGAAATCAACAACGGCAGCACGGCCTCACGGTAATAGATGCCCCCGCAAATGTTTCCGCCCAGGCTGATCTTATTTCGAGTCGTCCGATCGGCTATTTCACTTACTGTTTTACTTAATAGCGGAAATGGATTTTCTTCCTCCAGTTTCGTTAATGACACGCCCGCTCCGATCACCAGATCATTTTCATAAAAGCGGATGGTTTGAAATTCCGGAAGCTCGTTCATATCTATCACCGCATCCGTATAGATGATATTCAGCCTTCCTAACGTGATAATTTCCGTGCCGCCGGAATAATACATTGGTGTTTTCTTTTCGGCCGCAAGCGAGTGAAATAGATTGATTGTTTCTTGAATGGTCTTCGGTTTAAAATAGTCGAAATCAAACGGTATCATCTTTCCACCCCTCTTGCGTCCTCCATAATCGTTCGGGAATGAGAGGAAGTTGATTCAATTGGACACCTAAAGCGGCGGAAAGGCAATTTCCCAATGCTGCCGGCATCCCCAACAGTCCGTGTTCCCCGCCTCCGCGCGCTCCATAAGGCGCAATCACATGCGGGGTTTCAACAAATTCTATGATATATTCAGGCTGCTCTCCATAGTGAAGGGGGCGGTATGTTCTAAGCTGAGGATTTAATACTCTGCCATATGAATCAAATACAAAGGTTTCTCTTCCTCCAAATGCGATTCCCATACTCATCCCCCCCATCACTTGACCCCTAGCAGCTTTTTCATTCAGTACAGTTCCTATATCCACAACAGAATAGGCTTTTGTAATTCGATACGTATAATCCCGTTTATCCAACTCAACTTCAATTCCCTGAGCACCGACAGCCCACTCGGGTCCCGGCTTTCCTCTTCCCGTTTCCCGGTCTAAATTCGTCATCCGGGTTAATGTGTAATTGCCGCTCGCAATGATTTGGCCGCCAATGGTATTTCCATTCGGAAACGTATATCCGTAAGCAATGTCTTTTATTTCAACATGTACAGAAGGATGATCTATAAAATAAACCTTTCCGTCGGCCACTTCCAATTCCTCGACAGGAACCCGCAACACACATGATGCCACGTCCTTAAGCTTTCGAATGGCTTCCTCCGCTGCATTCAGTACGGCATTTCCGGCCATTAACGTCCCTCTGCTCCCCACGGTTTTCCAATGCTCGGGTGTTGTTTGTGTATCTATAAGCATTTTTACATGAATTTTGCTTATATCCATTTTCATTCGTTCCGCCAGGATTTGGGCTAGCACTGTTTTTGTCCCTGTTCCAATTTCCACTACCCCTGACATCAAATTAATGCTTCCATCGGGATTAAAGGTTAAAATCACCCCGGACGTTGCATTTGTATCAAATGTTGAGGTTTTCCAAATGCAGCTGATTCCCTTCGCCCGTATCTTCCGGCCATCGATTTCAATTCGCTGTCCCTCGGACCAATTCATTAATTCCTTCAATCTCTCAATGCATTTCGGCACATTTCCGACCGTGCTTGAATTGAGAAGAACTTGAGTCGGTGTGGTGTCACCGGGGCGAATGGCATTTTTATAGCGGAGTTCTAATGGGTCCATGTTCAGCTTTTCCGCCAATACATCCATCGTCCGCTCAAAGGCAAATAACACTTCAGCATGGCTGTAGCCCCTGAATGCACTTGGATATGGATGATTCGTATACATACAATATGAATCACACCGTATATGATCGATCGCGTACGGACCCGTACAATCAACCACCGCAGCCCGGCTGATGTCCACTCCTTTATCAGAATACGCTCCGCCATCAAATAAAAACTGAATGTCCGCCGCCTTTAAGATTCCATCCTTTGTAGCCCCTAATTTGACAATGGCATCCAACCCGATATGAACGGGAGATGTGATCAGATCCTCTTCTCTCGTATTAAACAATTTGACGGGCCGGCCTCCGACTGCTTTTGATGCCAAATAGGCAATCACCTCTAACTGAACGGCTGCTTTTCCCCCGTACGCTCCTCCTACTAAAGGCGTTTTGACGATCACCTTTCCGGGTTCGATTCCAAAATACCACTGCATTAATTTTTTAATGGCAAAAGGAGCTTGAGAGGATGTGGTAATGATAATCTCCTCATCCGCCCGAATTTCAACAATCGAGCATCTTGTTTCCATCGCAGCGTGATCAGAAGGGTTAAAGGAAATCTGGAATTCTGCTGTCACATCACTTTCCCTAAACCCGTCTTCAGTATTTCCTTTTCTAACCTTATCCAAGTTTGCGATATTGGTCTTCGGAACCGGGAATACACCTTTTGTCTTCTCATAGCGGTCCGCATGTTCATGGACGAGCGGCGCATCCTTTTGAAAGGCCTCACGGGGGGAATTGACGACGGGAAGAGGTTTATAGGATACTTTGATGGCATCCGCGGCCTTTTTAGCTGTAATCGGATTTTCCGCAACAACAACCGCAACCGGCTCACCATGGTATCTGACCCTTTTATAAGCAATCGGCGATCTGTCTTTAATTTCCTCACCTGCAAGCGGAAAAGGTTCATCACCCAATATCGCTCTCACGCCGGGAATCTTCCAAGCCTCTGAAAAGTCCATAGACACAATATCGGCATGCGCATATGGACTGACCAGCATTTTTGCGTGTAATGTGCCTGTTTCTTGAAAATCATCCGTATATTTCGCTTTACCCGTCACTTTTTCAAGAGCCTCTTTTCGAATGACACTCTTCCCGATATACTCCAACTCATTCACTCCCCGAATTTATTCAGCAGCAGCGTATAATCTTCAACTGTATCGACGTCATAAAAAAGCAAAGGGTCTTGAAAGCTGATCATTTTTCCCATATTGATCATACTTTCACGGATGACGTGCCGGGCGCCCTGATCTCCCTTTAACTGATGCAATACCGGAAAACATTGATTTGAGAATAAAATGGGGGGCATAGGAAGATGATGATTTTCAGCGGCGATAAATGAATAACAGGGCTCCTTTTGATAGGAATCAATTAACGTATTGATGATATCTGCGGTGACAAACGGCTGATCTGCAAGGAGAATGATAACGGCGTCAGCCTCATACTCTGCCGCTTTTTGCAAACCGCATTGTATAGAATGGCCTTGGCCCTTACCCGCTTGCTCACATTCTGCCTGACTCCACTTATTTGATATGGGATCTAAAAAGAAAAAATCCGAAAGCCAATGCAGTGGATCTCCCTTTCCTGTTATAACGAAAATATGATCTAATTCAGATAACAAGGCATTTTTAAGAGCCATACTTCCAAGGGAAACTCCATTGAGAACTAAACTTCGCTTATCCGTCCCCATGCGTCTGCTTGTACCGGCTGCCAGGTAAATGGCTGCTGTTTTCATAAGCGAGACCTTTGTGTTCGCATTTTTTGAATCATCTCGCCAACAATGCTTACAGCAATCTCCTCAGGGCCTTGTGCCCCGATGGGAAGTCCGATAGGGGAATGAATATCTTCCGGAATCTCAGCTCCGCCTAATAGCCGTTCAGTGCGCCTTCTAGGGCCTAATACACCTTTATAAAACACATTCTCGTTTTTTAATGTATGTAAAATGATCTGATCTTTTTGAAAGCTGTGCGTCATAATGACAACAAAATCCCTTTTTGTCATGCTCAGGCCTTCCATGACTTCTTCCGGTGCTCCTGTTATCAAATGGCCGGCTTCAGGAAAATGGCCGTGATGACATAAAGCGGGACGCCAGTCAATCACCGTCACATGAAAGCCCGCATGAGCTGCCAACGAAACTAACGGCTTCGCATCTTCCCCTGCTCCGAAGACATATAAACAAGGTTTTGGCACCATCTGATGGATAAAAAATAAATCAGAGGTATGTTCATCCCTCTTGATTCCCTTTTCCGTCTGTCTCAGTTTTTGAATACGGCCTTGTTCCATAACATCCCCGGTTCCAAACACTTCGCCGTCTTCCACTATGTACAGATCTTCCTTCGGCTCTAACGTTTTAGTGAATCGTTTCATTCGGGTCACAGACTTTTTTTCATCTAAGCATGTCTTCACTGTCATCAGATTTCGTTCCAATTCCCCTTTTACAGGCTCAAGTAAAACCGTCAAAACACCATTACAGCCAATGCCCTGTCCCCAGGATAAATCGTCTTCCGCGCTCATATCAAAGCGGACAATCACCGGCTCTCCTGCAGCCCAGACCTGTTCCGACCGTTCAACGAGGTCTTCTTCCAGACAACCGGCGGATAACATTCCGACTCTTGTTTTATCCCCTAAAATCAACATCGAAGCCCCTTCTTTCTTATAAGCGGACCCCTCTGTTTTAATAATGGTAGCCAGTACCTTAGCTTTTTTAGAAGTGGCGATGACATCCAAAATCCGGTGTATATCATCCATTTCATGTCCCCCGTTTTACCTGATCATATCTGCATCTGTATATCCGTATTCTATAATTCCAGAAAACATTACAAACGCTTCAGCAATTTCTTCGTTTCTAAAAAAAAAGAGTCTTTATAGACCTTATGACCGGGCGGCGGATGCGACAGCATGTCGGAACGGAGAGATTCCAATAACACGCTCTGTTCCTTCTGTTTCCAATTGTCTGTTTCACCCTGTTGTATGCCTTTAAAGCCCGCAAAGTATTCACTTAACACTTGTAAATCATTGCCCAGCTCCCTTTTGTCACTTGAAGATAAAGCTCCTTCTTTTTCCCATTCTTTTAACGTTTTCACTATATTTGATAAATACTCAAATCCGGCGTTCAACTTTTGCATCTCTATTTGATAGCTTGAAATGATGATTTTATGTTTTTTTCTGACGGGGTTGAATTTTAAGCTGTCAGAGGCTGTTTGCAGCATCTCTTTTGTCATATGCAGCTCTTGCAGAAGATTGTTCATTTTATACGCCATGAGGTTCCCTTTTCCTTGTCCCCACTCTGATTGCACCCATTTGGAAAGGTCTGAAAGTGTGCCGGAAAGCTGACGAGCCAATGTTTGAAAAGAGTCCGCTGCCTTTTTTGTGTAGTCCGGCGGAAAAAGGAACATGTGAACCAGAATGGCGATGATGACACCGATCACCGTATCGATGATTCGGTCGAATGCATAATCTTTAGCGTTTCGTTCAAACGTAAAGACCAACAAAATGGTGAGCGCTACCTGATGTAAAACCGTTACATCTATTCGCAACCACTTGGCAATGTAAGTACCGCCTAATAGGAACAGCCCCAGCATCCAGCCATTCATTGGCAAGTGACTGACAAGAAAGGATGTTAGCATGATCCCAATCGCAGTTCCCGCAATACGATGAAAAGAAAAGCGAATTGACTGATCTATCGTTGGCTGCAAACATAAGATAACAGATAGAGGCGCTAAATAGGGGTGATCAGAGCCCGCCAGTTTTGCCGCTTCCCAAGAAACAGCAGATGCAATCGCCATCTTCCAAACCAAAGATGTTTTGTTTTGAATTTTTTTACTCTTCATCATATCCCCCTCCTTTCAGAAACCTTTTCCACTAGGTTTCCGTGACGCAAAGGGATTTATACTGTCGTATGGAAAATGTGAAAGAAGCTGTGATTCAAGGGGGGAATTCTTGAATGACAGCTTCTTTTTGGGGTTGGGGAACATTGGGAAATGACGCATTATTTTCATGGGCAGCATTTGATATTTCAGTCCAATACAGACCTACCGGAATACGATTTAGTAGTAGTTAGAGGTTCAGAGGTGATTCTCTGGGCTCTTTTTATGGTTTTTTTAACAAATCAAGTCTAATTAATTACTTAATACTTGAAACCGAATAACGCGCCTGAACCATCTTCATTTTGTTCAAGTTCACATACAATATCTTGACTATTTAACTTGTCTTTGGAAACATCTGAATCTATTAAACTAATGATATATTGTACATCATTATCTTTGCAATATTCTTCAATAAATTCAAGATAAGATCCCTTGCGATTCTCATGCAAAGCTTCAAAAGGTCCATCGTGATATAGAAACTTAAAGAAACTTTTATTAGAGTAATAACTTAAAATAGCTAGATCAAAACACATACACAGCATTTTCCGATATGAAAAGCCCTCATCTTCATGTGTCAAGGTACCACTGTCTGTTATGATACCAGCATTAAACTCTACATTAGATGTAGTATTAGTGGAAATATCAATTATTCCATTCTTGCTCGTTATAACTTCAAAATAAGTCTTAAATAAGAATCTTATATCATTTAAAACCTTATTTCCGTTTTCTATTTTTGACTCAATTGTTTCATTAATTTTTTCAAGTTTCTTTTGCTTTTCATTTATATCTTTAATATCTGTTCTTGTCTGTAAAATGATTTCTTTTTGTGTTTCAAGACTCTGGATGCTCTTTTCTTTTTCAATTAAATTAGTTCTCAAATTTTTATACTTATTTATAACATCACTATCTTGTAATATATTCAAGATATCTGATCGTTGTTTACCTAAGTCCTTTAGCTTTCCTTCGACTAACTTAAGTTCTGCTTTTTTATCATTAAGAAGATTTGATAGATGAACTCTTCTATCTTCAAGTAAAGACTTATTAAATCTAACTAGTTCTTCATATGATTTTTCTAATTGCTCACTAAAATAAATTTCTACTTCTTCAAAAAGCTCTTTTATGTAATCGAAATTAAGAAACTCTTTTGTCCCTAAAGAATTTTCAATAAGCTCAATGTCAGATCTTAATTTATAAGCCTTATTTTGTAAAGAAATCGATTTGTTTTCTATCTCTTTAATTAATTCATTACTAATCTGTTTTTCATTTAAATAAAAATTAAATGAGTCAAGATCCTCTTCCAACAATTCTTTTTCTCTGGTAAGAATATCTATTTGCCCATTAATTCTATCAATATCAGAGGGACTATAATAGTCTTCCATATTTTTTATCTTTGTTTTCAAAGCTTCTATTTCATGATTCAGTTTATACTTTTTTAAGAGTAATTCACTATCGAATCCTAGTAATTCATACACAAAGGGTTTCCATACTTGGTCTTTAGAACTTGAGAACTTTTTCAATTGAAAAACATCACCATAATCATTTTGAGTTCTAATAAAATAGCCTACTAGTTTTCGATAATCATAATCACATAATATATTAAAGTTTAATTTCTCATTTAAGATTGCTGTTGCTGAAACGACATTTTCACTTGTAGTATTGAGAACCAAGTTTGTGTAATCCCATTCATCACAATCTATTAATACTGTTGAATAGTCGAGTATTTTCATGTCTACTCTTGTTATGTTCCCAAAAGATCTTCTAATTGTTAAATAATTGTTATTGTTCAATTTTAATTCCAGATAAAATGTATGGCGCTTAAAGACCTTTTTCTTGTTATAAAAATAGTTTCCCTTTTTTACTTCCTTCAGCAACATGAAATCTATTAGATGGATAAGCGCACTTTTACCAAGGTTGTGGGGATCATTTGCATTTTTATCATTCACATAACCAAAAATGATATTTAATCCATTTTTAAATTCAATATCTTTAAATCTTGAATCATCGCAATATAGTCTTGATAATTTCATATTTTCATCTCCAAGACATCAGATTCGATATCATAGTTTATTCTTCCTATCAAGAATAAAAAATCTACTGCCGGTAAAAACAAATATAAGGCATCATCACCAATTTGCTTCTCTAATGCATTATAAAGCTTTCTATAACTGCATTTGTGGTCATTTTCTTTGAACAGCTCTATTAATAAAGCTACCACATATATTAAGCTTCTGTTTAATTCCGTAAATTTATCCGGTCTCAGCATTACTACCACCGTTTTCCCCGATGTGACATATGTAATACATGAAATGTATTATCACACTCACCAATTCCTCATTCTCTAATATCTCAATATCATTAGAATTTAAAAATCTATCAATAATATCATTAATTACTTCGCTGAAAAATTCCTTTTCTCTTTTTATTTCAGGTATTTTTCTATTAATGGTTTTCTTAATATTATTGTAGGACTTCTTTAATTTTTTATTACGAGGATCTGATAATATATCTTTAATAGTTTTGAAATAAATGCTACTTTCAATTATGATATTGTTGTAATCATTACAACCTTCTTCTTCCAAATTATTAATTAAGTTTTTTGCCCCAATGTTTATCCTCTTTAATCCATCATCATCTTCAACACCTTGGTTAGGCTCTAACTCATCTTCTAGCTCTAATTCCAAAAAATCTATTATCTTTTTTAAATTATATGGATTAATAATGTCGCTTCTCAAATGGATAATTTTTTGGTTATATACATTACCCTGATTGTTATATACTGGGCTATGATCACCTCTTGTATTATTTTTACTACCCGTCATCTTCCATCACCAAAACGTCCTTTTACATCGCCATCGTTATTAAAAATAGGACTATTTCGTCCTTTTGTTTTGTTAATGTTTTTTTGTTTTATCTTTATTGATTTAAGAACATAGCCCCCTGTAGCTCCAAGTATAAGAGTAAGTAGATGGGTTATAACTGTTGTCCACTCAATAGTCATTTAGATTCACCTTCTTAAAGAATTTATTAGATATATGTATTCCGTAAAAATTGAGACATTGATTAACACTTAGTTATATTCAACAAGAAAACTATACAATTTGTAAATACAACATAAAAAACAAAGTCATTTCTCTGGCCTACATACACTTTCAAACCTTATACTCCCCAATACTATTAGGTTTTAATCTCCTCCTTTCTCATTTGGTGAAGATTCGGTAAACAACTCAAAAAAAGATTAGTACTAAAACGCATATTTAAAACCATTATACCATATATTATGAAAAATTAAGTAATTCTTAATCTATAAAATTCCTAAATTACTTTCTAATTTCTCACTGATTCCCCAGAGTATCATCTCAAAAAGAATCCAACTGCTTGACCTCCAATACCTCTTCATAAACTCTAATTAAGTATATTTCATGCATTTATATTTTCATTGCTTACATCAATTTTTGAAAGATAATACTTGTTTGCTGTTTAAATTCAAAAAAGTCTAATCCTTCTTTTAGTTGTAAGTTGGATCAATAAAAATTATGTTATCCCATTTATTAAACTGTCATTTACTTCTTAGTGTTGTAAAAGCCACATCACCTTGAATCATTTTCTTTTGAGCGAATTCCGCCATAACTAAAAGATATCCTTTTTTATAGCTCATGCCTATGAAGTGGCGACCTTGTGACTCCTCACTTCATAGGATGAACAGCTTCCAATCATCCTTAAGAGTTACACTCACTTATGATAAGGCTCCCCACGATTAATTCGAAAAGCCCGATAAATCTGCTCCACTAAAATCAGCCGCATCAACTGATGAGGAAACGTCATCTTCGAGAATGACAGCTTGTCATCTGCCCGTTTCATGACGGCGTCGCTTAGGCCGAGTGAGCCGCCGATGACGAAGGTGATTTTGCTTTTTCCATAAGTCGCCAGCTTATCTATTGTATCGGCCAGTTCTTCGGATGTTTTCATTTTTCCTTCGATGGCGAGGGCGATGACGTGGGTGTCCGGGCTGATTTTGGCCAGGATGCGTTCGCCTTCTTTGTCTTTGACGATTTTCATGTCTTGGTCGCTCAGGTTTTCCGGGGCTTTTTCGTCCGGGAGTTCGATGATGTCGATTTTTGCGTAGGCTGAGAGTCGTTTTTTGTATTCTTCAATGCCTTGCTTGAGGTATTTTTCTTTTAGTTTTCCGATGGTCACAATATTGATATTCACAGGTCATCCCCACTTTAGAAACAAGTTATTCATATATATTGTCCACAATTGTGGATATCTTTTCTGTATTTTGTGTAGGATCATTCGTTCCCTACTAGATATGTTGCAGTGTCCCCACATAATTCACAGGCTGTGGATAAACTGTTAGTATGTTCGATTTTTCTGATTTCGGGCGGAAGCTCATGATCATCTATGTACATGTCCAGCACGGTTTCGATATGTTCTTCACAAGAATAATAAGCGGTTTTCATTGTTACGTCCTCCGGTTTTCTTTTGCACGCGGCAATTGTTCTCTTTTCAATATAACCTATTTATACACATGTTAGTAGTGCTTCGGGCTGAGTTTTATCCACAATTCGGCAAATCACGCGCAAAAAGAGCCGGCGTTTGCAGCATCCGGCTCTTTACGTGTTTTCTCTTTTTTCTAAGCGAAGGACGAACAGAATTCCTAATAGACACGCCAGCAGCGTACAGCATACATCAATCCAGTCCGGCTTTCCGCCGTTTAAAAAAGAGTTGGTTATTACGGAAACCAGGAGAATGGTGACAGTCACCGCGGCAAGCTTTTTCTTCATCGGCTCCCTCCTTCACCGACTGTCTTCTTGTTATATAGCCTGATTAAGAGGGTCACAACGATATATACAATCATAATCAATGCCCCGTTACTCACATCAGGGTATCCAATCAACATATTCATTATGACAAAAACAATGGTTATACAAATGACGGACAACAATAAGAAGATACTGAATGATTTCAAATGACCACCTTCTTTCTTGCAGTAACGTTTCATTATAAAAAGCTTACCAAAAGCGGCAAGCTCTTCCGAAATGTTTATACTCTTCAAAGCCCACCCATCACCTGCACATCATACAGCTTGAGATGGCTTTTCGGCGTGACGATGTTTTTTAAGTTTGGGATGGTCAGGTCGTTCAGCTTTTTGCCCGTTTTCAGGTCGAAGGATTCGATTTTGGCGGGCTTTTTGTAGCTGTACGTAAACAGATACAGCTTTCCGTTTTGATGCGTCAGCTCTTTGAAGTCGGCTTTCATTCGTGATGCGGGGAGCTTGAAGGCTTTTTTGCTTTTTCCGGTCTCAGGGTTGATGCGGTACACGTTTCCGAAGCCGTCAACGAAATAGAAGCTGCGCTGCTCCATGAAAAAGCTTTTTTTGAAGCTGAACGGCATGGAGTCATAGATCGTCTGTTCGTCATTTTTATAAGCGGCGATGTCATACGTTTTGATGGCGCCGCTGTTTTTCATGACTTTCACCATTTGATAGATGTGATCTGCTTTTTCCCCTCTGGTGACAAAGCAGACGGCGCTGTCGTCCGCGGTGAGCTGGGATTCGACAGACGTGCCTTCTTTATACGTCCATGTCGCGATTGATGTTGTATGGAGCTTCTCTTTATCAGCCTGAATGTCTTGGACGTGATAGCCTTTTTCGTCATCTGTCGGCGTGAGCGCGAAAAGATGATCTTTAAAAAAGCCTGAAGCGCGGATATAGTGCGGAATGACGTCTTGCTTCCACCTGCCGTCAATCTGGCGGTACAGCTCTGAGCGATAGCTGCCGCCGCTCTTGTCGTAGCCCGAATTATACAGCGTGTAAAAGCCTTTCGCCCGTTCGATATATCCCGCGCTGTCTCCCGTATGCTGGTACGCTCTTTTATACGTGTGAAGGCCGTCCTGAACGGTATAGATTCCTTTTTTGTCCTCCAGCAGTACGCTGCCGTCATGCATTTTGGCCGATCCGAGCTCAAGCCCCTTCATGTGATAAGAAGAAAGCCGTCCTTTTTCATCGGCGAAGAGGGCGTAGCTTTTTCCGCCGCCGAACGTGTCTTGGTCAGCCGCAGTGGAGAAGTACAGCAGCGCCTCTTTATCTTTCAGAAAATCAGGGTCATTTAATGTGTCTCTCACAACCTCCGCAGGATCTTCCGTGCGGAAATAGAAGAAGCATAAAACCGCTGCGGCGGCGATGATCACTAAGGGTATCCAAATGATTTTTTTCACGTTGTTCTCCTTAGTGAATGGTCAGAATCGTGGTTGTGTAGGACGAGCTTGTGATGTCGCGCGGGTATACGCCTAAGCCGCCATTAGAGTCGATATCAATCCCGGCTTTTAAGAGGAATGCCGACCACAGCAGTTTTGAGCAGTTTTTGGCGCCTTCATGGCCCGTATTTCTGTTATTGACGAAGTTGAAGGAGTACTCATCACCGACTCTTGATACAGCCCAGTCAGCGGCGGCTTGTTTTTGGGCGTCGGTGACTTTCACGGTCTGGACGATTGAATTGTCTTCGACTTCTCTGCCGTTATAAGCAATCTGGCGGACGCCGTCTCCCGGCACGGATTCAACAATTTTATCAGCGGATGAATACATGCCGACATGCCCGTGATTGTAATAAGCGGTGTATGAGTTCGTGTAATAAATATTGCCTTTTGTGCTTTTCGGAAGTTTTTTGGTTCCTGACGATCCGCCCATCGCAGAGAGCCCTTCTTTGGAAGCGATTACATTTCCCTGCACCTTGTCTGCCGTGATTTCTTGATGAAACTGCTTGAGAATTGCTTCTGTTGAAACGTGCTTCTGTTTGGCAAGCTCTTTGGCGGATTGGAGAACGTCTTGAGGAGTCGTGCCCTGCTGAAGCTCTGCGATTTCTTTTGCGTAGCGGGCTGTTTCTGTTTCTTTCGCTTTTACATTCATACCGGAGAATGACAGAACCATGGTGAATGACAGGGCCAACGGGAGGACGGCTTTGAACAGCTTTTTACACATATTACTTCGCCTCTTTTCTTTGAGTATAATTTTTCCACATTTGTATTATATGACGGAATTGCGATAAAAAAATAGATAATTTACAGATTTTTAAAAATTTTATAACAATATATAAATCATATGCATAAAACATTTTCAAATATCAGGAAATCCGGTTATCATACAAGAAAGGGGGAGGACATATGAAGGACAGAACGATCGGTTCGATGCGGGTTTCCGCAATGGGGTTAGGGTCCATGGGCATGTCGGAATACTATGGCAGCCAGAGTGAGGAAAAGTCGATTTCCACCCTGCATCATGCCGTTCATCTCGGCGTGAATTTGTTTGATACGGCTGATCAATATGGATTGGGCGCAAATGAAGAGCTTGTCGGCAGAGCACTCGCCCCATTCAGAAAGGAGCTTTACCTCGCGACGAAATTCGGTTATGTCCGAAGCGAAAAGGGTGAGTTTATCGAAATTAACGGACGGCCCGATTATGTGAAAAAAGCGTGTGACGCCAGTCTGAAACGCCTTGGGACGGATTATATCGACCTTTATTATCTGCACCGGGTTGATCCGCGGGTGCCGATTGAAGAAACCGTCGGCGCCATGAAGGAGCTGATAGACGAAGGAAAGGTGAGATATATCGGATTGTCAGAGGCTTCCGCAGAAACGATCAGGCGCGCCGTCCGCATTCACCCGATTGCCGCGCTTCAATCGGAATATTCTTTATGGAGCAGGGAAGCGGAGGAGCATGTGCTGCCCGCCTGCCGTGAGCTCGGCATTTCATTTGTGCCTTACAGTCCGCTCGGCAGAGGTTTTCTTTCCGGAAAGATGACGTCGACCGATCAGCTGGATGCCGATGATTACAGAAGAAGAACGCCGAGATTCCAGGGAGACAATTTGGCGGTGAATATAGGGCTCGTCCAAAAACTTACCGCCATTGCCCGGGAAATGAATATCACTGCTCCTCAGCTTGCGCTCGCATGGGTTCTCGCAAATGGCGATGATCTCATTCCGATCCCGGGCACAAAAAAGAAACACTACTTGGAAGAGAACCTCGCCGCTCTCGACATTGTGCTTCCCGAGGATGTGAAGGCGCGTTTGGATGAGATGTTTCCGATCGGCACGGCGGCCGGCGAGCGTTATCCGGAACACATGATGACATTGTTAGATGAATAACAAAAGAGGCCCATCGTGCGGGCCTCTTTTCATGACAGCTTTTTGCTCATGATGACATCCGTCTCCAGAAATCCGGTCTTCTCATACAGCTTCCGCGCCGTTTCGTTATGAGCGAACACATGGAGAGAAATCTTGCGGACACCCAGGTCTTTGGCTTTGTCCTCCAGCCTTGCGAGCGCCTCTTTCGCATAGCCTTTGCCGCGGAAAGGCGGATGAAGGCCGAAATCATAAATAAATGCGTCCTGCTGCGGGTGGTCCGGATCGGCGTGCAGCCACAGCCAGCCGGCATTTTCCTTTCCGTCCAATGTCAGCGTCCATAAATAGTGATCGGCCGTCTCCAAGCCGTCAGGAAGCAGGTCATTAAACGCCAGCTCCGCTAATTCCGGCGCTTCGTCAGGCAGCCACGTTCCCGCTTTTACCTTTTCTTCAGCGTAATGCTTGGTTGAATGGGCGAGATAGGACTGAAATTCTTGTTCTGTCATCGGCTGCAGCGTGATAGCCATTGAATCACTCCTTACAAAACACAGACTGAAAGCGGTATCATGAAGTATTATCCGAAGGCTCCGTTTTCCGCCGGTTTTATGATTTGTTCGGCTTGTGCCGTTGAACCAGTTTGCGCAAATAATCCAATCGAAATGAGACTTGCCAAGGCTGCTGAGAGTACAATGAATTTACATGTTTTCATTACGAATCCCCTCCGTTAATCTCAAAATTTGGTCATTGGCATCAATTGATTCTTGAAAATACTTCGCCGCCGGTTTGTAATTCTCCTGTTTTTTAAAATGCGCCGCGGCCTGATACGACAAGTCGGAAACGTCACTCCACAGCTCTTTCCTTCTTAACTCGGCGAAAGCTGATTCAAGCGCTTCTTCATTGCGGTCAATAAAGACATGCTGTAAGATGCGCAGCTTTTGGGTGTATACGGGCTCGTTTTTTTCTTCAGCGGCATTCAGCGCTTTATGCAGCCAAAACCGGCCCTCATCCGCCTGTTCCTGTTTCAATAACACTCTGGCCAGCATGTACAGACTCCGCACCGAATACGCTGATTGCAAATGCTCCTTTTGATCGAGAGCCGTTTCAAACTCGACCCGCGCCTCCTCAAGCTTTTCCTGTCTTTCATAGCAAATGCCTGCGTTAAAGTGGGCGAGCGCCTCAATATGCGGATCGCCCGCTTTGGCGGCTTGATGAACCGCCGTCTGCAGGAGCTCTTCGGCTTTCTGATAGTGAAACAAGTCCATTCTGTTACAGCCGATCACCATTAAACACTGTGCTTCTCTGACCGCGTACATTTCATTGGCTTTGTAGATCTCCAACGCTTTTTCCGCGTGGTTCATCGCAAAGTAGTTTTGGCGGATTTCATAGTAGGCAATCGCCACTTGATAATTAAACTCGGCTCTTTCAATCTCATTCGGTATGTGCCGGAGCCTGCTTTCAGCAATCCGGTAAAAATTAATGGCGTTCATAAACCGTTTACGGTAAAACTCGTGCATTCCGGAAAAGAAATAATAATAGTATTGAATCATCTGGTCTGTTTTTTCTTTATCGGCGTTCAGCTGGATCGTTTTTAATATGCCGTCTGTTTTCTCATACTCTTCCATCAAAAGCTTATAGCGGGAATCAATTAAATTAAAATAAAGGAGCACCGTTTGATTTTGTGTCATATTTTGCAGATCCGTAAGCAGTTGTTCTCTTAACGCCTCAGCCGATTCGGTGTTGTGCTTTTTGATTTCCTCATACCAGTCACTGATTTTTTTCGCAACTGTTTCGTGGGCCATCACTTCAGCCATCTGTCAGGACACCTCCCTTTCCCATTTTGTGTAATAAATATATCATATTTACAGGTTCAAAAAGAGGGTGGCAGCCCGCTAGTTTCCTCGTGGCAACAAAAAAACCTCCGCAGGTGCGGAGGCGCATATTTTATAACAGTTTTTTTCCTAACAAAGATTCTACCAGCTCGACCGCTGTTTTGCCGGTTTTGTTTTTGTGATCGAGGATCGGGTTGACTTCGACAAATTCAGCTGAAGTGATGATGTCGGCATCATACAGCATCTCCATTGCCAAATGGCTTTCACGGTAGCTGATGCCGCCGACGACAGGTGTGCCTACGCCGGGCGCGTCGCTCGGATCAAGGCCGTCGAGGTCAAGGCTGAGGTGAACGCCGTCACAGTCTGACAAGTAGTCAATGGTTTCTTCAATGACCTTTGTCATGCCGAGGCGGTCAATCTCATGCATCGTATAGACCTTCATGCCTGTTTCCTTAATGTACTCACGCTCGCCTTCATCAAGCGATCTCGCGCCGATGATGACCACGTTCTCCGGCTTGATTTTCGGGGCATACCCGCCCAGGTTCACCAGCGTGTCGTGCCCGACGCCGAGGCTGACGGCCAGCGGCATTCCGTGAATATTGCCTGACGGCGATGTTTCCAGGGTGTTTAAGTCGCCGTGCGCGTCGTACCAGATGACGCCGAGCTGTTTATAGTGCTTTGCCGTTCCTGTCAGCGTTCCGATCGCGATGCTGTGATCGCCGCCCAAGACGAGAGGGAACCGCTCATTCTCAATGACGCTGTCCACCTTTTGGGCGAGCTGCTCGTTCCCCGAGAGCACAGAGTTCAGATTTTTCAGCTCTTCATCATTTTTGAGTTTTTCACGATTAACGGGGATGTCGCCTAAGTCTTCCACCGCATACCCCATGTCAGATAACCGTTCAATGAGATGCGCGTAGCGGATGGCGCTCGGGCCCATGTCCACTCCGCGTCGTGCTTGTCCTAAATCCATCGGCATTCCAATAACTGAGATATTCTTGTTCATCCGTTTTTCCACCTCAACATGTTGTATGTTGTCCTGTGCGGGTTTATCAAAGATGACTTGGACACGAAAAGATTTAAAGCTCTATCTGTTTTTCTGACTGCTTATGCTTTTTTACATACAGATGATAGACGATAACGCACACCGCCATGAACGGGATGCCGCAATAAAGGGCGAGCCGCTGTTCTGAATCAAATGCGAGACTGATCAGAACAACCGTATTTAACGTCAGCCCGATAATAGGCAGCACCGGGTACAGCGGTGTTTTAAACTTCAGGTCTTCCACTTTGCCGCCTTCGCGGATGTATTTCCGTCTGAACATCAGCTGCGACAGGGAAATCGTAATCCAGCCGACCTGCGCGCTTAGTCCGGCTAATGATAAGAGAAACATATAAACGGTTTCCGGCGCAGCCACCTTAGACAGCAGTGACAGGCAGGCGACGGCCAGCGTCACGATCAGAGCGTTCATCGGCACGCCGCGTTTATTTATTTTGCCGAGCGATTTAAAGGCTTGTCCTTCGTTCGCCATGGCATATAAGATACGCGTCGATGCAAACAGGCCTGAGTTGGCCACTGAGAGCAGCGCAATTAAGATAACAAAGTTCATAATATCGGCGGCATATGGAATACCGATTTGTTCAAACACCACGACAAACGGGCTTTCGACCACTCCCGCCTGCCTCCACGGAATCATGCCGGCAATGACGATGATGGAGAGAACGAAAAAGACAAGCGTTCTCCATACCGTCTGCCGGATAGAGCGCGGAATCGTTTTCTCGGGATTTTCACTTTCTCCCGCGGCAACCCCGATCAGCTCCGTTCCCTGGAACGCGAAGTTTACGGTAATCATCGTAATAAGCATAGCCTTAATGCCGTTCGGAAACAATCCATCCTCATAAAAATGAGAGAAGAAAGGAGCCTGCTCGCCGTGTTTCATGTCAATCAGGCCGAACATGGCGGCGCCGCCCAAAATAATAAACAGCAGAATGACTAAAATTTTAATACCGGAAAACCAAAATTCCGACTCAGCGAACGCTTTTGTGGTAATGGCGTTCAAAAGAAACATCAGTCCGACAAACACGAGGCACCACACCCATACGGGAACATGCGGAAACCAGCGGAGCATCAATTGTCCCGCAGATAAAAACTCAATGGCGCATGTCACCGCCCAGCCGAGCCAGTAGAGCCAGCCGAATGCGAAACCGAAAGCGGGGCTGATGAATTTGGTTGCGTACGTCTGAAACGACCCTGATACGGGAAGGGCAACCGCAAGCTCGCCTAAGCAGAGCATTGTCAAAAACATAATAAAACCGCCGACCAGATAAGACAGAACCGCGCCCAGCGGTCCCGCCTGGTTAATTGTAAATCCGGTACTCAGGAAAAACCCGGTGCCGATCACTCCGCCCAAAGAAATCATAAACAAATGGCGTGATTTCATTGTGCGCTGAAGCTGATTCTCTTTTTGATTTGTATTCACTATTCTGCACCCCTTCAGCAACTTGTATTGGAACCAAGCCGGTGCTTTGAAACCGATTTGCTGTCCAAAGAGCCTCTATTTGTATATGAATGTTATATGAAATTCATTTTCGTACATAAAGATACATTATACTAAAATACTGTCGCCACGCAAATAGAGTGTGCTGAATTTTTTATTTGTAAATTCCATACAAGCCGAGGGAAAGCATTGCCGCATCAAGGTTTTACGCGTTTTGAAGCACGTTTGTGATCTTTTGGATCGCCCAGTCCAAGTCTTCCTTGGAAATCATTAACGGCGGTGCAAAACGGATCACGGTATCATGTGTTTCTTTGCATAAAAGCCCTTCGCCTTTCAGCTTTTCACAGTACGGGCGGGCCGCTTCTGTCAGTTCAACGCCGATAAACAGGCCGCGTCCGCGCACGTCTTTTATGATCGGGTTATCAATTTTCTCAAGCTCTTCTTTAAAATAACGGCCAAGCTGAAGGGAACGCTCTGCCAGCCCTTCTTCCTCAAGGACTTCAAGAGATGCGAGCGATACCGCGCAAGCGAGCGGGTTTCCGCCGAATGTCGAGCCGTGGGAACCCGGGTTAAACACACCGAGAATGTCACGGTTCGCCGCGATGCACGAAATCGGGAAGACGCCCCCGCCGAGCGCTTTGCCTAAGATGAACATATCCGGTACGATATTTTCCCAGTCAACCGCGAATGTTTTCCCTGTGCGGCCGAGTCCCGTCTGAATTTCATCAGCGATCAGAAGCACATTTTCTTCCTTACAAATGGCGGCCGCTTCTTGTAAAAATCCTTCCGGCGGAATGACGATGCCCGCTTCTCCCTGAATCGGTTCGAATAAGAAAGCGGCTGTGTTCGGCGTGATCGCCCGGCGCAGCGCTTCTGCGTCTCCGTATGGAATTAATTTTATACCCGGAAGCATAGGTCCGAAACCGCGTTTATACTCATCTTCTGAAGAAAGGGATACCGCAAGCATCGTTCTGCCGTGGAAGTTGCCGATACACGCAATGATTTCCGCCTGATTATCCGCTACTCCTTTGACCTCATATGCCCAGCGTCTCGCCGCTTTGACAGCGGATTCAACGGCTTCCGCCCCCGTATTCATCGGCAGAATCATATCTTTTCCGGTCAGCTTGGCTGTTTTCTCATAAAACGGACCGAGCTGATCATTATGGAACGCGCGTGACGTCAGAGTGATTTTATCCGCCTGATCCTTCAGCGCCTGAATGATCTTCGGATGTCTGTGCCCCTGGTTCACCGCAGAATAAGCACTCAGCATATCCATATATTGATTACCTTCAGGGTCTTTTACCCAAACACCCTGCGCTTCGGAAATAACAATCGGCAGAGGATGATAGTTGTTCGCGCCGTAATGTGAAGTTTGGCTGATAATTTCTTGAGATTTTGTGAAAGCTGACATAATCTGATTCCCCCTTGTTTTGTAATCATTCAACATTAGATCTTGCTTTCCCTTTTTATAAAGCAAGTTCCGTGCCAATCCGAAAAAACGGGATGTTTCGCCAGCATTCTTTCTTTTCCCGCAAAATTTTCCGGCAGTTTGTGTGCAAACTTCAGCCAAGCGCAAAAATTTTTTGCGTTTCCCGCTGACAAAATAGGAGCAATCCAATTAGATTGCTCCTACTCAACAGTTATTTATTCAATTGTCTCTGATATACAATGTAAGAATATAGTAAAGATAATATGATACAGCCGATCGCAGACATGAAAATGACTGACACTCTATACACCGGCGGCAAAAAAGCTGCAAGCATCATGAGCATGCCCGCTAAGACAAAAAGTTTCGAACTAACCCTGTGTGTATCCTTCCAAACTCTTTCACTGCTCAGCGTCCAAGGTGTTCTTATCCCTAAAAAAAAATTAGGCTTAACGATCTGAATGAAGTTTCCAAACACCATGAAAATGACTCCCACTATAAAGTTTCCTAAATAAGATATAGGGAGATCATATCCCAGACCGGTAAAGATGGTAATCAGATTAATGACAAACAGAACCGCAAACATTGTATTAAATATAGCCATATATGGCCTGATAAATGTTTTGTAGTTATTTTTAGGATCAATCTTAGGGATGATAACCATTAAAATATATAGAATAATCATGATGCCAATAAGCATCATCATCGCATTAGCTTTCGTTTGGTAATCATTTGCACTTCCGTTTAATCCCCAGTGTGTCGCCAAATTGTCCGGTAAAGATGAATATGTGCAAACCCATGTGAAAACAGTTAAAACTATGATTCCTGCTGAAAAGAGATATTTTTTCATGATTCCCCGCCTTTCTTATTATCATGTTCTGAATCAGTCAGAGAAAAGAACCAGCCTATAAGATCCTGTAATACAGTGGTATTTAATGAATACATAATAAATTGGCCTTTCCTCTCATCGTGAACCAAATCAGTATTTTTCAATATGGTAAGGTGATGAGAAATACTGGGTTTTGACATGTCGAAGTGTTCCGCAATTTCACCAGCCGTCATGTCTTGTTTCTTTAATAAATCCAAAATTCTTCTCCTTGTAGGATCGGCCAGTGCTTTAAAAGCTTTATTCAAAAACTTTCCCCCTCTCATACATACATAATTTAGATATTTAAGTATATATCTAAATATCAACCATTTTCCTAAAAAAGTCAATGGTTTTATTACCTCAATTTCCATTTATTTTTAAACATTGTCCAAGCGCAAAATTTTTTTGCGTTTCCCGTTCGATTTATTTTAAAATAATGAATGTTAAGACGATTGAGAGGAGGAATTGACCTGCACACAACCAGCGAATTTTACACACTCGTGTTACAAAGCATTTTGGAAGAGATTGATGTCGGGCTGCATGTGGTGGACGAGAAGGGCAGCACCGTCATTTACAATAAGAAAATGATGCAGATTGAAGATATGGATGAACGGGACGTCCTGCATAAAAACCTGACTGATGTATTTATGTTTTCCAATCAGCAGGACAGCACGCTCGTTCAGGCCCTTCAAGAAGGCAAAACGATTAAAAACGTGAAGCAAAGCTATTTCAATAACAAAGGCCAGGAAATCACGACGATCAACCACACCTTCCCGATTGTGCAAAACGGCGAGATCAAGGGAGCCGTGGAAATCGCCAAGGACGTCACCAAGCTCGAACGGCTGATCAGGGAGAACATGCACAGGAAAGAACAGAACAGCTACACGTTTGACAGTATTCTCGGCAACAGCCCGGTCATTCGGGAAGTCATCGAAAACGCGAAACGGGCAACCCGCACATCATCATCGGTGCTTTTGGCCGGCGAGACGGGAACGGGCAAGGAACTGTTCGCCCAAAGCATTCACAACGGCAGCCAGCGCTCAGGCGCCCCGTTCATCTCACAAAACTGCGCCGCCCTGCCGGATAGCCTGGTCGAAAGTATTTTATTCGGCACGAAAAAAGGCGCCTTTACCGGAGCCATCGACCAGCCCGGCTTATTTGAGCAGGCGCAGGGAGGCACCCTGCTCCTCGATGAGATCAACTCGCTCAATCTCAGCCTGCAGGCAAAACTGCTCCGCGCCCTTCAGGAAAAGAAAATCAGGCGCATCGGATCAGCGCAGGACAAACCGATTGACGTCCGCATCATCGCCACGATGAATGAAGACCCGATCACCGCCATTTCAGAAGAGCGGCTGCGCAAAGATTTATACTACCGCTTAAGCGTTGTCACACTGATCATTCCCCCGCTCCGGGAGCGCAAGGAGGATATTCTGCCTCTGGCCGAAGTCTTTATCCAGAAAAACAATCACCTGTTCCAAATGCATGTCGATTCGATCAGTGACGATGTGCAGCGATTCTTCCTGGAATATGACTGGCCGGGCAACATCCGCGAGCTTGAACATATGATTGAAGGCGCCATGAACTTTATGACGGATGAAACGACGATTACGGCGGCCCACCTGCCTTACCAATACCGGATGAAAATCAAACCGGCTGACACGGAAGCCAAAGCCGCCGCAAGCACCCAGCCCGGCACCGATTTAAAAGACAAAATGGAAAACTTCGAAAAATACATGATCGAAAAAACCCTGAGAAAACACGGCAATAACATATCCAAAACGGCAAAAGAGCTCGGAATCAGCAGACAGAGCCTGCAATACCGCCTGAAAAAATTCGGTCTGGACCGGATGAAATGAATCCATACAAAAAAAGGCTGAGATGCTCCTCAGCCTTTCGTTTATATCTGATTGGCAAGCCGCTCTCCAGTAAACCAAAAGTTCTCACTCACTGCCAATGTATGTTCCGTATTCTCGACTTGATGCCACCAATGGCGCGGCGCGTAAATGATTTCTCCCGCCTTTTGTCTGAAACGGATCGGAGACGCCTTTTGCACCAGCGGTTTTTGCTCAATGTCTTTTTCATCAAAGACATTGATATTTCCTTCGTACAAATACGGAGAGTCGTCCGGATGATAGAAGATCCATTCCTTCTCCCCGAAAATGACGCCGTTCCACGCGTGCGTATTGTTAAAATCCTGATGCAGCGGTGTGCCTGTCTGCTTAGAACCGAGAAAGAACCATTTCCAGTCCCGTCCCGTTTCTTCATCCGCTCTCAATGTGTCTTTTGTAAAATACTCGGGTGCGGAATAGACAAGGTCTAAGTCATTTTGGTTCAGCTGCGTAAAATTCCAGTCACAGTACCATTTGTCATCATTCTGATCAATGTACTCGATATAGTTGGAAAGCTTTACTTGTTTAAACGTTTTGACCCCTTCGATATCTGATTTCCGGATGGTGACCATTCTGTCCCCATAGTGTTCGTCAATGTATTCAAGCGTCCACGGCCTGCATTCCCAGTGATCCATTGCCCCCGTCAAAATAAAAGGTTTCTTATCAGCATACTCGCTTACAAAAAGATCGTACGATAACTCATTGATTGTCAGTCTGTCAATGGTCATATCCATTCCCCTTTTATTCGGCAATCTGCCGTTTTTTTTGTTTGGCGTAACTGTATGGACCTGAAAAGATGGTGACGTTTTGATTCTCAAGCCAGAAAATCTTGTTGAACTTCTCCAGCAGGTTTCTGTCGTGAGAAACGCAGATGATGGTGCCTTGAAACTGCATCAGGCTGTTTTCGAGAATTTCCTGAGATTCAATATCCAAGTGGTTGGTCGGCTCATCCAGGATCAGGACATTCAGCTTTTTTTCCATTAAGATGGACAGCTTCAGCCTGATTCTCTCACCGCCCGACAGGACGGAAAGTTTTTTAAAGACCGACGACCCGTAAAATCCGTACTTGGCCAGCATATTCCGGGCCATGCCCTCTTCAGTCAGCAGATTTTCTTTAAAAAATTGCAGAATCGTCTGACTCGAATCTCCGACATGGCTCTTTTGATCAATGTAGCCTATTTTAAGATTTTCTCCCACTTTAATGGTGCCGTCCGACAGTTCTCTTTCCCCGATGATGCAGCGGATCAGCGTTGTTTTGCCGACGCCGTTTCTGCCGACGATGCCGATTCTGTCTTTATGCTTTATGCGCAGGTTCACATTTTGATATAAAAGGGAAGATCCGTTGGTCACCTTTCCGTTTTCAATGAACACAATATCTTTTGAACCGGCGCCCGCTTCCTGAAATGCGTTTTTTAATTTTTGCTCTGTCCGGACCGGCTTATTGATCAGCTCGATCCTTTTCAGCGCCTTTTCCATATTATTCGCGCGTCTGTGCAGGCCGACAGACGGCGGATTTGAGCGGTTGGCCCAATCTCTCAGCTGGGCGATGGATTCCTTCATCTTCTGTATTTTTCTCTGCTGTTCTTCATATTTCTCAAACTGGGCGATGATGAATTCTTCCCGCTTTTTCAAGTATTCGCTGAATCCGTAAGGCCAAATCTTCACCTCGGTATCGTCAATCTCGAGCACCTTCATCGCCGTTTGGTCGGCAAACGTTTTATCGTGGGTCGTAAACAGAATGGTTTTGTTCGATTTTTTAATAAACCCTTCAAGCCACTCAATCGCATGGACATCCAAATGGTTGGTCGGCTCGTCCAGCAGTATAACGTCGTCGTTGCGGATTAAAATTTCGGCAAGGCCGGCTTTTGTTTTTTCGCCGCCGCTCAGCTTTGAAAACGGCTGATCCTTTAATTCGCTGAGGCTGAGCCCGTTGCATACCTCGTCAATCATCGCATGCATCTGGTAGCCGTTGTTCCGCTCAAATGTTTCCGTGTATTGACTGTACTTTTCCAATAAAGCAGTCAGCTCGTCACCACTCATCGGTTCTGAAAGCTTCAGCTCAATGGCCTTCATTTCCTTCTGGATCGCCGCTAGAGCTTCAAACGATTTTTCCAGATATTGATACAACGTCAGATCCTCATGGGGATCAGCGATCTGCTTCAGCAAACCGACCTTCGCCCCTTTGTTGATCGCAATTGTTCCTTCATCTGCCTCAAGCTCCCCGGAAAGCACCCTGAACAGCGTGCTTTTGCCGGAACCGTTCGGCCCGGCCACAAGCACTTTCTCGCCTTCATTGATGAAAAAAGAAACTTGTTTGAAAATGGTATCTCCCGCTAAATTTACCGTAAGATTATGAATATTCAGCAACTCACATCATCCCTTTGTCATTCTGGTTCAAAGCTCGACTTTATTCTGGATGGCGACGCTCGCTTTCAGTTTGTAAAAGCTGAGCATCATAAACAGCGACAATAAGATGGATAATACCCCGATTGCGGTCAGCAGCAAAGCTGAATCAAAATAGTCCGTTAAGAATCCGATAAACGGAAAGGCAATGAACATGAAGAGCGAGGTCATCAAACTGATAATGGACAGCAGCGTGGCTCTCGTTCTGGACGGAATCTCATTATTCACCACCTGACTGGATACGGGTTCTATCACATCATAGAGCGCGTTAATGACGACAAAAGCTGCAATCGTCACGTACAGACTGCCCGAAGGTATAAACAGGTAGGCCGCCCCGATGATGCAGAATGTCAGCAGAAGCACGCGCCTCGGCGTGAATTTTTCCGCCGGCTTGGAAGAAAAGATGGAGCACAGCGCCTGCAAGATGGACAGTCCCGCAAAAATAATGGATATATTGCGCACGGACAGCCCTTCCTGACTTAACAAATCTTGTCCGTACATATAAAAAACCGATGTAATCGCAAAGAAAACGGAGAGTGACAGCACCAGATATTTAAAGGCTTTGTTCAGCCTGAAGAAATCTTTGACTTCTTTTAAGATGTCACCGACCGTCTGCGTTTCGTGTTCACTGTTTTCAAATTTAATTTCCGTCAGCTGTGTAATGACCGCCATTGCAATCAGCTGAGTGACAATCCCGGCGATAAACACATACGACCATGATATTTCCTGCAAGTAGCCGCCGATGCCCATGGCGATCGCAAGACCGAGTATGACAAGTCCGTTATAATTTCCGATGGATTTGCCGTACCACTTTTCTTTCCCTTGTTCTTTCAGTGAATCAAACAAAAAGGCATGATCCGTTCCTGATATAAACGTCAGCCCGATACCGTATATAATATGGGCGATGAAGAGGGCGATGAAGTTATGGAAGCTCAGGAACATCACCAAATAGACAATGACCATAAAATGGCCGAGCAAGAGCGATTTTTTTCTCCCGATTCTGTCCGAGATGACGCCGCTCGGCACTTCCGCCAGAAACATCGCCAAATTCAGGACCGATTGCAGGATGCCCACAAGAAACAATGAATAATTCATACTTGTTAAATATAAAATCCAAATTCCCCGTTCGAAAAAGAAGTTTCCGAAAAAACCGGAGAAGTAAAGCAAATTTCGATTCCGCAAATGAATACCCCTTTCCAGCTATCTGCATTTAACATCATGAACAGAAAGGAGCCCGTCAGTCTTTACACTAAAACCCTCTATACATGGATCTTGCAGATACAGACTTTTCCCAAAACAAATTGGGCAATAATGAGTTGTATTCTCGAATAACCCAAAAAGTTCCTTCTTTTTTTCAGATCCTATGGCATCAATGATCGTTTTTTTCTTCTCTGGATCGCTGATGTCGCGGATGAAATATTTGATATAGCTCAGCTCATGCATGTAAGCCGGCAGGAACAAATGGAGCTCAATATCAAACCCGCTTTTATCCATATGGTAATAATCATTGAAATGACTGACGCGGGAGACGGACACGTCCGCTCCGGCCCGCCGAAACAAATCAGCCAGCCTTTCAATAATCTCTCCGTTGGGATAATAATCGGCATAAACGATTCGGATCGGTTCTTCTTTTGTCAAAAGGGGCGGATCTTTCTGCGGTGTCCTCCCGCTTTCCCATATACCGATCAGTGAATCAGTCGGTGTGATGATATGCCCCAAATCCCCGGCCAGCTTTTGTTTATCAAAATAATGCTGAATAAAAGTTCTCAGCATGTCGTCCTTTACCTTGAAGGTAAATAACATCGGCAAATGATTTTCTTTAAAATCAGCATACTGCCGATACCTCATGTTTGAATGATGAAACTGGGTGTGGCAGGTCACGTCCGTTTGATTCGCTTCGTACAGCCCGATGCTTTTTTCCAGATCATCATTCAAAATAAATTGGATGGTCTGAACCGTGCGGTGATCCGCGGGCGTCATTTTATATTGCGGATTCCGCTCAAATTCCAGCCCCTTCTCAAACGTGCGCTTGAATCGGTACGGGCCGTTTTCCGGCACATCGCCCCCGGCGGTCCCCGGAATCAGAAAGCTGCTCTGCAAAACGGCTTCTATCTCATCAGACGGCTCGTCCAAGGTGACTCCAAAGCGTTTTTCGCCTGTTACGTTCACCCCGAGCTGATCGGATGAGACGAGGCCTTTTACATACGGAACGGCCTGTTTTATGTTCAGGAAACTGCCGAGATGGGGGCTTTGATTTTCTTTCGTCAGATGATAGATGATCGTTTGAACCACACCCTCGGCGTCGCCTAAATAGTCCGGGTGAATGTCCACCTGACAGGTGCGGGGATCTTTGCGGATGATCCGGCAGTTATAGCCGTCCTGCAGACTTTCATACATAATGCTGCAAATCATCTTGCTTGTGTAATCCTGCGTATCTAATGGGTTCAAGCGTATCGGGCTTGTGTCGATTTCTATTTTTAGAGGGTCGCCCGGTTTTCTCGCCGTACGATGCATCGTCTTCATAAAGCGCTTTCCTTTTGAGAAAGCTTCGTTTCTGTAATATGAAGGCCGTCAAAGTCCAGGCCGATGCGGGTATTCAGGGATTTCGGGCTTCCGCCTGCAAGGTATGTGATAATGTCATGAGACATAAACGAGGATATAATACCGTTTGTCGCTCCTAAGGAACCTTTGATCGGTTCATCGGGGTAACAGTTCAGAAGTCCGGCCGGCATGTTTTTTTCATAGGTGACGCCGGATTGATAGGATTCAGGCGTGAGCAGAGGCCCCCATTGGCCGCTGAAGCTGCCGACACCCCCGGTCATAAACGCGATATTCCGCTCCTTACAATACCGGTAAACCCATTCAGAAATGTTATGGGGTTTGTCAGCGGCATTTATGACGATATCAATTTCATACGGATCTAACACACGCAGGTCCTGCGGCTGTGTCATTTCCTTATGGTAAAGTGCTGCGTCCGCATTGGGGTTGATACCCGCAATATAATCTCTGCATTCTGAGATCTTTAATTTGCCTACAGAAGATTGATTATAGACGAATTGTCTGTTCAGGTTATGTACTGATACGGCATCGAAATCAATGAGAATAAAATGCTGCAAGCCCGCCGCCAAAAGGTTTTGAAGAATGATCGTTCCGACGCCCCCCAGACCTACGATCGCTGCCCTGCTGCCGTCTAATCTCTTTTGGATCAGATTGGGGTTTTGGTTGTATTTCTCAAAATGGTACAGCTGCTTTTCAGTGATGCGGCCTTCACGGCCGTTTTGCCATGGCTCTATTAAAGCATCCAATTTCATTAATGCATCGAAAAAATGGTTTCCCGCTTCCTCTCCCAGAAGATCAGAAAGCTCTTGTTTTTCACAGCCGATGATCAGCCGTTCAACCGCCTCTTTGATCTCACTCGTATGCGCAAGCTTAATCGCCTTTCGATTTTGAATGATAATATGCGCCGTGTAGGTCAGCACCTGCACGCTGTCTTTAAACTTCCAGCGCTTACAGTCCGTTGACATCATGACATACCCCCTGAAAGATAATAACTCCCCAATGAGGGGAGTCACGGCTTTACTAGCAGCGATGCACCAAGCTTGCTGTTTCTGTATCAAGATCAAGTTCTTCAATCTTCATCAGTACACACCCCCTTTACCAATAACTAGATATTATCACCAATATTGGAAAAGGACAAGTTATTTTTTGAAAATTTAGAATTTATATATAAATTGTGATTTTTCTTCCTTCTGCCCGGTTTATCCCGGCAGCCGGATGATGAACACGGAGCCTTTTCCCTGCTCACTTTTCACTTCAATTGTTCCGTTATGGCTGTCGATAATGGTTTTTGTAATGGTAAGGCCCAGCCCCGCGCCGCCGGATTGACGGGATCGGGAGGTTTCCGCCCTGTAAAACCGGTCAAACAAATGAGGGACATGCTCCGGAGCGATTCCCGTTCCGTTATCCGCAATCATAAGCATGATTCCTCCGTCTTTCTGCAGGGAGACGGTGATGACACCCTTGTCTTCATCCGTATGCTGCACCGCATTGTAAAAGAGGTTGAGAATGACCTGCTTCATTTTGTCTTTGTCAAAAACGGCTTCTATCTTTTGATCGACAAAGAACTCGAGCTTCCGGTTTCTCGCGAGCAGCTTCAGCTGAGCCTCCATTTCCAAAATGACGTCTCCCAATGCGCCTTTTTTCATTTCAAAGCTCGGCACCCGGTCAATCTTCGCGAGAAACAGAAGATCCTCTATCAGCTTATTCGCCCTGGCGGATTCCGCGTACATGCTTTGAAGCGCTTTTTCTTTCTGCTCCGGCTTCTCCGCCGCTCCGCGCATTAACATTTCGATACAGCCGTGAATGGAGGTAAGCGGCGTTCTCAGCTCATGTGATGCGTCTGATACAAACTGCCGGATGCGCTCCTTCGCTTCTTTTTCCGCCTGAAAAGAGGTTTCAATCCGTTCCAGCATCTGATTGATGGAGATACCCAATGACTCAATTTCGGCCTGCCTTTTATCAATCGGCAGCCGTTTATCGAGACTGCCGGCATGAATGTCACCCATCATACGCACAATGCGGGACAGCGGCTTGAGTGTGAGCCGGATCACCGGCAAGAAAACAAACAGGCCGATGACCAAAGCCGCAAAGGAAAGCACCGCAAATATGCTGATCTGGCGGAAAAGCGAATCATTCAAAGGCTGGGTCAGCGTGCTCATCTGCACAACTCCCGCCTGCCTTCCGTCAACGGAAATCGCCTGAAACACGACGATGATTTCCTGACCTGACTTATTGTGAGCCACCTGATAGTGAAGCGCCATGGTATCTGTCAGCGCATCCCGGTACACTTTTTTCGGGAAAGAAGGAGCAGCCCCCGCGTGCGGGTCTTCTGATAAAACAGACATCTTGTATGATTGATTGATAAAAGCAACCGTCACCCCGGGGTAAATCAAATTCGGATGAGCCGGTGTTTCGGAACGGGCAAGGGTTTTGATGGACCTCCATACGCTTTGATCCATTGAATTGATATCACTCTGAATGCTGATCGCCTGATTTTCATACATCGTCCGTGTCATAAACATGTACTGAGTGCCGCCGATGAAACATAACAGCAAAGCCAAAATCGCCAGTGACCTGAACAGGAGCTGGAACCGCAGGGTTCTGTACAGCCGTTTCATTCCAGATCCACCCTGTACCCGGCGCCCCGAACCGTGCGAATCACCTTGTGCTCTTTGTCCTTCAGCTTTTCGCGCAGAGAACGGATGTACACCTCGACGATATTGTCTTCCCTAAGGACCGTTCCGTAATGAAGCCCCATCGTTAAAGAATCAATGAGTGCAGACTCGCCGTCTGCACTCAGCTTGATGCCTTTCAACTTTTCCATGATGCAGTCTCTCCTTAGATGTATCAGCCTGTGTTTATTTTTTTCGCTTCCCCTTCTATTATTCGCTTTTATCTGAAACAAAACGGAATCTAAGCTGAATTGGTGAAAGGAAACGCTGAAAACGGAGCAATCTGCAAATAAAAATCATTATCTGCCGCTTCAATTCAGCAGCACCAGTCTGTTTCAATCACAAAGTTCTAAGTTCACGTCTACCTTTTTCTACATATATCCATTTTTAACTGAACGTGTTGTGACCCGCGTTCAGTTCTTTTTTATGGCTTCTGAAAAACGGCATAAAAAAAGCGCCCTGAAAAAGGACGTTTAATATAACATGTTTCATGTTCTTAAATTCTGCATTCTAAAATAATTCTTCCTTCACATTCACCTTCAATTTCATTCAATACGATGATCACATCAGCCGTTTTCATGTGTGTCACCTCCCGTTTTCATAATAGTATAATATTAACAAATAAATCAATAAAAAACAGCCCGGTTGTCCGGGCTGTTTTTTTATTTCTGTAATCGATCCGCTTCTGTCAGTTTGACTTCCGCTGTTTTTTTCTTTCCCGAACGGTAGAACGTGATGTTCACACGGTCGCCGATCTTTTTGCGATACAGGCGCTCACGGAGATCCACAACGTCATTGACCTTATGTCCGTCGAACCCGGTGATCACGTCGAGCTTTTTCAAACCCGCTTTTCCGGCCGGTGAAAACGCGTCGACACCCATAATGACCGCCCCGGTTTTAACGCCTTTCGGAAGTTTCAGCGTCTGGCTCCAATGGTAGCTCGCAATATCCGTTAAGGATTTCATCTCAATACCGAGGAAAGGCCGTCTGACTTCTCCGTATTTTTCTAAATCCTGAATAACGGGAATGACAAGCTTTGACGGGATGGACAGGCCGATGCCTTCAACGGCGGATTCAGCGATCTTCATTGAGTTGATGCCGACCACCTTGCCCGATATATCCATCAAAGCGCCGCCGCTGTTGCCCGGGTTAATCGCGGCATCGGTCTGCAGCACTTCCGCATTCCAATCCGGCTGTCCGTCGCCGTTTGAGTCAACGGGCACCGCCCTTTCCGTGCCTGAAATGATCCCCTGTGTCACTGATCCCGCAAATTCAAGCCCGAGCGGATTTCCGATCGCAATGACCGGTTCTCCGACTTTGACCTGATCAGAATTGCCGAACTGGGCGGCCGATTTGATTTTATCAGACTTTACCTTCAGCACGGCGAGATCCATCAGACGGTCGCTCCCGATCAGCTCAGCAGGCACGCGTGAGCCATCCTTCAGGCTGATCTCAATCTCAGTCGCACCTTCAATGACATGGTGATTGGTTACGATATAAGAAGTGTTTCCGTTCTTTTTGTAAATGACGCCCGACCCGCTTCCCGCTTCGCCGCCCTCTCCCCAAATATCGGTCTTTTGGATATTGAGAACGCCGACTACCGAATCTGATACACGGCTGACCATATTCGTGACAGCGTCATTGACATTTACGTTGACTGTTTTCACCTGTTCGCTGCCGAGACGCTGGCTGGTGCTTTTGCTGCTTTCCCCATGATCTCCGCCTGTCCAGTACGGCAGCAGGAAAGCCATGAGCGCGGCCCCGACGATGACGCCGATCAGACTTGATAGAAAGTACCCTCTCTTGCTGCGGCGGGGCTGTTCGGAGGCGTACTGTTCATCATCGCGATTATAATCCACCCTATCTCAAATCCTTTCAAGAGTACTCGATTTGCTTATAGTGTGGGTCAGATCGCGGATTAATAATCATGATTCATTTGGAAAAATTACACGGCGCACAGCGGCGTCGGGATTTTCGGATCGGTATCAAATAACTGAAACGTTTCCCCGGCGACAAATCCTTTCGCAGCCAATGTCTGCTGCACGGACATTCTCGCCAGTTCCTTCATATTGTTGTCTTGGCTCAGATGCGCCAAATAGATGCGCGATGTGCCGTCGCCGATGACATCAGTCATGGCGAGCGCCGCATCTTCATTGGAGACGTGGCCGACATCGCTTAAAATCCGCCGCTTAATGCTCCATGGGTATCTGCCCATTTGCAGCATGCCGACATCATGGTTGCTTTCAAACACAAACACATTGGCCGAACGGATAATGCCTTTCATTCTGTCGCTCACATACCCGGTGTCCGTCATCAGCGCGAGCTTTCTGCCTTGGTAGTGGAAAACATAAAACATCGGCTCGGCCGCGTCATGAGAGACGCCGAATGACTCAACATCAAGCCCGCCGAAGGATTTCACGCTTTCCATCGGGAACAGAAACTTTTGTCCGGTATCCAGCTTGCCGATCTGATTCTCCATCGCTTTCCACGTCTTTTCATTGGCGTAGACGGGAAGTCCGTACTTTCTCGCAATGACGCCGAGCCCTTTAATATGGTCGCTGTGCTCGTGAGTGACAAAGATGCCGTCGACGTCGTCTATCTTGCGGCCGATTCTCTCCATCAGCCCGTCCATCGCTTTACCGCTCAGGCCGGCATCCACCAGAAAAGAGTGCTCCTCTGTCTCCAGATAAAACGCGTTTCCGGTACTCCCGCTCGCAAGCACGCTAAATTGCAAGCCCATTATGTCTCACTCCATTATTTATTTTGATTGTTATCAATGACTGTGCTTTCCAATGCATTCACAGTGTACGTTTGCTGTGTCTTTTTCTTCGTCCCTTTTGACTTATCTTCAATTGTAATTCTCCATACCGGCGCCAGCACCTGCGTACTTGTCAGCGGATATTGGGCAATATAGCCGAACTTAACGCTTTTAACGGCGCAATTCGCTTTTAAGTAATTTTGAGAATACAATAATTCGACCGCATCAAGCTCAGGAATCAGGCTCTCCGTCTGGATTCGCTTGAATGACTCCAGCATGGTCTGCTCGTAAGATACGACCTCGTTTTTATCGTTCAAATGCAGAATCACCTGTCCGATCGCATCCGTGGACGAGTCAAAATCCTGATAAATAAACTGGCCGTCATACATCTGGTAAAAAATGATCTGTTTTTTATCCTTGTCGACTTTCCACAGTTTATATTTTTCACCGCCGGTTATTTTAGAGCTGACGAGCGATTCCGCATCCTCTTGCGGTTTTTGCTTCGATAAACCGACCGGATCGGTAAATTTCATTTTCAGCGTCGTAACCTTGTGATCATCCGCCGGCATCTCCATTAACGGCTTTTGATCCTTCAAAGCATCAATATCTTCAGCGGTAAATACTTTTTGGCCCGCCGTCAGCCGGTAGCCCGTCGCGGAATCAGAAGACAGGTTGCCGAAAGTGATATGATCCATCTCCATGTCTTTTTCCACATTTGAATTTTTAATCACTTCGTATTCACTGCTCGAGCGTTTTTCAAAAAACTGATAGCCGAGAAAAATATCAAGGATGAGGAAGGCAATGATGAAGATCGTTTTTGTCTTATTCCACTCCATTATCGTCCTCCTCCTTCCCCAGCAGATCTTTCGTAATCGGAACGATCTTCCCGTTGATTTTCATACTCCAGACGGGTTCCAGTTCAACGAGATCATTCGTTGATGAAGAGACCATTTGATAGGCCAGGAAGATCTGGTCGATTTTATTCACGTCGTATTTATCCTGCTGCTCCAGCAGAGACACAACCTCATTGCCGTTCATCATTTTTACGTCTTTTGTTTTAATCGGATTCGGTCCGAGAACATAGTTCGGCCGCTTGTAGCTGAGAACCTCGTCATTGGCCCATTGCAGGGTCAAAACAGGTCCGGATCCGAAAGGCTTAGACGTGCTGTTGATCACAGGCATTTGGTCTTTAAACATGTAGAAACTCAGCTGCTGGTTATCACTCACATTGAAAAATTGATAATGATCCGTCCAGCTTCCCGTATCCTCTAAATACTTATAGCTTTTCTTAATCAGCTCCCCTGTTTGATAAGAAGCGCTTTGTGCCAGGTTCCGATGCTGGAATTGAATCTGCCGCTGTGTCGAATTGATTTCCAGACGGCTGATTCCGTCAGTCAGCACATTCCGATTGTAATTCGGGTCTTCTCTGACCGTGCTCGGATCATTAAAAAGCGTCTGCTTAAACAGGTTCGTCTTAATGGTTTCAGTGATAAATTCTTTTTCCTTCATATTAAATCGCGCATTCGGCATGAGAAATTCTTTGCTTTTTCCGACCGAATAGAGGTGGTATAACGGCATACTCGACTTTTTGCTGTACAGCTCATTCATCAGATTGCGGTAATTCGCCGATTCCACAGTCACTTCCAAAATCAGCTGCTTGCTGTATGAGACCATGTAAATCTTCTTATTTGTCTTATTCTCATTAAACGGAATGACAATATGGTCAAATGAGCTGTATTCCATTGACGGATTCGACCATTTAAACATCGATTGGAAAAAATCAATCGGAATGGTGTCATTGAATTGCAGATCGAGCTTTGCCGAATTGCCGTTTCTGCCGTAAAGCCAATTTTTAAAACCGAGCTTGTCGTATTGATCGGAAATATCCTTCATCCCTTTTACTTCCCATTGCGGCAAATCCGCCCACAGGTCATTAAAGAGCGTCTCATCATCCACTTTATAATGAGAGCCGTTTGTATGAATAAACATATCCCGGGGTTTTACCGTTTGCGACACTTTTTGGCTCGTTTTATCAATTTTATGCTTTTCCCGGACAGTCGATTTGGTTGAGGCCGTGCCTTCTGAAAAATTGGGCTGGAATGTCCAAATTCCCCATGTTAAAACAAGACTAATGACGACCAGCACTGACAGTATGACTGTTTTTATATTTTCACGCCTCATCCCAATCATCCTCTTGCTCTTCTTTATATGGAAGAGTAAATGTAATCTTCGTTCCTTTGCCTTCTACACTGTCGGCCCAAATGTCTCCGCCGTGCGCCTGAACCATCTCTTTTGCAATCGCAAGGCCGAGCCCGGTGCCGCCGAGTTTTCTCGTGCGCGCTTTATCCACTCTGTAGAAACGGTCAAAGACTTTTTCCACATCTTTTTTCGGAATGCCGATACCTTCATCTTTTACGCTGATATAAAGCAGCTCTTCTTTCTCATTCACATCGACTGAGAAAGTGACATGTCCGCCTTCCGGTGAGTATTTCAGTGCGTTAGAAATGATATTATCGAGAACCTGCGTCACTTTATCCTGATCAATCTCCACGTACAGATTTCTGTCCGGAAGCTCGCGGATAAATTCGACATGCTGTTCTTTCGTCATTTCAAAACGATCGATAATCAGTGACATAAAGCGGATCATATGAATCCACTCCCGATTAAACTGATAATCTTTGCTGTCGAATTTAGAAAGCTGAAGCAGGTCGTTCACCAATCTGATCATGCGCTCAGTCTCATTTTGGGTCACCATTAAGAAACGCGGAGCGATATCTTTGTTTTCCCACGCGCCTTCTGCAAGCGCCTCTAAATAGCTTCGCATGGTCGTCAGCGGTGTCCGCAGCTCATGAGACACGTTGGCAACGAACTCTCTGCGTTCCCGATCGAGTTTTTCCTGTTCGGTGACATCATAAAGAACCGCGATTAAACCGTCGATTTTTCCGTGCTCTCTCTGAATAACGGAAAAATTCACCCGCAGTACAGTCGTTTCATCGTCACGTTCGATCTCCAGCAGCATGGAATCCTGCTGTTCTACTAAATCCTCAAATGTAAAGTTCTCTTTTATGCCTAATAAAGACGTAATCGGCATCTCTAAAGCCGTTTCACGTGAAACATTCAGCAGCTCAAGCGCAGGGCTGTTTAAAAGAATAATAGCTCCATTGCGATTCGTAGCGATGACACCGTCCGTCATATACGCGATAACGGAAGAAAGCTTTCTTCTCTCCCCTTCCGTCATGGCTTGGGCATCTTCAAGCTCTCTCGTCAGATGGTTGAACGTCGTTGCGAGCTGACCGATTTCATCATGCCCGTATTTCCGCACCTTTCTGGAGAAATTCCCTTTTGCCAGTTCCATCGCCTGCTTACGCATATCTGAAAGCGGATGGGTAATGGTGCGGGCGAGAAATATACCGAGAAGAGCCGTCAGAACAAGGGCTAAGCCTGTTCCAGAAGCAAGAATCGAGTTGACGGTTTTCATCTGGTTAAAGGTATCTTCCATACTGGCCACGACATATATCGCGCCGACAACTTCCTGATTCTCTGTGACGACAGGTTTTGCTGAAATCAGCACTCTGTTTTTGCTTTTAGGATCATAATATTTTTTTGAATAGGCCTGTTTTGTTGAGAAAATCCGTTTAAAAATCGGGTCAGTCGTCTGTTTCCCCGCTATTTCCTCGCCATAAGGCCTCGAAGAACCGACGACCTCATAGCTTTTATCAACAAATGTAATCTCCCGTATTTCATTGTTTTTCGTAAAATCATTCAAAATCCGTTTGACGTCATCTTTAATGACGGTGCTGTCATTATCTCCTTTATATTCCTGCTCAATATAATAGGATAGATTGTCAATGCGCTGATTTAACGATAATTCATAGGACTTGAGAAGAGAATTCTCCACCTGTTTCACAAAGTACACGCCGATAATCTGCATGGCGATGATAATGAGAAGCACATAGATCAGCGTGATCTTAAATTGAATCGACCGAAAAAAACCAACCTTATTCATCGCCGGTTAGTCCTGTTCAGGGTTTCTCAAGTAATAACCGACACCCCGTCTTGTGACGATCCAGTTCGGATGGCTCGGATTATCCTCGATTTTCTCACGAAGACGGCGCACTGTTACATCCACCGTTCTCACATCACCGAAATAGTCATAGCCCCACACAGTCTGCAGCAGATGCTCACGCGTCATGACCTGTCCGATATGTTTGGCTAAGTAATGAAGCAATTCAAACTCACGATGAGTCAGCTCGATCGTTTCTTCTCTTTTTGATACGACATAAGCGTCAGGGAAGATGACGAGAGAACCGATATGAATGTCATTAGAAGCTGATTCTTCCTCAGCCGGCGCAACCGTAAGCTGGCGGCGCAGGTTCGCTTTGACGCGGGCCAGAAGCTCACGCGTGCTGAAAGGCTTCGTGACATAGTCATCCGCTCCGATTTCAAGCCCGATGACCTTGTCAATCTCCGAGTCTTTTGCCGTCAGCATAATAATCGGCATATCATATTTTTTCCGGACTTCCCGGCACACTTCAACTCCGTCTTTATTCGGAAGCATAATATCTAAAAGAATTAAATCAGGCTGAAGCTCCTCCACCATTTCCACGGCTTCGTTTCCGTCGTACGCACAATGCACGTCATAGCCTTCTTTTCTTAAATTAAACTCTAATATATCTGCAATCGGTTTTTCATCATCGACTACAAGGATTTTCTTATCCATCATCTTGATTTTCCTCCTGCCAGAATGACTTCATTTCATCTATTGATGTTTCATGATGATCACAATTCGGATCGTGAAAAACGTTCCCCGTCTATTATAACGGTTTCAGGTCAAAAGATAAAAAAATTAAATAGAACAGCGCAAAAACGTATTGAACTGCCATCCTTTTGTCATGTTTTTTATTTTCTTTTAAAAAATAATATTTTTTTGAAACCTCACGAAAAAAAACGCCGTCTAGTGTTTGACGTCTTCTTCTGGGCCGGCTGAAAAGCCGGCTCTCCCTTTTTTTATAACAAAAGAAAAAACGCACCTACTATTGCAGATGCGTTTGGGTAAGTGGCTCGGGACGGAATCGAACCGCCGACACACGGATTTTCAGTCCGTTGCTCTACCAACTGAGCTACCGAGCCAGATGTTTCTTTTCTATACTATAAAGTAAAGTAAAATGGCGGTCCGGACGGGACTCGAACCCGCGACCTCCTGCGTGACAGGCAGGCATTCTAACCAACTGAACTACCGGACCTTACAGTAATTTGTCCGGAGAGCCGTATCGTGGCGGCCCTCCGAGGACAAATAAGGAGTTAGCAATAACGCTAAAGTAAATCAATGACCCGTACGGGATTCGAACCCGTGTTACCGCCGTGAAAGGGCGGTGTCTTAACCGCTTGACCAACGGGCCATAAAAAGTGGTGAGCCATGAAGGACTCGAACCTTCGACCCTCTGATTAAAAGTCAGATGCTCTACCAACTGAGCTAATGGCTCCTGATGTGTCGGATTATGTATCATAGAGCATTCAGACAAAAGCTTTCTTGCAGTACTCTATTGAAGCTGTTCCGTAACAACGAGATTTATAATATCATAGAACATTCGAAAGTGGCAACTACTTTTTTGAAAAAAATCTATTATTTTTTTCCTACATAAAAAAACAAGCCTCCGTGACCGGAGGCTTGTTTGCTGCAAATTCTTAGTTAGCGCGGTATACACTGCGGATGACGTTCGTTTGTGAACGGTCGGGACCGACAGAGAAAATAGAAAGCGGAATACCTGTCAGCTGAGATACGCGTTCCAGATAATGGCGCGCATTTTCAGGAAGATCGCTTAATGTTTTTGCGCCTGTGATATCTTCCGTCCAGCCAGGCATTTCTTCATATACCGGTTCACACTCTGCGAGAGCTTTCAGACTTGCCGGGAATTCTTCAATCACTTCACCTTTGTAGCGGTAAGCGACACAGATTTTCAATGTTTCAATGCCAGTCAGCACATCGATTGAGTTCAGAGAAAGATCTGTGATTCCGCTGACGCGGCGGGCGTGGCGGACAACAACGCTGTCAAACCAGCCGACACGGCGCGGACGGCCTGTCGTTGTGCCGTATTCGCGTCCGACTTCACGGATTTGATCCCCGATTTCATCTTTCAGCTCAGTCGGGAAAGGACCGTCACCGACACGGGTTGTGTACGCTTTAGATACACCGACGACGTGCTGGATTTTTGTCGGGCCTACGCCTGAACCGATCGTCACCCCTCCGGCGACCGGGTTGGATGAAGTGACAAACGGGTATGTCCCTTGGTCAATATCAAGCATAACCCCTTGAGCGCCTTCAAATAAAACGCGGCGGCCTTCATCCAGCGCGTCATTTAAGACGACGGATGTATCGCATACATACTTTTTAATCTGCTGGCCGTATTCATAATACTCATCCAGAATATCTTCAATTTTGAAGCCTTCTGTTTCATACATTTTTTCAAGCAGACGGTTTTTCTCTTCAAGGTTCCGTTCAAGCTTTTCAGCAAACACGTCACGATCTAGCAGGTCTGCGATCCGGATGCCGATCCGCGCCGCTTTGTCCATATAAGCAGGTCCGATGCCTTTTTTCGTTGTGCCGATCTTATTGGCCCCTTTGCGTTCTTCCTCTACTTCATCCAGTTTCAGATGGTATGGAAGAATGACGTGGGCTCTGTTGCTGATTCTCAAGTTATCCGTGCTCACATTGCGTTCATGAAGATACGCAAGCTCTGTTATGAGCGCTTTCGGATCAACAACCATTCCGTTCCCGATGACACACGCTTTTTCTTTATAAAAAATTCCTGATGGGATTAAATGAAGCTTGTACGTGACGCCATCAAACTTGATGGTATGTCCTGCATTGTTTCCGCCTTGATAACGTGCGATCACTTCTGCATTTTCTGATAGGAAATCTGTAATTTTACCTTTTCCTTCATCGCCCCACTGCGTACCTACTACGACTACTGAAGACATATATCCGTGCACCTCCGTTAACCTTTCAAAACGATATCTCATTCAAACAAATTAAGTGTATCAGTGCCGAAACAGAAAGTCAATCGTAAATCCGAACATTTAAATCTTATCAATCTATATTTGTTCGCCTTAAACATGATTAAAAGCGTTTTCTCTTTCATTTGCTATCTATTACTCCCGAAACTTTCATGCTTTAACAAGAAAAAGAACCCGTAATCAGGGTTCTTCAGACAGTCACTTATATGCCGCTTGTATTCATCAGGACGACCCGCCAGCCGTCAGGATCTTCGATGGTCACGCCTTTTTCTTCCCAGTACGGGTTTTCGGGTGCTTTCTCCTCATATCCCATCTGCTTTAATGTCGTGCTGATGCGGATGACCTCCTGCTGATCCTGGATGTAAAAGACAAGCAGGCTGTCGCCGTGCGGAACGGGCGCCGGCTGAGACGCGCCGGTTTCTTCGGTGAATTCTAAGTGATATTGCGTATGGGGCAGGCCGAACATGACGCCGCTGTAGCCCTCATGTCCGGAAAAACTGCTGACCCTCTTCAGCCCGAGGCCCTCTTCATAAAACCTGATGATTTCTTTGAGCTGTCCGGTCGGCCGGGCAATCCGGATTTGCGCCGCTTGAAATTGAGGAAATTCAATTGTCATCATCATCCCTCCCTTAATGCCATTATATAAAAGCGCTTTCTTTTTTTCGTCTGCCGAACGGACGGCATTCTCTCATTCTTTCGGATGAAAAAAAGCCTCAAGACATTGCTTGAGGCTTTACGCACCTGCCGGAACACCGCCGTCATCAAAGCGCCTTTCCAGGTTTACGAACTTATTGTATTCTTTCACAAAAGCCAGTGAGACGGTGCCCACCGGGCCGTTACGCTGTTTGGCAATAATGATTTCGATGATGTTTTTGTTTTCGGATTCTTTATCATAGTAATCATCACGATACAGGAAGGCGACGATGTCGGCATCCTGCTCAATACTTCCCGACTCACGGATATCTGACATCATCGGACGTTTATCCTGCCGCTGCTCAACACCCCGGGAGAGCTGAGACAGGGCGATGACCGGGACTTCAAGCTCCCGCGCCAGCGCTTTTAGCGCCCGTGAAATTTCCGATACCTCTTGCTGGCGGTTGTCGCTTGAACGGCCGCTTCCCTGAATGAGCTGCAAGTAGTCAATTAAAATCATGCCCAATCCGTTTTCCTGCTTCAGCCTGCGGCATTTTGAACGGATTTCGCTGACGCGGATGCCGGGGGTGTCATCTATAAAGATACCGCTGTTTGACAGACTTCCCATCGCCATCGTCAGCTTGCCCCAATCTTCTTCCGTCAGATTTCCCGTTCTGAGATTTTGGGCATTAATATTCCCTTCAGCGCAGAGCATACGCATGACAAGCTGCTCGGCACCCATCTCAAGACTGAATATCGCGACGCTCTCATCCGTTTTGGTGGCCACGTTTTGCGCAATATTTAAGGCGAACGCCGTTTTCCCCACAGACGGACGGGCCGCGACAATGATCAAATCATTCCGCTGAAAACCCGCCGTCATCCGGTCAAGCTCAATAAAACCAGTCGGAATCCCGGTAATATCGCCTTTCCGGTTGTGAAGCTGCTCAATGTTGTCGTATGTTTGCACAAGCACGTCTTTGATATTTTGGAAGGCGCCCGAATTTTTTCGCTGCGCGACCTCCATAATCGTTTTTTCCGCATCGCTTAATAAATCTTCAACTTCATCCTCGCGCGTATACCCGTCTTGAGCGATCGAGGTCGCCGTTCTGATTAAACGGCGGAGAATCGATTTTTCCTCAACGATTTTCGCGTAATATTCTATATTAGCCGCTGTCGGAACGGAATTCGCGATGTCCGTCAGGTAAGAGACGCCTCCCACCTCTTCTAACAAATCGGTATTCGCAAGCTCTGACGTTACCGTGACCAAATCAACCGGTTCACCGCGGTCTCCGAGCACGAGCATGGCATTGTAAATTTTTTGATGTGACATTCTGTAGAAATCATCCGGAATCAACACTTCAGAAGCCAGTGTTAACGCAGACGGCTGTAAAAAAACAGCACCTAACACGGCCTGCTCAGCTTCTATGTTTTGCGGCGGCAGCCGATCATTCAGAAGGTCTGTCATGCTAAGCACCGTCCTCTCCTTAAAAAATATCCAAACTCCATTTTACCATTTCTCAAGAAAAAGAATAGAAAAACATCACTTTCCCTGTATTTGTCAAACAGCGGCTGCGTGTTTCACCATTCCGAATGCTGGGAAACAAATAAATAAATCGAAACCAGGAGGTAAGAAGGATGAAAACATATGCAGTAACACCCAGTATTGATGCGGACGGATGGTTTGTGAAGGTGGAAAATGTGGCGCCGACGGCTCTTTATACATCAAAGGACGCGGCGATCGAGAAAGCGGAGCAGACGGCTAAAGAGAACAGCCCGTCTAAGCTTGTCATTTATGATCAGCATAAAAACATTGAAGAAGAACGGTCCTTTTAAGAAAAGCCTTCGCCCGAGCGAGGGCTTTTCTTATTCGATGAAACGGATGTGCAGCACCGTCTGCGCCATGAGATCGGCCGTTTTTTGATACAGCTCCCATTCTTCACAGGCGGCGAATACTTTCATCATGTCCTGCAATGTCTGTTTCAGTATGATAAATTCGTCAATTGTCCGCAGTTCTGCGGCTTTTTTCTGATAATCAGCCAGCTTCAGCTGTAATAACATCAATGGCGATTGCATAAAAAACCTCCCCCATTCTGTTATAAAGCCCCGCTTTTCAAACCTCCATTCCTTTGTCATATCCTCTTACGATAGATTTCTGATTTTAGTACAATAAAGAAACGGAAGGAGTGATCACATGAAACCGCTGCAAATTTCCGCCGAAACGGCGCAAAAGCTCGCAGAATCACTGAATATGCCGCTTGAGAGAATCATGCACATGCCTCAGCACATTCTGCTTGCCAAATTAGCTGAAGTCCAAAAAGAGAACGATCACAAATAAAGGCTGCTCTCTCATATATATGTGCGGGAGGCGGAAGCGATGGCTTTCCGCCTCTTTTTTTGTGAAGAAAATTTTGGCAAAACATTCTTTGAACGGAACCGCTCCGATTTTAACCGTCTCACAGCTGAAAAAACTTGTTGACGAAGGAAAAGTGAAATATTTCTTATTATCCGGAAACAATTCAGGCAACACGAAGCTTGTCTCATGGATGAAAAAGAACGGCACAAAAATCTCAGCTGACCAATACAGCACCGGAAAAACAAGCTCAGCCCGGCAAGGAATGACGGGCGGCCCGGGCGGACAAAGTCAGCAGACTCTGTATGAGATGAAAAAATAGCTCGGAAAGAGGCTGGATAGTTAAACACCGGCCTCTTTATTTTGCTCTTGAAGCACCTTCCATGCGGCGCCGGTATCATTCAGAAAAATGATTGATAAATCCTTTCTATTTTTGAAACCATCAGTTCCTGACGCAGATGCCGGCCGGCATAGGAGCGCGCTTCTTTTCCAAGCCGTTCCCTGAGAGACTGATCCGTAATCAGCATTACGAGAGCATCAGCAAGTTCGCGGCTGTTGCCGGGCTGACAAATAAGCCCTGTGGCCTCATGCCGGATCATCTCAGGGATTCCTCCGCAGTCAGTTGCGACAATGGCTTGACCTGAGAACATCGCTTCGATGATCGCTATAGGGAAATTATCATTCAATGTCGGCAGGACAAATATAGATGATTCAGCCAAAAGCGCCGGCACATCACGTCGTTTTCCGAGGAAAAACACATTTGAGAGGCCCAGTTTCCGTCTCTTCTCTTCCAGAAACCCTCTCATGTTTCCGTCTCCGATGATCCATATATCAACTCCGGATAAATGGTGCCGGATGCGGGCGAGAGCGTCCAGCAGCACATCATGTCCTTTTCGCTCGGTCAGACGGGAAACGCACGCAATCACGAGCTTTTCAGCACGTTTTGACTCAGGGGCATCCTGAATATCAATGCCGGTATGAACAGTCGTCAGCTGAGCCTCCTTCGCTCCGTACTCCAGCAAGGGCTCGTGAAAGGAGTCGCTGATTGTAATGATTTTATCCGAAGCCCGAATACCCTGCCTTTCTATTTCACTGAAATATGCCTCTTCTATTGAACCCTTTTGGATTTTATGAAACTTCATCCGGCTTTTCGTAAAATGTCCGTGCGGCGTGAAAAAAAGAGGACGCTGGTACGTTTGATTAAGGTATCCCAGCAAAAATACCGCAAATAAATCCTGCGCGTGAAACAGGTCATATTGTTCTAAGTCTTTCTCCTTCAAAAATCTTTGAAAGACATGTAAATAGCTGAGATTCTTCACAAACTTTTCGTTTGCGGCGCCGTTTCTGCCAACAAGAAACGCTCTGATCTCGTCAGCGGCCCGCGGGATATCTTCCTGAAAAAAAGATGGCGGCATTTGAAGCGGCGAGATGACATCCGCCTGATGACCGATGCGCTCAAAACCCGTCTTAATTGATGTGATATAACTCGCCAACCCTCCGACATTCGGGTAACGGAGAAAGGTTGCGTACAGAATACGCAATGGCTTTTTTCGTTTGGGGGAGCTTTTTCCTTCCGCACAGAACGAATACAGCATCTCTGGCTCACTTTGATGTTCGATCCCGTAAAATTGATCCATGACGCGCAATAAGGCTGGAGGCACCAGACCGTTCGGCTTGCCGATCTCTTCTTTCACATCCGCTCCCCCTCTCTCAAACTTATAATCCTAATTCCCGTCCCCATTTTGACACTTTGTCAACATGATACGGCAGCAGTTCCCCTCCCCGATTGTCGAAGATTCTCCGCAATTGGGTATGAAGCCCTTTCTCAAGTGTTCTCTGCAAATAAGCCATTTTATAAAGCGTCATAGGAGGGGTCTGAAAATGAATGCCCCGCTTTTTCATTTCTTTCGTATACACTTTTACGCAATACGTCCGAATATCTTCTGCGTGCCGGCTCCAATCTTTTCTGAAGCCAAGCAGAATTTCAACCAGCACCGTCATATCAAACCAAACCGGCGCGTATTTTGCGGATTCCCAATCGATGAATTGAATATCCCACGGTTCATGTCCGGACGCATCGTGGGTGCAGATATTCTGCATATGAAGATCACCGTGTGTGATGGCTGAGCCGTTTTGTATCAATTCAGGGAAAAAATCCGGCTCCTCCTGCTCAAGCAAGTTTGTGATTTGCCGATAATGAGGCTTCACGATATCTTTTGTGCGCTCATCTTTAAGAGCCCTATCCAATAATTCCGCTGTCTTTTTGATCTGCTTTTTACGCCCTTTTCTCACGGTTTCCGATTCGTATACCGGCAGCCACGACCGCCATTTACCGTCAAAAATATTCTTGTTTTCAAAGGTGCGGCTGTGCAATTCTGCGACAGTCGGAATAATATACTTGAAATGCTTCGGGTGAAATGTAAGCTGTCCCCTGATCTGGCTGACAAACTCCATAAATATCCACGTTTCATGGTCACTTTCTTCTATAAGATAGATATCCGGCAGCAAATCCCCTAAAACAGAACGGGCTTTCCCGTATATATTAATCTCGACCTTGTTTTTTTCACGGGAAGATTTATATACCTTCAATATCAGCGGAACAGTGCCGGATTTTTTCTTTACAAACAGTTTATAAATGGCGCTTCTGTCCGTCGATTTCAGGCATGTGATGTCATCCGGATTCACCGCAGCCCTTTCACCGAACGAATACGACAGTTTTTCGTCAATTCTCAGTTTTTGAAATGCGCCATACAAAATCTCCTTTTCATACATGCCGATCTTCCTTCCGCTTCCGTTTCCAGCTGTTTTTGAGATGAGACCAAGTGTTTCTGATAAATGGCATCGGGTCATTCCAAGCAAAAAGAGCGTACTCTTTTTTTCCTTTACACCCTTTCCAAAAATCCCGGAACGTCATTTCTCCTCTTTTTCGTTTCTTCAAAAACGTTAAGAAATAACGCACCTCATAAATCCAGTTGATTCCGTCTTTTTGTTCGAGCTGGGGCTTCACATGTTGTCCGGTCAAATACAGATAGTACATGTAAACGAAATGAACGCCTGCCGGTTCTGTCAGGCTATGGCTGAGCCAAAAGCGCGGATTAATTTCGATAAACTTGTAAACATTGTCCCGGGGATCCTTTTTAAATTCCGCCATGCCTACTCCCTTCAGCTGAATCGCTTCAAAAAACGGCAGGGTCTTCTCGATTAAATCAGGAAGCCGTTTGCTGACGACGTGGGCCCCCGCGCCAAAATCTGCAGGGAATTGATGGTTCTTTTGCAGAGAGAATAAGCCCATTAATTTCATTTGGTCATCATAAAAAGTGGCGACTTTATAAAAACACTGGTTGTCTCCGGGGATGATCTCCTGCACGAGCAGTTCTCCATTTTCTCTGTAGGAGCTGAACTCCTTGCGCAATTGTGCGGCATCCTTCATTACAATTGCTTTTTTGTTTACTTTTTTTCTGTATTCATGGCCGGCCACCGGTTTTAAAATACACGGGAAGTCAATATTGGCGATGGCCTCTTCCAGCTCATCCTGATTGTTCGGAAAAAAGGTTTTCGGGCAGGGGATGTTATGCTTGACCGCTAATTCATATGCTTTGCTTTTATCTAAGACCGTTTCTAACAGAGAGTGGCTCGGGAGCAAAAATAAAAAAAAACCGGCTAATGTCTCGCGGAATTTAGATATAAATCCCGCATAATCATCAGATCCTGCGTACAGAACCGGCTTTGCTTGGAATCGCTTCCCGAAATCAGTCAGAAATGTCAGCAGTTCTTCCTCTTGTGTTAAAGGGCTGGGACATATCCCGCAATCTGCCAATCTTGATTTTCCGATACGATAAGGTCCCTCCGTGTCAAACGCGTAAACATCGATTCCTCTTCGGGCCAGGCTGCGAATGATCCCAATCCCGTTTGCACTGAAATCAAGTACAACGGCTGCATGTTCATGTTTCATGATCTCCCTCCGAGCTGTTGGTATTTTGATAAATCGATTCGATATTTTTTATCATCGTCTCACTGCTTAAATATTTCTCCGCGTAGGCCTTTGCGTTTGAAGCAGCTATCTTCCGCGCAGATTTGTTAGTGATAAAAAACGCTAAAGCCCGGGCAAGAACCTTTACATTTCCCGGCTCGACAATAAGCCCCGTTTTGTTATGGCGAATCAGATCCGGAATACCCCCGCAATCGGTCGCGATGATAGCCGAGCCGCTGAACATCGCTTCAATAATCGAAATAGGCAGACTATCATTAATGGTCGGCAGTACGAATATGTCCGTCATATTCAAAATAGCGGGAACATCATCTCTTTTTCCTAAAAAGGAAACCATAGATAGATTCAATTTTCGAGCCTGTTCCTCTAAGGCGCTCCTCATCTCTCCGTCGCCCGCGATCAGCACTTCAACATGCTCAAGTACATCAGATGGAATTCTCGAAAGGGCGTCCAGTAAATATTTGTGACCTTTTCTCGGGCCTAATCTTGCAATACACGAGATGATGATCTTATTTTTCGGTACCGGGGTTTTTCTTTTCCCGCCTGTTTTTGCATCGTAATCGATTCCTGTGATCACCGTTGTCATGTCTTCCTGTTCGGCTCCGAGCTTCATGAGCGGGCTGCGGAACGTATCGCTGATAATAATCAGGCGATCTGCGTATTCAATGGCTTTCATCTCTAATGTTTTATAATAAATCTCTTCTACCGAGCCTTTTTTAAAGATGTGAAATTTAAGTCTGTTGAAAGTAAACATGCCATGCGGTGTGAAAAATAAAGGTTTTTTATAGATTTGATTGAACCTGCCTAACATATTGGCTGTAAATAAATCTTGAGCGTGGAACACATCATATCTTTCCAAATGAATCTTTTGAAGCATTTGCTCGTATATAAACATCAGCCGATTATTTTTCAAAATATGATCGTTATAATCCCCATATCTGTCTTTAAAGAAATCTTTTAATTTCGGAACAACAGCCGCCCGCATTTCTTTTACCTGTGCGGACGGAAACAGATTAGGGGATATGACATCCACCTTATGACCTCTCTTTTTCAGGCCTTCACTAAGCGTTTTAATATAGTTTGATAAACCGCCCGTGTGCGGGTAGTCCCAAAACGTGGCAATCAAAATGGATAACTTCTTTTTTTTCCTGTATACCGGCGGAATTTGATCTGCATGTTTCATCTGTGTCTTTATGGCTTTCTGTTTTTGCAGGCGCGTTTTGACCCCGTAGTAGCGGTCAAGCGTCTGGATCATATACGGATAGGGGACGGAAAATGTCTTGTTCATTTCCAGATCCTCCGCACGATTTCAAAAGCTTCAGCGTATTCCACACCCGCCGTCATCCCTCTGACTTTTCCTAAATGTTTTACGCCTTCATATGAACGGGGATGAGGGTAATCCCTCATTTCTACGTCATAGTGGTGAAGCGCCGCGAGTTTGGCATCCATTGTGTCTGTGATGTTAACGAAGTAATTAGGCTTGAAGAGTTTATCAGCCGTATTCCTCTCCCACTCGCTTGAAGATAGCGTTTCAAACGTAAGCAGTTCGATAGGCTTTTGATTCGGAAGCGGTCTGGCGGCTGTTAAAACTGCTTGGAATGTTCTCTGGTGGTCCATATTGATATCGCCGTAATGATGTGTAAAGATTTTATCAGGCTGATAGACGCGAATGAGCTGCTCTAATTCTTTGACAAGCTTATGAAGAGGGATACATTCCAGCTCTAAATTCGTGTGCTCCAAAAAGATGACTTTCTCAATTCCAAGCTCTTGATTCGCGCGTTCGCCTAATTGTTTAATATGATGAGCTTCTTCTTTTCTTCCTAATGCCGTAATAACGGAAATCACTTTATATCCTTCATTGATCAGCCGTTTTATGGTGCCCGCTGATCCCAATAGTTCATCATCGGGATGAGCGCCGATAACCATAATGTATTCTGCCATTTTTTCCACACTCCACCAAACAAATGTTACAAATATCATATGACGACCCTAAAAAAAGGAAACTTACATGTGCGGATTTTCAGAAACTTACATGTGCGGCTGCCATTCCAGGTAACGTGACGGATTTAATTTTTTTATAGTGTTCAAAAACTCATCCGCCAAGCCGTATTTGTCCAGTCCTTTTAATAGTTTTACGGGAAACCGGGTAATGGCGGAAAAAGCTCTTTTATGGTCGATGACTTTAAGATTGCCGTATTCATTGATCAGAATGTGCCTGATTTCGGCATCCCATCTGGTAAAACCGATTTTCTTTAATTCATCCAGCATATTTAAAATATCAGCAGTCAGTTTGACGGACAGGGATTTTTCTTGTTTGATATGGCGGGCAAGAGAGGTGCCTTGGACATATTCCATCACAATATAACGATCTCCGTATTCATACAGTCTTGGAATCACCGGGGAACCTTGTCCGGTCTTTAAAGCTGCCAATTCCTTCTTGCATGTCTCTTTTTCAAAGAAGTACTTTACGCATTTGTTGTGTGTTAAACGATAGACTTCCCCGTCTTTTCCGTCACCGATCAGCGGATAGTGCTCCAGCGCCTTTTTATTCTCCGGATGATTAAAATATGTTTCAGAAAAAAATCGTTTCATACCGACACATCCTTCGTTATGATGTAATATAATATGCAATCTGGTAACGATCGGAAATGAAACAATCTCATCATTTTCTTGCGCTGCGCCGTCTGCTGACATGAAAAAAACCCGCCGGATCGGCGGGTTTTTCATTGTATTTTACGCTTCTTCTTTTACGTGAACCTTCAGCACAGCCTGAACTTCAGGGTGCAGCTTTACAGGAACGTTTGTATATCCCAGTGTACGGATACCGTCTTGGAGCTCCAGTTTCCGTTTATCCACTTTAATCTTATGCGTTTTTTGCAGCGCTTCTGCAATCTGTTTGCTTGTGACAGATCCGAATAGACGGCCGCCTTCACCGGATTTGGCACTCAGCTCAACAGTCAGCTGTTCAAGCGTTTCTTTCAAATCTTTCGCTCTTTCAAGCTCGGCAATCGCTTCTTTTTTCTCTTTTTCTTTCTGTCCTTTCAATGCGCTGATGTTCGTCGCATTTGCTTCGACAGCGAGGCCTTTTTTAATGAGAAAGTTATGTGCATAACCGTCTGCTACGTTTTTCATTTCGCCTTTTTTTCCTTTACCTTTTACATCTTGTAAGAAAATAACCTTCATCTCTGAACGCCTCCCTCAAAATATTCATCAATGGCTTCCTTCAGCCGGACGAGCGCTTCTGAGACAGAAATGCCCGATAACTGGGTTGCCGCATTGGTTAAATGCCCTCCGCCATCCAGCGCCTCCATAATAATCTGCACATTGACCTCGCCCAGCGATCTCGCACTGATGCACACCGTATGCTCATCCCGTCTGGCTACCGCAAATGAAGCTTCCACTTCACTCATCGATAAGAGGGAATCAGCCGCCTGCGCAATCAGCACCTGGTCAAAGTACTCCTCTTCGTTCTCAGGAAGAGAAGCAATCGCGATATGTTCTTTATAAAGAGACGTATGCTGGATCAGTTTCGCCCGCTTGATATAAGAACCGACGGATTCTTTGAGAACTTTCTGCACCAGAACCGTATCTGCGCCTTTCGCTCTCAAATAAGAAGCGGCGTCGAACGTCCGCGAGCCCGTGCGAAGGGAAAAACTCTTCGTATCCACTATTATACCAGCTAACAGGGCCGTCGCTTCAATCATATTGATTTTGAGCCGCTTCGGCTGGTATTCAAGCAGCTCCGTCACGAGTTCTGCGGTGGATGAAGCGTATGGCTCCATATAAACGAGCAGCGGGTCTTTAATAAATTCCTCGCCTCTGCGGTGGTGGTCAATCACAACGATGTGCTCGATTTTGTTCACGAGACGCTCTTCCATCACAAGGGACGGTTTATGTGTATCAACGACGACAAGCAGCGTGTCATCATTTGAAATTTCCATCGCCTCTTCCGGCGTGATGAACCGCGACCACAGCTCTTCATATTTTTTAATTTCTTCAATCAGACGCTGAACGCTTGATCCGATCTGGTTCGGATCAATGACGATGTAGCCTTCTTTGCCGTTGGCCTGCGCCACCTTCAATATTCCGATTGCGGCTCCGACTGCGTCCATATCAGGAAATTTGTGCCCCATGATAATGACATTGCTGCTTTCTGAGACAATTTCCTTGAGCGCGTGGGAAATCACCCGGGCGCGCACCCTTGTGCGCTTCTCCATCGGATTCGTTTTGCCGCCGTAAAATTTCACCTTGCCGTTCGGCATTTTGATCGCCACTTGGTCGCCTCCGCGGCCGAGAGCCAAATCGAGGCTGGACTGCGCCAGATCTCCAAGCTCCTTCAAGGAAGAAACCGATGCGCCGATCCCGATGCTGAGGGTCAAAGATACAGTGTGAACGGATGTTTTTTCTCGGATTTCATCCAAAATCGAAAATTTCGCGTTTTCAAGCTCCGTTAAAATGTGTTCATTTAACACCGCGATAAACCGCTCCGAGGACGTCCGTTTCAGGAAAATGCCGTACTCCTGCGCCCACGCATTTAATAATGAGGTGACCTGGCTGTTCATCGTACTTCTCGTTTGGTCATCCAGCCCCTGTGTGACGTCATCATAGTTATCTAAGAAGATATATGCCAGCACGGTTCTCTCATTTTCGTACTGCTTTTCAATCTGAATCTGTTCTGTCACATCAAAGAAATAAAGCAGGCGCTCATCTCTTTTAATCACTACTTTAAACTTCCGCTCATTCAAGGTGATCGTTTCCGAATCGACCTCCTGCTTGATCAGCGGCACGACGGCCTCGCATGTGTCATACAGCGACCGTCCGACGAGCGTGCTTTCATTAAAACAGGAAGACAAAAACGGATTCGCCCACTCAATGTAATATTGATCATTAAACAGCATAATCCCGATAGGCATTTCCATTAATGCCTCTTCGCCTACTTTTTTCAATCTATACGATAACGTGGAGATATAATCGTCAATTTCTTTTCTGATCAGAGAATCCGCACGCTTAATGAAAAACAAGATCACGGCGAGCAGCACAACGCCGATGGCTCCTATCAGCCAGTTAAAGTAAATGCTGATGAGAATTATGATGATTGACAATGCAATCAATGCATAGATGGGATACCGAAACAACGGTTTTTCATAAAAACTAGGCATTTCTATCAACTCCCCACCTGTAAGTCACACTCAATTTCGCGTCACCTTATTTCTTATGTTAAAGCCTATGTCAATGATGCCTAAGAGGAGATACACGGACAAGATGAGCGGAAAAAGCACCCCCAGCACAATTGCTAATACAGGAACGGCTTTCGGCATCTCCATTTCGCGGCAATAGAAAAAAATAAACGCTAATCCTTGAATACAAATCAGCAAGCTGAGAATAAATCCCCCATTCAATGAAACCGAATACAGCATATGCCCTTTTTCTAAAGGCAGAAACCCTAATATCGTCACAATAAAATACAGAATGACAACGCTTTGCGGGAGTTTGAGCTCTCTAAAAGGCTTCATCTTCGGAAGATCAGGGGAAAATCGCCGTAAAAGCGGCCTTGCCATAGCATAACTGAGGAAAGAAAAAACGATGCCGGTCAATACGAGCACTGTCGGAAAAAGATGTTGAACCGTGCTCAGCTGACTTTCCATCAGCTTGATCTGCTTCCCGAACTGGTCTCCATAACCGAGCTGCTTTGACATGGTATCAGCCACAGACAGCGACTCCCGAAGCTGGGACATGGTGGTATCAACCACATTCATATTAAGAAACACGATGCTGACCACAAAAAAAACGACGCCGCACAGCACATACGCCATAGCGCCGGCAGCAACCGCATAGCCGGGCTGTTTCTTTTTAAAATAATATCCCATGGCGATTCCCGTACAGGCCGCCGTAAAAGCGCCTGTAAGCCCGGTAAACGAACTTACAACAAAGCTGACAGGAAGGCTGGCAAGCCCCATCCATACCCCGGGCTTCAGACCGTGCCGAATGGTGTAAAGAATGATCGGCAGCGGCAAAGCAAAGAAAAGAATTGCCCCCAGTAAAGGGAGGTACACGACCAAAAGGGAAATGATTGCAAAAATACTGATCAAAATGGCGCCTTCTATTAGAGCCCTTGTATTTTTCACTTACTCACCTCAAACCTTGTATCATTCGAACATACGAATAGAAAAGAGCAGCTTAGACGACTGCTCTTTTGACGCCGCAATGTCTCTTTCAAGACCTGAATTTTCCATAAACTCTCCAAAATACACGTATATATTTTAACATAAGTCGAAATCGCAAGTAAAATGAGCGCGGACAGCCGCAATGTTCCATGTGAAACATGAAAACAGACAAACGGACATCCCAGTGAAAGAATGCCCGTTGTATCAGTGATCCTGATCATCCATGAAACCAGAAGTATCTCTGTTTTTCTTTTTGGTTTTTCGTACATATAACAAGACGATAACGATAAGTAAGAGAGTGGTCGCCTGCAAAACCCCGCTGCTGAAAAGGAAGAAGTTCTTTATCATGTCCCACATATAGTTTCACCTCTATTTCGTATTTCCTTTACATTGAGTTTCCCTTTCTGGAAACTTCAAAACATCAGGAACAACATCGGGACCGGGGCATATGCTGAAAGTGAAAATGAAGGATAAAGGAGATTCTTACACCATGACTGAGCGGAGAACATTAGCATGGCATGAAACGTTAGAACTGCATGAGTTAGTGGCTTTCCAGGCAAACGGACTTGTGAAATTAAAAAGAACAGAGCGGGACGTAAGCGATGCCAGATTAAAACAGCTTTACAGATTTTCCATCCATTCGCTGGAACAAAATCTGCGTGAACTGCTTCCTTTCTTCCCTGAAGCTCCCGCCTTTCGTGAGGATGAAACAGAAGAGCGCTCTGATTCCTCCTTTTACAGCGGCGGCCTGCTCATTCTGGCCAAAACATCTGTCCGCAATTATGCCGGAGCCATTACAGAGACGGCCACACCTCAATTAAGACACGTCTTCGTCAAGCACTTAAACGCGGCCATCAAGTGGCACCAAATGGTCTTTGAGTATATGGAAGAACGCGGTCAATATCCGGCTTACAACCTGAGCGAATTGCTGAAAAATGATGTGCGCAACGCCAGAAAAGCCATCGCGATGAAATAAAAAAAAGCAGCAAGGAATTTAATCCTTTGCTGCTTCTTATTTTTGAGCGGACTGATCTTGAGGAGACGTTTTTTCCCGGTATGCCTCGAGAAACTCCCGGTTGGCATCTCCCCATTTCTTCATTTGCAAAACGATCGGTTCCAGCGACCTGCCGAATTCGGTAAGAGAATACTCCACCTTTGGAGGCACCTGCTGATATACCTCGCGATGCACGATGCCGTCCGCCTCAAGCTCGCGAAGCTGAAGCGTCAGCATACGCTGCGTAATGCTGGGGCAAATGCGCCGAAACTCATTAAACCGCTTTTTTCCGCCGATCATATGATAAAACAAAATACCCTTCCACTTTCCTCCGATAACGGAAAGCGTCAGTTCAACCGGACAACCTTCTTTATTCGGATATATGTTCATTTTTCATCCTCCATAGTACCTTTTTTGATACTATATGCTGATTAGCATCTGACTTACCCAGTATTTTACTCGCAATCCTCTCCACCTCTCAACAAAAATGCTTCTTTTTCACATCAATTTTTAAGGTTTTGAAGATTACACCCTCCTCAAGACGTGTTAAACTATAAAAAGATTGTTTACACTACAAAAAAGGACAAGGAGTTATTATGGAAAAAATTCTTATTTTCGGACATCAAAACCCAGACACAGATACCATTTGCTCTGCCATTGCCTACGCTGATCTAAAAAATAAACTCGGCTTCAATGCTGAGCCCGTCCGCCTCGGACAAGTCAACGGCGAAACACAATACGCGCTTGATTATTTCAAGCAGGAAAGCCCGCGTTTGGTGGAAACAGCCGCAAACGAAGTAAACGGCGTCATCCTTGTTGACCACAATGAACGCCAGCAAAGCATCAAGGATATCGAAGACGTTCAGGTTCTTGAAGTTATCGACCACCACCGTATCGCCAACTTCGAAACAGCGGAACCTCTTTACTACCGTGCTGAGCCGGTCGGCTGTACGGCTACGATCTTAAACAAAATGTACAAAGAAAATAACGTGAAAATCGAGAAAGAAATTGCGGGCCTCATGCTGTCAGCAATCATTTCCGACTCTCTGTTATTTAAATCTCCGACTTGCACGGAGCAAGATATCGCAGCGGCAAAAGAGCTCGCTGAAATTGCCGGCGTAGATGCGGAAGAGTACGGCTTAAACATGCTGAAAGCGGGCGCCGACTTAAGCAAAAAAACTGTGGAAGAACTGATTTCTCTTGATGCGAAAGAGTTCACGCTCGGCAGCAAAAAAGTCGAAATCGCCCAAGTCAACACAGTTGATATTGAAGATGTTAAAAAGCGGCAGCCGGAATTAGAAGCGGCTCTTTCAAAAGTAATTGCTGAGAAGAACCTTGACCTGTTCCTTCTCGTGATTACGGATATTCTGGAAAACGATTCCCTTGCGCTTGCCATCGGTGATCAAGCGTCAAAAGTGGAAAAAGCATTCAACGTGACTTTAGAAAACAACACGGCTCTTTTAAAAGGCGTCGTATCCAGAAAGAAACAAGTCGTTCCTGTTTTAACAGACGCGATTGCAGAATAATCAACACACCCCGGAAACCAGCCGGGGTGTTTTTTTATTGCTCAATCATCAGACGGCGTTTCGTAAGCGCTTTCTCCGAAAATTATTTTGACGGAATTTAATATAAAATATACAATATATAATATATCACATGGAAGACGTTCGATTTCCTAATTATTGTAAGTTAGCATCACAACATCAGAATCGGGGGTGTCTATCCTGGAAAAACACGCTGCTCTTTCTTATTCACGAACAACAGGCATTTGGCTTGTGCTGACAGGAGCTATCTTATGGGGGGTCTCGGGAACGGTTGCCCAGTATCTGTTCCAGCACCGCCATTTTAATACAGAATGGCTGACTTCGGTGCGCCTTCTGGTGTCAGGGGCGCTTCTGCTCGGCATCGCGTACCGCAAAGAAAAAGGACGGATATGGGCTGTTTGGAAAGACAGACGGGACAGAATTCCCCTTCTTTTATTCGGGATTTTCGGAATGTTAGGCGTTCAATACACCTACTTCGCGGCAATTGAGTACGGCAACGCGGCAACTGCTACCGTTCTTCAGTATTTAGGGCCAGCGATCATTACATGCTTTTTAGCGATTCGCGCAAAGAGAATTCCTTCAGCAAAAGAGCTGCTCGCCGTCTTATTGGCGGTTGCCGGCACATTCATTTTGGTCACGCACGGGAATGTCGGAAGCCTGTCCATATCCGGTCTGGCCGTCTTTTGGGGCATCAGTTCGGCGTTTGCACTGGCGTTTTACACCCTTCAGCCGCATCGTCTGCTGAAGAAATGGGGATCGGCCATTATTGTCGGATGGGGCATGCTGATCGGCGGAGCCGCCCTCAGCTTGATCCGCCCGCCCTGGAAATTTGAAGGCGAGTGGTCCTTTCCTGCATATGCCGCGATCGTGTTTATCATCATTTTCGGAACGCTCATCGCTTTTTATTGCTACTTGGAAAGCCTGAAATATCTGAGTGCCTCTGAAACCAGCCTGCTCGCCTGTGCAGAGCCGCTGTCGGCAGCTTTTTTAGCTGTGATCTGGCTGCATGTTCCCTTCGGAATATCAGAATGGCTGGGTACTTTGCTGATTTTAGCTACCATCGCTTTATTATCTATCAAGAAAAAATAACCTCTCTTTTTTAGAGAGGTTTTTTCCTAGGCCCAGAGCACCCCTTAGTCTCAATTACCCATATATTAAAAGGCCTTTTTTCATTTTACTATCATCCAAAAGAGGAAAATAGACCAGTTGTCAATAGAATCAGAGTCTAATAGAATGATGTCGACAAGTAAATCATGCAGGATTGTTACTGATAAAGCAGGCAAGACCTAAAATGTGTTAAGGGCAAAGTGTATTCTTTGGCGTCACCCCATACATATTTTAGGTCTTTTTTTCTGTAACAAACCTGCCATCCATGAATGCAGGAGGATCGAATCGGCAGATCGCAAAAAAGGTACATACAAAAGGAGACATGAACATGAACATCAAAAAATTTGCAAAACGAGCCACAGTTCTAACTTTTACGACTGCACTTCTGGCAGGGGGAGCGACTCAAGCCTTCGCGAAAGAAAATACCCAAAAACCTTACAAAGAAACGTACGGCGTCTCTCACATCACACGCCATGATATGCTGCAGATCCCTAAACAGCAGCAAAGTGAAAAATACCAAGTGCCTCAATTCGACCAATCAACAATTAAAAATATCGAGTCCGCAAAAGGACTGGATGTGTGGGACAGCTGGCCGCTCCAAAACGCTGACGGAACAGTAGCTGAATACAACGGCTATCACGTCGTGTTTGCTCTTGCCGGAAGCCCGAAAGACGCTGATGACACATCCATCTACATGTTTTATCAAAAAGTCGGCGACAACTCGATCGACAGCTGGAAAAACGCGGGCCGTGTCTTTAAAGACAGCGATAAGTTCGACGCCAACGATGAAATCCTGAAAGAACAGACACAAGAATGGTCCGGTTCTGCAACCTTTACATCTGACGGGAAAATCCGTTTATTCTACACTGACTTTTCCGGTACACATTACGGCAAACAAAGCCTGACAACGGCGCAGGTAAATGTGTCAAAATCTGATGACACGCTCAAGATCAACGGAGTGGAAGATCATAAAACGATTTTTGACGGTGACGGAAAAACATATCAAAACGTTCAGCAGTTTATCGATGAAGGGAACTATACATCCGGCGACAACCATACGCTGAGAGACCCTCACTACGTTGAAGACAAAGGCCATAAATACCTTGTATTCGAAGCCAACACTGGAACAGATAACGGATACCAAGGCGAAGAATCTTTATTTAACAAAGCGTACTACGGCGGCAGCACAAACTTCTTCCGTAAAGAAAGTCAGAAGCTTCAGCAAAGTGCTAAAAAACGCGATGCTGAATTAGCGAACGGCGCCCTCGGTATGGTAGAGTTAAACGATGACTACACATTGAAAAAAGTCATGAAGCCGCTGATCACTTCAAACACGGTAACTGATGAAATCGAGCGCGCGAATGTTTTCAAAATGAACGGCAAATGGTACCTGTTCACTGATTCACGCGGTTCAAAAATGACGATCGACGGTATTAACTCCAACGATATCTACATGCTTGGTTATGTATCAAACTCTTTAACAGGTCCTTACAAGCCGCTGAACAAAACTGGTCTTGTACTGCAAATGGGTCTTGATCCTAACGATGTAACGTTCACTTACTCTCACTTCGCAGTGCCGCAAGCCAAAGGCAACAATGTCGTGATCACAAGCTACATGACAAACAGAGGCTTCTTTGAGGATAAAAAGGCAACATTTGCGCCAAGCTTCTTAATGAACATCAAAGGCAAGAAAACATCCGTTGTTAAAAACAGCATCCTTGAACAAGGACAGCTTACGGTTAACAACTAATAACAACAAAAAGAAAATGCCGATACTTCATTGGCATTTTCTTTTATTTCTCAACAAGATGGTGAACTCAATCATGGCACGAAAATGGCCCGTTGTAATATTGATCTTTTTGGGTGCGTTCCTGTTTGTCGGCTTACTGCCGAACAAAAGCCACAATTCCTCTGACACAAACACGGAGCATAAGAAGGATTACCGGGCGGCGTATCATTTTACGACCCCGGACAAATGGAAAAACGACCCTCAAAAGCCCATTTTTTTCGAGGGGAAATATCATTACTACTATCTTTATAATCGGGATTACCCGAACGGCAACGGCACAGAATGGCGGCACGCCGTATCAGAGGACTTGGTGCACTGGACGGACGAAGGCACGGCTATTCCGAAATACACCAACGAAAACGGCGATATATGGTCCGGCTCTGTCGTCATTGATAAACACAACACCGCGGGCTTCGGCAAAAACGCGCTGGTCGCCGTCACAACGCAGCCGACAGCCAAAACAAAAGCCCAGGAACAATATTTATGGTACAGCACGGACAAAGGAAAAACGTTTACTTCCTATAGTGATCAGCCCGTGATGAAAAATCCGGGAACTAAGGATTTCCGGGACCCGAAAGTGATCTGGGATGAACAGGATGACAAATGGGTGATGGCCATGGCCGAAGGCGAAAAAATCGGTTTTTATGAATCACCCGATTTAAAAAATTGGAAATACACGGGCGGTTTTATCACTCAGCAGATCGGCCTCGTCGAATGCCCCGACCTTTATATGATGCGTGCAGATGACGGAACAGCCAAGTGGGTTCTGGGCGCAAGCGCAAACGGCAAACCCGCAGGCAAACCGAATACGTACGCGTATTGGACCGGAAACTTTGACGGGAAGGAATTTACCGCCGATCAAGAAGAACCGCAATGGCTCGATTACGGCTTTGACTGGTACGGCGGCGTCACATTTGAGGACGGTAATAGCGAAGATCCTCTGACAAAACGCTATGCGCTGGCATGGATGAACAACTGGGATTATCCGAATGAAACACCGACACTAAAAAACGGCTTTAACGGCACGGATTCTATCGTCCGTGAAATCCGCCTTCAGCAGCAGGAAGGCGGCACATACAGCCTAGTGTCAGAGCCGGTTGAAGCATTGAACCAATTAACCTCTTCAACTGACAGCATAGAACACAAACAGGTGAACGGTTCAGAGACACTGCCGATCACAGGTGATACATATCAGCTTGATATGGATATCGCTTGGTCAGATATCAAAAATGCAGGCGTCAGACTCAGAGAATCAGCAGACCAAAGTCGGCATATTGATGTCGGTATTTCGGCAGAAGACGGCTATGCCTATGTGAACAGATCGTTTACAGACCAGCCTGATAAAACCGGTGCATACGCCGAAAGCAAAGCCCCATTTGACGGAAACAAAGGGCGCGTCCATCTGAAAATTCTCGTAGACAAAACAAGTATTGAAGTATTTGCAGACGACGGAAAAACCGTTTTGACAAATGAAGTGTTCCCAAAACACGAAGATCAGGGAATCACGCTCTTTTCTGAAGGCGGCTCCGCTGACTTTCAGCATATTGAGATGAAGCATCTCGGTTCGATTCATTCTTAGACGTCCCTCTTCATTTCTAACCAGCGCCCGGACTGTGGTAAAATGCAAATATGTATACTACGATTCATGAGGTGTTCCATTGGATAATCAAAACAAAGAACCTGTGCTGAAAAGAACCATCATGCGGGACGAAGTGTATCGCACACTCAGAAACTGGATCATAACGGGCAAGCTCAAACCGGAAACAAAGTTAAAGGACAAGGATTTGTCGGAAACATTGGGAATCAGCCGCACCCCGATACGGGAAGCCTTATTGCGGCTGGAAGATGACGGCTTGGTGATAACAAAAGCGAACAGATGGACGCTTGTCGCTCCGATTGAGTTAAAAGAAGCGGAAAACTTGTATTCCATCGTCTGGACGCTTGAAAAACTCGCATTGCAGCAAGCTCTCCCGCATGTGGACGATGCCGTGATTCAGGAATTGAAACAGCTGAATGAAAATCTTCTTCAAACAATGAAAGACGGCGATAAACTGGCCATCCTGGAAGCGGACAATGCATTTCACCATCGCATCATTCTGCTTGCGGACAACGCCGAACTTCACAAATTGCTTGTAAGCCTGAAAGTCAAAATTCAGAGAATGGAAATCCGCTATTTCAGTGAAAACGGCGCTTTAAACAGATCATATAATGAACACTCTGATATCATTCACGCATTAGAACAGCAAGATGCCGCCGCTGCTTTTACAGCGCTTGAAGCGAATTGGAAAAACAGTTTAGAACGGCTGCAGAACATGGCATAGCAAACGAAACAGCCAAATCACTCATATGATTTGGCTGTTTTACGGATATCACAAGACAGCCGCGTTGGCTGTCTTGTTTACTTTTTGTTTATATATAAATACATACCGTAATCCGTCGGCACAGAAGCATACCCCATCTGTCTGAGCATGGCTGTTATATTCCCGCGATGATACGTTCCGTGGTTCACAACATGGAGGATCATATCGGCCGCTGCGGTTTTCATGATGTCTCCTGACGGATGCTCTATTTCAAGGGGGAGACTGATATTTTCTTCCTTTTGCAAAAATAATTGATATCGATCTGATAATTCCAAAAACATATCTTCCAGCTCTTCTATCTCTTTAGACAAGATGTCCTCTTTTTGCTGTTCAGCTGATTTCAGCGTATCCTCCAGACGCTCTCCGGAGAACACATCAAACCACCCCTTATCCGACAGATACACATGAGTCAATACACCGGCTATCGACGGAAAGACACTTTGAATCTCCTTACGGTACACATCCTCCGGAAGCTCTTTAAGCCGGGTGAATATTTGCTGATTTGCCCAAAGATGATAATCATACAATTGCAGTGCCAGATGTCCCACATTACCCTCTCCTCTCTCGATATAGAACGTACGTTCCTCATTATACTACACTACATGCGGCTTTGTACCATCTTCTTCATTCGCAGCTGAGAAAATCCGATAAAAGCCGAAATTAATAAGAGGAGGCCTGCGCCAATATAAATAAACCGCACGCCGAATACATCCGAGATGACCCCCGTTCCGATAATGGAAAACATAAAAATAAACTGAACTAAAGCTGATCTCGCCGCTAATATATTGACCCGTGTCTTCTCGGTCGTGATGTTTTGAAGCAATGTTTCCTGCGCGAGATCTCGTAATACACAAGCCGGCCCCATACACAGCACCAGAAAAAGGGCCGTAACGGCACTTGTGATCAACCCATAAATAAACGTGAACATTCCATATGCCAAGGCTCCCGTCAGCATAAGCGGAATGAGATGATGCTGAAACTGACCGGATAACTTATAGATGATCAGTCCGCCGATCATCGTCCCTGCATAATAGACTCCGTTGACATACCCCCACCAAGCCTCTCCTTTATGAAGGACGTCATGCACATAAGTCAAGGACACAGACCCGATCCATATCATGCCTGCCCACGATTCGATCACATCCATCACAATGAGAACCCTCAGCTGCTTTTGCCGAAATAAATACACCCAGCCGCTTGCCGCATCTGCAAAAAGGGAACGTTCCCTGACTGCTGCCGGCGCACACATGCGTACTTGAAGAAACAGAATGATGCCCAAAACCGAAGAAACCAATAACATGACAGTGACGATCATTGTATCGCTCTCTCCCAAGAACGCTATGATGACGCCGCCGAGAGACCACCCCGCAAACTGAACGGTCTGATCCGCCGCAGATAATAAACCGTTCGCTTTCGCCCTTCGATCAGGAGGAATGATTTCCCCAATCAGCGCGCTTTTTATCGGAGCAAACCATCCGTTGCAAAAAGAAATGCCTCCGATCAGACAAAACATCAGAAAAAAGAATGCGGATGAACCGGTTTGGATGACAAAAAACAAACAGACTAACAGTGTGATCTGAATCAATTGAGAACCGATTAACAAAGACCGAAGCGTGAACCGGCCGGTGACCAGCGGCAAAACGGCGCTGCCCAATACGCGACATACAATGCTGACGAACGTCATAAGAGAGGCCATCGCCGTCGAACCGGTTTTTGTAAACAAAAACAAGATGACAGCCATCGTATAAAGTGAGAACCCCAAGTTGATAGCGGTCTGGCTGTATAAAATAGCGTAATATGCCCTCTTCATATTCATCTTCTCACTCCCTGATTATGTAAATCATACCATATTTGCTGATCAGCTCTCTTTTTTTAAAAAAGGTAGGTATGGAGTCAAAGCTGGCTGACATCGAAAATGTCATTAAGATTCCGGACAAAAACAAAAGCCGATGCGCGCAGGCATCGGCTTTCAAATTAACCTAAACATTATTTATCACCAAACGACTCAAGAACAAGCGACACAAAAGCTTCAGCGGCCGGAAGCTGCCATTTTTTCTTTTTGACCAGCATATGAGAATAAAGCCGCTCGAACGGCTCAGACTGCTGAAGAATTTTCAGCTTCCCCGCTTTTACCTCTTCTTTTACCGTAATATAAGGTAAAACGGAGAAACCGAGTCCGCTCATCACCGTCTGCTTAATGGCCTCTATACTCCAAAGTTCCATTGTTTGTAAATGACTGATATCATGTTTGACGAGAAATCGTTCAAACATAGTCCGATAGCTGCATCCTTCTTCATTTGTAATAAAAAAGTGCTTGCCGCTTTGTTGATAGTCGTCAAAATGTTCCGGGGCGTCATTGCCCGCCACGAGGACGATGCGTTCCTCCAATAAAGAATGATGTATGCATTTTTCCATTTGTATCTCCGGATACACCATAAATGCAATATCCACGCGGCCGCTTACTAATTCCACCTGATTCTGCCCGCATGTTCCGTTGCTCAATATGATATTGACGTTCGGATACTTCATGGAATATTCTCTGATAATCGGCCCCAGTCTGGAAATGGTCAAAGACTCCGGCGCCGCAATTTTTAAAACGCCCTTCACCTCGTGAATGCTTTGCATATTTTTGATCTTGTCATGGGCGGAAAGTAAATCCTCGGCTAACGGTATCAGCTCTCTCCCTAAAGGCGTCAGTTTCAGACGCCTTTTTTCGTACGTAAATAATGCGCCGCCGATCTCCTGTTCAAGCGCCTGAATATGAGTCGTAATCGTCGACTGCGTGTATCCCAGCTTCGCCGCGGCCCCTGTATAGCTTCCCTTATCTACAATGGCCTGAAATGTAATAAGATGTCTGATCTCCATATGAATTCACCTCTAAGATGTATCGAAAAAATCAATAATGCGATTTTATTTTTCAATTTTATTTATAACTATTCTTATCATACAATAAAAAACGGTTCCATCACATTAGCAAATGAAGGTGATTTAATGAGTATCATAGCTTTTCTTTCTTATGTCCTGATGACATCTATTACGCCCGGGCCGAGCAATATTTTAATGATGAATGAAGCGCGCAGAGCCGGCTTTATCGGTTCATGGCGTTTTAACGGCGGAATCCTGACGGGATTTGCAGTGCTCGGCATTCTCAGCGGTCTGTTCACAATGAGTGTTTATCATTGGATTCCCGTCGTGGAACCTTACTTTAAAATTGCCGGAGCCGTCTATTTGCTCTATTTGGCTTGGCAGATTTCGCTGCCCAAAACATCAAAAGGCGATTCTGAAAAAACCCGATCGTCTTTTCTATCGGGATTTCTGTTTCAAATGATCAATATAAAGAGTATTTTATTCTTTTTAACCTTAATGAGCGCTTTTATATTGCCATTTCAGCACACGTATCCATTGATTGCGTTCTGGCTCGCGTCGGCTATTCTCCTGGGCTGGGCGGCTTTACTGCTGTGGTCGGCATTCGGCTCTGTTTTTAAACATCTCTTTGAGAAACACGATAAAGCGTTTCGCATCTTGATGTGTCTGCTGCTCATCTATTCTGCTGTAAGCATTTATCTGTAATTCAAAAAAGATAAACGCCTATTGGTGTTTATCTTTTTTTCGTTTCGTCAATAATCCCAGCCAGACTGAAACGGCTGCTGAAACGGCAGAAAGCGCCGTAATCATGACGGCAATGCCGCCCCAGCCGAATTGGTGATAGAAAGCGCCGCTTGCAGTCCCCCCAATGCTCCCTCCCACATAATAGGAAAACAAATATAAGGCCGCGGCCTGTGCCTTATCGCGGACGGCCAGTTCGCCAACCCAGCTGCTGGAGATCGAATGGCCCGCAAAAAAGCCGAATGTGAAAATCGCAACTCCTAAAATCATGATCCCTATATCAGCAGATAAAGTAATGCAGACACCAATCATGACAATCACCAATGAGAATGGCAGGATTTTTCTTTTGCCGTATTTGTCTGCTAACATGCCCATCCACGTTGAACTGAACGTTCCGACAAGGTATACGAGAAAAATAAATCCGACTGCCGTTTGGCTTAGTGAATAAGGCGGCTTCATCAATTGAAAACCGATATAGTTATATAAAGATACAAAGCCGGCTTCCAATAAAAAACCGATGATCAAAAGGCAGCCGAAACCGGGCGTCCTGTATTGACGGTAAAATGAGGTGAAAATGTCGTTTCTTTTATATGTCCGGGGCGTAAAATGAGAAGAGGCAGGAAGGATCGTCCAGAAGATAATACTTGCCAGCAAACTGATGAGGCCGATCGTCAGCAAAGCCGTATGCCAGCTGAAGGAATCCGTCAGAAAGCCGCTGATGATGCGTCCCGTCATGCCGCCAATCGAATTTCCGCTGATATAAAGCCCCATTGCCATTCCCAAGCTGTCCGGCTCAATTTCTTCAGCTAAATAAGCCATTGCCGCCGCGGGAAGCCCCGCTAATGCGGCTCCCTGCAGCGCCCTGCAAACGACGAGCAGCTGAAAGTCCGAAACAAACCCTGTGAGAACGGCTAGGACGGATGCAGCAAATAATGACACGCCCATTATCTGCTTCCGCCCGTACATTTCTGATAAAAAACCGGCGAATACCAGACTGATGGCTAAAGCAATCGTTGCCGCTGATTGGCTTAAGCTTGAAACCGCCGGTGACAGGTGAAAATCGTTTGCGATATCAGGCAGCAGCGGCTGCGTTCCCCAAAGGATGGCAAACGTGCAAAATCCGCCAGCAAACAAAGCGAAGTTTACCTTTTTGAATTGAAGTGTGCCGCGGCGAATGTAAGTCATTTATCTTCCCCCTTTTCTGTTAAGCCGGGTTTGAATAAACGCTATAAAATTCTCCGCTGCCGGCGATAAATAGCCGTCTTTCCTCCAAGCCAAACCAATCTCTCTTTCACAGATCGGATTGGTGACACTGAGAAGTTTGACCTTTGTTTTATCAAAAACGTGCAAGTCAGGGATAAGAGACACCCCCAGTTTAGCGCCGACTAACCCGGAAGCTGTCACAATATCTTCTCCCTCAAATACGACATCCGGTGAAAATCCCGCTTTTTCACACAACTCTTTAATCATGCCGTGAAGAACATTTGTATCTTTAAAAGAGATAAACGGTTCATGCTCCGCCATTTTCAAATCAATTTCATCATATGAGGCGAGCGGGTGTTCAGCAGAAACGGCTAAATATAACTCTTCTGTTAAAAGCGGCTGGCAGATCACCTCATCGTTTTCATCACGAAGCGAAGTCAATGCGATGTCCACTTCTCTTGACGTTAATTGCTCGATAATCTGCTGATTTGATGCTTGGGTCAACTGAAAATTGACATGAGGATACATGTGTTGAAACGAGCTGATCACATCCGGAACCATACTCATGCCAAGCGACGGCAAAAAAGACAACAATATTGTGCCGTTGTTGGGATGGATTTCATTCCACACTTCCTGCTTACCGATTTCAATTTGTCTGATAGATTGTTCCACACGATGCAAAAACATTTTCCCGTACCGATTCAAATAAATATTCCTGCCTTTGCGATCAAAAAGCTGAACGCCCAGCTCGTCTTCAAGCTTTGAAATCGAACGGCTGAGAGCGGGCTGAGATATGGACAGCTGTTTTGCTGCCTGTGTAATATGCTGCACTTGCGCCACTGTCTGAAAATAATTAATCTGATGCCAATCCATTGATTGCCTCCGCGATTTGTTATTTTCACTTATCATACGTTACCCGATCTATAACTTCTAATTGTTAGTTTGCATGAAACTGATGCATATAAGGAATGATTTTCAAAACAGAATAAAAAAAGAGGGCTTCCTTTCCGGAAGCCCTCATTCCGTCTGCTACGCCAATAAAAGAAAAATAAGCGCTAAAACAGCCGGAAGTCCTTGTTTTACGATAATTGATTTGTTTGAAGTAAAGCCTCCGAAAATGGCCGCGATGACCACGCAGATGACGAAAAACATTTGAATCATATGGCCAATCGGATCAGCTCCGAGGATCAGCCCCCAAATGAGGCCGGCAGCCAGAAATCCATTATACAGACCCTGATTTGCAAACATGACCGCTACATTCCGATCACCTTCTAAATGCTTCGGCAATTTGAAGGACCGCTTAGCTGCCTTCGAATTGATAAAAAACATTTCAAGTATCATGATAAATATATGTTCTAAAGCTACAATTCCGACGAAAACAGCCGCAATCATGTCCACTGTCCCTCTCCTCTCAGCTTCACTTCAACCTTATTTCCATTGTGCGATTGTTTCGATAGGAAGACGGTAGGAAGCATATCCTTCGTCTGCCGCTTTTCCGATTGATAACAGCATGACCGGTACATAACGCTCTTTATCCATTCCGAAAACCTCGGCAATCTTTTCTTTATCGTAGCCGCCGATCGGGTTTGTGTCATAGCCGTGCGCGCGTGCCGTAAGCATCAGCTGCATGGAAACGAGTCCTCCGTCAATCAGAATCGTTTCACGGTTCACTTGCTCCGGCAGTTTTTCAAAATGCGCCGTCAACGCAGCGATTTGTCTGTCTTTTACTTCCTGCGGCATGTAGCCCAGTTCGACCGCTTTTGAATAAATTTCTTCTAAATAGTCATCACTGTTCATATCTGCGAAAACCGCGATCACCGCAGATGATGTGCTGACTTGTGTTTGGTTAAAGCTGGCAAGCGGCGCGAGTTTTTCTTTTCCTTCAGGGCTGTCAATGACGAGAAAACGCCACGGCTGCGCGTTGACTGAAGACGGCGCTGTCGTTGCTTCTTCCAGGATTTGAGTCATTTCTTCTTTGCTGATTTTAACAGCCGGATCATAATTCCGAATGGAACGGCGCCCTTTCATAATGTCCATAAAGTCGTTTGTTTTCAGTTCTGTTTTCATGTGTAAAACACTCCTATGCTTTCATATTTTCTATATTATTCTGCATCTGTGACAATACGTTTTTTAACATACTGCGTTCTTCCTCGCTGACACCGGCAAGCATTTCCTTTATGAAACGCTCCTTCTCCTTTTTGGAAGCCTCGATTCTCTCCCGCCCCTGTTCAGTAAGCCGGACAAGTATAATTCGGTTGTCCTCGGGCTTCCGCCTTCTTGTGACCATTTCTTTGGCTTCAAGCTGTTTCAAGTGTCTTGTCACGGCTGCGCCATCAATATTCACCTTTTTCTGAAGATCGCTTTGGCTGATCTCATCGACGTAAAAAAGCACGGCGAGAAGCTCAAGGCGGGATTGGCTGATTCCGGTGCACGCTTCAAACTTCGTGCCGATCACTTTATGCAGTGATTGGAGCTGATATAAAATCTCGCCTTCCTCTGAACAACATGCTGTCAAAACCCATCCCCACTTTCTTTTGCGCAATTAATTGACTAGTCAATGTTTGATATATCAATAATATACAGCCGTCATTCTATTTTTGCAAGTTTTTTCTCCTTTATTAAAAAAAGCTGCCGATTAACGGCAGCTCGCTTCTTAATGATTATGGACTTTTCTGAAATTACTGCCTTTTACTTCTGCGACATCATATACCGTCACAAAGGCTTGTTTATCAATGTCATTAATAATTTCTTTCAGTTTGGTTTCTTCCAAACGGTTGATGACACATGTGATTTCTTGGAATTTTTCATGAGAAAAACCGCCGTATGCTTCTTTATAAGTAGCGCTCCGGCCCAATTCTTCACGAATGGTCTCTACCATTAATGCAGGCTCATTGGTGATAATCTGAAATGTTTTAGAACCGCTTAAGCCTTCCTCAACCACATGAATCACCTTAGAAGCAATGTAGTAAGCAATGACGGAAAGCAATGCGCCTTGCAGCCCAAATACAAAAGAAACAAAAATAAACACAAACATGTTTAAAAATAAAATGAGGTCGCTCGTGCCAAACGGCAATTTCCGTGACAGAAGCACAGCCAGCATATCAATTCCATCTAATGCGCCGCCGTTACGCAATGCCAATCCCATTCCAAAGCCGAGAATAATCCCGCCGACAACGGTGATTAACAGGGTGTCTCCCTCGATGATAGCCGGTGTGTGGTGGAAAAAACTCGTGCCCGCGGCAAGTGAGACAATACCGATAATTGATAGAAACGCAAAACCTTTCCCGATTTGCTTATATCCTAACCAGACAAACGGTATATTGATCACCGCAATTAAGATCCCAAGAGGCAAATGAAACAGCTGTGAACCGACAATGCTGAGTCCGGTTACACCGCCGTCAGATACACTATTCGGAATCAATACGGTTTCCAGTCCATACGCGGCAATAATTCCGCCGATGATGACCATGATGGCCCGTACGATTGATTTCACTCTGAATTTCTTACGTCTTTGTTTTTCGATTGTACTCATATCATTCCCCGCTTCAATTATTTTTTCTTATTTAAATATACCATAATTGATACTTTTCGTTAAAAATAAGCCTATCGGCTATGTTGAAGCAGGAACCGAGGAAGGAGATGTCACAGATAACGTATCCATTTATGACTTTAATCATTCACAATGTAATCATTCACAATGTAATCATTCACAATGTAATCATTCACTAAAAGGAATTAATGACCATTAATAATCTCTTTTATTCCCCTTCTTCACATATTCCCAATCATGTTCTATATTTTTTCTCACCCGCTGAAGAAGGCTGAAAATGGTTTCTTTTTCCTCAGATGTAAAGCCGGACAGAGCTACCTCCGCAGAATGCTCTCCTTCTCTTTGCAATAACGGATAAACCTTTCTCCCTTTTTCAGTCGGAAACAGTTTTTTTATTTTTTTATTTTGATCATCAGGACGCTTTTCAATAAACCCCTGTATTTCCAGTTTTTTGATTGCCCTCGCCGCTGTTGTTCGGTCGACTTTAATCATTTCCGCCACTTTTTCCTGTATCACTCCCGGGTTTTCACATATACGCACAAGATAGAGATACTGCCCTTTTGTTAAGTCTAATTCCTTAAATTCAATATTGCTGATGGAATCCAGTGCCCGTGCGATCATGCCGATTTCCCGCAAAATATCAGTCATATCTTTTCAAACCCTTCATTTTTTGTTGCATTTACAATATAATTATTTTATCGTTACTTCTATAAGACCACAAGCAAGCCGTGCAGTCCAGACTAACATGTGAAAAGGATTGGTTGATTATGAGGATAAAAAGAATAACAACGGAAATTGATTTACAAGCAGCGCTTGAGATTAGAAAAGCAGTATTCATTGAGGAACAGCAAGTACCTGAAACCGATGAATTTGATCAGTTCGATACGCTTGAGGATCAGTGCGGGCATGTCTTGGTTTATCATGAAAATCAGCCTGCCGGCACAGGACGCGTCCGCATCGTAAACCATACAGGCAAGCTCGAACGAATCTGCATCCTGAAGCCTTACCGTAAATACGGGTTGGGCAAAGTCATCATAAGCGAATTAGAAAACATGGTAAAAGAAAAAGGCATCACCCAATGTAAACTGCATGGACAAACACATGCGGAAGGCTTTTATCACAAACTGGGCTATCAGACAGATTCACCGGAATTTATGGAAGACGGCATCCCGCATGTCTTGATGACAAAAGAGCTGTGAGCTGTCACTGAATGAGCAGCCAAACGGCTGTATGAATTATTTACCGAAAGCCTTGTATAAAGGCTTTTTTTCTTAGCCTGAAACTCAAATTAAAAGGTATGTGTGCGCAGCCGGTGCTTGTCACAAATGGCCGCCACAAAAAAATCAAAGCTGGAATAAAACTACCAATTTTAGCTTTTAATCTATTAAAAATTAACAGTTAAAGAGATTATAAAAAGGAAGAAAACCCCAAATTATACAAGAAAGACTGATTCTCTCTAATATGGACTGCTGACGCGTTACATTTTTTCTATCTTCACATATCTTTAATACTAAGTACGTTATAAATAGATTCCAGGAGGAGATATGAAGTGGAAGAAACGAGTATGGAGCCATCACGGCTCTGCAAAGAATTTGCTAGAATTCTCAATTCAACGCCCAGTGTCGTAAATGGCGTATGTACGGCGACAAGATTTCGAAGCAACATCCATCCGGTGGTACTCGGAAGAAGAGCCGAGGCATTTCCTTTTATTCCTCAGGCCTTTTCATTTGAAAGCATGGATCGGGAAGGCAGAGCTTTATGTTTAGGTGAGACTGTTTTACTGCAAGAAGAAGTGAACCCGTTAATGAGTGAGCTGCGCAAATTCGGTATCATCGTAACTGCCGTTCATAACCATTGGCTGTTTGATAAACCGCGTCTGATGTTTATGCATTTCGAATCAATTGATAAACCTCTCAATTTTGCAAGAAAAGTGAGAGAGGCCCTGAGGGTTCTAACTACTAAAACTGTGCGTGCGGTACCAAAAACTGACGGGGAAATGATTGAACGGCATGGTCTTTGTGACGAATTCAACGATATTCTAGGCGGAACCATGCATACGTTTGAAAATGGAATTTGTACAGTAATGAGATCACGAACGAATATAAAACCAGTAGTACTGGGACGGCCTGGAAGATCATTTTTGCTCATTCCGCAAATGTTTTCATTTGAATCAATGACAAAAGACGGCCGTGCTCTCTGCAGCGGAGAAACTGTCATTCTGCAAAAAGAAATCAATCCATTTATCAGCGTTCTTCGGAAACATGATCTGATTGTAACGTCACTTCACAATCACTGGCTGTTTGATAAACCGAGACTGATGTATATTCATTTCGAAGCGATTGATAAACCTGTCAACTTCGCCTTAAAAGTGAGAGATGCTTTAAATGTGCTTACTGATAAAGAGGTCAAAGCTTAGCATGTTTCGAAGTATCAAAAAGCGATTAATATAATCGCTTTTACATATGATCAACCGAAAAACAAAAAGGAGGTCAGACATTTTAATGTTAAAAAACAGCCTTATAGGCTGTCGTTTTGTGTATATTCTATTGATGAGTTTATACTAATTCAACCCGCATTCCATACAAGCTCTTTATTTCTCAATGGTTTTCTACATGTCGTTGTGCAAACACCTTCTTAGCCACTGAAAGAGCATTAAGTACACGCGGGAAGCCTGTATAAGGAACCAATTGGGTGATACTCTCTACAATCTCAGTCGGTGTTAATCCGGATGTAAGCCCTGTATTGATATGAAGTTCAAGCTGCGGCTCGGTTCCTTGCGTTACAAGGGATGAAATGGTAACAAGCGCACGTTGTTGATTGGTTAATCCCGGTCGTGAATATATATCTCCATAAGCAAATTCTATCATGTACTTACTTACATCTGGGGCGATATCTTTCAAGTCTTCAGAAATTTTTAAATGCGTAGAGATTTTATCATCGCTTGTTAAAGTGTACTCCATTAATTTGTCTAAACCTTGTTGGTAACGGCTTTGATCCATTTGAATTTCCTCCTGAAAAGTACTTATTTTCTGACATAAGATAATATATCGCAGCCCTCTCTAACCGTAAAATACATAAAAACTATAAAAACCATTCATTTTTTTCATGAGTTATCTTGATTTACGTAATTACTCTTACAAAAAAATGAAATATACCGGATAAATTCGCGTACTGCGTGCGAAACGTATTTTCCTTTTTTTGAAATAATCGCCACTTTCCAAGGAATTGATGGATTAACAATGGAGATTGCCTTAACTAAACTTTGATCAGTCTTTTTCACTATAGACTGAGGGAAAATGGAGATACCTAGTTCTTCTCCAATCATTTCGCTGATAAAATCCCATTGAGAACTTTCATAAACGATATTTGGACGAAAACCGGCTCTAATACACTCTTGAATAATCCGATCGTGAAGAGAAAAGTCTTCACTAAACAGGATGAAAGGTTCATTTTTCAAGTCTTGCATTTCCACAATCTCTTTATGAACAAGCGGGTGAGCGGAATGAACGAAGAGCATCAGTTCTTCATTAAGCAATGGAATGATATCAAACTGCTCTTCGTCCACTGGCTCAATAACCACGCCAAGATCCAGTACCCCATCTTCAACCTCCTGTTTCACCTTGTTTCCCCCATGTTCTATCAGCTTGATGTTCACATCAGGATACAATTGTTTAAATCCTCTAATGATTTTAGGAAAAAACAAAACACCGATAAGCGGCGGTATTCCAATTTTCACTTTTCCTTTTTTTAAATGTAAAAGATCGTATAAGTTCGTCGACAAGTCATCTATTGACTTCATAATCATTTGGCCTTGCTCAAATACAATTTCGCCTGCATCTGTCAAAGCGATCTGTCTAGCTGATCGATCAATGAGCTCAACCTTTAATTCCTCTTCCAAACTTTTCACCATCTTACTTAAGGCAGGCTGTGACAAATGCAGATTTTCTGATGCCTTAGTAAAACTGTTGGATTTAGCAACTTCAAGAAAGTAAGTGATTTGGCGTATATCCATCGTATGACCTCCATTCCATAAGTTTAACGAATACATTATATTCTTTTTATTCATTTTACTTATACAACTGCTGGGTGTAAACTTTTAGGAGACCAAAATGAATCCTGGAGGGGTTACTATGAGTAAATTATTGGAAAGTAAAGTTGCTCTTGTTACAGGCGCGGCGAGTGGAATTGGTTTAGAAATTGCACGTGAATTCGCTAAAGAAGGCGCAAAAGTTGTGATTTCCGATTTGAACGAAAAAGCCGTGCAACATGCAGCTGAGGAACTTACGGAACAAGGATACGAAGTCCTCTCTGCGGTTTGTGATGTAACAAACGAAGAACAAGTAGAAAAAAGTGTCTCTAAGACACTTGAAACCTTTGGACGATTGGATATTCTGGTAAACAATGCGGGGATTCAGCATGTGTCGGATATAGAAAACTTCCCGACTGATAAGTTTGAATTTATGCTGAAATTAATGCTTACTGCTCCTTTTAGTGCGACAAAAAGAGTATTCCCTTTGATGAAAAAACAAAAATTTGGCCGCATCATCAATATGGCTTCCATAAATGGTTTAATCGGTTTTGCAGGGAAAGCGGCTTATTGCAGCGCCAAACACGGTTTGATCGGTTTAACTAAAGTATCAGCATTGGAAGGAGCGGAATACGGAATTACCGTCAACGCCTTGTGTCCGGGATATATCGACACTCCATTGGTGCAAAACCAGTTAAAAGATATTGCAGAGACTAGAGGCATTTCTAAAGAAAAGGTGTTTGAAGAAGTCATTTACCCCTTGGTTCCTCAAAAACGTTTATTAGCCGTGCAAGAAATCGCTGATTACGCAGTATTCCTCGCCAGTGACAAAGCGAAAGGAGTTACAGGACAGGCAGTCGTAATGGACGGCGGTTATACGGCCCAATAATCTGAAAAAGCGCTATTCTTCATCTGTAGATATAAGAATTTCTGTGAATGATTTACTCTTCATAAACCAAGCCGATGTTCTTCTAGGAAAGACATAGCCATACAGATTGAAGTTTGAATAAAACAAGGAGGGCAAAGATTAACCTTTTTTTAACATTTTGCATCTTAACTTAAGAAAAGCCGCTTTGTTAGCGGCTTTTTACTGGTTTCCATGAGGGGGAAGAAGCATTTGAAAAAGCGAAACGCGAAAACAAGCCGATTCTTGTCATTGATAGCTTGTCTCTTTCTATTAAAGTAATCATTATATATTTATCTGCTTGCCAATTCCTTAATCATCAAACTCAATTCATAAATTCCCTTTTGAAGGTCTTCAAGAGATGCATAAGCATATGATAAGCGAATATAATTCCCTTTTTCTTGAGCATAGATACTGCCGAGATTGAGAAGTATCCCTTTTGTCAAAGCTTTTGTATAAAGTAATTTCATAGATAGTGAAGGCAATATTTTTACCCAGACAAAGAATCCTCCCTTCGGCATATTCCATATAGCGACATTCTTCAAATTGGTTTCTAAGAGACTCATGACCAATTGCCTTCTCACCTTTAATTGACTTCTCACCTGTTCTAGATGTTGCTGGTATTCACCGGATGTAAACCACTCTGCCGCTACTCTCTGAGATAACGAACTGGAGCCGTAATCTGTTTGCATTTTTATGTCGGATAAACGTTCAATCACTGGTTCTGGACCGACGATCCATCCAATCCTCAAACCCGGACTTAACGTTTTCGATAAACTGCCTATGTAAAGCACATGCCCATTTTTATCTATTGTTTTAATAGGATCTGGAGGAATCTCATCTATCCATAACTCACGATAAATGTCATCTTCAATAATGGGAAGCTGTGCATTCTCACTTGCGGCAAGGATTTCTTCTCGTCTCTTTTTTGACATTAAAATACCTGTCGGATTATGAAAACAAGGATTTGTATATAAGATAGCCCTCCCCCGCTCCCCCCTTGCCACGTGGATATGTTCCGGCAAAAGCCCATCGTTATCCATAGGAACTCCAGTCAGCTTCATACCGGCTGATTGAAATACGTGTAATGAATAAAGATAGGACGGCTGGTCAAGATAAACGGTCGATCCCCTTTGTAAAAGCCCCATTGATATAAGCTGCAAGGCTTGCAGTGCGCCCGAAACAATAAGAATGGAAGAAGGAGACGCTTGAATGCCGATTGTTCTTAAATAGCCGCTTAATGCCTCTCTCAAAGGCAAATATCCTTTTGGTTCCTCATACCCGAATGCCTCTATGTTTTGAGATACCTTTCCCATGATCTCTTTCATAACAGCTAAAGGAAAAATCTCATGTGAAAGTTCTCCTTTACTGAGCTGTATAAGATCAGAATTTGATTCTGATTTATTGATCTCTTGAACGATTTTTTGGCTGGGCTGCTGGATTCCGGAGGTTACATACTGATCCCAATCGGGAGCGGAATTCTTAGCCAAAAGTGTCCATGTATTGTTCGTAACAACTGTCCCTTTGCCCATTCTGCCTTCGATTAATCCATCCGCCGTCAATTCCTCTAAAGCTGTAATGACTGTGCTCCTGTTCACCTCAAAGTGTTTAGCAAGCGTGCGCTGGCTTGGAATCTTACTTCCAATCGGCCATTCTCCATTTCCTATTTTCTCTTTTATAAATTGAATGATTTGTATGTACTTAGGAAGCTTTTTCATCTTTTTTTCTTCTGGAGCTCTCATAAAAAGGATCCTCCTTAAAAACTAAAGTGGTTGGGTCAAAATCTATTTAACTGGTTGAAGCCATATCATCAAATCTTTATTAATATAGAACCACATTAAATAACTGGTTGGTTTTTGTAAAGAGGAGTGAGAAAGATGAGAAAGAAAACAGTTCGAATCGGTATATCTTACAGTCTGATGATTGGGTTGTGGGCATCAGCTTTCCCGGGAATTCGAGCGGGTTTGGAGAGTTACACGCCGGAACACCTCGCTTTGTTTCGCTTGTTGATTGGGTCAATGGCACTGTTGGTTTTTGCTGTTTTGACTCATATGCGTTTACCTGACATGAAGGATATCCCTGCTATTTTATCGTTAGGATTTTTAGGTTTTGCACTATATCACATTTTGCTGAATATCGGAGAAAAAACAGTCAGCGCAGGGGTAGCAAGCTTACTCGTGACCATGACACCTATTTTTTCTGCAATGTTATCCCGTCTGTTTTTTGGTGAACATTTTGGGCTTTATAAATGGATTGGCTCTATCATAAGTTTATTGGGTGTGTCGATCATTTCATTTGGGGCAGGAAACTATACAAATTCAGTGAACGGCATTTTGTTAATCCTGCTGGCAGCTTTTTCGGAGAGTATTTATTTCGTTTTTCAAGCTCGCTATATAAAAAAATATGGATTTATTCCATTCGTTACATTCACTATTTGGGGCGGGACAGTACCTATGCTTGTGTTTCTGCCTGGCTTAGGGGAAGAGTTTTTGAACGCTTCAATGAACTCAACATTGTCTATCGTTTACTTAGGTTTATTACCAACGGTTGTGCCTTACTTTGCACTTGCGTATGTAACTTCACTCGTCGGTGCTTCAGAAGCAACCATTTCACTTTATTTAACACCAGCCGTAGCCTTGGCCATTTCTTGGGTGTGGTTAGGGGAGGTGCCTGCGTTTATTGCACTGACAGGCGGGATGGTTACAGTCGCCGGAGTGTGTTTCACCTATCTAACAGTAAATAAAACGATAAAGATTTTAAATCCTTATTTCTTATCTAAAAAGCAATAAGGTGGATGAAGTTTAATCCTGAAAATAGAGTCATAAGCAGTTCTCCTTTTTAATGACTTGGGTGTGGTTCACAAAGTTGAGTGTATGAATTTTTTTAGAGGATTGTGGTATGTTAAACATACAAATATTAATAGAAAGAAGGTGAGCCCATGCCAAACAATAGTAAACCCAACAGTTTAATCATGGAGAAGTCCCCCTATCTGCTCCAACACGCCCACAACCCCGTAAACTGGCATCCTTGGGGAAAAGAAGCCTTCGAAAAAGCAAAACGCGAAAACAAGCCGGTTCTTGTCAGCATCGGCTATTCGACGTGTCACTGGTGCCATGTAATGGCCCACGAGTCCTTTGAGGACGAAGAGATCGCCGGTATGTTAAACGATAAATTCATAGCCATCAAGGTTGATCGTGAGGAGCGGCCTGATGTGGATTCCGTGTATATGAGAATCTGCCAGCTGATGACGGGGCAGGGCGGGTGGCCGCTGAACGTGTTCGTCACACCAGATCAGAAGCCGTTTTATGCGGGGACATATTTTCCGAAGACGAGCAAATTTAACCGTCCGGGCTTTATCGATGTGCTTGAACATCTGTCCGAAACGTTTGCGAATGACCGGCAGCATGTCGAGGATATCGCCGAAAACGCCGCCGCTCATCTTGAAGTCAAGGTTCACCCGGCCGAGGGCATGCTTGGCGAACAGGCGGTTCATGACACGTATCGCCAGCTGGCCGGCGGGTTTGATACGGTGTACGGCGGGTTCGGCCAGGCTCCGAAATTTCCGATGCCGCATATGCTCATGTTTCTGCTTCGCTACTACAGCTATACGGGCAAGGAACAGGCTTTGGCCGGCGTAACCAAGACACTTGACGGCATGGCGAACGGCGGAATTTTTGACCACATCGGGTTCGGATTCGCCCGCTACTCGACTGATAATGAATGGCTCGTGCCGCATTTTGAGAAAATGCTGTATGACAACGCCCTTCTCCTGACCGCCTATACGGAAGCCTACCAAGTCACGGGTAATGAGCGCTACAAACAGATTGCGATGCAGATCGTAACGTTTATTCAGCGGGAAATGATACACGAAGACGGCAGCTTTTTCTCAGCTTTAGACGCTGATACCGAAGGCCGTGAGGGGAAATATTACATATGGTCCAAAAAAGAAATCATGAATCTTCTCGGTGATGAACTCGGCCCGCTTTACTGCAAGGTGTATAACATCACAGATCAAGGCAATTTTGAAGGCGAAAACATCCCGCACCTCATTTTCACGCGGCGTGAGGCCATCCTCGAAGAGACCGGCCTCACCGGACATGAACTGGCCGGACGCCTTGAAGAGGCAAGAATAAAATTGCTGGAGGCCCGTGAAAACAGAAGCTATCCGCATACAGATGACAAAGTGCTGACCTCATGGAACGCGCTCATGATTGCCGGGCTGGCAAAAGCCGCAAAGGTATTTCACGAACCTGACTTTCTCAGCATGGCGGAAACAGCGATCCGCTTTCTCGAACGGCACCTCATGCCGGACGGGCGCGTCATGGTCCGCTATCGCGAGGGCGAAGTGAAAAACAAAGGGTTTGTCGATGATTACGCTTTTCTCATCTGGGCTTATCTTGAACTGTATGAAGCGGGTTTTAATCCGTCTTATCTGCAGAAAGCGAAAACGTTATGTACAAGCATGCTGGAGCTGTTCTGGGATGAACGGCACGGAGGTTTCTTCTTTACAGGGAATGATGCCGAGACCCTTCTTGTCAGGGAAAAAGAGGTTTATGACGGGGCCGTGCCTTCCGGAAACAGCGCGGCTGCCGTACAGCTGCTTCGTCTCGGCCGCCTGACGGGTGATATATCACTGATTGAAAAAGCCGAAGCGATGTTTTCCGTGTTCAAACGGGAAATAGAGGCCTATCCGAGCAGCAACGCTTTCTTCATGCAAAGCGTACTGGCACATACAATGCCCCAAAACGAAATCGTTGTTTTCGGAAGGAAAGATGACCCAGACAGAAAACGTTTCATTGAGGCGCTTCAGGAGCATTTCACTCCCGCCTATACGATTCTCGCCGCAGAACATCCGGAAGAGCTTGCCGGCATTTCTGACTTTGCCGCGGGTTATCAAATGATCGATGGGAGGACAACGGTCTACATTTGTGAGAATTTCGCCTGCCGGAGGCCGACGACGGATATTGATGAAGCGATGAACACCTTACAAATCAGCAGCAGAGCCTAGGCGGCCTGCTGCTTTTCTTTTTTCACAAAACGGAACGCGAGCCATACGAAGATGATATTGATCACCAGAGTCGATATGCAATCATATATTTCATAGCCGCCGGCTGCTGTTGTAAATATCGACGGAATGCCGCCGTACACCGAATGATCCTCTGTGAGAAAGATAAATAAAAACATATTATTGGCAGCGTGACCGCCAAGGGACATCTCCAGACTGCCCGTTTTAATCGTGATAAAGGTCCAGATCATGCCAATGGTGACATATCCGATTCCCGCCCAGAGAGCCCCATTATCCATCTCCGGATTCCCGAAATGAAGTGCGCCGAATAATCCGCCGATAATGACTGTCAGAACCACCGCATTTGCCGTCAATTTTCCGGCGAACTGAAGCAGAAAACCGCGAAAGAGAAATTCCTCCGCAGAGGTTTGAATCGGCACCAACAAGACGGCCGCCGCTAACAGCAGCAGAAAACGTGAAGCATGGAATCCCTGAAGCATGAAACGATCCGGATGAATTGTAAAATCAATCAGCCCCGCGACAAACATCAGCACAACATATGTGCCGAATCCAAAGAAAATCCTCTTCCAGTTCAGCGACTGATTTGGTGTGATGATGGATAAAAACCGCCGTTTCATAATGAAACGAACCGCTATCCAAATGCCCGGAATCGCTATGAAATAGACGATATGCTGTAAATAAATATCCGCCAGCGGGTCACTTAATGCCCCCTCATCCCAATTTATCGTCAGTGAAGGATTGAAAGCGGACGTGAGAAACATATAAAACACGGTCAGTATGCTTCCGAAAAAGAACAAACCCACAATGACCAACAGAGAAAGGATATATCTCGATACACTATTTTTTCCCTCTGCGGGCCGTACAAACGTATTCATATTTATGCATCAACTTCCTTTCCTTCAACATTTTACAATATAAACAGAAACAGATATAGGAAATGTTATATATTTTAAGAAGAAAGCGCTATGCCGTTTCCTTTGGCTCTGGTTATTTACACTCTGTTTTTGCCAAAAAAAGACCTTTATAATGTATTCGTCAGATAAATTAACAGTATTTTCTGATTACAATTGCAAAGTCAGGGGGTTTTTTATGAAACATCAGACATTCTCAAATGTAGCGAACCGATTAGACCGTCTCCCCATTTCGCGTGTGCACTATCAAGTATTAACCGCTCTCGGAATCATCTATTTTTTTGATCTCGCTGATCTGTTTACGCTCAGCAACGTGGCTCCGGCGCTGATTGAGCATTGGGGCGTGAAGCTGTCCACCATTGCCGACATCACGGCCGCATCCTTCCTGGGCATGTTTTTAGGCGCGTCCATCGGCGGAAGGCTGTCCGATCGGATCGGCAGGAAAAAAGCGCTGAATTGTTTTGTCCTTGTCTTTTCGATCTCATCTTTTCTGAATGCGCTGGCATGGGATATTCCGTCCTTAATGATTTTCCGCTTCTTGACCGGGCTCGGCGTCGCGGCCGCCATGATTGTGACGAACAGCTATTTGGCGGAATTTTTTCCATCCTCCGTACGGGGAAAATACATCTCCCTTTGCGCCATGATCGGGCTAATCGGCGTTCCCGTTACAAACGTTGTTTCCGCTTTTGTCATTCCTTTAGGCTCATGGGGGTGGCGGCTCGTATTCGTATGGGGGGCGGCCGGACTCATTTATTTCTTTTTTATCCGCCGGCTTGAGGAATCGCCGCGCTGGCACGAAAATCGGGGCGCATATGATCAGGCAAACGCCATTATGAACCGTCTTGAAGCACGTGCAGAGAAAGAAAAAGGCCCGCTTCCCGCGCCAAAAGAGGCGGCAGAAGTACATACAGTGAAGCACGCAGGCTACTTAGGGCTGTTTCAGGGCAGGAATTTAAAGATCACCATCATCCTGTCAGCGGTATGGATTCTTGAAACCTTTGGCTTTTACGGCTTTGCTTCATGGGTGCCCAGCCTGCTGAAAAGCAACGGCATCACCATGGAAAAAACGCTGTGGTACAATGTGCTTCACTCTGTCGGCGCACCGCTTGGCGCATTGCTCGGTTCCATGATATCCGAGACGTTCCAAAGGAAATGGATTCTGGCCGCAAGCGCCTTTCTTACTGCCATTGCCGGACTGTTATACGGCATGACGTTTATTCCCGTCATGATTATTGTGTTTGGATTTGTCGTTAACGTCACGGAACGGATCTTCACCTCAAACTTATACGCCTACACATCGGAACCGTATCCTACGGAATATCGCTCGGCCGGGAGCGGGCTGGCGTATGGGCTCGGCCGTTTTTCCAACATATTCGGCTCCCTGCTCGTCGGATTTATTGCCGTTAAGCTCGGCTACATCAGCGTCTTTTTGTTCATCGGCGGCTGCTGGCTTCTATGTTCCGTTTTGTTAATCCTCTTCGGCCCGAAAACAAATGCACAGCAAATTTAATCAAAAAAACAGTGCGGAATCACTCCGCACTGTTACACTGTGATTTCTATCAAATTGCCTTCCCCATCCTCTATCACGCTCTCATAATATCCGTCACCCGTCACGCGCGGGCCGCTTACAACCTGAAATCCATCGTTTTTAAACGTTTCCGTCAATTCATTCACCCGCTCCTTGCTGCCTGTAGAAAATGCGAGATGCGCCCATCCGGTCATATTCTGTGCCGGAGCTTCATCAATGCCGCCTTTTTTCATAAGTTCCAGCCTGCATCCGGAGTCAAATGAAAGAAAATACGATTTGAAATCTTTTTTCTCATTATGATAAAGGTCATTGGCCTTGGCGCCGAAGTATGTCTCATAAAACTCTTTCATCCGTTCCAAATCTTTCACCCATATCGCTGCATGTTCAATTCGCATATGTCCGCCTCCCTTTTTTTCTCAATCTATTTATAAAGCATGAAACCCATTTCAGCTCAAGACTTTTTCCGCTGAAATTGATGCATAATTTGTTTTTTAGCTGTTTCTTCGTGAAAAAACAATAAAAATGCTTCCTTTCCGACCCGTTCCAAATGAAGTTCCAGGGATGGAATATTCAATGCCCGGCTGACGCTCAGATTTCCCTCGCCGATGATCTCCGCGTCCCATTTCTGTTCTTTCGCAAACTGGTACAAGCCGGCAGCCACGTCATCACTGTGCGCATAGATGGCCGTCGGCGCCTTGTCGAAACCCCAGAAGTGCTCACCCGCACGCTTTCCGTCGTCCATATCATGGCATCCGACCAGAATGCGGGTTTCATCAAGAGAGCCGAAAACCGCCTTATATGCGGTTACCTTGTCGGCCGTACTCGGGCTTTTTTCCGCTTCCCGCACACATGTAAAAGCAACGTCTTGATGCCCGCGGTTTTTCAAATACAAAAAGCTTTCTCTGTATGCTGCCTGCCTGTCATTATAAGCGCAGGGAATCTCTTGATGCTGTGTATATTCACAAGCGACAATGGGACCGTATTCCAGGTAAGGCACGGCGGTTTCCCATTCATTCGCCCGGGACGTGACAATCAGTCCGTCAATCTTTTTCATTTTCAGCAGTTCGAAATATGTCATCTCTATAGCGGGGTCATAGTTGGTGGGGAGAAGGGTTGTCACGTAATCATGGGCAAACGCTTCCTTCGTGATACCGTTTACAATTTTGTCAAAGCAGGGATGGTCGCTGTACGGCAAAATCACGCCGATTGTATTGGTCTTTCCGCGAATCAGATCAATGGCGGTTCGATTAGGGGTATAATCCAGCTCCTTCATCACTTGATTCACAAGACGCCTTTTCTCCTCAGATACGTACGGATGTCGGTTTAATACGCGTGATACGGTGGCCACCGACACATTCGCCAGTTTCGCTATCTCTTTTATATTTGCCATGTGCTCCTCCATTTTCGGTGATAAAAAAGCAGCAAGAGTGGATTTCTCTTACTGCTATCTCATCATAAATCCAATGTCATTTCAACAGGGCAATGGTCAGAACCCATGATATCGGCACAAATGGCCGCTTGGCTGATCCGCTGCTTCAGTCTGTCTGAAACAATGACGTAATCAAGCCGCCAGCCGATGTTTTTCTCACGTGCGTTCGTCCTGTAAGACCACCAGGAATACGCGCCTTCCTGGTCAGGATATAAATAGCGGAATGAGTCGGTAAATCCCGCGTTCAGCAGGGCGCTGAACGCTTCCCGCTCCTGCTCCGAGAAACCGGCGTTCTTCCGGTTGGCTTTCGGATTTTTTAAGTCTATCTCCCTGTGTGCGACATTCAGATCGCCGCATAAGATCACGGGCTTCTTCCGGTCAAGCTTCTGCAGATAATCCTTAAAATCGGCTTCCCATTGAAGACGGTAATCAATTCGCTCTAATCCGCGTTTGGCATTCGGCGTATAACAGTTGACGACAAACACATGCTCAAATTCAAGCGTGATCACCCGTCCTTCTTGATCATGGTCGTCAATCCCCAGTCCATAGAACACGTGCAGCGGCTTTTCTTTCGAAAAAACAGCCGTGCCTGAGTAGCCTTTTTTCACCGCATAGTTCCAATAGGCGTGATATCCTTCAAGCTGTAATGATACTTGTCCGTCCTGTACTTTTGTTTCTTGCAGACATAGAATATCGGCTTCCGTTTCCTGAACGTAAGTATTGATATCTATCTTTTTCATCACGGCACGCAAGCCGTTTACATTCCAAGAAATCAGTTTCATGTGATCCCTCCTGTCCGGCTCAGCCGGTATTTCAGTGTTTCAATGTTTCCGCCCTCTAATGCCAGCAGCTGCTTTTTCATTTCTAAACCGCCTCTGAACCCGGTCAGTTTCCCGTTTTTTCCGATGACGCGATGGCACGGAACCGTAATCAATACCGGATTTTTCCCGATTGCGGCGCCCACGGCTCTTACGGCTGCCGGTTTCTGAATCATTTCTGCTATATCCGAATAGGAGTATGTCTCGCCGTACGGTATGTCCATAAGCGCTTTCCATACAGCAAGCTGAAATTCTGTCCCGTAAAGATCCACCGGCACTGAAAAAGCTGATCTGCCATTGTCAATGTACTCGGACAGCTCTGCCGTATAAGGCGCCAGCTTTTCATCATCACGTGCCAATCGGTATTGCGGCAGTGATTTTTTTGCCCACTGCTCAAACTCTTCAAAGCTTCCATAATTTGAGCCTATAAAGCAAAGCCCCTTAGATGTGGCGGCTGTATAAAGGCTCCAATCATTCCGTGTGAAGAGTGTCCAATAGATCATAGGCTCTTTACTCATATTGAACCTCCCTGTCCCATTTTGACGGTTTTTCGGTATTCTGTGGGCGAACTCCCGGTTCTCTTTTTAAAAAGAGTCGCGAAATGCGCTGTGTTTGGAATTCCGACAGTCAGAGCGATCTCCATGACTGTCATATCAGTATGCTTTAAAAGGTGTTCCGCCTTCGACAATCTTATTTTCTGTATATACGCAATCGGGGATATTCCCCTGATTTTTTTAAATGTCCGCTGTAAATGATAGGGGCTGCCGTGACACATTTCGGCCAGTACGCTCAGAGTCAGGGATTCGTGATAATGGCGGTCAATGTACTCAATGATTTGAGCAATCCATTCTTCATCAGGAAGACGAAGACCGTTCGGCCGGCACCTTTTACAGGGACGAAAATGTCTCTCGAGCGCTGCATCAGCCGTATCAAACACCAGCACGTTTTCTTTATTCGGAACTCTCGATTTACAAGAAGGCCGGCAGAAAATCCCCGTCGTTTTTACTGCATAATAAAATGCCCCGTCATAAGAAGCATCATTGTGTATGATTGCGCTCCACCTTTCATCAGTCAGGATATTTCTGTCTGTTTCCATCTCAGCCACCCCCTGTTCTTCAGTATAAACAAATTCATTGCTTAAGTACGCGTTTTTGAATAGAGGAGCAAGATAACAAAGATAGGTGTCAGGAGCACTTCCATGTTTCATGTGAAACATTTCGGCAGGATGGAGGGGGATTGATATAAAAAAAGAGCAGGAGCCCGCAGGCTCTTGCTCTTTTCTTTCGGCTTACTCGCCAGTTACGTATGGAAGTAAAGCCATTTGACGTGCGCGTTTGATCGCGATAGTCAATTTACGTTGGTATTTCGCGTTTGTTCCAGTTACACGGCGAGGTAAAATTTTACCACGCTCAGAAACAAACTTTCTAAGAAGATCTACATCTTTGTAATCGATGTGCGTAATGCCGTTAGAAGTGAAGTAACAAACCTTACGGCGTTTCGCACGACCGCCTCTGCGTCCTCCTGCCATTGTCATTTCCCACCTTTCTCGTTATGAATATAGCGATAATCTATTAGAACGGAAGATCATCATCCGAGATGTCAATCGGCTTGCCGTCGTTGGCAAATGGATCATCATTAAAGCTGTTCCCTTGATTTCGTCTCTGGTTGTTCTGATTTCCGCCGAACGGATTATCATTTTGGCCTCCGCCAAAGTATTGGCCTCCGCCGCTGTTTCCTTCGTTGTATCCGCCTGATCCAGAACCGCCGCTGTTTTTAGGCTCAAGAAATTGAACACTTTCAGCTTGGACTTCTGTCACGAAGACACGCTGTCCCTGCTGGTTTTCATAATTTCTTGTCTGGAGTCGGCCGTCTACGCCGGCAAGGCTTCCTTTTTTAAGAAAGTTTGCAACGTTTTCGGCTTGTCTTCTCCAAGTGACACAATTAATGAAATCGGCTTCACGTTCTCCGGACTGGTTCGTGAATGTACGATTCACAGCTAGAGTAAACGTGGCGACAGCCGCACCGCTTGGCGTATAACGAAGCTCTGGGTCTTTTGTCAGTCTTCCGACTAATACAACTCGGTTAAGCATATGAAAGACCACCTTTTAACATTATATATTTCAAATTGCTTATTCTTCTTCTTTAACAACGATGTGGCGAATGATATCGTCACTGATCTTAGCTAAACGGTCGAATTCAGCAACCGCTGCAGCTTCAGACTGAACGTTTAAGATTTGGTAGAAACCGTCACGGAAATCGTTGATTTCGTAAGCAAGACGACGTTTACCCCAATCTTTTGTTCCAGTGATCTCCGCTCCGTTAGAAGTCAATACGTTGTTGAAACGCTCGATAACTGCCTTCTTTGACTCTTCGTCAATGTTCGGACGGATAATGTACATAACTTCGTACTTTTTCATCTGTTTGCACCTCCTTTTGGTCTAAGCGGCCCTATAATGGGCAAGGAGCAATAATTCTATTACTCACAAGTTTATATTATACCAAAGCTCTTGTCCCTTTACAACTGTGTCCTATACATTAAATCGGAAATGAATGACATCTCCGTCTTGGACTACATATTCCTTACCTTCCAGACGCACTTTTCCGGCTTCTTTCGCTCCGGACATTCCGCCGCCTGCCAAAAGGTCTTCATAAGCAACCGTTTCAGCGCGGATAAAGCCGCGTTCAAAGTCAGTGTGGATGATACCCGCACACTCAGGAGCTTTCATGCCTTTTCTGAATGTCCATGCGCGCACTTCCTGTTCGCCCGCCGTAAAGTATGTCGCAAGGCCGAGAAGAGAGTATGACGCTTTAATCAGCTGATCAAGACCTGATTCTTCGATGCCGAGCTCCTCAAGGAACATTTGCTTTTCTTCGCCTTCCAATTCAGCAATTTCAGACTCAATTTTCGCACAGACGACGATAACTTCGGCGTTTTCACCCGCGGCGTACTCCCGGATTTTCGCAACATATTCATTATCTGAAGGATCAGCCACTTCATCCTCGCTTACATTTGCTACATAAAGCACAGGTTTTGACGTAAGCAAATGAAGCTGCTTCACAAGCTTTTGCTGTTCTTCCGTAAATTCAACGGAACGGGCAGGCTTTTCTTGTTCGAAAGCTTCTTTTAATTTAGACAGAATGTCAAATTCAAAAACCGCTTCTTTGTCTTTTTGCTTAGCAAGCTTGCTCACACGCGTGATGCGTTTTTCGACTGTCTCCATGTCGGCAAGAATCAATTCAAGATTGATCGTTTCAATATCGTCAATCGGATCGACTTTCCCTGACACGTGCGTAATATTGTCATCAGCGAATGCGCGTACAACGTGGCAGATCGCATCAACCTGACGGATATGAGAAAGAAACTTATTTCCGAGTCCTTCACCTTTTGATGCGCCTTTTACGATCCCCGCGATATCAGTGAATTCAAACGCAGTCGGCACCGTTTTTTTCGGGTTCACCAATTCAGTCAGCTTTTGCAGACGTTCATCCGGCACTTCCACGATTCCCACGTTCGGATCAATTGTACAGAACGGGTAGTTGGCTGATTCGGCACCAGCCTGGGTAATTGCATTAAATAACGTCGATTTTCCGACATTCGGCAAACCGACAATTCCAGCAGTTAAAGCCATTCTTTCATCTCCTCTATATCAAACCATCATCGTATAAACGTATTGTAAACCTAGAGCAATTATAAGGAGGTTCATAGGAAAAGACAAGCTGAGAAAAAAGCATTTCCCGCCCTCTCTCTCCTTAGATTATCCTTTTTTAACCGCTACCAGACAGTCAAAAAGCGTACTTCCCATTCCATTATCGGAATTTGAATCCTTTGTGAGCATGTTGACGGAGCCTCCGAATGCCGCCCACATGCCTTCATCTATATTCACCGTCTTCGGATGAGCCTGCTTCATGATTTTCACCCTGCCGCGCAGACGGCCGCGGTCATTGTACACCTCTGCCGTATCTCCGTCTTGAAGTGAAAGCTCCTCGGCGATATCCGGCGACAGATCCACCTGAATCTGCTGAAGCTTTTCAATAAACGGCACGTGCTGTGAATGATTGGAGCGCTGCGGGTGAATGGACAGCAGCGTATACGGATATTTCCCGGCCAGTCCGGCGTCATGATAAACAGACTCCTCCGGCACCTCCAATTGAGGGAGGCCGCTGTATCCTTTCTCTTCTGCCAGTGACGAGACGAATTCAAATTTTCCGCTCGGGGTTAAAAATTGAAAATCACTCCACGGAACCTGTTTGACCGGAAGCGGCATATGTCCTTTTTCTTTTAATTGCTCAAGGGTGATTCCTTCTTTCTCCAAAGAAGAGAGCCCCATTTTTAAGAAATCTTCCGTACTGTAATCAAACAGCTCCCCGAATCCGAGACGCTTTGCGAGTTCCGTCCAGATCCAGCGGTCTGATTTTGCCTCTCCCTGCGGTTCCGCAAGCTTCTTGCCATATTGAACATAGTGATGATACATGCTGGAATAATAAATATCTTCCTCTTCGAAAACAACGGCCGTCGGCAGCACATAGTCACAGAGCTTCGCCGTATCGGTCATGACCGAATCAATGGCCACTGTGACCGGTGTTTTTTCAAATGCTTCCTTCACTTTTTTTGTATTCGGCACCTGTGTCAGCGGATTGCCGCACGTCACGATGATCATTTCAATCGGCGGATCGGCTGCATTCAGCGCCTCTTCGGCTTGAGTCATCATCGAAAACGTTCTCGAACTTTTCTTCAGATCAGGACGGGTGAGCTCGGCCTTTGCAAAGCTTTCACCGACTTGCACATTTCCGAAGTTTGCGCCGCCGCCTTTGATACCGACATTTCCGCTCGCCGCAGCTAAAGCGTCAATCCACCGTATCGTCCCGCCCCCGTTTTTATATCTCTGCATCCCAAGACCCATAAAAGTGGAGGCGGGACCGTCAGCATATAAATCAGCAAGATATTCAATCACTTCTAAAGACGTTTCTGTTTTCTCAATGATCTCCTCAATAGAAATCGTCTGCAGAAGCTTTTCTATTTCTTCAAAACCGACCGAATGCCTTTGAATGAAATCGAAATCGGTTCTGCCGGTTTGGCATAATATTTTTAAAACACCCGCCGCAAGCCAGCCATCCATGCCGGGTTTAACGGATATATACCGATCGGCAAGCTTGGCAGTCGGGTTAAAAATAGGATCAATGACCGTCAGTGTCGCTCCTTTTTTCTTCACCTGCTGCAGATGATGATAGAGGTGCATATTCGTCCGGGACACGTTTCTGCCCCATACGATCACATGCTTGCTGTGATAAATATCAAGCGGTCCATGCCCGTAAGAACGCCCGAAATCCCAGCGCTGCGCTTCAATGCCGGAACCCCAGCAAATGCTGCCCGCAATCTCCGTCACACCGCCGTATCCATTGAAAAAACGCTGGTCGAGCGCCTTCAAAAGACCGTTATTGGCGTAATCATGACTGTGCAGCACTGCGGCAGTGCCCAACGTCTCCTTAATCACCGCCATTTTTTCAGCAATTTCATCTAACGCCTGCTCCCAGGAAATGCGGACAAATTCGCCGTCTATCTTTTTTAAAGGAAAACGAAGCCGTTCCGGCGCATTCGTTTTCGCCTCCAGCATTCTGCCACGGCCGCAAATTTTCCCTTCCGTAATGGGATGATTCGGGTCTCCGTCTACTTTCGTCACCTTTCCATCCTCAACTGTCACCAAAAAGCCGCAGCTGTCCCAGCAATTCAGCGGGCACGCTGACTGATGCACTTTGCTCATCGGGCCTCTTCCTCTCCTCTATATGAAAAAGCATGAGCGCCAGCCCTTATGATGCAGGCTCCTCATGCTTGACGAGTACTTTTTTCAGCTTTCTCTCAAAATCTCTTCTCGGAATCATGACACTGTGGGAACAACCCGTGCATTTAATCCGAATATCCATTCCCATCCGAATGATTTTCCACCTGTTTTCACCGCAAGGATGCGGTTTCTTCATTTCAACAATATCATTCAGGCCAAAGTCTTTATCCGCCAAGACCCTTCACCTCTCTCCATAGACTGCTTTATTTATTGTACAAAAAAAGACAGGATAAGAGCAACGGCCGCACTCAAAATGAGCATTATACTTTTTTCCATCTCCCTAAAATAGGGTAAAGAAGAAGACATACCAGCAAATAAAGACTTAAAAGCCCGTAAATGGGATATAAAATCGCGATCAAATCTGAAAAACCGATTGTCGTAAAAGGCACCATCACAGCTAAAAGAAGAGATACGAGCGTCCATCTCGGCAATTTCACAAATGCAAGCATGCGGCTGGACAGCCCGAACAGACCGGTCACGGTTGTCGTATAGATGGCTAAAAAAAGCACGGCGGCCATACAAAGAAATAACGGATAAGGAGCGCCTTCAAGGACGGCGAAAAGAGGAATCTCATATTGTGTAAGACTGCCTGAAAGCTGTACAAGCGTTTCATTGTAAACAAATGAAATCATACCGAAAATCAGCCCGCTTGCAACGCTTGCGATTTTCGCTTCTCCCAGTCCCTTCATATCTTTTCCGATTGAAGAAAGAACAGCGACAACAGAAAGGATGTTTAAGGACGTGAAGGTAATGCTTGCCGGCCAATTATACTGGCGGGTCAAATCTATCGTCCACGTGTAATGATGGGTTGTCTGAAAAAAGACCAATGCATATAACAGCCCCGCTACAAGAATCGGTATCAAAATACTATTCAGAGATAGTATTCCTTTTATATCCCAAAAGAATAAACCGACAGTCACAATGCAAAGAAGAAAAATACCGATCCAAAATGGCAGCTTGTACATTTGCAGCGTCACACCGCCGCCGGCAATCATAACCATCGTCATTGAAAACAAATAAAACATAATAAGCACATCATAGACTTTAGCAAGAGCCGGCCCCATCAGATGCTCAAGCACAGGTAAAAAGTGCGTTGATTGAACCCGATAGCTGATCTTCAACACAATATAAGCCGAAATCGTAAACATGACTGTAAACAATACAATAGCCAGTCCGCTTTCGACACCGAAAAACTGCCATATTTCCTGCCCGCTTGCATATCCAGCCCCAATCTGGCTGCTTAATATGAGCAGCATCCACTTCATCCCGGCTCTCCACACCCTCATCACCTCATAAAATTTCAGATAATCTCCGCATATTGCTACTATATTGAGTGACAACGGCAATCATTCATACAAAAGGGACAAATATGGTATGATAACGACGATTGACTATTCAGAAAAATTTACTTATGCAAGGAGCTCAAACCATGTACATCAGGCGTTTAACCGCAAATGATACCCAGCCTTATTCCGATATCAGGCTCAAAGCTTTAAAAGATCACCCAGACGCATTTGCCGTCAGCTACGATGAGGAGAAAGAATGGCCGTCCGAAAAATTTAAAGCCAGGCTTGAAGCCGACAATGCCATCGTGCTTGGCGCCTTTGAAAAAGACAGACTGATAGGAATCCTCAAGATCTCCAAGCATCCGCTGTTTAAACTAAGACACATTGCGGTTATCGGTTCTATGTATATTTCCCCCAAACACCGAGGGTCAGGCGCGGGAAAAGCTTTAATGACGGAAGCCATCAGCCGAGCAAAAAAGATGAAGGACACAGAACAGCTCCATCTCTCTGTTACCTCAACAAATGAACCCGCAATAAAACTCTACGCTCAGTTAGGATTTATCCTCTTCTCTACAGAAAAAAGAGCGCTGAAATTAGATCATCAGCGATATGTTGATGTAGATCAAATGGTCTTATTTCTTTCATGAACTTAGAGAATAACTGCTCTGGGTTCTTTTTTCTATCCCGCTCTTTTCAAACAACCGGCATGCTGATCATGGCATAAGCATAAAAAAAGACAGCGCTGGATATACTGTAAACAACCATACATCACCAAAAACAACAATGTAATACTCGTATGACATGACAAGGAAGTGAACCTTATGAATCGAAAAGGCGGGCTTTTTTCTCAAGAACGGGCAAAACAATATGTATCTCATACGGATTCTTCTGCTGCGAATCAAATACAAGCGATCCTTACTTCATCTTTACGTAAAGCAGCCGGCAGACCGTTAGTCACCGTGTGTATCGGCACAGATCGGTCGACCGGAGATTCATTAGGTCCGCTCGTAGGAACAAAGTTAGAAAAAATGAATTTAGGCAGATTGCACGTTTACGGCACGCTGTCAGATCCTGTTCACGCCGTCAATATGAAAGACAAGCTGAAAGATATTCAACATCTACATAAAAATCCGTTTATTATAGCGGTTGATGCTTGTTTAGGCCGCGTCAAAAGCGTAGGGTCATTTCAAATCGGCGATGGGCCGCTGAAGCCCGGAGCAGGTGTTCAAAAAGATCTTCCTGAAATCGGTGACGTCCATATCAATGGAATCGTCAATGTCAGCGGGTTTATGGAGTATTTTGTCCTGCAGAATACGAGGCTTCATCTTGTTATGAGCATGGCAAATGTTTTAGCAGAGGGGTTACAGCTGACAGATAAATCAGAAGGCCGGCAGGAACGGCTCAGTCCGTTTCATAAGTTGACAAGACGTATATAAAAAACCATCTTTTTTTAAAAAGATGGTTTTTACGCTTCTCTTTCAGACAATAGTTCTAGGATACGTTCAAGATCTTCATTTGAGAAAAACTCAATCTCAATCTTCCCTTTTTTCTTTTGTCTCTTTATATTTACTGTTGTTCCGAAATAATTTTGCAAATACGATTCCCGCTCTTTTAACACAACATCTTGAACAGGTTCTTTTTTCTTTGTTTCACGTGGAACATTGTTGTTTAACTGCTGAATCAGCTGCTCAAGCTGACGGACGTTCAGCTGTTCTTCAACCACTTTCTTCACAAGCGGCTCAAGCTTGTCTTTATTTTTCAAACCAAGCAAGGTTCTGCCGTGTCCCATGGATAACGTACCTTCTGCAATGAGGTTCTGGATGCTTTCCGGCAGCGTCAGCAGTCTTAAATGGTTGGCAATATGAGGCCTGCTTTTCCCGAGCCGTTTAGCGAGCTGTTCCTGGGTTAAATCCAAATGCTTCAGCAGTGAGTCATATGCCAGAGCTTCTTCAAGCGGTGATAAGTCTTCACGCTGAAGGTTTTCCAAAAGAGCGATTTCCCGCATCAGCGATTCAGATAAATCCCGCACGATAGCCGGCACTGTCTCTTTACCGGCAAGTTTTGCGGCGCGGTAACGGCGTTCGCCGGCTACAATATCATAGCCCTTCAATGATTTTCTCACGATAATGGGCTGAAGAATGCCATGCTGAATGATAGATTCCTTCAGTTCAGCTAATGACTCATCGTCAAATTGTTTTCTTGGCTGATAAGGATTGGGGCGTAAATCACTGATTTTAATCTCTTCCACTGTCTCTTCAGACAAATCAACCTGATTAAACAACGCGTTAATCCCTTTTCCGAGCCCGCCTTTAGCCATTCGCTGCCACTTCCTTTGCTAAATCTAAATATACTTCCGCACCTCTCGAACGCGGATCGTATAATATGATCGGCTTGCCGTGACTCGGCGCCTCACTTAAACGGACATTTCGAGGAATAATGGTTTGATACACTTTATCTCTAAAGTATTTCTTTACCTCTTCTATCACTTGAATGCCGAGATTCGTTCTGGCATCAAGCATCGTCAGAAGCACTCCTTCTATCATTAAATCGGTATTTAAATGTTTTTGCACAAGCCGAACTGTATTTAATAATTGACTCAATCCTTCAAGAGCGTAGTATTCGCACTGAACCGGGATAACGACTGAATCTGAAGCGGTAAGCGCATTAATCGTTAATAACCCGAGAGACGGAGGACAATCAATAATCATGTAATCGTAATTTTGTTTCACTGATTCTAATGCTCTTTTCAGCCTGACCTCCCGTGAGATCGTCGGAACCAATTCGATTTCCGCTCCCGCAAGCTGGATCGTGGCCGGAATGACATCTAAGTTCTCTACTGAAGTCGGTTTAATAATATCTGTAACATCTGCATCATCTACTAAAATGTCGTACACACAATGATCCACATCGGCTTTTTCAATCCCTAATCCGCTCGTTGCATTGCCCTGCGGATCAATATCAACAAGAAGAACCCTTTTACCTATGTAAGCCAAGCAAGCCCCCAGATTAACAGAAGTCGTCGTCTTCCCGACTCCGCCTTTTTGGTTCGTAATTGCTATGATTTTTCCCACGATGTCACCTACCTTCACATGAACATGTACTGTCTTGTTTCTATCTTATCAAAAAAAGAGTAAAGCGTTTTATTTTTTTCATAATTTGTTTATCAGCAAGTGAAAAAAATGTAAACGGAAAAGACACTTTCTAATATAAGTTCTCCGATAAAGTGACTTTTTTGACTGTAAAAAGACAATTCACGACACAAAAAGATAAAATTTTGCATATATAATGTATAGTGCACAATAAATCTATCATTATCTCAAAATAGTTTTTTGATTAAAATAAAAACTCCCCTGCTGATCAGGAGAGTTTTTATTTAGGTATCCGAATGGTAAGCTGGATGTACTCTTCGAATTCTTCTTCTTCAGTATTCAGTCTGACGCCGCTGTCTTCTACCATAGACAGTGACTGACGAATCGTATTCATCGCAATTCTTGTATCCCTGCTGAACGCTTTGCGTCTCGGCTTTGGTTTCTGCTTATTCTGTTCAAGCATTTTCACCACTCTGTCTTCCGTCTGCTTGACGTTTAAGCTTTTCTCAATGATTTCCGCAAGCAATGTAACCTGAAACTCCGGCTGTTTGAGCGGAATCAGTGCTCTTGCATGACGTTCCGTAATTTTTTTCTCCATAATCGCATCCTGGACGGGTTCCGGGAGCTTTAACAATCGGAGCTTGTTCGCAATCGTTGACTGGCCTTTTCCTAAGCGCTGCGCCAAGGCTTCCTGTGTTAAATCATGAAGTTCTAACAGCCTTGCGTACGCATGAGCTTCCTCAATGGAGGACAATTCTTCCCTTTGCAGGTTTTCAATCAAAGCGACAGATGCTGTTTCCGTATCAGAAAAATCTTTAATAATTGCGGGAATCTTCTCCCATTCAAGCGTCTGTACCGCTCTCCAGCGCCTTTCACCCGCAATGAGCTCATATTGTCCTTCATCTTCTGTATGTCTGACAACAATCGGCTGAATGATGCCGTGTGTATGGATAGTCATTGCTAACTCTTTGATTTTTTCATCTGAGAAAATGGTGCGTGGCTGAAAACGGTTGGGAACGATAGCATGTACCGGTATTTCGAGTATCTCTTCTTTGTTTGTATCATGCTCAGCTATCTCCGGTTCCTCTTCCTTCTCACCAAACCCGAAGAAACGAGAGAATGAATGCTTCATGTACCTACACCACCTTTAAAAACTGCCATTTTTATAATTCTATTTTCTCATGGTTTTTCCTGCTGTATCTTCATCAATTTTGCAGAAAATATGATGGAATTGTCACATCAGGCTGTCTAAATTACCCTTCAATTGGCGATTTATTTGGAGTACCCGGTTTTCTCGGATATTTTTTCGGAGTGCTTTTCGTCTTGCGAATGATCATGATGTTCCGTTCACTTTCTTCAACTGGAAGTGTAAAGGAATGAACTTGTTCAAGCTCTCCTCCCAATACTTTAATCGCCTTTTGCCCCGCTTTCAGCTCTTCATCAGCTGCTGCTGCTTTTAGTGCGGCAAATACGCCGTTTTTCTTGGCCAGCGGCAGACAAAGCTCACTCAGGACCGACAGACGCGCCACCGCACGGGCCGTCACGAGATCGAAGCTTTCCCGTACGTCTTTCCGCTGTCCGAATGTCTCCGCTCTGTCATGGACAAATGTCGTATGCTCTAATTGTAGAGCATCAGAGAGAGTTTCCAAAAACGTAATCCGCTTATTCAGTGAATCGACGATGGTGACATGCAGATGCGGGAAGCAGATTTTGATGGGCAGGCTTGGAAAACCGGCGCCGGCGCCGACATCACAAAGAGTGGTGACCTTTTCAAAATCAATATAAAATGCCGCCGTTATCGAATCATAAAAATGCTTGAGATAAACTTCCTTTTTCTCAGTGATGGATGTCAGATTCATTTTTTCGTTCCATTCCACGAGCATCCGGTAATACAACTCGAATTGCTCCAGCTGGCGGTCAGAAAGGGAAATCCCTTTCTCCGCTAAACTGGATGTAAATTCCTCTATATTCATGCCGTCATCCTTTCTATTCAGCTACCTTGGCAATACGGCCCTGCTCCAGGTATACCAGCAGGATTGAAATGTCTGCCGGATTGACGCCGGAAATACGGGACGCTTGAGCAACTGATAAAGGACGCACTTCTTTCAGCTTTTGACGGGCTTCAGTAGCAATTCCTTTAATGGCGTCATAATCAATCCGATCAGGGATTTTTTTGTTTTCCATTTTCTTCAGCTTTTCCACTTGCTGCAAGGATTTTTCGATATATCCTTCATATTTCACCTGAATTTCCACTTGTTCCGCCACATCTTGCGGAACCGGAGAATCTGCAGGCGCAAGTTTTGTCACTGTTTCATAGTTCATTTCCGGACGTTTCATTAAATCTGTGCCGCGCACTCCGTCTTTCAGCTCGCTTCCGCCGAGTGAACGGATATATTCCTGATTCTCAGGAGACGGCTTGATAATAACAGACCAGAGACGTTTTTTCTCTGCCTCGATCGCCGCTTTTTTCTTCTCAAACGCTTCATAGCGCTCATCAGAAATTAAGCCGATATCGTGGCCGATTTCCGTCAGACGAAGATCCGCGTTGTCGTGACGGAGCAGCAGTCTGTATTCCGCCCGTGAAGTCAGCAGACGGTACGGTTCATTGGTTCCTTTCGTTACCAAATCATCAATCAATACACCGATATAAGCATCGGAACGGCTGAGGATCACTTCTTCTTTTCCAAGCGCTTTGCGGCCTGCGTTGATCCCTGCCATAATTCCTTGCCCGGCTGCTTCCTCATAACCTGATGTACCGTTAATTTGACCGGCTGTGTACAGGTTAGGGATTTTTTTCGTCTCCAGTGTAGGCCAGAGCTGCGTCGGTACAATCGCGTCATACTCAATCGCGTATCCGGCTCTCATCATCTGCACCTTTTCCAGTCCCGGAATGGTCGCCAGCATCCGCTGCTGCACGTCCTCAGGAAGACTCGTGGATAAACCTTGAACGTATACTTCCTGCGTATTTCTGCCTTCCGGCTCAAGGAAAATCTGATGACGCGGTTTATCATTAAACCGAACGACTTTATCTTCAATCGAAGGGCAGTATCTCGGTCCCGTTCCTTTAATCATACCGGAATACATTGGCGAACGATGCAGGTTGCTGTCGATGATCTCATGAGTCTCAGGACTCGTGTAAGTCAGCCAGCAAGGCAGCTGATCGGTAATGTATTCAACCGTTTCATATGAGAAAGCGCGCGGAACCGGGTCCCCCGGCTGGATTTCTGTTTTGCTGTAATCAATGGAATCGCTTGAGACACGAGGAGGCGTACCCGTTTTAAAACGGACGAGATCAAAACCGAGCTCCTCTAAGTGCTCAGAAAGTTTAATAGACGGCTGCTGGTTATTCGGACCGCTTGAGTAAGACAAATCACCGAGAATGATCCGCCCTCTTAAATACGTTCCGGTTGTCAGCACGACCGTTTTTGCCTTATATTCAGCACCGGTTTGCGTAATGACACCGCGGCACTCCCCGTCTTCAATGATTAAACGCTCGGCAATCCCTTGAAGAAGTGTCAAATTCGGTGTTTTTTCCAGCGTATGCTTCATTTCGTGCTGATATTGGAATTTATCCGCCTGCGCACGCAGCGCCCGTACGGCCGGACCTTTTCCTGTATTCAGCATTCTCATTTGAATATGAGTTTTATCTATATTTCTAGCCATTTCTCCGCCGAGCGCGTCAATTTCGCGGACGACAATCCCTTTCGCGGGGCCGCCGACAGACGGATTACATGGCATAAACGCAACCATATCAAGATTAATCGTCAAAACAAGCGTTTTGGCTCCCTGGCGCGCGGATGCGAGGGCAGCCTCAACACCGGCATGCCCGGCGCCGATGACAATCACGTCGTATTGGCCTGCTTCATACCCCATGGTTTTTTCCTCCCTTTTATTTACCTAAACAAAATTGTGAAAAGAGCTGATCAATTAAGCTTTCGTGGACGGCATCACCGATGATTTCGCCCAGCAGTTCCCAGCACCTTGTCAAATCAATTTGGACCATATCAATCGGAACATCCTGTTCAATTCCGTTCAGCGCATCATCAATCGCTTGCTTTGCCTGATGCAGTATCGAGATATGACGGGTGTTGCTGACATAGGTGAGATCTCCGCTTTCGATCGCTCCTGTATAAAATAGCGACTGAATCGCTTCCTCTAAATCTTGAATGCCTTCTTCTTTCAGCAATGAGGTCGTGACGACAGGCCGGCCTTTCGCCAGTTCCTTGACGCGCTCAGCGTCAATCTTAGCCTCAAGGTCCGTCTTATTCATAATGACAATGACATCCATTCCCTCAACCGCTTCAAACAATTTCACATCTTCTTCAGAAAGCTCTTCGCTGTGGTTAAGCACAAGCAAAATGAGATCCGCTTCCTTCAGAACCTGCCGTGACCGTTCCACACCGATTCTTTCGACGATGTCTTCTGTCTCACGGATTCCGGCGGTATCGACAAGCCGAAGCGGCACGCCTCGGACATTGACATATTCCTCAATCACATCACGCGTCGTTCCCGGAATATCGGTTACGATCGCCTTCGTTTCATGGACAAGGCTGTTAAGCAGAGAGGATTTTCCGACGTTCGGACGGCCGATGATCACGGTAGACAGTCCCTCACGCAAAATTTTCCCCTGCTCAGACGTACGGAGCAGCGCCTCGATTTCTTTCTTCACGCCGCTTGCCTTCTCCACTAAAAGCTGATGCGTCATTTCTTCGACGTCATCATATTCCGGATAATCTATATTAACCTCAACATGGGCAAGTGTTTCTAACAACTCATCACGCAGACGGCGGACAAGCGCGGAAAGCCGTCCTTCCATCTGGTTCATGGCGACATTCATGGCACGGTCCGTTTTGGCCCTGATCAGATCCATCACCGCTTCCGCCTGTGATAGGTCAATCCGTCCGTTTAAAAATGCGCGCTTCGTAAACTCACCGGGTTCTGCCAGTCTCGCACCTTCTCTTAAAGCAAGCTGGAGCACCTGATTAACTGTCACAATACCTCCGTGACAATTGATTTCAATGACATCTTCCCTTGTGAATGTTCTGGGCGCTCTTAAAACAGACACCATGACTTCCTCAATAATCCGTCCCGTCGTGCTGTCCGCGATATGCCCGTAATGAATGGTATGCGATTCTGCCGAACTGAGCGTTTTGCCTTTCGGACCCTTGTACATTTTGTCGGCGATCTCTACGGCTTCCGGGCCGCTCAGCCGAACGATCGCGATCGCGCCTTCACCCATCGGAGTTGAAATCGCTGCAATTGTATCCATGCTGTTCACCTCTCTTTATCTCTGTTTCCATCTATATAAAAAATTTTATTTACGCCAAAATTAAAAGATAACATAGTTTGGTTTGAAGTGGAAGATACGTTATCCACAAAGGCAGAAATTCATCCCTTATTACTTTAACTTATCCACATGTGAATAACAATTAATTTTATTTCCTAAAACCTTTTTTATCAACAGCATAGACCGAAAAAGAAAAAACTTAAACGCAAAAAATGCGATTCTGCTTAGGAATAGAGCCATTTTTACCAATAAAAAAACCGAAGTTCCGATTTTACCCGGACTTCGGTTTTCTGCTATCTTTATGGGAAATAACGAGATGGCGGTACCGGCCTTCACCGGTAGAAAACGTTTTGATATTTGGATGCTTTGACAGAGCATCATGGATGATTTTTCTTTCACCTGACGGCATCGGTTCTAAATGCACATCTTTTTTCGTTTTCGACACTTGCTTGGCCAGCCTGTTTGCCAGCTGATCCAGAATTTCTCTTCTTTTCCGCCGATAATTCTCAGCGTCGACAACGGCTTGGCGATACTGGCCTGAGCCGCGGTTCAAAACAAGCTGCGTCAATGTTTCCAGGGCATTGAGTGTTTGTCCTCTTTTGCCAATAAGCAGCGCCGCTTTTTCACCTTTAATGTGAAAACAGACTGTTTTCTTGTTTTCTTCCGTAACAATCTCAGAAGGCCCGGCAATGGAATGGATGATTTCTTCCAAATACACTTTCGCTTCATGAACAGGATTTTTTTTCTCTTCCAGTTCTACGATCGCATTCTTTTTTCCGAAAATACCCAAAAACCCTTTGTATTCTTCTTGCACCACCGTTATTTCTACTTGATCTTTCGTCAGTTGAAGTTCCTGAAGGCCTGATTGAACTGCTTCTTCGACATTCCGTCCCGCAGCAGTCACCTTCTTCACTTTTTCTTTCCTCCCGCTTTCTGCGTTTCCGGATCGTGTTTAATGTCAGGTCCTTTAATAAGGAATGTCTGAGCAATCATAAACAGGTTTCCGACTACCCAATACAGAGAAAGCGCGCTCGGGAAGTTGATCGCAAATACGATAATCATGATCGGCATAATCCATACCATCATTGCCATTTGAGGATTCTGAGTCGGATTTCCGGCCATCATCAGCTTCTGCTGGACAAAAGTGGCCACACCGGCAACGATAGGAAGAATATAGTAAGGATCCTTCTCTCCTAGGTCAAACCATAAAAAGCTGTGCTGTGAAATGGCTTGCGTACGCATAATGGCGTGGTAGAATCCGATCAAAATCGGCATTTGAATCAGGATCGGGAAACATCCCGCCAGCGGGTTTACCCCGTGCTTTGAAAACAGGGCCATCGTTTCCTGCTGAAGCTTCTGCTGCGTTTTTTGATCTTTAGAGCTGTATTTTTCTCTGAGCTTCTGCATTTCAGGCTGCAGCGCCTGCATTGCTTTTGAGCTTCGAAGCTGCTTGATCATCAGCGGCAGAATCAGCAGACGAATTAAAATCGTAACGATGATGATCGATAAACCATAGTTATCGCCCGTCAGTTTCGCTACGTACGTAATAACTTCTGACAATGGATACACAACATATTTGTCCCAGAAATGCGGACTATTCGCCGTAATCGGCTCTTTCACACTCGAGCACCCGGCCAGCAGCACGAGCATACCGACCATACTCAGTAGTAACCATATTCTCCTTTTCAAGAACGTTTCCTCCTATACCAATCTTTATGAACCTTGTATGTATTTTAGCATCTTTCAGTTTCAAATGGCGTTCATTTTTCGCCAAATAAAAGGAAGCGCTTTTAAAAACGTGAAGAAAACAAAATATGAGCTATTTTGACGAAGATTTCTTATATAATGAGGTTTTTCTGAATAAGTGCTGCAGACTCTTTTTCGTTTCTTCAAAACTGAGGTCGCCGGCGGGTTTTCTTGCGATAATAATAAAATCTTTCGGCTTGAGCAGCTCTTTTTCCTCCTGAACAGCCTGTCTGATTAACCGCTTCACCCGATTGCGCACGACGGCATTGCCGATTTTTTTACTGACAGAAAGCCCTACCCGGAGCTCTTCCTGTTTCGGCTGATCAAGCGTATACAGCACGAACTGGCGGTTTGCCATAGACGTTCCGCGTTTAAACACTTTTTGAAAATCTTCATTTTTCTTTAACCGATTTCGCTTCTTCACTTTAATTCACTCCGATATTCACTCGCAGAAACTTTTATTTCTATCTAAAAAAAACGGGCCGCCGGAATACTGAAGAAATTTCTCCAGTACCGGGCGACGCATGACATCTCACTCTCTTAATGTGAAAAAAGACCACTGACATTATTCAGTGGCCTAAGCTGATAATACTTTTCTGCCTTTGCGGCGACGGCGTGCTAATACTAGACGACCGTTTTTTGAACTCATACGGCTTCTGAAGCCATGAACTTTACTGCGTTTACGGTTATTCGGTTGGAATGTTCTTTTCATTTATGACACCTCCCTCGAGGAATAGCTGTTAAAGACAGTCTTACTTATTATATTTGTGCTGCCTATTCATTGTCAACTTCAGCAGTGCTTTTATTTCTTACAACCATAATAGGATAACATACCTTAACCAGTTTAGAAACCTTATTTTTCATATTCCTTTTTTTAACGCAAAAAAAAAAGCCGTGCTCCCCCGAAAAAACGACATGTGGATAATTTTTTTGCCTTTTTTTAATATCCACAGTCGTTATCGACAACATTTTCACATTGCTAACTCCTGTGGACAAAGATTTTTCAACAAGTTGTCAGGTTTGTGGATAAGATTACGAGAACCATTGCAAGTCCTCGCTTAATTTGATATTATATTTGTGTTTTAACTCTTAATTACTTATCCAGCCCATTCTCTTTATCCACAAACTGTGGATAAGTTGTGGATTGTTTTCACACAGCTTGTGTAGATTGTTGTCCACAACTTGTGGAATTTGTCGAAAAGCTGTTTTTCTACTATACTATATGTTTTCAACATTTCGTGTGTACGAATGGTCAGAGCCATATGCTCTTTTTTTGTGTTCTATAACAGGGAAAGGGCGCTGATTTTTAAAGAAAAGGAGGGCTGTGCCGGATAATGGAGAATATATTAGATCTTTGGAATCAAGCTCTAGCTCAAATTGAGAAAAAGCTAAGCAAACCGAGTTTCGAAACTTGGATGAAGTCGACGAAAGCCCATTCGCTGCAAGGGGATACCTTAACCATCACCGCTCCCAATGAATTTGCCAGAGACTGGCTGGAGTCCAGGTACTTACATCTCATTGCAGATACCATATACGAATTAACCGGGGAAGAGTTGAGCGTCAAATTTGTCATTCCTCAAAATCAGGAGGAAGAAAACTTTTTACCGAAACCGCAAGTGAAAAAAGCGGCAAAAGAGGAACCGTCTGATTTTCCCCAAAGCATGCTCAACCCGAAATATACATTCGACACATTCGTCATCGGATCGGGAAACCGATTCGCCCATGCAGCATCACTGGCTGTGGCGGAAGCACCCGCTAAAGCGTACAACCCTTTATTTATATACGGGGGAGTCGGCTTAGGAAAAACCCACTTAATGCACGCGATCGGCCATTATGTCATTGATCATAATCCTTCAGCCAAAGTGGTGTACCTGTCTTCTGAAAAATTCACAAATGAATTCATCAACTCAATCCGCGATAATAAAGCCGTTGATTTCCGCAACCGCTACCGGAACGTTGATGTACTTTTGATAGATGATATTCAATTTTTAGCCGGAAAAGAACAAACACAGGAAGAGTTTTTCCATACATTCAACACGCTTCATGAAGAAAGCAAACAAATCGTGATTTCCAGCGACAGACCGCCGAAAGAGATCCCGACCCTTGAAGACCGCCTGCGTTCGCGGTTCGAATGGGGATTGATTACGGATATCACACCGCCGGATCTGGAAACGCGGATTGCCATCCTGAGAAAAAAAGCGAAGGCGGAAGGCCTTGATATTCCGAACGAGGTCATGCTTTACATCGCGAATCAGATTGACAGCAACATCCGCGAACTGGAAGGGGCATTAATCCGGGTTGTCGCCTATTCATCTTTAATCAATAAAGACATTAACGCAGACCTGGCTGCAGAAGCATTGAAAGATATTATTCCGTCTTCTAAGCCGAAGGTCATTACGATAAAAGAGATTCAGCGGATTGTCGGACAGCAGTTCAACATTAAGCTTGAAGATTTCAAAGCGAAAAAGCGCACGAAATCCGTGGCGTTCCCAAGACAAATTGCGATGTATCTTTCAAGAGAAATGACGGATTCTTCTTTGCCTAAAATCGGGGAAGAATTTGGCGGCAGAGACCATACAACCGTCATTCACGCCCATGAAAAGATTTCAAAACTGCTGATTGATGACGAGCAGCTTCAGCAGCAGGTGAAAGAAATAAAAGAACTGCTTAAATAATAGTGCCCTCGGATGAATCGGGGAAAGTGTGAATAACTTTTTCATAGCCATACACAGTCTGTCCACATGTGGATAGGCTGTGTTTCCTGTCTTTTTCACAACTTATCCACAAATCCACAGGCCCTACTATTACTACTGCTATTTTTAAAATATATTAATTATATTATCCGTTAGGAGGATAAACATGAAATTTACGATTCAAAAAGATCGGTTAGTCGAAAGTGTACAAGACGTTCTAAAAGCCGTTTCATCCAGAACCACAATTCCCATTCTCACCGGTATTAAGATCGTCGCCTCAGATGAAGGAGTATCTTTCACAGGAAGTGACTCTGATATTTCAATCGAGTCATTCATTCCGAAAGAAGATGATGATAAAGAAATCGTGACGATCGATCAGCCGGGAAGTATCGTGCTGCAAGCGCGTTTCTTCAGCGAAATCGTTAAAAAACTTCCGATGGCGACTGTTGAAATCGAAGTTCAAAATCAATATTTAACGATTATCCGTTCCGGAAAAGCCGAATTTAATTTAAACGGCCTTGATGCAGATGAATATCCGCATCTGCCGCAAATCGAAGAGCATCACGCCATTCAGATTCCGACGGATCTTTTGAAAAACCTGATTCGCCAAACCGTGTTCGCGGTGTCCGCCTCAGAAACACGCCCTATCTTGACAGGTGTAAACTGGAAAGTCGAAAACGGTGAATTATTATGCACTGCCACGGATAGCCACCGACTCGCTTTAAGAAAGGCGAAGCTTGATATTCCGGAAGACAGCTCTTATAACGTGGTCATTCCCGGGAAAAGCTTAACCGAGCTGAGCAAAATTCTTGATGACAACCAAGAACTGGTTGATATCGTCATTACAGAAACCCAAGTTCTGTTCAAAGCGAAAAACGTATTGTTCTTCTCAAGATTGCTTGACGGAAACTATCCGGACACGACCAGCTTAATTCCGCAGGAAAGCAAAACGGAAATCGTCGTGAACACGAAGGAATTTTTACAGGCGATAGACCGTGCTTCTTTATTGGCGAGAGAAGGCCGCAACAACGTTGTAAAGCTTTCTGCCAAACCGGCGGATTCGCTGGAGATTTCATCAAATTCTCCGGAAATCGGGAAAGTGGTCGAAGCTGTTCTGGCTGACCAGATTGACGGCGAGGAATTAAATATTTCATTCAGTCCAAAATATATGATGGACGCACTGAAAGTACTTGAAGGAGCGGACATCCGTATCAGTTTTACGGGAGCGATGAGACCGTTTCTTATCCGTACGCCGAATGATGAAACCATCGTTCAGCTCATCCTTCCGGTCAGAACGTATTAATCAAACAGAATGTGCTGCCGGCTTAGTTCGGCAGCTTTTCTATTCATCAGCCGCTCCCTCAAGTTTTCCCTTTCCTTATTTCAGGATTTTTTAGTACAATTAGATATTAGTGATATTTGAAAGAGGTCGATAATATGGCAAATCCGATTTCGATTGATACAGAAATGATTACGCTTGGCCAGTTTTTAAAATTAGCCGATGTGATTCAGTCCGGCGGCATGGCGAAGTGGTTTCTGAGCGAGCATGAGGTGACTGTCAACAATGAACCTGACAATCGCCGCGGCAGAAAGCTTTACGTTGGAGACGTGGTCGCGATTGAAGGATTTGGTTCATTTCAAGTCGTCAATTAAAGCGGGTGACAGCGGTTGTATATCCAAAATTTAGAATTAACATCCTACCGTAATTATGAGCGCACTGAGCTTCAATTCGAAAACAAGGTGAATGTGATCATCGGGGAAAATGCCCAAGGCAAAACCAATCTGATGGAAGCCATCTATGTCCTTTCGATGGCAAAATCACACCGCACCTCAAATGACAAAGAACTTATACGGTGGGACGAAGACTATGCTAAAATAGAAGGAAGAGTGATGAAGCGAAACGGGGATATCCCGATGCAGCTTGTCATCTCCAAAAAAGGTAAAAAGGGCAAGGTCAATCATATAGAGCAGCAAAAACTCAGTCAGTATGTCGGGGCGCTGAACACCATTATGTTTGCCCCTGAGGATTTAAATCTCGTCAAAGGAAGCCCCCAGGTGAGGAGGAGATTTCTCGATATGGAGATCGGGCAGGTTTCTGCCGTTTATCTGTATGATTTATCTCTTTATCAAAAAATCCTTTCACAGCGGAATCATTTTCTGAAACAGCTGCAAAGCCGGAAACAGACTGACCGGACCATGCTTGACGTTCTCACTGATCAGCTGATTGAAGCAGCCGCAAAAGTTGTCGCCAAACGTCTGCAGTTTACGGCGCAGCTTGAAAAATGGGCGCAGCCGATCCATTCCGGCATTTCCCGGGGACTTGAAGAACTGACGCTTAAGTATCACACGGCGCTTGATGTATCAGATCCCAAAGATTTGTCGAAAATAGGTAACAGCTACCAGGAGTCTTTTTCGAAATTAAAAGAAAAAGAAATAGAACGAGGCGTCACATTATTCGGACCGCATCGGGATGATGTCCTTTTTTATGTGAACGGACGCGATGTGCAGACGTACGGTTCACAGGGACAGCAGCGTACGACGGCTTTGTCTTTGAAGCTGGCCGAAATAGATTTGATTCATGAAGAAATCGGAGAATACCCCATTTTACTTTTGGATGATGTACTAAGCGAGCTGGATGATTACCGACAGTCCCATTTGCTTCATACGATCCAAGGCCGTGTGCAGACATTTGTCACCACGACAAGCGTGGATGGCATTGACCACGATACCTTACATCAAGCAGGAATGTTCCGTGTGGAAAACGGTACGTTAGTGAAGTGAAGAAATGAGGTGAGCGATTGTATATTCATTTAGGTGACGACTTTGTCGTTTCAACACGCGATATCGTCGGCATTTTTGACTGCAAGGTCAATGTATCGCCGATCGTTGAAGAATTTCTGGACAGACAGAAAGAAAAAGTAGTGCCGTCCGTAAACGGCACGCCAAAGTCTATCGTAGTCACGACTGAGAATATATATTACTCTCCCTTATCTTCCGGCACACTGAAGAAACGTGCGCAATTTATGTTAGAAATAGATTCTTAGCGGATCTTTACAATGAATATATCGTTTAAGAAAAGTGTAGGTGAATGTGCATGGCTATGGAACAGCAGCAAAATAGTTATGATGAGAATCAGATACAGGTATTAGAAGGTTTGGAAGCTGTTCGAAAGAGACCGGGGATGTACATCGGATCAACTAACAGCAAAGGCCTTCACCACTTGGTGTGGGAAATCGTCGACAACAGTATTGACGAAGCCCTGGCCGGTTATTGTACAGATATTAACATCGAGATTGAAAAAGATAACAGCATTACCGTTAAGGACAACGGGCGCGGAATTCCGGTCGGTATCCAGGAGAAGATGGGCCGCCCTGCGGTTGAAGTCATCATGACCGTTCTCCACGCCGGCGGTAAATTTGACGGAAGCGGATATAAAGTATCCGGCGGTCTTCACGGTGTAGGGGCGTCTGTCGTAAACGCCTTGTCGACCACTCTTGACGTTACGGTTCATCGTGACGGAAAAATCCACTATCAGGCGTACGAGCGCGGTGTACCTGTGGCCGATCTTGAAGTGATCGGTGATACTGATAAGACCGGAACGATTACGCACTTCGTTCCGGATCCGGAAATCTTCAAAGAAACAATCGTATACGACTATGATCTGCTTTCAAACCGTGTCCGGGAATTGGCCTTCCTGACAAAAGGCGTAAACATCACGATTGAAGACAAACGTGAAGGACAAGAACGGAAAAACGAGTACCACTACGAAGGCGGAATCAAAAGCTATGTTGAGTACTTAAACCGTTCCAAAGAAGTCGTTCATGAAGAGCCGATTTATATCGAAGGCGAGAAAGACGGCATAACGGTTGAAGTTGCATTGCAATACAACGACAGCTATACAAGCAATATTTATTCTTTCACGAATAATATCAACACATACGAAGGCGGGACGCACGAAGCCGGATTTAAAACCGGTCTGACCCGTGTCATAAACGACTATGCAAGAAGAAAAGGGATTTTCAAAGAAAATGATCCGAATTTAAGCGGGGATGATGTGAGAGAAGGGCTGACTGCCATTATTTCAATTAAGCACCCTGATCCGCAATTCGAAGGGCAGACGAAAACCAAGCTCGGCAACTCCGAAGCGAGAACGATCACTGATACGCTGTTTTCTTCTGCGCTGGAAACATTCCTTCTTGAAAATCCGGACTCAGCCCGCAAAATCGTTGAAAAAGGTTTAATGGCCGCAAGAGCGCGGATGGCAGCGAAAAAAGCGCGGGAATTGACCCGGCGCAAAAGTGCGCTTGAGATTTCCAATCTGCCGGGCAAACTGGCGGACTGTTCTTCTAAAGATCCGAGCATTTCCGAGCTGTATATCGTAGAGGGTGACTCTGCGGGCGGATCAGCGAAACAGGGACGGGACCGTCATTTCCAAGCTATTCTGCCGCTGCGCGGTAAGATTCTGAACGTTGAGAAAGCCAGACTTGATAAGATTCTCTCAAACAATGAGGTCAGATCAATGATCACGGCCCTCGGAACAGGAATCGGAGAAGATTTTAATCTTGAAAAAGCGCGTTATCATAAAGTGGTCATCATGACGGATGCCGATGTTGACGGCGCCCACATCAGAACGCTTTTATTAACGTTCTTCTACAGATACATGCGGGAAATCATCGAAAACGGCTATGTCTACATTGCCCAGCCGCCGCTTTATAAAGTGCAGCAGGGAAAACGGGTGGAATACGCTTATAACGATAAGCAGCTTGATGAGCTGTTAAAAGAGCTTCCGCAATCACCTAAGCCCGGCCTCCAGCGTTATAAAGGTCTTGGAGAAATGAACGCGACTCAGCTTTGGGAAACGACAATGGACCCTGCGACCAGAACGCTTCTGCAAGTCAATCTTGAAGATGCAATGGACGCTGACGAGACTTTTGAAATGCTGATGGGTGACAAAGTAGAACCGCGGAGAAACTTCATAGAAGCAAACGCCAGATACGTAAAAAATCTTGATATTTAACCAAGAAAGCCTTATTTTCGTTAAGAAATAAGGCTTTTTTCTCAAAGCGGCTTCTAAAGCCTCTGAAAACCCGCAAAACCCGTATATTCTACTAAATTAATGTGTATAAACACAAGTTTATTGATATAATGGAGAATAGTGAAATCGTATTGAAGATCATAATGGACAATCTACTCCCACATTATTTCATGTGATACTTCAGGGAGGTTTTTTTAATGAGTGAACAAAACACACCACAAGTACGTGAAGTCAATATCAGTCAGGAAATGCGGACATCCTTCCTGGACTATGCAATGAGCGTTATCGTATCCCGGGCGCTTCCGGATGTGCGTGACGGTCTGAAGCCGGTTCACAGGCGGATTTTGTACGCGATGAATGATTTAGGCATGACCAGTGACAAACCATATAAAAAATCTGCCCGTATCGTCGGTGAAGTTATCGGTAAGTACCACCCGCACGGTGACTCAGCGGTTTACGAATCAATGGTCAGAATGGCGCAGGATTTTAACTACCGCTACATGCTTGTTGACGGACACGGCAACTTCGGTTCGGTTGACGGCGACTCAGCGGCCGCGATGCGTTACACAGAAGCGAGAATGTCAAAAATCGCAATGGAAATCCTTCGGGACATTACGAAAGATACGATTGATTATCAAGATAACTATGACGGCGCAGAAAGAGAACCTGTCGTCATGCCTTCGAGATTTCCGAATCTGCTCGTCAACGGAGCTGCCGGTATTGCGGTCGGAATGGCGACAAATATTCCTCCGCATCAGCTTGGGGAAGTCATTGAAGGCGTACTTGCCGTAAGTGAGAATCCTGAGATTACAAACCAGGAGCTGATGGAATACATCCCGGGCCCGGATTTTCCGACTGCAGGTCAGATTTTAGGCCGGAGCGGCATCCGCAAGGCATATGAATCCGGACGGGGATCCATTACGATCCGGGCTAAGGCTGAAATCGAAGAGACATCATCGGGAAAAGAAAGAATTATTGTCACGGAACTTCCTTATCAGGTGAACAAAGCGAGATTAATTGAAAAAATCGCAGATCTTGTCCGGGACAAAAAAATCGAAGGAATTACCGATCTGCGTGACGAATCCGACCGTAACGGAATGAGAATCGTCATTGAGATCCGCCGTGACGCCAATGCTCACGTCATTTTGAATAACCTGTACAAACAAACGGCCCTGCAGACGTCTTTCGGAATCAACCTGCTGGCGCTCGTTGACGGACAGCCGAAGGTACTAAGCCTGAAACAATGTCTGGAGCATTATCTTGATCACCAAAAGGTTGTGATCCGGCGCAGAACGGCTTACGAACTCCGCAAAGCGGAAGCGAGAGCTCACATTCTGGAAGGTTTAAGAATTGCTCTCGATCATTTAGATGCCGTTATTTCTCTTATCCGCAATTCCCAGACGGCTGAAATTGCGAGAACAGGTTTGATCGAACAATTCTCACTGACTGAAAAACAAGCGCAAGCCATTCTGGATATGCGCCTTCAGCGATTAACCGGTCTGGAGCGCGAAAAGATTGAAGAGGAATATCAATCACTTGTTGCGCTTATCGCCGAGCTGAAAGATATTTTAGCCAATGAAGCAAGAGTTCTTGAGATCATCCGTGAAGAACTTAATGAAATCAAAGAGCGTTTCAATGATGAGAGACGCACTGAAATCGTGACGTCCGGTCTTGAAACAATTGAAGATGAAGATCTTATCGAGAGAGAAAATATCGTCATCACACTGACCCATAACGGCTATGTTAAACGTCTCCCGGCGTCCACATACCGCAGCCAAAAACGGGGCGGAAAAGGCGTACAGGGAATGGGAACGAATGAAGATGACTTTGTGGAACACTTAATTTCCACATCAACGCACGATACGATCCTGTTCTTCTCTAATAAAGGGAAGGTATACCGTTCTAAAGGATATGAAATCCCTGAATACGGCCGTACGGCAAAAGGCATTCCGATTATTAACCTTCTGGAGGTTGAAAAAGGCGAATGGATTAATGCTATTATTCCGGTCAGCACGTTTGATGAGGAGCAATACCTCTTCTTTACGACCAAACAAGGGGTGTCGAAACGTACGGCACTGTCCCAGTTTGCGAATATACGGAATAACGGGCTGATCGCCCTAGGTCTCCGGGAAGACGATGAACTGATGGCCGTCCGCCTGACTGACGGCAAGAAACAAATCATCATCGGAACGAAGAACGGTTTGCTGATCCGTTTCCCTGAAGCAGATGTAAGACAAATGGGACGCACAGCTGCGGGTGTTAAAGGCATCACGCTGACAGACGATGATGTCGTTGTAGGCATGGAGATTCTTGAAGAAGACTCCCACGTCCTCATAGTGACAGAAAACGGCTACGGCAAACGCACGCCGGCTTCAGAATACAGAGTTCAAAGCCGGGGCGGAAAAGGCCTTAAAACATGTAAAATCACTGACAGCAACGGTCCGTTAGTAACCGTGAAAGCAACAAAAGGCGAAGAGGACTTAATGATTATTACGGCAAGCGGCGTGTTAATCAGAATGGATATTAATGATATCTCCACTACGGGACGCGTAACACAAGGCGTCCGTCTGATCCGCATGTCTGATCAAGAGCATGTAGCCACTGTGGCGCTTGTGGAAAAGAATGAAGAAGAGCCGGAAGAAACGGAAGAAGTATAAACGTAGAAGCGCAGCTGTAGCAGGCTGCGCTTTTACTATATAAAGAAATGAAAAAAAGCTTTGACACATAGTGATGATGCTGATATAATCATTTTTGTTGTCTTTTTAATAGAAAGGCAAGCCTAGCGAAAATATTTTTTAAAAAAGTATTGACCTAGCAAACTGAAAATGTTATGATTAAGAGGTCGCTTCGAGAGAAGCAACAAAGTTCTTTGAAAACTAAACAAGAC
>NZ_JBAMDE010000005.1:0-355862 GCF_036961585.1 Bacillus sp. JHAA | reverse complement strand
GAAGACCCTCTCCGTCAACTGGCCGCTTTGGGAAGAAGGCGGTATGCGCGTGGACAAAGAGACCGAACGGCTGATGTACGAACAGACCGGAATGAAAGCCATGCGATCAGCCTCAGGCATCCAAGCACTGTACGCCGCTTTTGCCTCCGGAGAACATCAGGTCATGGTGGCAGAAGGCGACGAAAAACGGATCCGCAGCCATATTTTCGATCTGGGCGAAGAACAAAGCGCCGCCGGACAAGCTCCGGCAGTGGCAGATGCAAGAGATCTGGAAGATCAGGTTCAAGAGAAACTAAAGCGGCATGTATCAGATCTTTTAAAGGTAAGCATGAAAGATATTGAGGCTGACAGCGAACTGACGGAATACGGATTTGATTCGATCATTTTCACTGAATTTACCAATCTATTAAATCGGTCTTATCAGCTTGAGCTCAGCCCGACTATCTTCTTTGAATTTCCGACATTGCGCAAACTGAGCGGCCATTTGATATCTGAATGGAAAGAAGCATTCAGCGGCTTAGAAAGAGAGAGTTTAAAAACCGCTCCAAAAGCCGGAATAAGAAAAGCTGAAGCTCCGGCGGCCGTTCATGTCAAGCGGGAAACGCCCGTATCCGTAAAAGGAAAATCAGAAGAAAAAACCGAACCGATAGCCATTATCGGAATCAGCGGTATTTTTCCGCAAGCGAAAGACATAGATGAATTCTGGACACGTTTATCAAAAGGGGAGCATTGCATTACAGAAATTCCCCGAGATCGCTGGGATTGGCGCGAATATTACGGCGATCCGGCAGCGGATGCAAATAAAACGTCAATTAAATGGGGCGGTTTCATAGATGGAATCGCCGGGTTTGACCCGCTGTTTTTCGGGATATCTCCGAAAGAAGCTGAAATGATGGATCCTCAGCAGCGTCTATTAATGATGTATGTGTGGAAAGCCATTGAAGACGCGGGGTACTCAGCAAAACGGATTGCCGGAACAAAAACCGGCATTTTCACCGGCACACTGGGAAGCGGATATCAAACTTTAATCAATAAGGCGGGTCTTCCTGTCGAGGGGTATACGATGACCGGAATCGTGCCGTCCGTCGGGCCGAACCGGATGAGTTATTTTCTTGATATCCACGGGCCGAGCGAGCCGGTAGAAACCGCTTGTTCAAGCTCTTTAGTCGCCATTCACCGCGCGGTAAAAGCCATTGAAACGGGAGATTGTGATATGGCGGTCGCAGGGGGCGTCAACACGATCGTCACGCCTGAAGGGCATATCGGTTTTCAAAAAGCAGGCATGCTCAGTGAAGACGGGCGCTGCAAAACATTTTCCGATCAGGCTGACGGTTATGTCAGAGGAGAGGGCGCCGGCATGATTGTCTTGAAAAAGCTTTCAGAGGCTGAGCGTGACAGGGATCACATCTACGGCCTCATCCGCGGTACAGCGGAAAATCACGGCGGACGCTCAGCGTCACTTACCGCGCCGAATCCGCAGGCTCAGACGGATGTGCTGAAAAGCGCTTATCAAAAAGCCGGTATTCACCCGTCAACCATCACTTATATAGAAGCGCACGGAACCGGAACGGCACTCGGAGATCCGATTGAGATCAATGCATTGAAAAAAGCTTTCCAAACAGACGGGGCGCCGGGCGGATATTGCGGGATAGGCTCAGTGAAGACAAATATCGGACATTTGGAGCTCGCAGCAGGTATTGCGGGCGTTATCAAAGTATTGATGCAGCTGAAACATCGGACGCTCGCCAAAAGTCTGCATTGCGAGAACATCAATCCCCATATCAAATTGAAGGACAGCCCGTTTTACATTGTGACAGAAACAAAGGAGTGGGAAGCGCTGCGTGATGAAAACGGCCGGGTCCTGCCCCGCCGGGCGGGTGTTAGCTCATTCGGTTTCGGAGGTGTCAATGCGCATATCGTTATTGAAGAATACATGGGCAGAAGTGAGACGGAACAGCAGGAAACCCGTGAGAAAGCGTCATCTCTTTTTGTTTTGTCGGCTAAAAATGAAGAGCGGCTGAAAGAAAGAGCGCGTCTCCTTCGAGATTTTATCCAAAACGGATCATCCCGCCAAATCGATCTTGCAGATGCCGCATACACACTGCAGACCGGACGGGACGCGATGGAAGCGAGGCTGGGAATCATTGCAGGCTCCGCAGAGGAACTGACTGAAAAACTGAACGCGTTTCTGTTGGGAAAAAACAGCGAAGATATCATCAGCGGCCGTAAAAAACGCGAGAATAACACGATTTCCATGTTCTCAGACGATGAAGACGCGGCTGACCTCGTCAGCGCCTGGCTTGAGAAAAAGAAATACAGGAAAGTGCTGCGGCTCTGGGCAAACGGATTTGACACGGATTGGGAGCAGCTGTATACGGGCAGTAAGCCGCGCCGCATCAGCCTGCCCTCCTATCCGTTCAGAGCCGACCGCTATTGGGTGCCGAAACGGGAGCAGCTGCCGCTTTCGAATCAAAAAACAGTATTATTGCAAAAAACATGGGAACCGTGCGAGGCAGTGTCTTCATCCGAGCCGTTCAACAACAAAATAGCGCTCATCGTCTCTGAAGATACAAAAGACCTTGCCGCCGAGGTGAAAAAACAGCTGAATGATGCTGACATTGTGCAGGAAAATCAGCTCATCTCTTTCTTACAGGGTCCGAACGCGGCCATCTATTCCGGGTTTATTGACTTCACCGGCTGCGGCTCCCGACAAAAGCGGCAGGACATCAGCTGGGTGGCATCGCTGCAGCAGCTGATTGAATACGGCCGCGGACTAGAAAACATGAAAATGCTTTATCTTACAAAAGGGCTTGAAGCCTTCAAAAATAAGGCTGCCGTTATGCACGGTATTGAAAAAGCGGGGCTTTATCGCATGCTGCGGCATGAATACAGCCATATTCTCACCTGTCACGCCGATATTGATCCTGAAGAGCCGCTGGAGCAGACAGCTGCTTTTATTAAACAAGAAATTGAATCAGACTTAACGGAGTCTGCTGTTTGCTATAGGGACGGCATGCGCTTCAGCTATGTTCTTCGGCAGACTGATCAGATTGAACCAGAAGCCATGCAAACAGACCGGGCTGCGTTTCCAAAAGACGCCGTCCTGATGATAACCGGAGGAACTCGCGGACTCGGCGCTTTATGCGCCAAGCATTTCGTTTCCGCATACGGTGTGAAGAAACTGCTTCTGACAGGCAGAAAGGAGCTGCCGCCGAAAACCGAGTGGGATCTTGAGCAAACAGACCCTGTCGTTTCGGAAAAAATACAGCTTATCCGGCAGCTGGAATCACAAGGTGTAAAAGTGTGCGTCTCAGCAGTTGATCTGACGGATAAGCAGGCCGTCGGACGGCTTATAAAAGAGGTAACCACAACGCTCGGACCTGTCGGAGGCATTCTGCATTGCGCGGGAATTGCGGACCGTGAAAACCCTGCTTTTCTCCGCAAATCCAAAGACAGTATCGCGCGGGTGCTCGCGCCGAAAGCAGACGGCCTTCACAGTCTGTATGAGAGTGTAAAGGATGATGCGCCGGCATTTTTCGTCCTGTTTTCATCTGTCTCAGCAGCCGTCCCGATTCTTGCGGCGGGACAGAGCGATTATGCGATGGCTAATTCTTACATGGACTATTTTGCAGAAAACAATGAGAGCGGCATCATTAGCATACAATGGCCGGCATGGGATGAGACGGGCATGAGCAGGGATATAAAAAGCGGGATTTATGAGCAAACGGGATTGCTGCGGCACTCTGACGCTGAAGGTCTCAAGATGCTTGATTACATTTTAAGAGAAAGACCCGGAGCTGTCGTGCTGCCGGCACAAGTGAAACATGATTGGGACGCCAAAGCGCTGGAAAATGCCAAGCCAGCCGCCCATAAAGGAATGAAAGCAGCTTCCAAACCTCCTGAAACAAAAAAACGGGAACATAACCGGATTGATATTCAATCTTGGCTAAGGTCGCTTTTGGCAAAAGAGCTGAGTATCGATGAAACGCATATGGATATCGATGTGCCTTTTCAGGAATACGGAATGGATTCTATCTTTCTGGCGCAAGTGCTGACAAAGATCGATCAAAAACTGCCGTCCGTTTCAATTGATCCGACTGTCCTTCTGGAACACCCTACCATAGAACAGCTCGCGGATTATTTAGCCGTACATTGTCCGGAAGCTTTTTCGGCAGATGCAGCAGTTCCCGCGGAGAAGGTCCCTTTGCAGAAGACGCCGAAACGGAGCAAAAAAAAGGCAGATAAGCCTGGGAAACGGGGAAAGGTTGCGATCATCGGCATGGCCTGCCATTTTCCGAAAGCGGGAGATATAAAAGAATTTTGGAAGAATCTCCGCAGCGGAACGGATGCCGTCACTGAAGTTCCGCCGGACAGATGGAACGCCGGGGAACACTATCAGCCGGGTGAATATCAAGAAGGAAAAAGCATCAGTAAATGGGGCGGTTTTATTCACGATATTGATCAATTTGACCCGGAGTATTTCAATATTTCAGAAACGCTGGCACCGATGATAGACCCGCTGCAAAGGCAGTGGCTCGAAGTGAGCGCGGAAGCTTTGGCCGATGCCGGTTATCAAAAAGAGGATCTCTGGGGCCGCCGTATCGGCGTTTTTGCCGGTGCAAGGGCAGGTGCGTTTCATCAGAAATTTCAATATTTGCAAAAAGATGCGATTATTGGCGCGGGGCAAAATTTTATTACCGCACATATGGCGCACATTTATAACTTTACAGGGCCTAACCTGGTCGTGGATACGGCCTGCTCCAGTTCGCTTACGGCAATTCATTTGGCCGTACAGGCCATTCAAAATGGAGAAGCGGAAGCGGCCTTTGCGGGCGGGGTTGACATTTTGCTTGATGAAAAACCTTTTCTCACAATGAGCGCGGCGAGAATCTTATCGCCAAATGGCCGTTCAAAATCTTTCGATGCCGATGCGGACGGAACAGGAATCGGAGAGGGCTGCGGTGTGCTGATGCTGAAGCCGCTCGAAAAAGCGATAGAAGACGAAGATAAAATATACGGCGTTATTGACGGCTCTGCGATAAATAATGACGGCAGCACAATGGGCGTGACGACGCCGAATCCCCGGGCGCAGCAGGACTTGATTGAGCAGGCGGTTCAATCAGCGGAAATCGATCCGGACACCATGACATACGTAGAGACGCACGGAACCGGTACATTGATCGGCGACCCGATTGAATTAAAGGGATTAACCAATGTCTTGTCTGCTTATTCCGATGAAAAACAATTTTGCGGTGTAGGAAGCGTCAAAAGCAATATCGGCCACTTGCTGAGTGCGGCGGGCGCGGCGGGAATCATCAAAGTTTTGCTGGCGATTGCCAATGAAGAACTGCCGCCGACTTTGCATTGCCATAAGCCGAACCCCCGCTTTCAATTTAATGATTCGCCGCTTTATCCTGTGCTTGAGCTGAAGCGGTGGGACGGAAAAAAAGAGATACTCAGGGCCGGGGTCAGCGCGTTCGGTTTGGGCGGGAATAATGCCCATATCATTGTCAGCAACGAAGGAATTCCGAAAGAGCGAAAAGCGGCCATGGAACCGAAAGGCGGCCAGACAGTATACCGAAAACAACGGTATTGGCCTGAAAAAGCACAGTTGTCCGAAGCGGAAGAAAATGAGGCGGGCACAGAAGCAATGTTTGAAATAAGCGAGGTGTGATAGATTGGCAGTTGCCACCGATCAAGTCAAAACGTTCCTGCAGAAAATCAGCCATACGAATTATATCGTCCGGGATCATCGCGTTCATCAAATCCGCGTCCTCCCGGGCGTGACTTTAATAGATATGCTGTATCGGCTCGCCGCCGGGTATCTCGGTGAAAGGCCTATAGAATTAAGACAGATCATTTTTAAGCAGCCTGTTGTAACATCTGAAGAGTTTGATAAACACCTGTATGTGACCTTTACGCCGGCGCGTGACAGCTGGAAAGTTGAGATTACTAGCGAAAAAGCAAAAAACGGCACACCGCTTGGCGGAAACCGGGATGAGAATATGGAATGCCAGCTTTATTTGCAAGAAGACACGCCCAGGGCAAAAGAACTGAATATTGAAGCGTTCATGAAAAACGCAAGCCGAAAATGGGACATGCATGACATTTACGGAATTGCAAGAAGAAGCCATATTGAGCATGGCGAGTTTATGAAAAATGAAGGGGCCGTTTATCAGCTTCAGGATAAAGAAGAATTAATGGAGCTCACTCTGAGTGATTTGGCTGAAGGATTCCGGGAGAAATTTAAGGCGCATCCGGCTTTTTTAGATGCGTCCACCCTTGCCGGCTCTTCCTTTGCATTGTCGGCCCAAAAGCAGAATGACACACCTTATATTCCTTTTATGATCGATCGTTTTTGCATGTATCAGCCGTTTCCGAAAACGATTTACACTTATTCTGCGAAAAACAGCCGCACTGAAAGCGGCGTATCAGATAGCGAACCTGATGTTTATTCGGCTGACTTCACGATTTACGACAGGGCAGGGAACGTATTGGCCGAATGTGAGAAACTGACAGTAAAAAGGGTCAGACAAGCGAATATGATTACCCATCTGATAGACAAAGAGAAGCCGCCTCAGCAGAACAGAAGCGGCCGTGGTGAGTCGGAAAATTCTGTGGCCGCAGAAGACGTGTCTGAACAGCAAACGCCGGAACAAAACATGGTGACTTACATAAAGTCGGAAATCGCCAGGTTGATCAATCGTCCGGCACAGGATATTGATGTGCGGAAAGGCTTTTATGATATGGGGCTTGACTCGGCGCATTTGCTGAAGCTTGTAAAGATATTAGAGCAGACTTTTCAGCAGCAGTTTTATCCGACACTGCTTTTTGAATATTCCTCTGTCCGCCGCCTTGCGGATTACCTTATCAATGAAGCGGGCTGTGTGCTGAAAGATTCGGCCGAAGAACGGCATACATCAGATGCTGACATTGCTGATGAGGTTCTGTTTTTTGAACCCGCCTGGAAAGATCATCCGCTGGAAACGGCGGTGCAGAACGGGCAAAAACACACCCGTCATCTCATTATCGCTGCCGATGCAGGACCCCGTCTCACCGGTGAACTCGGCACACATTGCCCGGAAGCGGAAGTGATAGAACTGAAAAGGGAGCATGAGGTTGCAGATGAGCAGTTTGAAGCAGATGCCGAGCGCATATTTCGTATGCTCAAACGGGAACTGACAGACCATCCGAAAGAACATACATTGATTCAGCTTGTATGCGCCGTTGAGGATGGAGCGGCATTGTCTTCCGCTCTCGGGGCTATGCTGAAAACGGCACATCTGGAAAATCCGGCTCTTCGCACTCAGGTGATTACCTTCTGTGACAAGAATGAGAGATTGCCAAGTGAGACGGCCGCAATCATTAGAACAGAAGCAGACTGCTCTCATGCAGGCTGCACAGACATTCGGTATAAAGACAATATACGGCAGATCAGATTGTTCGAACGTATTGAGAAACTGGACGGGCAGACACAGTCTCCCTGGAAACAAAACGGCGTATATGTCATTACAGGAGGTCTCGGCGGTCTTGGATTTCTGCTTGCTTGTCACCTTGCAGAAAAAGAAAAGGTGAAGCTCGCACTCATCGGCCGTTCGCCTGAACAGTCTGAGAAGATCAGCAGACTGAAAGCATTGGGCGCAGAAGTTCTTTACGTTCAAGCGGACATCGGCAGCAAAGCCGAAACAGAGCGGGCATTTGCTCAGATTACAGAAACCTTCGGCCGGCTGACGGGCATTTTTCATTGCGCCGGTGTTTTAAAAGATCAATTTATCATCCAAAAAGACAGTTCTGACTTGAAGCAGGTGTTCCTGCCGAAAATCAGCGGCCTGATTCATGCGGACGAAGCTTCACGGCATGAACCGCTTGAATTTTTCGCCGTATTTTCCTCATTCTCGGCGTTGGCCGGAAATGCGGGCCAGACAGATTATGCCGCGGCGAACGCTTTTATGGATGAATATATGAAATATCGCGATTGCAAAGCGGAAAAAGGCGAACGGACCGGGGCTTCTATAACAATCAACTGGCCGCTTTGGGAAGATGGCGGCATGCAGGTTGACAGCTTGATGAAAGAGATCATGAATGATGCAACGGGCACCAGCCCGCTTCCGGCCGGGGAAGGGATGGCTTCACTTGAATATATGCTGCGTCTCGGCAAGCTGCAATCTGTTATTTTATACGGGAAGGAGCCGGCTGTAACTGAAAGCATGGCCCGATTGGTTCCGATGGCAGACAAGAACCGCTCTTCATTATCCCATGCAGCTGTAAAGAGAAGGAGCCAAAAACAAGAGAGACATACAGAAGAGCACGATATTGCGGTAATCGGATTGGCGGGAAGATACCCGCAGGCGGGAAGCATTGATGAATTTTACCAAAATCTGCGCTCAGGGAAAGATTGCATCACAACAATGCCGAAAGACAGATGGAAAGGTTATCCTTTCTCATATGAAGCAGATCAGTTCTACCGTTACGGAGGATTTTTAGATCGCATAGACAGCTTTGATCCGCTGTTTTTCAATCTGACTCCTCGCCAGGCTGAAATGATGGACCCGCAGGCACGGCTGTTTTTAGAGACGGCTTGGGAAGCTTGTGAAGATGCCGGTTTTTATCAGGACAGAACGGCGCGCGGGCCATCTTCGCAAAAGAGAAAACGCGTCGGGGTATTCGCAGGTGTGTTTTGGAGCCATTATGAGCTGTTCGGGGCTGAAATCACACAGCGGGGTACACCGCTGTCTATGGGCGTGACGCCTGCCTCTGTTCCGAATATCGTGTCTCACTGCCTGAACTTTACGGGACCGTCAATGGCTGTTGATACGATGTGCTCTTCTTCGCTCACATCCATACATTTGGCATGTGAAAGCATTAAAAGAGGGGAGTGCGAATTCGCCCTTGCCGGCGGTGTGAATGCGGTCACACACCCGCATAAATATGCGTTTTTGGCGAATGCCGGATTTCTGTCTTCAGAAGGCGTCTGCAAAAGCTTCGCCGACGGCGGTGACGGTTATGTGCCGGGAGAAGGCGTCGGCGCGGTGTTACTGACAACCGTTCAAGAAGCGGAAAGAATGGGCTGTCCGATATATGGCGTCATAAAAGGCTCCGCTTTAAACCATGTCGGAAAAACATCCGGTTTGACCGTGCCTGATCCGGCATCACAGGCGGAAGTCATTACAGATTCTTTTCAGAGTGCCGGCATTGATCCGGAGACACTGAGCTATATTGAAGCCCACGGAACAGGCACGTCTTTGGGTGATCCGATTGAAATTGAAGGGCTGAGCCGCGCTTTCCGCAAATGGACAAACAAGAAGCGGTTTTGCGCCATCGGCTCTGCCAAATCAAATATCGGCCATTTAGAAGGAGCAGCCGGGATCGCCGGATTAACAAAGGTGCTTTTGCAGCTGAAGCATGGAGAAATCTTTCCGTCATTGCACGCGGACACGCTGAATCCCCATATTCCGTTTCCGGACACGCCGTTTTATGTGGCGGACCGGCTGGAAGAATGGGAACGGCCGTCACATCCTGACCAGCCGAGAAGAGCGGGTTTAAGTTCTTTTGGCGCCAGCGGGAGCAATGCCCATTTTGTCATAGAAGAATATCTGCCGCTGCAGGCTGAAAAGAAATCGGTAAATATACGGGAAGACGAGCCGGTTCTGTTTCTGCTTTCGGCAAAAAATGAAGATCGCCTATTAGAATATGTCAAACGGTATGACCGCTTTTTACGGGAAAAAGAAGTCAACCTTAAAGACCTGGCCTACACGCTTCAAGCTGGCAGAGAAGCGATGCCTGAACGGCTGGCATTGATCGTTACATCCGTTTGCGGCCTGCAAGCGAAACTGAAGGATGTGCTTGAACGGAAAACAGAAATTGAAGGATGTTTCCGGGGACGTGCTCAAGATGATATTTCATCAAGTGGAATGGCCGAGCTGTTGAAAAACCAGCAATATTCCAGATTGCTCACTGAGTGGGCAAAAGGAGCCGCCGTTAACTGGAGCCTGTTATACGAAGGAGAGAAGCCGAAACGGGTCAGCCTTCCTGTATATCCGTTCGCGAAGGAGCGGTATTGGGTGCCTGTGCCTGCGGATATCCGGAAACAGACAGACGAACCGGCGGAAAACCAAAAGATCATTCTTCAAAAAGACTGGAAGCAGCAAGATCCGGCGGAATCTGAAGCATTATCAGGAACAGTAATGATACTTGCAACTGATAAGACGAGCCGATTGGCCGATGCTCTTTTTAAAGGAAACGGCCATATTGAAACGATCTGCTTCATCCATCAGGCAAAAGACGGCGCTGATTATTACGCCGCCGCATCGGGGCGAAACCTTTACGGCAGAGTGCGGGAGTCTCTTCAAAACAAACAGACACTCGGGGTCGTCGACATAACCGCATATGACGCTGAATATGAACGGCAGGAAGAGATAGAACACGGAAAGCTTGCCTTTTTACAGCAGGCTCTGGAATCATTCCGTCATAGCGGCGCTGTGTTCAGCCAAGTGACACACCGCCTCCAGCCTTTCAAGGAAAGTAAACCTCTGATGCAAGGGGCGAAAACGGCGGGGCTGTACCGGATGCTGGGCGCTGAGTATGCCAACATTCATTCTTTTACGATAGATAGCGATTGTGAGATTGAGCATACAGAAGAATTAAGCAGACAGATTGAGACTGAATTTTTACAGCCGCGGGCCAAAAGCGTCAGTGAATGCTGCTACAGGCTGAATCGCCGTTATGTGCCGTTTCTGAAGCAGGGTATGAATGTTTCGGCGGCGCCTGAGCTTTCCTATTCGTCTGATGATGTGCTGTTAATAACGGGCGGATCGCGCGGGATCGGCGCAATTGCGGCGGAGCATGCCGTTTCACGCGGCTGCAGGAAACTGGTCATCATGGGGCGGGAGCAGCTTCCCGATTCCTCAGAGTGGGCAGACATGAAAAAGGACGGCATTCTCCCGGAAAAAGCCGAGCGGATGCAGAGGTTAGCCGAGCGGGGCGCGGAGATCCGTTATTACAGCGTTTCTCTTACGGATCAAAAGGGGCTCCGGAAAATGACGGACAGCATCAGCGGCACGATGGGGCCGATTACCGGCGTTTTTCATTGCGCGGGCGCAATGGGAGAACACCCCGCTTTTTATAACAAAACCGAAACTGAAATCGAAAGCGTTTGCACACCGAAAGTAACAGGGCTTCGCGGTCTCTATGAAGCTGTTCAGAATGAGCCGCTGTCGTTTTTTATTTTGTTCTCATCCGTTTCGGGTCTGATCCCTTCGCTTGCTGCGGGGCAAAGTGACTACGCGATGGCTAATTCATTTATGGACTCTTTTGCAAATCATCAAGCAGGTAAAGGAAACGTGTTTGTTAAAGCCGTTCAATGGCCCGTCTGGAAAGAAACCGGCATGGCTGAAGGCCTGCCGGAAACACCTGCTTATCAAAAATCAGGACTTTCCAGGCTGTCTGCCGAAGACGGACTGAAGTTTTTAGATTACATCATCTTAAACGGACAAAGCTGCGGAATTCCTTGTGTTCCCGAAGACAGTGAGCCTGATTTTGGTGATCTTCTGAAGGTGAAGAAATCTGAAGCTCCCGTGAAAAAAAGCACTGCCGGTGACCAAAAGGTGAAGGATATGATTCGTCAATGGGTGCGCACCGTTTTCAGCGAAGAACTGAAAATGACGGATGAGCAGATAAAAGATGATATGCCGTTTGATGAATACGGGATTGACTCAATACTCTTTGCGGAATTGGTTCAATCATTGCAAAAACGGATCAGCATAAAGTTAACACCGTCCTTAATGCTTCAATATCAAACGATTACAGAAATGGTTGACTATTTCGCAGCGCATCATGAAGCCGATTTTGTGACAAAAGAAAATGGTTTCGTTCAAGACAGGGACGTAGAGCCTGATTTAATCGCTGACGCTGAAGAGAGAACATTCATGGAGCCGAAAGCGGATACTGAAGACGATATTGCCGTCGTCGGCATGTCCTGCCGTTTTCCGGGGGCGGGCGGAACGGATGCTTTTTGGGAGCTGCTGATGAAAGGAAACACCGCCATCCGGCCTGTCCCCGCAACGCGCTGGCATGCAACAGCAAATGCAAAGGATTATGCGGGGTGGATTGATGATATCGACATGTTTGATGCGGGCTTTTTCGGCATCTCTGAAAAAGACGCGGCAATTATGGACCCGCAGGCGCGGATCATATTAGAAGAAGCGGTTCATTCCGTTTATGATGCCGGGTACGGCCAAAAGGATTTATCGGGCCGGAAAGTCGGCGTGTACATCGGCGGCAGGGCGCAGCCTTCAGCCGGTATGGAACATATCCTGCAGGCGCCTAACCCGATTTTGGGGGCGGGGCAAAACTATTTAGCGGCCAACATTTCACGATTTTTGAATGTCACAGGGCCGAGCCTTGTCGTGGATACAGCATGTTCCTCAGGGCTGATCGGGCTGTCCTTTGCAAAAGACGCCCTTTTGGCCGGAAGGATTGACGCGGCCTTAGTCGGTTCGGTGAGTCTGCTCTTATCTCCGTCCGCGCACCGGTTATTCGGAGCGCGCCATATTTTAAATGAGAACGGCGTGTTTCATATATTCGACCGTGAATCAGCGGGAGAAGTGCTCGGAGAAGGAGCGGGGGCGGTTTTTATCAAACGATTGAGCGATGCGGTGCGGGACGGAGACCGTATTTACGGCGTCATAAAAGCCGTCTCGGTAAACAATGACGGCCGGACGCTCGGTCCCGGTTCACCGAATATAAGAGCGCAGAGAGACGCCGTTCAAACTGCGCTTGACATGGCGGAAAAGTCGCCCGAAGACATTGGATATATAGAAGTGAACGGAGGCGGTTCCCCAATCGTTGATTCGGTGGAAATCAAGGCGCTCTCAGATGTCTATCAGCTGAACCGGAAAACGCTTCTGCCCTGCCGGATCGGATCGGTGAAACCGAATGTGGGGCATTTGCTTCTGTCTTCAGGTCTTGCGGGCTTCATCCGATGTGTGCTGAGCGTCTATCATAAGCGGATTCCGCCTTTCTTATCAGCGCGTGAGCCATTTGAACATTATGACTTTGAAGCGTCGCGTATTCATTTTAATCGTGAACCCATTGATTGGCATTCAGAGAAGAAACCCCGCGTCGCAGCTCAGAGTTCATTTCCTGACGGCGGGACAAATGCTCATATCCTCGTTGAAGAATACAGAGGTGAAAGGCAGGGGGAACATCACCTGGCGCCTCAGCCGCCGGAATTCAGAAAAAAACACTACCCGCTTTTGGGCGGCTGGAACAGCACGGAGAATGAAGCGGAAAAAACAAGTAATGAAAAAACAGACATTGCGGATCTTTTAAAGAAATATGAGAAAAAAGCAGAGACAAGCACTGCACCTGCAGACTCGTTTTGGCAGGTGACAACGTGACGTTTTTAAAAGGGGACTAACCATGAAAAAAACAGTGAATCTGCGCCTGACGGCAGAACATCCCATTATGAAAAACCATCTTGTTCACGGAGAATCTGTCATGCCCGGTCTGGCCTATATTGATATGCTGTATCAGCTGGCAAAGCAAAGCCTTGATCTTTCATTCCGTTCCATCTGTCTGAAACGGGTGACCATTTATCATCCTTTATCAGTGAAGCGGTCAGAGCGGCTTGATGTGAGTGTCATATTCAGTAAAGAAAAGGAGTTCTGGACTGCCTCGATTTGCGGGGCGGATTCCGGGACGGTTTTCTTATCAGCGGAGGTGCATGAAGGGGTTTTCTCATCAGATAAGCGCCTTGACGCGGAAGAGAAAAAACAAGTTGCGCTTCCATCAGTCTCCTTGCATACGGTTTACGAAGGCGCGAGAAGCCGCGGACTGTTGCATGACGGGCTGATGAAGCCGGAGGGAGAGATCTATGCAAATGAAGAGGAATGTTTCCTTGATATTCGGCAGTCTGATTCATGCCAGGAAAATCTCCCCGGCGCTCTCTTTCATCCCGCGCTGATGGACGGTGCCGCCATGGCCTCCGGCGTATTGCAGACAGCTGCAGGCGCCGGTTTGTTTTTACCGATTTATTATGATTCGTTTAGTGCCGCTGAAACCGTTACGGAGCGCTGTTACGCGGTGATTTTGAAAAAATCCGGCACGCCTTCTGAAATGGTGAAAATGGATATTGACTTTTACAACCTCAGCGGTGCGCATATTGCTTCACTGCTCGGCCTGACAGCCAAAAAGGTGCGGACAGACCGGCAGCTGATACCAGGCGTTCAGCAGATGGAGGAAACCTTATACCGCATTTTCTCAACATACGTAGGCCGTCCTGTCACAAGAAATGATGCGCACACCGTATTTTTTGAATTAGGCCTTGAATCGTCACAGCTTCTGGCCATTATTAAAGACATCGAAGGGGCGTTTGATCTGCGGCTGAATCCGACTCTTTTATTTGAGTGCAGCAGCATATCCGAACTGCTTGAAGACATAAAAACAAAAGGAACAGGTGAATCTTCCGGCCTTGTCGCGGATGCAGCACCGGTCTCTGAAACGCAATCAGTCAGTCAGACATTTACTTTCTATGAACATGAAGCATTCCTTAAGGATCATCTGGTTTTCGGCAAACCGGCACTGATGGGTGTAGTGTATCCGTGTCTGGTGCTTGAAGCATCCGGAGCGTCTCATTCCGGCACGTATCCCGCCGAGCTGAAAGATATCCGCTTTACGGGCGGGCCCGTCACGCTGGAGCCGGGAGAGGCCGCACAGATTGACATTTCATTTGCGGCAGAAAAGAGTGCCGAACGCTTTACCGCAAGCTGCACTGTCTCCGGTAAAGAAAGCCGGAAGACGTGTGCCGAAGGAGAAATAAGCAGAGGTATAGAGGCACCCGTAAAAAAATCGTATGACGTTGAACAAATGAAGGCGCATGCACAAAAGGTAGCGCCGGATGTTATTTCCCGTCTGTACGATTCGGTTGCCGGCTTCACGATAGGCCCGATGCTGAAAACGGCAACGGCGGGATACAAAATGAGTGAGAGCTCCTTTTTATTGCAGCTGGACTTATCAGGAAAAAAAGAAAAAGGCGATCTGCGTCACTTTGCATTTGACCCGCTTATATTGAATTCTTGTTATATGTCGCTCGGTGAAGAAGAATTGCAGCTGAAAAAGCGGATTCACGTCCCGCTCATGATTGAGAGGCTGACGCTTTACGGACCAGTCATGTCTGATACCGCCTATGTGGTGAATACAATCAAACATAAAAAAGACGGGTTTCTCTCATTTGATGCCGCAGTCCTCAGTCATACCGGGGAACAGCTGGCGGAATTGAAAAACGCGTCTGTGAAAGAAGTGCTTCAGCCAAATCGGCTTGAAAATGCGTCTTTTGCCCCGTCCGGGAATCAAAACCGTCCGAAAACGAAAGGAAAACCGCTGGATATTGCCATTGTCGGGATTTCCGGCAAGTATCCGCAGGCCGATGATATCAATGCGTTTTGGGAAAATCTCAAACAAGGAAAGGATTGTATTACCGAAATTCCGAAAGACCGCTGGAAATGGGAACATTACTTTTCCGAGGACCGGACGGCGCCGGGAGCGATCTACAGCAAATGGGGCGGATTCATTGACGGGATCGCCGATTTTGATCCTGAGTTCTTTAAGATTTCCCCCCGTGAAGCGGAACACCTTGATCCTCAGGAACGGCTGTTTTTAATGCATGCGTGGATGGCCATGGAGGATGCGGGATATACGAGGACATCACCTGAACTTGGCCGTCAGGTAGGTGTGTATGCCGGTGTCATGTATCAGGAATACCCGCTATTCGCGGCTGAAGCGGGAGTGAAAGGACGGCATATCGGGCTCCCCGGCGGGATTTCATCCATTGCTAACCGTGTCTCCTATTTTTGTGATTTTCAAGGGCCGAGCATTTCGGTCGATACGATGTGTTCGGGTTCGCTGACTTCATTGTACATGGCGTGCCGGGATCTGCGGGATCATCGGATTCGCGCGGCGCTTGCCGGCGGAGTGAATCTCACCGTTCATCCTAACAAGTACTTCATGCTGAGCCAGGGGCAGTTCATCTCATCTAAAGGACACTGCGGGAGTTTCGGCGCCGGGGGTGACGGCTATATTCCGGCAGAAGGGGTCGGGGTGCTGCTTCTTAAACGTTTAGAAGACGCCGTACAAGACGGAGATCGTATTTACGGCGTCATTAAGGGAGCTGCCATTAATCACGGCGGAAGAGCGAGCGGTTACACCGTACCGAACCCCAAGGCGCAAAGCGAAGTCATTTCTCAAGCTTTACAGGAGGCGGGGGTATCTCCGGGCCAGATCAGCTATGTGGAAGCGCACGGGACAGGGACGAAATTAGGCGATCCGATTGAAATCCGGGCTTTAACCGATGCATTCGGTGATGTTCCTGAAACATGTCTCATCGGGTCTGTCAAATCAAATATCGGACATGGGGAATCTGCAGCGGGCATCGCCGCTGTCACAAAAGTGCTGCTGCAGATGAAGCACAAACAAATCGCCCCATCTTTGCATGCGGATGTTTTAAATCCGAATATCCAATTTGATGAAGGGCCGTTTTCCGTCTGCCGGGAATTAACAGATTGGAAACGGATTTCAGCAGACGGAGCAGAACAGCCGCTCAGGGCGGGGATCAGCAGCTTTGGTGCGGGCGGTTCTAACGCGCATATCATTATTGAAGAATATGAGGCTCCTGTCAAACAAGCAATCAGCAGCCAAGAGCCGGCTGTCATTCTGCTGTCTGCGAAAAATGGGGAGCGTCTGACAGAATATGCGGAGCGCCTCCTTGCTTTTCTTCAAAAGAAGCATACGGATAAGCCGGACTTATTTGATGTCGCATACACTTTACAAGCGGGGCGGGAAGCGATGGATGAGCGGCTGGCTCTCATTGCGGACTCTCTTAAGGAGCTGGAGGACAAGCTCAGATCGTACTTGGAAAATGAAAACGCACCGCATCTTTACAGGGGGCGGGCGAAGCGAAATCATGAGACAGTGGCTGTGTTTGAATCTGATGAAGATTTGCAGGAAGCCATGGTCAAATGGCTGAAAAAGAGAAAGTACGGTCATTTGCTGAACATGTGGGTGCAGGGAGTCGATGTGGACTGGAACTTGTTATATTCGGGACAAAAACCCCGGAGAATCAGCCTTCCCGCCTATCCGTTTGCAAAGGTCAGATGCTGGATTCAAGATGAAGCCGAGGCGGTTTCAAAACGGAATGACGGCAAAACGGTGATCCATCCGCTGCTTCATGAAAACACATCCGATCTGTGGGAGCTGAAATTCACCTCTGTTTTTACCGGACGGGAATTCTTTTTCACTGACCACACAGTCAATGGGGAGAAGGTGCTCCCGGGAGCCGCTGTGATCGAAATGGCCAGGGCGGCCGTTGAGCGTGCCGCATACGCTGTGGCGGACGGACGTATAGGACTGTATTTGAAAGATCTCATATGGATGAGGCCTGTCGTTCATAAGGGGACGGATGTAGAAGTCCATATCAGCCTTATCCTTAAGGGAAATGAAGACATTGAATTTACGATTTACAGCCTATCGGAAGAACCCGGGGGAGAACGGATTATATACAGTAAAGGCACCGCGGTATCAGGAGAGATAGCAGCGGTTCCGTCAGTTCACTTAGAGGGCTGGCTGTCCGGCTGCAGCCAATCGGTTATGACGTCTGATGAGGTTTATCAGGCTTTCCGGCATGCGGGTATGATATACGGGCCGAGCCATCAAGGAATTGATCAGCTGATGATCGGAGAGAGGGGTGCTGCAGCCCGGCTGTCGCTGCCGGAAACGGCAGACAGTACCGCCGATCAGTTTGTCATCCATCCGAGTCTTTTAGATGCCGCGTTTCAGGCGTCACTGGGTGCCGGTTCAGATACTGCCGGAGACACTCCGATGCTGCCGTTTTCCCTGCGGCAGGCAGAAATATTTCAGCCGACTCAGAAAACGATGTGGGCGCTTGTCCGCAAACAGAGCGATCGGTCAGATAATGGAGCGCTGACGCTGGATATTGATTTATGTGATGAAAACGGCGCTGTTTGTATGAGGTTAACAGGCTTCTCCTGCCGGGCTGTCCGGCAGACAAACCAAACCGAAAGCAAACGGCAGGAAGTTCAGACGGCGATGCTTGCCCCTATTTGGGATAAAACTTTCTTTTCTCTGGAAGAAAATCGAGCGGTTGATCAAGAACAAATGCTGATCATCGGAAAGCCGGGAAATACAATAAAGGCTGCGGCAAAAATGTGGCCCCGCGCCCATCTGGCGGAGACGCCGGATCATTCAAGCGAGCAAACATTACGTGAATTGACAGCCGGGTATCAGGATATCCGCCATTTCTTATGGATTGCGCCGGATCGTTTCGCACCCGCATCCGTCAGTCAGGAAATGCTTGATGAGCAGGAGAATGGGGTGATTCAATGTTTCCGTTTCATCAAAGCGCTGCTGTCACTCGGGTATGGAAACCGAAACATCAGCTTTACGGCGGTGACCCGGCAGACACAGTCCGTGTATCCGGGTGATCTGCCGCAGCCTGAGCATGCAGGCGTACACGGTTTGATCGGTTCATTGGCAAAAGAATATCCGAACTGGGACATCAGGCTGATTGATGCGGAAGAAGGCAGTGATTCGTCTGAGATGAAAAACATCTGGCGCCTTCCTCCAGATCCGGACGGAAATGCTGCCGCGTACCGTAACGGAGCTTGGCACAAGCAAAAAACAGTCCGGGTGCTGACAAGTTCCGCTCCGCGTATGTCGTACAGAGAAGGCGGCGTTTATGCTGTCATCGGCGGAGCGGGCGGCATCGGAGAAGCATGGAGCAAATACATGATCACCCGTTACAAGGCACGGATGATATGGATCGGCAGGCGGCCTAAGGATCAGGAGATTCAGAGCAAAATAGACAGGCTGGCGCTATCAGGCCCCGCGCCGCATTATATACAGGCTGATGCTCAAGATGCCGCAGCGCTTAAAGCGGCCGTCCGTTCCGTAAGAGAGCAATACGGCAATATAACGGGAGTCATCCATTCCGCGATAACGCTTGCCGACAAAAGTATGGCGAATATGGATGAAGCTTCTTTCAGAAACGCTTATTCAGCTAAGGTGAATACGAGCGTCCGAATGATCGAAGCTTTTAAGGGAGAACCGCTTGATTTTGTGCTGTTTTTCTCATCCGTTAATTCTTTCACAAAAAATGCCGGGCAAAGCAACTATGCGGCAGGGTGTACATTTCAAGACGCCTTTGCCCGCCATATCGCTTCCTTGCTTGATTGTGAAGTGAAAGTCATGAATTGGGGATATTGGGGCAGTCTGGGTGTTGTATCAGACCCGTCTTACAGAAAACGGATGGAGGCGTCAGGGATCGGTTCTATTGAACCCGATGAAGCAATGGAGGCGCTGGAAGTCTTACTATCAGAACCGTTCAGCCAAGCGGTATTCATCAAAGCTGCTCCGCACGGCTTAGCCGCGCTGACGGATCAAGATGCAATATCGGTTGTATCCGGCCCGAAGCCTTCATTTATGGAAAGCGTCAAGCGGCAAAATCCGGATCGGAATGACCGGCTTGAGACTTTAAAACGAGAAATGGAGTTGCGCATATGAACAGCCTTCTTTGCAAACTGCTCTTTTACCAATTACAGTCAATCGGGTTTTTCAGCGAGCCTGTCACCACACCTGCAGCATCCATGCGGAGCGCCGGCGTGATCGGCACATACGGCAGATGGCTGGAAGAAAGCTTGAATCTATTAAAAGAAAACGGATATATCGCGTATGACGGATACACGATCACTCTTCTCACGGATCAGCGCCCGGACGGCCGCACAGTCTGGAATGAGTGGAATGCCCATAAACGCCTGCTTCCCAATGGGGAGCTTGCGCAAGCTGAATTGGCCGAGGCGACGATAAAAGCGATGCCTTCCATTTTAAAAGGAGAACGTCCGGCTACGGATATCGTATTTCCCGATTCATCAATGCGGCTCGTTGAAGGTGTTTATAAGCATAATCCTGTCGCGGATTATTTTAATGAAGTGTTAGCAGATTCCGCGGCCGCTTACCTGAAAGCCTATCTTACAGAACACCCCGATGCCCGTATCAGGCTGATAGAAGTAGGGGCCGGGACGGGCGGAACGAGCGCCATGCTGTTTACAAAACTGAAACCATTTGCAAAACAGATTGCGGAATATTGTTATACGGACGTTTCTAAAGCTTTTTTAATGCATGCCGAACAGGAATACGGACCTGATGTGCCGTATTTGACAACAGCCTTGTTTAATGCGGAGGAGCCTTGCGAATCACAAAATATCAAAACGGGTGTTTACGATATTGTCATCGCCGCCAATGTGCTTCACGCCACAAGAAATATCGGTTTGACACTGCGCCGTCTGAAAGCGCTCCTGAAATACAACGGGATGATTTTGATAAACGAAATCAGCGATCGTTCTGTTTTTACCCATTTAACCTTCGGGCTGCTTGACGGCTGGTGGTCCTATGAGGATGCTGAGCTTCGGATTCCGGGAAGTCCCGGCTTATATCCAAAATCGTGGGAGCGTGTGCTGCATTCGGAAGGATACAGAGCGGTCTGCTTCCCTGCTGAAACGGCTCATGATTTAGGCCAGCAGATTATCGCAGCTGAGAGTGACGGACTCGTCCGGATGCAAGGGATCAGAGACGGCAGAAAGCCATACGCCGCCCCGGCCGAAGTTTTCCGAAAGCCCGCGCAGCCTGTTTCCCGCAGCCGCACGCCAGAGGAGCATCAAGCTGTTAAGGCTGATGGGGAATCGGTCGCTTCCCATGTCCGCTCAGTCATCAAAACAAGTATTGCCGATGTATTAAAAATGAAAGAAGAGGATATTCAGGAAGAACTGAATTTCTCTGAATACGGCATTGATTCCATTCTGGCCGTCAATGTGATTAACGAGATTAATAAGCGATTGAATCTTACACTGCAGACAACGATTTTATTTGATTACTATCATGTGAAACTGCTGACCCGTTATATCTCGGAAGAATACGAAACCATCATAGCCTCGTCTCTGAAGGCCGAAAGAGCGAAAATCCGCCCGGCGCTTCAGGAAGAACGGCCTGCTGAAAAACCTCTGCAGACGGAAAGAAAGGAAAACGGTTATCAGAAACCGAAACAAGAACGTATGCCGCCTTCTTTCGCAAAGTCCGATGACTCGGGAATGTTCCGGGTTGTGATTGACCGTCCGGGCGGCATTGAAGATCTGACGATTGCCCGCAGTGAAGTGCCCGAGACAAAAGATGACGAGGTTCAAATAGCCGTCCGCGCCTTTTCTTTAAACTTCGGAGACTTGCTTTGTGTCAGAGGGCTGTACCCGACGATGCCGCCTTATCCGTTCACACCGGGATTTGAAGCAAGCGGCGTCGTGATCAAGACAGGGAGGCATGTAACATCCGTCATTCCAGGTGATGAAGTGATTGTCGGCATGGGAGAGGAATTTGGATCTCAGGCGAATCTCATCACATGTAAAGAACATCAAGTCTATCATAAACCGGCCCGGCTGACCTTTGAAGAAGCATGCGCTCTTCCCACCGTGGCGGTGACAATGATAGACGCCTTCCGGAAAGCCGGACTTAAAAAAGGCGAAAAAATATTAATTCAGACCGCGACGGGAGGAACGGGGCTGATCGCGGTGCAAATGGCCCGGCATATCGGCGCGGAAATATATGCCACGGCCGGATCACAGAGAAAAATTGAGTATTTGCATTCGCTCGGGGTCCGCAATACCATTTGCTATTTAGAAGAAGATTTTGAAACGGAAATCATGCGAATGACCGGCGGCCGGGGGGTGGATGTTGTCATTAATACCCTGGCCGGTGATGCCTTGCAAAAAGGAATGAATTGCCTGGCGCCGGGCGGAAGATATATCGAAATTGCCATGACTGCGCTGAAATCCGCTAAATCAGTCGACTTGTCCGTCCTTCATAACAATCAATCGTTTCACAGCGTGGATTTGCGGAAGCTGTCCCTTCAAAATCCGGATCAGGTCAAGGACTATCAATTGGAACTGCAGCGGCTGGCGGAAGAGGGAGTCATTCAGCCTGTCATCTCAAAAATCTTTTCCTTTGAAGACATAAAAGAAGCGTATCACTGTCTGGATGACCGCGGAAATATCGGGAAAATCGTCATCAGCGTTTCTGAACCGTATCAAATGACGTACCGCCCCGAACAAAAGGATCCGGCCGATACAGTAAAATCAGCAGCTGTGTTACCTGAAAAAGAACCGATCGCGATTATCGGGATGAGCGGGCGGTTTGCTGAATCGGAGAATCTCCATGAGTTTTGGGAACACTTAGCCGCCGGACGGGATCTGATTAAAAAAGCAGACAGATGGGATATCTCTTACAGCCAATGCCAGTATGGCAGTTTTATAGAGGACATTGAATGTTTTGACCCCGTTTTCTTTCATATATCGGGACGTGAAGCGACCTATATGGACCCTCAGCAGAGGCTGTTTTTGGAAGAATCATGGAAAGCGCTTGAAGATGCGGGATATGCGGGAGACTCGGTAAGAGGCCGGGAATGCGGCGTGTATGCCGGCTCCTGCGGCGGAGATTACCAGGCCATTTTTAAACAGCAGGGGCCCGCGCAGGCGTTTTGGGGCAATCATAATTCCGTCACTCCGGCAAGGATCGCCTATCACCTTAATTTACAAGGGCCGGCGATCACTGTTGATACGGCATGTTCCAGTTCGCTGACAGCCATTCATTTGGCATGTCAGGGGCTCTGGACGAAAGAAACGGAAATGGCGGTGGCGGGCGGGGTTTTCATTCAATCCACTCCCGCTTTTTATCAGTCGTCAAATAAGGCGAATATGCTGTCACCGACCGGACGCTGCCATACGTTTGATCAAAGCGCGGACGGGTTCGTGCCTGGTGAAGGCGTGGGAGCGGTGGTGCTGAAACGTCTTAGCGACGCCGTTAGTGACGGAGATCATGTGTACGGCGTCATAAAAGGATCTGCAATGAATCAGGACGGCGCTACAAACGGAATCACCGCTCCAAGCGCGCTTTCTCAAGAACGATTGGAACGTCATGTCTATGATACTTTTCACATTGATCCGGAAACCATTCAAATGGTGGAAGCTCACGGAACGGGCACTGCACTGGGCGACCCGATCGAATTCGGCGCCTTAACGCGCGCTTTCCGCCGCTATACGGATAAAAAAGGATATTGCGCCATCGGCTCTGTGAAAACCAATCTCGGACATGCCGCTGCGGCCGCGGGGATGGCCGGACTGTTTAAAATCCTGCTGTCGCTGAAGCATCGGCAGATTCCGGCTTCCCTGCATTTTCATCAAGCCAATCAGCATATTCAATTTGCGGACAGCCCGTTTTTTGTGAATGAAAAGCTGATACCGTGGGAACGGAATCCGGATGCACCGCGCAGAGCCGCCATCAGTTCATTCGGATTCAGCGGAACAAATGCCCATCTTGTGATTGAAGAGGCGCCGCAAACCGTGCGCCGGTCGCCGGCAAAACCAGCCTGCCTCATTCCTTTATCTGCGCGGACGGAGCGTCAGCTGGAAATTCAGGCAGAACGCCTGCTGGATTCACTCAGCAAGAACAAAGACAGCGATCTGGGAAATATAAGTTATACGCTCCTGCTCGGCAGAAAGCATTTACATCACCGGTTTGCCTGTATCGTCAGCAGTGCGGACGAACTGAAGCGGGTATTATCGGAGTGGCTTGTAAAAAGAGAGCTTCCGGGTGTGTTTGTGTCCAATTTGAAGGATCAGAAGCCGGCAGAAGAAGCCGGAATGAAAACATTCGGAATGGAATGCATTGAACAGTGCCGCTCGGCGGCTTCGCCCGCACAGTACAGAGAAAACCTGGCACATATCGCTGACCTTTTTTGCAGAGGGTATGATCTTCCTTTTACACGGCTTTTTGACGGAGGACAATATTATAAAACGCCGCTGCCTGCCTACCCGTTTTTAAAAGAAAGGTATTGGGCGGCTGATGTAAACAGTTCTTTACCAGGACAGACCATGAAAAAGTCTGAAACGCAAACCGTTCTCCCGTCTTCGCCACAGCCTGAACATGAAGGGCTGATTTCTCTGAGTCCTTTAACTGAGATCGAAATGACAGCGTTTGAACCGGAGACATTGCAAAAGCCAATCGTGTTACAGCCTTTGGATTGTACTGTTTCTGTCCAGCAGCCAGAAAAAGCCGTTTCCGAAGACAATAGAACATTGCTTGAAGAATTGAGGATAAGCCTGGCAGATATTTTATTTTTGTCACCGGAAGATATTGATGCTGATGAGCCTTTCATCGACATGGGTCTTGACTCCATTATCGGGGTTGAATGGATACAAACAGTAAATAAAACGTACCACACTGAGATTACTGCCAATAAGGTGTATGAACACCCGACGCTTGAAGAGCTTGCGGAATATATAGCGGGACAAATAAAGAAACCCGAGTATGCTGAAGCGGAGGAAACAGCGGTACGTCCGCAAATCCCGGAAGCAGAAACTCCCCTTGCCGGCATCTCTGACGGCACTTTGCGCAAAGAGCTCAAAGAAAGCCTTGCGGACATCCTGTTTCTGAAGCCGGAAGATATTGATGAGCATGAGGCATTCATTGAGATGGGGCTGGATTCTATTATCGGTGTGGAATGGGTTCAGTCCATTAATAAAACCTATCAAGCGTCTATTACGGCAAATCTGGTCTATGAATATCCGACAATCGCAACATTAGCCGGGTATCTGACCGGTTCTGTCCAAAAAGACACCGAGGAAGTACATGGGGAACATACGAAACAAAACGATATATCAGAAGAGACAGATGATCAAGAACCGCCCGAGCTGATCTGTCTTAACCCGGGTGGAAAGGGAAGACCGATTTTCTGGTTTCATTCCGCGCTGGGGGCAGTGGAGCTGTACCAGCCTGTTGCCGAACGGACCGGGCGTCCTTTTTACGGAATTCAGGCAAGAGGGTGGATGACAGACCGGGAACCGATCCGCGGCATTAAAAACATGGCCGAATATTACGTTAAGCTCATACGTACCGTGCAGCCCCGGGGTCCTTACGATGTAGGCGGCTATTCATTAGGGGGCATGCTCGCTTATGAAGTCACCCGGCAATTGCAGCTGGCTGGAGAAACCGTTGAGTCAATCGTCATGCTCGACTCCTTTGACTCAGCGGGTGCGCGGGAAATAAACATTCCTGATGAATTATTTGATAAAAATATGATGCTGCAGACGGTGAACATGGCTTTATTTGCACCAATCTATCAACATCCGGAACGCATTTCTGAAACCTTGATTCATCGTGATGAACTGAATGCCGATCTTCATGAAGACATATTTTTAGAGCAATTAATCGCAAAAGCCAAACAGCGGGGGTTAACGAAGACGGACGCGTTGGTGAAAAATCTGATCAGGCAGAATATAAACGTTCAGGACGCTTACGAAATCACTGATTACGAACTCCTGCCGCTTCCGGATCCGAACGGGGTGACATGCTATTATTTCCGAAATAAAAACGGTATTTTCTTGGGTGAGCTTGATCCGTATTTTACGATCAGGGCTGATATTTTATCCGCTGATTTCGTCAACTATTGGAGCCAGTGGGAAGAGCATATGACAAACATCGCCATCATGGATGTGGCGGTATCCAACCATATGACGTTATTGGCAGAAGACAGCACAGCCGAAACGATTTCTGAATTTTGCGGCGTTTTATATTCGGCAGACGGAATGACAGAATACAGCTTTCTGCAGCTGCAGGAAAAGATACTGAATGTGCATGGTGAGATGCTGAAGCAGCCCGCCAAAACAAGACCGTAATTTCACATATCCGCCCGCCGGGTTACTCGTAAGCTTCGGCGGGTCATTTCAAATCTTGATCACATCTTGGAGGAATGAAAATGACCAGTTTAACAAAAATCAGACAGCAGCAGCCGTACAAGTGGTACCAAACGATGAGAGAAACCTCTCCCGTTCATTACAATGAAAAGGAAGATTGCTGGGAAATCTTCACCTATGATGAAGTGAAGCGGGTGATTTCTGACTACAGTCATTTTTCTTCCGATCATAAATACTTAAGTGCGGACAAACAGGAAAAAATGATTCGGCATATTAACAAAGACAGCCTTTTGAAAATGGACCCGCCTGAACACACCGTCTTCAGAAAATTGGTCAATCAGCCGTTCATGCCGAAATCGGTTGAGACTCTTGCACCGCGTATAGCCGCTATCGCTGATGACCTGCTTCAGGCCGTCCGTTCAAAAGACAGGATGGACATTATTGAAGATTACGCATTTCCGCTTCCGATTATCGTGATCGCAGAGCTTTTAGGATTTCCTCCGAAAGACAGAGATATCTTTAAAGGCTGGGTCGACCAAAGCCAGAATGTAAAAGATGAAAAGAAAATGAATGAAGTGCAAAAGCAGATGATCGGATACTTCATGCAGTTTATTTTACAGCGGAGAAAACAGCCGCAAAATGATTTAATCAGCCATTTAATTTCAGCTGATTTAGACGGAGAGCCGCTGTCAGACAAGCAATTAATCGGTTTTTGCGGCTTGTTGATCGTCGCGGGGCACGTAACGACGGAAAATGTGATCGGAAATTCATTTCTCAGTCTCAAGGAGTTCCCGCACATTCTGCCCCGGCTGCTTGAAAACAAGGCGCTCCTTCCTGACTTTATTGAGGAAGTCATCCGCCTCAGACCTTCCATTCAGCGGGTAACCCGCTACACCGCGGTTGAGAGCGAGATTGGCGGAAAAACGATTCCGGCCGGAGAAAAAGTGTATGCGTGGATTGGATCGGCGAACAGAGATGAAAAGAAGTTTGAAAATGCCGATCAAATTGACTTGGGACGAAAGCCGAATCAGCATCTGTCATTCGGTCAGGGCAGCCATTATTGTTTAGGAGCGCCGCTGGCCCGGCTTGAAGCGAAAATCGCGCTTTCCCACTTTTTTGAACAGGTGCCCGCATGGCGTTTTACTGAGGATCAAGAGCCGAATCTGGTTCCGAGCCCTGTATTTCACGGCGTTGACAGGCTGCTTGTTGAGTTTTGAGCGAAAAAATAAAAGAGGCTTCCACAGGAAGCCTCTTTACTCTGGGGGCTTGGAGAAATGAATGTAGGAATCGAAGCAATGAACGTGTTTGGCGGAACAGCGTATGTAGACGTCATGGAGCTTGCGGAACATCGGAACCTGGATAAAAAAAGGTTTGAGAACCTGCTGATGAAAGAAAAAGTGGTGGCGCTTCCGTTTGAAGATCCGATTACGTTCGCCGTAAATGCCGCAAAACCAATTATCGACTCTCTGTCAGAAGAGGAACGGAATCAGATTGAAATGGTCATCACCTGTACGGAATCCGGGATTGATTTTGGCAAATCCATCAGTACATACGTCCATGATTATTTGCAGCTGAAGCGGAATTGCCGGTTATTTGAGGTGAAACAGGCTTGCTATTCTTTAACGGCCGGATTTCAAATGGGCGTGAATTTCATCTTATCGCAAACATCGCCGGGAGCGAAAGCGCTCATCATCGGAACGGATATTTCCCGCTTTTTAGTGGCTGAAGGCGGTGACGCGTTGACGGAGGAATGGTCCTATGCCGAACCGAGTGCGGGGGCGGGAGCTGTGGCGCTTTTAGTCAGCAGCACCCCTCATGTCTTTTTGCTTGATCAAGGCGCAAGCGGGTATTACGGGTATGAAGTCATGGATACGTGCCGCCCGATCCCGGATAGTGAAGCGGGGGATGCTGATCTGTCGCTCATGTCTTATTTGGACTGCTGTGAAAAATCATTTCAGGAATACAGAAAGCGTGTAAGCGGGGCGGATTATAAGAATACATTTCAATACCTTTCTTTTCATACTCCGTTTGGCGGAATGGTAAAAGGAGCGCATCGGACGATGATGAGAAAATTGGCAAAGGCTAAGCCGCAAGACATTGAAGCGGATTTTCAGCAACGCGTGCTGCCTGGGATTCAATACTGTCAGCGCGTCGGCAACATCATGGGGGCCACCGTATTTTTATCTCTTGCCAGCACGATTGATAACGGCTCTTTTGAAACGCCGAAACGCGTCGGCTGTTTTTCATACGGTTCGGGCTGCTGCTCTGAATTTTACAGCGGTGTCGTTATGCCGCAAAGCCGTACGCGGCAGAATCAATTTCAGATCAGCCGGCATTTGGATGAACGCGTCCGTTTATCGATGGCTGATTACGACCGGCTGCTCCAAGACAGCGGTATCGTAAAATTCGGCACAAGAAATGCCGCGCCCGCAGCAGACATCCCGAATGCGCATCAAGGAAAAACGCGATTGGTGCTGACTGAAATAAAAGAGTTTCACAGAAAGTATGAATGGACGACCTAGTGTCAGAAACACTCAGAGCCGGAAAGGCTTGAGTATTTTTAAAGAAACGGAGAATAAACATGAATCCAATGATTGATGTACAGGAAACAGAACCGGGCATTGTGCAGGTCACAATGCAGGATACGGCCGGGAAAAACGGGCTGTCAGAAGAGTTTGTCAGAGAGCTGCACCGGGTATTCCAAGACATCAATGCCCATCCGTCCTATAAAACCGTCCTTCTGACGGGTTACGGAAATTATTTCTGCACGGGAGGAACGCAGGAGGGGCTTTTGACCATTCAGAGCGGAAAGCTCCAATTTACAGATTTAAAGCTTCACAGTCTTTTATTGGATTGCAGGATCCCTGTGATTTCCGCCATGCAGGGGCATGCGATCGGAGCCGGCTTTACGATCGGTCTGAGCTCGGATTTTGTGATTTTAAGCAGAGAGAGTTTTTATTCTTGTAATTATATGAAGTACGGATTTACACCGGGAATGGGCGCGACGTATATTGTGCCTGAAAAACTGGGAATTGTCCTCGGGGAAGAAATGCTGTTTACTGCCGCGAATTTCAGCGGCGCCGCTCTGGAAAAACGGGGAGTTCCGTTTGAAGTGCTGCCGAAAAAAGATGTCCTTCAAAGAGGCCGCGAATTGGCCCGGCTGCTGGCGGATAAACCAAGAGCCTCACTGGTTGCGCTGAAAACCAATGTGACCGCACGGATCAAACGAGAGCTGACAAAAGCGGTTGAGGAAGAGGTGAACATGCACGAAGCCACATTCCATCTTCCTGAAGTAAAAGAGAGAATCAGCCGCTTATACGGCAGTTAAACAGAATGAAAAAAGCATGGGAAGCCCCATGCTTTATCACTGGTCCGTCTTTTGCAGAACGGAGCCTGCGAATTGTTCTTTAATTTCGGCGCTCCGGGCTGCGGTTTCTGCGATGCAGTGCATGATGGCTTCTTCAAAGCGGCGCTCTTCTAATGCGCGAAGGCCTGCTTCAGTCGTGCCGCCCGGGCTTGTGATTTCCTTGCGCAGGCGTTCAGGCCGTTTGCTGCTTGTTCTAAGCATTTCCGTCGCCCCGGCCATGGTTTGTAAAATCAGCTCTTTTGCCGTTTCTTCCGGCAGGCCGGCTTGAAGGGCGGCCTTTTCCATTGCTTCGACATACCGGTACACATAGGCGGGACCGCTTCCGGCAATGGCTGTGACGGCATCAAGGTGTTTTTCTTCAAAGCGCGTCGCTTCTCCGATTGTTTCCAGAAGCTCTTTTGCCGTCCGGATTTCAGCTTCACTCGCCTCGGAGCTTGCGGAAAAACCGGTCGCCGATTGCTGAATGGCCGCGGATGTATTCGGCATCGCCCGGATGATGGTGAGCTTTCTGCCGAAATATTGCTGAATCGTGTGAATCGTCAGCCCTGCGATGACAGAAATCACAAGCTGATCTTTCACGTATTCGCGAATGTTCTCAATGCTTTCTGCCGCATCTTTCGGTTTAAAGGCGAGAACGATAATGTCGGTATTGCTGAAAAACTCTTCTTTATCCCGGCACGGTTTCACTCCGTACGTTTTTTGGAGCTCTTCAAGCCGGCTGTCATTTGACCGGTTTGTCATATATATATGTCCGGGGGCTGTCATCCCGCTTTGCAGCAGTCCGTTCACCATTGCTTCCGCCATTGATCCGGCCCCGATAAAACCGATTTTCTTCATATAAATCCTCCTTCTTCTCAAAACACAAAAAAACCTTCCCGTCAAAAAGGACGAAAAGGTTTCGCGGTACCACCTTACATTAGCACGAATCAGCCGTGCTCAGCTCAAATCCCGTAACGAGGGGATACGTTTAGGTTTTCCTAACCGCTCTGAGGGCAGGTTCTGTAAACAAGAGGGCCGCAATGTCTTTCAGCCGGGGACATTGCTCTCTGCTGCCGTTGTTTATATACTAGTTCCTCGTCATCGCGTTCCGTGTTTTCTAGTTTGTTGTTCATTATGCTATGCGCAAGAGCGGGATGTCAATCTTTTTTTCCGATATGCGGCAATAATGACACAGTGAAAAGAAAACGCTAAAATATGATTATTCAGGAATGAAAAGAACGAAGGAGCGTAAACATGGCAGCGAGAAAGATCATTCCGATACGTGTGCCGACTCCGTTTGCAGTCGGCGACGTTATCGTTTATTTAGTAAAAGATGAAGCCCTAACCCTTATTGATTGCGGCCCGAATACAAAGGAAGCGGCTGAATCGCTCTCATTTCAGCTTAAGGAACACGGGGTTTCTGCGGCGGATATAGAACAGGTGGTGCTCACTCATCATCACGCAGATCATTCAGGTCTGCTGCACCTTTTTTCCGATGATGCGGAAGTAATAGGGCACTCGCTGAATGACAGGTACATTACTCAGGACCAGTCGTATATCGCCCGGCAGGAGGACTTTTTTCTGTCGCTTATGACTGAAATGGGCGTTCCTCTGACGCCTGAAGACATACATAAAACAGTTAAGCTGTCATACTTATTTTCTGCAAACCGTCCGTTAACGAAAACAGTGAGGGAAGGCGGAAAAATTGACGGGCTTAACGGCTGGACGGTGCTCGAAATCCCGGGTCATGCCGCTTCTCACATTGCGCTCTACCATGAAAAAAGCGGTGAAATGTTCAGCGGCGATCTGCTTTTGTCCAACAGCTCCACCAATCCGATTCTGGAAGCTCCGGAAAAGGGGGGCGTGCGCGCGGCCCCGATGCTCGACTACTTGAACTCAATGAAGCGGCTGTATGACGTAAACCCGTCCTTTTTATATCCGGGACACGGCGATCTGCTGACAGACGTAAAGCCTGCTTTTGACAGGCGGCTTGAAAAACAGAGAAATCGGTCGGAATATGTGCTGCGCCTGTTGTCAGAGGAAACACTGACGGCTTTCCAGGTATGCCGTCGGCTGTTTCCGGCTGTGTATGAAAATGAATTGTTTTTAACGATGTCAGAAACGATCGGCCATCTTGACGTGCTGGCCGCCGAAGGGAAGGCTGTATCCTTTCAGTCGGGGAACACTCTGAAGTTTAAAGCTGTGAAGGGGTGAAGGAAATGAGCAGATTAACGGATAAGCGGATTTGGATCACCGGAGCATCCGGCGGACTCGGAGAACGGCTTGCATATTCTTGCGCGGCAGAAGGGGCTCATGTTTTTTTATCCGCCAGGCGGGAGGACCGCTTGCAGGAAGTGAAAAAGACGATTACCGCGCGCGGCGGACAGTGTGATGTCGTTCCGTTTGACGTCCGGTATGCAGAAGAGGCTGAAAACGTAAGGCGTTTGATCGGTCATGTTGACGTATTAATCAACAACGCCGGCTTCGGCATTTTTGAAACGGCCGCTGATTCATCTTTGGATGATATGAAGGCAATGTTTGAAGTCAACGTCTTCGGATTAATCGCCTGTACGAAGGCCTGTCTTCCTGTGATGCTTCATGCGAAAAGCGGCCATATTATCAATATCGCTTCACAGGCCGGCAAATTGGCGACGCCGAAATCAAGCCTTTATTCTGCAACGAAGCACGCCGTGTTAGGGTATTCCAATGCGCTGCGGCTTGAGCTGGCCGGTACGGGTGTAGCCGTGACAACGGTTAATCCCGGTCCGATCAAAACAGACTTCTTTACAATTGCAGATAAAGAGGGCGGTTATGTGAAAAGCGTCGGCAGATGGATGCTTGATGCCGACCATGTGGCAGAGCGCATTACATCCGTGATTCTGACGGATAAACGGGAAATGAATCTTCCGCGATGGATGAGCCTCGGGACGAAGCTGTATCAGCTTTTCCCATCGTTTACAGAAAAACTGGCCGGCCGCGCATTAAAGAAAAAGTAACAAGGGGGAAAAAGGAATGTCCGACCGGGATATACACAAGGCATTGATGGCAGAGCCTCTAGTCAGGCAAATGGCGGAGGCGCGTGAAGTATTTTGGATCAATCCGCATAAAACCGATGATCCAGTAAAGCATGGCGCTGAATGGAAAAAGGAGATTGCCGAAGCGGGAGAAAGGCTGCGCCGGTTTGCGCCTTATATCGCGTCGGCTTTTCCGGAGACGGAAGCGGAGGGAGGCCTCATTGAATCTCCGCTTGTCTTGGTTAATGAAATGAAAAAGCGTCTGGAACACAGCGCCGCTCAGGCTTTCCCCGGGCGTCTGCTTTTGAAATGCGACGACGAACTTCCGATTTCCGGTTCCATTAAAGCGCGCGGCGGGATTTACGAAGTGCTGAAGCATGCCGAAGATCTCGCGGTAAAAGCGGGAATGCTCTCAGCAGACGACGATTACAGCATATTGACTGAAGAACGGTTTACCGCTTTTTTCTCAAAATACTCTATAGCCGTCGGCTCTACGGGCAATTTAGGTCTGAGTATCGGCATAATCGGCGCGAAGCTCGGCTTTTGTGTGACCGTTCATATGTCCAGTGACGCAAAGCAGTGGAAAAAGGAGCTGCTCCGGGAAAAGGGGGTTCGCGTCATCGAATATGAAGCAGACTACAGTCTGGCTGTCAAAGAGGGGCGCATGCAGGCGAAGCAGGACCCTTATTGTTATTTTATTGATGACGAGCATTCCCGGGATCTGTTTTTGGGGTATGCCGTTGCGGGAAGCCGTGTGAAAAAGCAGCTCGATCAAATGAACATAAAGCCTGATGCAGATGAACCGCTTTTCGTTTATTTGCCATGCGGGGTCGGAGGAGGCCCGGGCGGCGTCGCGCTTGCGCTAAAGCTGATCTATGGCGAGCATGTCCATATTTTTTTCGGTGAGCCGACGCATTCACCGTGTATGCTGTTAGGACTGTTTTCCGGCTTGCATGACGGAATCAGCGTGCAGGATATCGGTCTTGATAATCAAACGGCCGCCGACGGACTCGCGGTGGGAAGGCCGTCCGGACTGGCCGGCCCTCTGATGGAACCTATACTCAGCGGCTGTTATACCGCCGATGACGGCACGCTTTTTTCGCTGCTTTATCAATTAAGGGCGGCCGAGAATAAGAGCCTTGAACCCTCTGCACTCGCCGGACTGGCCGGGGCCGTCAAGGTCGTTCAGACCGAAGCCGGAAACCGTTATATAAAAGAGCGGGGGCTTGAGATGGAAAATGCCGTGCACCTTGTGTGGAGCACCGGCGGAAGCATGGTTCCGGAGGAGGAAATGGAAGAGTACAGCCGGATCGGTTCCTCATTTTTGAAAAAAATGGGCAGACAGTGAAGCGGTTTTCCGTTACAATCTTTGTAAGCGTTTGTTTTTTTATCGGAAAGCCATACAGAGAGATTGGTGTGAATTGTGAAAAGTAAAGAATTGAACTTACATACATTGTATACGCAGCACAGCCGCGAGTCGTGGGCCGGATTCGGCGGCCATCTTTCCATTGCCGTTTCAGAGGAAGAAGCCAAGGCCGTAGAGGGGCTGAATGACTACCTGTCGGTGGAAGAAGTGGAAACGATTTACATTCCGCTTGTGCGCCTGCTCCATCTTCATGTCACGTCTGCCGCAAGACGGAATCAGCATGTCAATGTGTTTCTGAAGCATCCGCATTCAGCGAAAATCCCGTTTATCATCGGAATCGCGGGCAGCGTCGCCGTCGGCAAAAGCACGACGGCGAGAATTTTGCAAAAGCTTCTTTCCCGTCTGCCTGACAGGCCGAAGGTGAGCCTGGTGACAACCGACGGTTTCTTGTATCCGACGGCGGAATTAAAAAGGAAAAACCTTCTGTCCAGAAAGGGATTCCCGGAAAGCTACGACGTGAAAGCGCTGCTTGAATTTCTGAACGATATAAAGTCAGGGAAAGAGAGAGTGGAGGCGCCCGTATATTCCCATCTTACGTATGACAGGGAAGAGGGCGCCGTCGAGGTTGTCGAAGGTGCGGATATCGTTATTATCGAAGGAATCAATGTCCTGCAGTCGCCGACCTTAGAGGACGACAGGGAAGATCCGCGGATTTTTGTATCGGATTTCTTTGATTTTTCGATCTATGTGGATGCCGAAGAAAGCCGGATTTTCACGTGGTATTTGGAGCGTTTCCGCCTCTTAAGAGAAACCGCTTTTCAGGATCCGGCTTCTTATTTTCATAAATTTAAGGATTTGTCTGATGCAGAAGCGGATACCATGGCCGCCTCCATTTGGGAGAGCGTCAACCGTCCGAATCTGTATGAAAATATCCTGCCGACAAAATTCAGATCGGATTTGATTTTGAGAAAAGGTGATGGCCATAAAGTTGAAGAGGTGCTGGTAAGGCGGGTGTGATGTGAGGAGGAAGCGAATATTATGATGCATCATATTGAGTTGTATGTATCTGACTTGAAAGCCTCCGCCCGGTTTTGGGGATGGTTTTTAGGTGAGCTCGGTTATAGGGAATTTCAAAATTGGGACTCCGGCATCAGCTGGAAAAACGCAGGATTTTATGTTGTGCTTGTACAGACAGAGGAGCGTTTTTTAACACCGGAGTACCACAGATGCCGGGTCGGGCTGAACCATCTGGCTTTTCATGCTGCATCAAGAGAGCAGGTTGACGAGATGACAGAAAAGCTGCTTGCCAGAGGATGCCCCGTGCTTTACAGGGACCGCCATCCATATGCAGGCGGAAGCACGCATTACGCCGTATACACGGAGGACCCGGATCGGATAAAAGTGGAGCTCGTTGCGCCTGCTTCTGAATGAACTATAACTTTTCGTTTTTTTCTTCGCGCAGCGCGTCGAGTTTCTTTTCGATTCTGTCTAATTGTATGCGGCGCTTGTTCAAGCTTTTGAATACGTATATCACGGCAAACAGGAAAAATGCGGCTGCAATAAATGAAATCAATTGAAAAATGACATCACCGATGTTCATCTTTTTTACCTCCGTGTGCGGCGGGCTTCTTCAGCCCGCCGTTTTTTCATTTTGACCGATGTGAAGACATGGGGGATGAATCATTTCTCTCCTAGCTTTGTTTTTTTTCTGAGAATGAATAGTTTCTGCATGTGGCTTATGACCACTTTTGCGGCCGCATATCCCGGAATGGCCAGAAGCATCCCGGCAATTCCTGAGAATTTGCCGGCGGCAAGCAGAAGAAAAATAATGGTCAGCGGGTGAATGTCCAGCTTCCGTCCCATAATTTGCGGGGAAATCAGCTGGCTTTCAAGCTGCTGGACAATGACGACGACCGTAATCACCAGCACCGCCTCGGTCGGTGAATCGAACAATCCGACAATGACTCCGGGAAATGTGCCGATCCAAGGCCCGATAAACGGAATCAGGTTTGTCACCATGGCGAACGCGCCCAGAACGAGCGGATAATCGAGCCCGATTATAAAATAGCCGATTGTGACGAGAACGCCGACACAGAAACTGACGAGCAGCTGTCCTTGTATGTATGAACTGAGAGCTTCATCCATGTCCCGAAGGATTTGTTTTCCTTCTTTTTGATGTTTTTCCGGAAGAAGCCGCAGCAGTCGCCGGGGGGCTTTGTTTCCTTCTTTTAACATGTAATACAGCGCAAACGGAATAATGGCTGCGGTGATGGCGGCATTGGCAGCCGTACCGGCCAGGCTGCTGAGAGAATCAGCGATTGAACCGGAATAATTTGCGGCTTTGTCTGCTAATTTTTTAAAGGAATCCCCATGCTGAAGCCGGGAAAACCATTTGCTGTCCTGGAGATGCCCGATCCAATTTTCAGCTTTTGCGGAAAGCTCCGGAATATGATCTGTGAAGGCTGTAAACTGTTTTTGAACGGCAGGGCCCGCCGTATAAAGGAAGAGGACAAAAAGGCCGGCTGTTCCCGCATAAATCGCTAAAATCGCGATTCCTTCGGGCAACTTTAATTTCGCATGCAGCAGTCTGACGAGCGGGCGGCACAAATAATAAAGGACGCCCGATAATACAATGGGCGGAAATAAGGTTTTAACCGTAATCACAACAGGCTGGAACAAAAAGTCTATTAATGTTCCGAGATAAATGATGAGAAATAACAGAAGAACGGCATAGCCGATCCTGAAATAAGGCCCGACAGGCATATCCTGCACCACGCAATCTTTAAGGGTTTACTCTCGGACATTTCCCTTATCGCCCGGTGCATAAACGTCGTGTCAGGAAAACTGCCCCTGATTGGTGACGTAATCGTAGATAATATCTTCTACATGGGCATGGAGATCCTCATCGGGTTCTTCATTCCTTCTTTCTTCTAAAGCTTTTTTTAAACTCTGTTTTTCATAGGGGCTCAGCGGATCTGTCGACACATTCCGTCCATACTGGCGGAGGGCTTGTCCCAGCATTTTTTCTATAAATTGATCCATCATATATTCTCCTATTCTTGTCATTCATCTTTATTCTACTAAATATCATGTGATCCTCCCACTCTTCTATCATATTTTCTGTCGGACGATTTAGGCTTTTATTCCAGTTCAGCCGAGAGAATACGATGAAACGGCAGCGTTAACGCATCTTCATCGTTTATGATTTTTAAACGCTTTTCGTCATGCCTCACTTGTTTTACCCAGCCCCAAAACCGGCGGGGGCCGTGTGCTGAAGCGTAGGTGACCGAGATGGCCCTGTCTTCTTCAATCGACGCCGCAATGATGCGGTTCATGTCGTTCAGTTGCTCTTCGCTCAGTTCCGGAGGCCGGAATTCCCGTTCTTTTTGTTTTTTCGCAAGCAGCTGTTCCCGATGTTCGGGCAGCATCATCCGGCTTGATTCCCACATGACATTATACCCGGGTGTTAATTTGTTCGGATTCATGTATATCACCTCAAATTATTTGTAATGCCCGCCGATTTTTTCAGCCCGGTGAAAGGCTTGGCCGGCCTCTGTCAGTGAAGCGGCATGGAGGAGCGACGCAGGGCCGTACCGCTCATGAATATCATCCAATACTTTGCCGAGACTGATCTTTTTTTCCTGGGCATCGAACAGGCTCAGCTGAACATAATCACAAGGCTCCAGCTGGGAAAGGGAGACGCCGGCACTGCGGACGGGCTCACCGTTCCAATGCTCTTTGAAGAGCTTGACCGCCGCTTTAAAAATATCCATTCCGAAATTAGTCGGAGACACCAGCTTTCTCTGTCTGTGAAAACCTGAAGGGAATTCAAAATCAGCGCCTCTGATGCTGACCGAAACCGTATGGCCGATGTATTGTTTGAAACGGGCGCGGCGGGCCACTTCTTCGCTTAACTCCAGCAGCACGACTTTGATATCCTCAAAGCGGCTGTAGTCTCTCGGGAGGGTCATGTTATGGCCGATCGCTTTTTGCCGGCTGTGCGTGTTGACGGTGACCGGAGAGGGATCGATGCCGCGGGCTGTCCGCTGAAGCAATTCGCCGTTAATGCCCCAGCGTTTTTTCAGCAATTCGGCGGGGTGTCCGGCAAGCCCGCCGATTGTGCTGATGCCCATCCGTCTTAAATGATGCTCCATCCGTTTTCCGATGCCGAATAATTTTCCGACCGGCAGCGGCCACAGATCCTGCCTGATATTTGACATATCCAATCTGTGGATGCCGGATGCGTTTTTTTTGGCAAAATGGTCGCAAGCCATTTTCGCGAGCGTCTTATTCGGCCCGATGCCGACACGGGCATAAATGCCGAATTCACGCATAATCGCTTGCTGAATGCTTTTGGCAATTGTAAAAGGATCACCGAACAGCCGCCTGCTTCCGGTCACGTCGAGAAACTGCTCATCGATGGAGTAGGGTTCTACAAGATCGGTATACCGTTCAAACAGTTCGGTAATCATGACGGATACATCAATATACCGCTGCATCCGCGGACGGACAATAACGGCATCGGGACATTTGGCCTGCGCTTCCCACAGCCGTTCGGCATTTTTTACGCCGTATCGTTTGGCGAGCGGACAAGCCGCAAGCACGACGCCGCTGCGTCTTTCGGGATCTCCCGAGACAATCACGGGCCGGCTTTTGAGATGAGGCGCTTCCGCTTTTTCCACAGACGCATAAAACGATTGCATATCTACAAGAAGAATATCAGCCATAAAAAAACCTCCGGGAACATTTGTTCTGTTTTTCATTGTACCCGAACAATGATCACGTTTATACTGGTAAATCATTCCCCGGCTGGAAGACGTGCTGATTCGTTTGCTTGAAAAGAAATCATTTACAATTGCAAACAACCCACATATAATTTTTTATATTCCAATGAGAAGAGCTGACATTCATTTTGCCGGACGAAAAGGAGAGTCAATCGATAATGGATATTCGAACAATTACCTCTGAAGACTATGAAATGGTTACGTCTGTTTTGAATGAATGGTGGGGCGGCAGGCAGATGAAAGACAAACTGCCGCGCTTGTTTTTTGAACATTTTCAGGACACAAGCTTTATCACGTACGGGCCGGAGGGAATGACCGGTTTTTTAATCGGTTTTCAGTCACAATCAGACCCTGAGACAGCCTACATTCATTTTTCCGGTGTGCATCCGGATTTCAGAAAAATGCAAATTGGAAAACAGCTCTACGACCGATTTATGGAGACGGTGAAGAAAAGGGGTTGCACAAAAGTCAATTGCGTGACGGCGCCTGTCAATAAAGTATCAATCGCTTATCATACAAAATTAGGATTTGAAGCTGAAAAAGGAACCAAAACCGTAAACGGAATCCCTGTTTTTGCGAATTATGACGGTCCGGGAGAAGACCGGATTCTGTTTGTGAAATATATGTAGAGGGGGTTGAATATGGGTTTTTTAGCTGACACGCCCAAACCGCCCTATTATGCGGTCATTTTTTCATCAATAAAGGGAAAATATGATGAGGAATATGAACATACGGCAGAGCGCATGATGAATTTGGCAGGCGGACAGCCGGGCTTTTTAGGCGCGGAAAGCGTTCGGGAGGAAAACGGCTGCGGCATCACGGTTTCCTACTGGGACAGCCTGGAGGCGATTAAAAGGTGGAAAGATCATACTGACCACCAGGCGGCAAAACAAAAAGGAAAAACCGCCTGGTATGAAGCGTACGCGGTCCGCATTACGAAGACGGAGTCACAGCGGATGTTTGCGTCAAAAGGGGCGGAAGATTGATTACATTTTTACAGCATACACAAGAACAGACCGCGCGGGAAATTGCGGCGGTTCAGCGCTGCGCTTATCAAAAAGAAGCAGAGCTGATCGGCTTTTTCGGCATTCCCGCCCTGCATGAAACACCCGATGATATACAGCGGTCACGGGAGACGTTTGCCGGTTTCAAGGAAAAAGATCAGCTTGCAGGCGTCATTTCGTATGAAAAAAAGGGATATGACCTTGTCATATGCAGGCTGACGGTGCACCCGTCCGGCTTTCGGAAAGGAATCGGACGGGCGCTTCTTCAATTTGTGATAGATCAAAATCGGGACGCCCAAAAAATAGAGGCGGCTACCGCCAGCCAAAACGTTCCGGCAGTCTCTCTCTATTTAAAAACAGGTTTCACAGAAGCCGGACAGATAGAGACGCCGGAAGGGCTGACCCTCTCGTTTTTTCATCTTTATCCGAAGAGGAAAGCGGAAGTTGTTCCGTACAAGCCGGAATGGAAAGAAATATTTGAAAGAGAGAAGACGGACTTGATCCGAATCTTCGGCCCAGCACTTCATTCTGTCAGCCACATCGGCAGCACCTCTATCCCAGGGATGGCCGCCAAACCCGTCATCGATATACTGGCGGAGGTTAAAGATATTTCGGACGCTGACCGATTCAGTCCGCAACTGGAAGCACTCGGCTATGAGGCGAAAGGGGAAAACGGGATAGAGGGCCGGCGTTTCTTTCAAAAAGGCGGCAACAAGCGCACACACCACGTTCACATATACGAAACAGGCCATCCGGACGTGAAGCGTCATCTGCTGTTCCGGGATTACCTCACCGCAAAGCCTGAAAAAGCGGCTCAATACATGGAACTGAAACGGCACCTCGCTAAGACGTACCCATACGATATGGCAAAGTATAGTGAAGGGAAAAATGACTGGATCAAGGCGGCTGAACAAGAGGCAAAGGTCTGGGAGAGCGGGCTGCTGTAAAGAAAGCAGAAACAATGCATACAGCGGCTCGGTATGCTACAATGGCGAAAATGAAAAACGGAGGATCATCTATGCAAATACATGTGACGGATGCGGCGAAACACACACTTCAGCAGGCGATGGACGCCAACCCGGGGAAAAAAGCGCAGCTCCGCTATGACGCAGAAGGCTGCGGGTGCGCGGTGAGCGGCGTGCCGACCATCTGGCTGGCGGACGAATTAACGGGACAATGCGAAGCCATTGAAACCAACGGACTTCCGCTTTACATCCAGACCTCACAAAAAGTGTTTTTTGACGAGGAAATGACAATCGATTACAATGAAAAGGCAAAAACGCTCGTCTTAAAAAGCCCGGCAGAGATGCTGAGCCCGAGAATGAGCATATTAGTAAAGCAGGGAGAAACGGAAAGTGAATCAAAAGCTGAAAGCCATTAAACAGACGGCACAGCATAAAACGTGGGTATCCTTTCTGAACAACAACCACCCGTACAGTCTGCTGCACTGGTCCATCGGAGGCGCTGAATCCGTTCAGAAGGATGTCTGGCTGCTTCAAGATGAGATGACCTTCAAAGCGCAGGAGTTTACGACAATCGACCTCGCCATTGACTGGATCGGAGAAAATATGGACGGGATTACCGACGTTTTATGACGGGAAAGCGAAAGAACCAGCATACGTTCTTTCGCTTTTTTACGTTTGCGTCATGGTATCTAAAAAGGTTTGAACGGCTTTACGGTAGCTCTCCGGATTTTTGGTGTACGACATGGCATGCCCGCCCGATTCGGCCAGATAGAGCATCTTAGGGCCGCGTTTTCTGCGGTGCAGCAATTCGGAACAAGCGGAGGGTATATAATCATCTTCCTTACTGTGAATAAACAGCACGGGCTGCCGGATGCGGCTGATAACCGATAGAGGAGATACATCACGGATACGGTAGCCTTCTCTCATCCGCAAAAAGAAATCAGCCAAAGGCAGAAGCGGCCACGGAGGCAGCCGGAACTCCCGTTTCAGCCTGTAGGCGAGCTGATCGCGAAAGCTTGCGAACGGACAGTCCGCAATATAAAAATCAGCGCCGTTTTCATCCTGATGCCCGCCCGCGTATAATAAGGCCGTCACCGCCCCCATCGATTCCCCGTGGATGCCGATTTGACCGCCGTCTCCGGTTTTGTGTCTCACCCAATTCACGGCTTCTTCCAAATCATCTTTTTCAAAATAGCCGTAGCTCGTCGTTCTGCCGCCGCTTTTTCCGTGCCTGCGGTGGTCATATACGAGCACATTCCAGCCTAAATCTAAAAATAAATCCATGTATTTCAATGAATTGAACGAATTTACGGTAACGCCGTGACAAATAATCATGGTGTTTGCCGTATGATGCGGGGCGATGTAAAAGCCTTTGATCTCATACCCGTGGCGTGACAGGATGACGGCCTCTTCTTTTTCCATGGCCTGAAAGGAATCAAATCTATCATGCCCGTCCGCCGTTTCTTTTTTCATGATATCTTCATCCGTCTTTTTCTTCATAAACATAATCAGATTCGTAAAAGCGAATCCGGCAGCCAAAAAGACTGCGCAAGCCGAACCGAACACCGCCAGCCATTTTTTCACACAGGCACCCTCCTTTCATATGAAAAATCCTTCCTCCGGCTATTCAGGACCGTGAACGTTGCCGGCCTCCGGCGCTCCGTGGTACACTTGCTTCACCATATTCAGATACGGGGGGCGTAATGATGAAAAAGCAGCTGCCTAAAGAAAAACACAGCTTAAAAGACGATCTGGAGGAAGATCTGAAGGCCAGGCTTTTGCAAATGAAAAGTGAGCTGAAGGAAGAAGACGAGAAAAAACAGGCGCAGCAAAAGGCGGAACAAATCAGAAAACGAAAAGAAAAAGAAAAACATAAAAGCTTTGAAGAGCTGCTGAATGAAAGCAGTCTCGATTGGCACAAATATAAATAAACCGGCATCCGAAAAGGTGCCGGTTTTATTGTTTAAGAACGATGGGCTTCGTATACGTCCCGTTTTGTATGGTATTGCAGGGCTTTGATTTCCTGGCTGCTTAAACGCCTGGCCTCTGCAGCCGAACAGTTTTCTCTCAGCTGCTCAAGTGAGCTGGCTCCGGTGATGACAGAAGCGACGGCCGGCTGTGACAGCAAGTATTGAAGAGAAAGCTCCGTCATGCTCAAGTCAGGTGCGGCAGCGCTGATCGCTTTTTTGGTTTCTGCCAGTTCTGCAAAAGAATATGTTAAATAGCCGTTCTCTTTTACGCTTGCGGCCGCTTGATCAAGCGGTTTTTCCGTAAGAAGCCCTTTAGCGACAGGCCCTCTTGCGACTACGCTGATTCCGTTCTCCTCTAAAAGGGGAAGCCACTCCTCGGGACGCCGGTCCAGCAGGCTGTATTGCATCATAACGCTGGTGATATTTGATTTTTTCACATATTCTTTAATAACATTCGGACGAATCGAGGAAATGCCGTAATACCGGATGACACCTTCCTGTTTTAAGTCCTCAAATGCTTCGATCGTTTCGTCAATATGGTCTTCCATCGTGCCGCCATGCAGCTGATAAAGGTCGATATAGTCCGTTTTCAGCCGGCGCAGGCTGTTTTTGACCGCTTCTTTTATGTATCCTTTGGAAGCGTCCCAATGCCAGCCGTCTTTATCATCATTCCAGCGGTTTCCGGCTTTCGTGGCTAAAATGATGTCGTGCCTGCGGTTTTTGACGGCCTCCCCGACAATTTCCTCATTTCTGCCGAAATCATAAAGATCAGCGGTATCTAAATAATTGATTCCAAGCTCGATCGCTTCATCCAAAATAGACAGCGCTTTAGCTTTATCCGTGCCCAGCGACATACAGCCGAGCCCGATTTCGCTTATTTCTAAATCAGAATGTCCCAGTGTGCGTTTTCTCATCGTTTCGCTCCTTTTTATAGTCTTTTATTGACCGTAATATAAAGGCGCGAAGTTTTCAACTGTTAAGGCCCGGTGATCCAATCTCCGACATAGCGGAATGTCCGTCCGTATTCTTTCAGTTTAGCCCGCACTTCCCACGCCTTTCCGACCAATACGATACTCTTATCCTTCCGGTACACCTTCAATCGAAAAGCACCTCCCTCTCATGCATGTATGATAAAATATATGAGGCATAATAGAGAGACAGAACGGGAGATGACATGATGAAACATTTAGAAGAAAAAACACTTGCGAAAAAAAAGCTGTATGACGGGAAAGTCATAGATCTTTACTTAGAGGACGTAGAGCTCCCGAACGGAAAAACAAGCAAGCGGGAAATCGTCAAACATCCGGGAGCGGTGGCCGTACTTGCGGTAACCGAAGAAGGAAAAATCATTTTGGTGAACCAGTTCAGAAAGCCGCTGGAACGGACAATCGTTGAAATTCCGGCCGGGAAGCTTGAAAAGGGGGAAGAGCCGGAACATACGGCGTTAAGAGAGCTCGAGGAAGAAACGGGATATACGGCGGAAACCTTGACGAAAATCACCGCTTTTTATACATCACCCGGGTTTGCTGATGAAATCGTGCATCTCTTTCTTGCGGAAGGGCTTTCGCCGCTGGAAGAAAAACGAGAGCTGGATGAGGATGAATTTGTCGAAGTCATGCAGGTCACGCTTGAAGAGGCCGTGAAGCTGATTGAATCCCGCAGGGTGTATGACGCAAAAACGGCTTACGCGATTCAGTATCTCCAGCTGAAAGAAGCGCTGAAGGAAAAATGATGAAAACCATCTATGCGGATCTGCATATTCATATCGGCCGCACCTATACGGGAAAACCGGTCAAAATCACCGGGGCCAAAACGTTGACGCTGCACCGGATTTTAGAAGAAGCCAGTGAGGGGAAGGGAATTGAACTATTGGGCATCATCGACTGCCATTCCCCGGAAGTCATAGAAGAAATCGAGCGCGGAATTGATGAAGGCAGATACCGTGAGCTGAAAGAAGGCGGCATCCGGTATCGGAATACGACGCTTCTGTTGGGCAGTGAGCTTGAAATCTATGATCACACATGCCGCGGGCCGATTCACGTTCTCGTCTTTATGCCGTCTCTTGCCGAAATGAAGATGTTTTCTGAGTGGCTTGCAAAAAGGCTTAAAAATATCCATCTCAGTTCCCAGCGCATTTATGAAACCGGTTTGAATCTTCAAAGGAAAACAAAGGAATTGGGCGGGCTGTTTATTCCCGCCCATATGTTCACCCCGCATAAAAGCCTGTACGGAAAAGGGGTCAGATCTTCTTTGACAGAGGTTTTCGACCCGTCGCTCATTGACGCGGCGGAACTCGGGTTAAGCTGTGACACCGACATGGCTTCGCGGGTAACAGAACTTGATCCGTATACATTTTTAACAAATTCTGATGCGCATTCCTTAGGAAAAATCGGCAGAGAATATAATGAAATGCTTCTTAAAGAAGCGAATTTCACGGAATTTTCGCTGGCTTTAAAAGGGAAGGACGGAAGAAAAATCACGGCGAATTACGGGCTGAACCCGAAGCTCGGGAAGTATTACCGGACGGCTTGCGACCGCTGCGGCAGCCCGGTTGAAAAAGGAGCTTCCGCATGTCCGGAGTGCGGGGGGAAAACAATGACAAAAGGGGTCAGTGAACGGCTGGAGGAACTGAGCGGCCCGAAAAAAAGCCGCGTGCCGCGGCCGCCGTATATTCATCAAATCCCGCTGCAGTTCATTCCCGGGGTCGGGCCGAAAACGTTAGAAAAACTGAAGCGGGCTTTCGGGACGGAGATGGCGATTCTTCATCAGGCGCAAGAAGAGGAATTGGCGCGTGTCGTCCAGCCTAAAATAGCGGCTGTCATTCATAAAGCGCGCACCGGGCAGCTTGTCCTTGAGGCCGGGGGCGGAGGGACGTACGGCAGAATCAAGCCGTAAAAGCCGGTTTTTAACGGAGCTCCTCCTGCACCTTCTTTTTCGTGCGGACAAACGCAATCAATTCGATGATTTCATCCTGATTCAGCGGCTGTCCGTCAACGGTCAGTGTGCCGCGGCCTTGTGCGGCGTTTGTTAATTCGATGGTCTGGGCAAACGGCTCCGCCTTTTTTTCAGTGCGCCCGAGTAAATCGTCGCACGTCGTGTCAAACAGATCGGCAAGCGTGCCCAGCGCCTCGAATGACGGACGCCGGTATCCTGATTCATACCCGGCGTACGTGCTTTTGGCGATGCCGAGACGGTCAGCCGTATATTGAAGAGACCAATTTTTCTTTTTTCTCAGTTCAGTTAAACGATCTAAATTCATATTCAAAACCGCTCCTTTTCACTTGAGCAAATTATATCATATCGATATGCAAAAGTGTACGCGAATTGAATAATAATCACTTGATTAATTTCATTCGTCTGTCTATAATTTGATTAAAAGTATGCGAAAAGCGAATGCTTAACACATCTTGAGAAATGGATGAAGAGGTGCAGGGTATGAAAAAATTATTGCTGTTAACAACCGGAGGAACAATCGCCTCAGTCGAAGGAGAAAACGGGCTTGCACCCGGGGTGAAAGCAGACGAATTGTTAACCTACGTATCAAAACTTGATAACGATTACACGATGGAAACCCATTCGTTAATGAACATCGACAGCACAAATATGCAGCCTGAATACTGGGCCGAAATCGCAAATGCTGTCAAAGAAAAATATGACGCATATGACGGGTTCGTCATTACGCACGGAACAGACACAATGGCCTATACATCAGCGGCACTGTCTTATATGCTTCAGCATGCTGATAAACCGATCGTCATTACGGGTTCGCAAATCCCGATTACATTTCAAAAAACCGATGCCAAAAAAAATATCACGGACGCGATCCGCTTCGCATGTGAAGGGGTGGGCGGCGTATACGTCGTATTTGACGGCAGAGTCATTCAAGGCACACGCGCCATTAAATTAAGAACGAAAAGCTATGATGCATTTGAGAGCATTAACTATCCGTATATCGCGTTTATTACCGAAAACGGAATTGAATACAACAAACAAGTGCACATGCCAAAAGACGATGCTTTTACGGTCAATACTTCACTTTGCACGGACGTGTGCCTGCTCAAGCTACACCCGGGGCTGAAACCGGAAATGTTTGACGCATTAAAGGGCATGTACAAAGGAATCGTCATTGAAAGCTACGGCAGCGGCGGCGTGCCGTTTGAAGGAAGAGACATTCTCGCCAAAGTCAATGAAATGATTGAAAGCGGCATTGTCGTCGTCATTACGACACAATGTCTTGAAGAAGGAGAGGACATGAGCGTCTATGAAGTCGGCCGAAGAGTCAATCAAGATCTCATTATCCGCTCCAGAAATATGAACACGGAAGCCATCGTGCCGAAATTAATGTGGGCGCTCGGCCAGTCTCACAACTTGGCTGAAGTCAAAAACATTATGGAGACACCGATCGCAGACGACGTTGTACTGTAAAAACATGACTACCACAAAGAGAAAGTAGGGTTTTAGCATGACAAACGCGCAAAAAGAATATCGTCAGGAAAAAGATTTCCTCGGAGAAAAACAAATTGAAGCTGATGTGTATTACGGAATACAAACGCTGCGCGCGAAAGAAAACTTTCCGATTACCGGCTACCGCATCCACGAAGAAATGATTAATGCGCTCGCCATCGTCAAAAAAGCGGCGGCGCTTGCCAACATGGATGTAAAACGGCTGTATGAAGGAATCGGAAATGCGATTGTACAGGCCGCAGATGAAATTCTTGAGGGAAAATGGCATGACCAATTTATCGTCGATCCGATCCAAGGGGGAGCCGGAACGTCCATGAACATGAATGCCAACGAAGTAATCGGCAACAGGGCTCTTGAAATCATGGGGCATAAAAAAGGTGAATACATTCACCTCAGCCCGAACACACACGTCAACATGTCACAATCGACGAACGACGTGTTTCCGACGGCAATCCATATTTCAACCTTGAAACTTTTGGATAAGCTCCTTGATACGATGGCGCATATGCTCAGTGTCTTTAAAGATAAAGCGAAACAATTTGATTCTGTCATTAAAATGGGGCGCACACACCTTCAGGACGCTGTGCCGATCCGTCTCGGACAGGAATTTGAAGCATACAGCCGCGTGCTTGAGCGTGACATAAAGCGAATTAAACAATCCCGCCAGCATCTGTATGAAGTAAACATGGGGGCAACGGCCGTAGGTACGGGACTTAACGCCGATCCGCGCTACATAGAACAGGTTGTGAAGCACCTGGCTGACATCAGCGGACTGCCGCTTGTCGGCGCCGGCCATTTGGTTGACGCCACACAAAACACTGATGCGTATACGGAAGTTTCAGCCGCGTTGAAAGTATGCATGATGAACATGTCTAAAATCGCCAACGATCTGCGCTTAATGGCTTCGGGTCCGCGCGCGGGACTTGCGGAAATTTCACTGCCCGCCCGTCAGCCGGGATCATCCATTATGCCTGGGAAAGTCAACCCTGTAATGGCAGAGCTGATCAACCAAATCGCCTTCCAGGTCATCGGGAATGACAATACGATCTGCCTCGCTTCAGAAGCGGGCCAGCTGGAGCTTAACGTAATGGAGCCGGTACTCGTATTTAACCTGCTTCAATCCATCAGCATCATGAATAACGGGTTCCGTTCATTTACCGATCATTGTCTGGCGGGAATTGAAGCCAACGAAAAACGCCTGAAGCAATACGTGGAAAAAAGCGTCGGCGTCATTACAGCGGTCAATCCGCACCTCGGGTATGAAGCGGCTGCGCGAATTGCACGTGAAGCAATCATGACGGGGCAATCTGTAAGAGATCTTTGCCTTCAAAATGATGTACTGACAGAAGAAGAATTGGATATCATTTTGAATCCATATGAAATGACAAAACCGGGGATTGCCGGAAAAGATCTATTAGAAAAATAAATTTTAAAGCAATAACAGCCGCCTTTTCACGTTTTTTAGTGAATAGGCGGTTGCCATACAAAGGGATGAGGCAGTATAGTATAATTTGTTATATCATTTGATGAAAGCGTTTTAGCTTTTTTCTTCTAGGGGGATTTTCTTGTGAAAGAGGCCAGATTGCCAAATTTATTGGAAATTATTATCTTATTATTCGGGTTTTTAGCACTTGTCTTATCGTTCACAGTGTTTTTAGACCTGCCGATCCAGCTAGCTCTATTAATATCCTGGTTTTTCGCTATTATTCTCGGAGTCAGGCTGGGATATTCATATAAAGACTTGCAGGCTTCGATTGTCACCGGGATATCAAACGGTCTTGAAGCGGTATTGATTCTCGTTTCGGTCGGTGCGCTCATCGGGACATGGATTGCCGGCGGCGTTGTGCCGACGTTAATTTATTATGGTTTAGAGTTTATTAATCCTCATATTTTCCTTCTGGCCACACTGGTTATTTGTTCCGTTATGTCCGTTGCGACCGGAACGTCGTGGGGAACCGTGGGAACCGCAGGGATCGCCATGATTGCCATCGGGGAGGGAATGGGTATACCGCTTCCGATCGTAGCGGGAGCCGTTTTGTCCGGCGCTTACTTCGGAGACAAGCTTTCACCGCTGTCTGACAGTACGGTGCTTGCCTCCACGCTTTCTAAGGTGGATGTGCTGTCACACGTCAGAGCGATGATGTATCTGTCAATTCCGTCCTATATTATTACGGCCATTCTGTTTACCGTAACGGGATTTATATACGGCGGAAAAAATATTGATCTCGGCAAAGTGGAATTTTTAAAATCTTCATTGCAGAAAACGTTTGACATTCATATATGGATGCTCATTCCGGCTGTTGTCGTCGTTGTCCTTCTGATTTTGAAAAAGCCGTCTATGCCCGTTATCGTCATCGGTGCTTTGCTTGGCGCAATCTGGGCTTCCGTCTTTCAGGGAATGAATTTTGCCAGTGCCATCGCGACTGCTTATAATGGTTTTTCTATTAAAACGGACGTCGAATTTTTAAACGGCCTGTTAAACCGCGGAGGCATTACCGGTATGCTGGATACGTTAGTCGTTATCCTGTTCGGTCTCGGTTTTGGAGGAATTCTTGAGAAGCTCGGCGTATTAAAAGTGATTGTCTCAACTTTTGAGAAAAAGCTGACCACACCGGGAAATGTGACGCTTTCGACATTGATCGTCGCCCTTTTAGGAAACATTTTCGGCTGTGCGATGTACGTGTCATTGATTCTGACGCCGAAAATCATGGAGAACAGTTATGATAAACTGAAACTTGACAGAAGAGTTTTATCCCGGAACGCAGAGGTGGGCGGCACGCTTACTTCAGGGATGGTGCCGTGGTCTGATAACGGCATCTATATGGCCGGCATTCTCGGCGTATCCACATTTTCTTATCTGCCGTTCATGTGGCTCAGTTTTGTATCTATCGGACTGGCAATATTGTACGGGTACACGGGGAAATTCATTTGGTACACGAAAGAAAAATCCTTGCAATCTCAAAAATTGGGTTAGGAGGTTCATTTCATGATTACAAAGCATATGATTCGGACGTTAATGATTGAAACGCCGACTGTTCCCGGAAATCTCGGAAAAGTGGCAACCGCCATCGGAGTGATGGGCGGAGATATCGGGGAAGTTGAAACTGTTAAAGTCGGCCCGAACTACACAATGCGCAACATCACGGTGCAGGCCGAAAATGAAGAGCAGCTGCAGGAAATCATTCAAGCCATTGAAGCTCTCGGTGAAGGCATCCGGCTTCATACAGTCTCAGATGAAGTGCTCTCTGCTCATGAAGGCGGCAAAATTCAGATGAAAAGCAAAATGCCGATCCGGACACTGGCTGAGCTTGGGCGTGTTTATACGCCGGGTGTCGCCGATGTGTGCAGACTGATTGAAAACGAGCCTGAAAAAGCGTCCATCTATACGACAATCAGCAATTCTGTCGCCATTGTCACCGACGGAACGGCGATTCTCGGCCTCGGCAATATCGGCTCTGTCGCCGGAATGCCCGTAATGGAAGGGAAAGCCGCGCTTTTTGACCAGCTGGCGGGTATCAGCGGAATTCCGATTTTGCTCGATACCTCTGATCCGGAAGAAATCATTCGCACGGTAAAACATATTTCTCCGGGGTTCAGCGGAATTCTGCTTGAAGATATCGGTTCGCCCCACTGCTTTGACATTGAAGACCGCCTGAAAGAAGAACTGGACATTCCGGTTATGCACGATGACCAGCACGGCACGGCGGTCGTCACGCTCGCCGCCGCCATTTCCGCTTGTAAAAGCGCCGGTCTTGATTTAAAAGAAGCGAAGGTCGGTCAGATCGGTCTCGGCGCGGCAGGCGTCGCCATCTGCCGCATGTTTATGGCATACGGAGTCAAAGCGGTCTGCGGAACGGACAAGTCAGAAGACGCAATGAACCGCCTCGCTCAGTACGGAGGTCAGCCGCTTGGAAGCATCAAAGAATTAATGGACACGTGTGACATTGTGATCAGCACCACAGGAGTTCCGGGTCTCATTAAAAAAGAGGATGTCAGAAAAGGACACGTCATTCTGGCTTTATCTAATCCGAAGCCGGAGATTGAACCGGAAGAGGCATTACAAGCCGGAGCCGCTTATGCAGCTGACGGCCGTTCGGTCAATAATGTTCTCGGCTTCCCGGGGATTTTCCGCGGCGCGCTGAACGCCAAAAGCAAGAAAATCGACCATGAAATGCTTGTGGCGGCCGCAGAAGCCATCGCCTCTTGCACGAAACACGGCGATCTCGTGCCTCAGCCTTTGGATGCGGACGTGCATCAAGCCGTATCAGCAGCCGTAGAACGGGCCGCGGCAGGGAAATAAACAACTCTTACAGTACCGGACATGTGCCGGTGCTGTTTTTTTATCATGAATAGGAAGCGGAATTCTTAGGCAGGCTAACAGATAGCAAAAGACGGAATAAAGAGGTGTCGATGTGGATTATTTTCCGCTGATCCATACAAATATTTGGGATGCTGTGATCGGCGTGCCGGTCGTCTTATGTGTCACACAGCTGATCAAAGTGTTCTGCCGGGTTCCGGGCATATTCGTTCCCACGATTGCCCTTGCTGCCGGAAATGTTGTGTCTATCGTTTTCGGTCATCATGAACACGTGTATGCGGGGATTTTTATGGGTTTTTTTTACGGATACGCCGCAATGGGGAGCTATTCATCTGCCAAAACGTCTCTGCGCGCTTACCGGTCGAAACATGAGCCGTATTCATGAACACATCCGGATTTTTTTGTTATGATAAAGAAAAGGGAAAAAGGAGCGGTTGGCACATGGCGAAGAGCAAAACGAAAAAAATGCGGGAGCATCTCAAAAGAAACGGGATGCGTGACGCAGTCCTGTCAAGGGGGACGGCGCCGTCTTTCAGCACCCATGAAAGAGTGACGAAAACCAAAAAAGACAGGCTCGAAAGAATAAAGCATAAAAAAAGAAACCCCTATGATCACCGGAGTGATGACGGGGGTTCTTTTTTTATGCCCGAATCTCGCGCCTTTCTATGATTTCTCTGTCATGTTTTCTCTTTTCTTTCATACAATCTACTAAATCAAGTCAATAGATTAGCGGGAGGAAAGCGGTATGAGAAAACAATCGTACAAAGAACTGTTTTTTCGCCATGTAAAGGATCATCTGTCACTTTATATATTTGTGTTCGTCTTGTTTTTGATGGGGGTCATTTTCGGGGCGATCATCGTCAACAGCATGACCATCACGCAGAAAGAAGATTTGTATTACTATTTAAGCAAGTTTTTCGGACAGCTGTCTGACGGAAAACATGCCGGCGCTTCAGAAATGTTTTGGCAGGCCGTCTTTCATGATGTGAAATATTTGGGGCTGATGTGGATTCTCGGTATTTCCGTGATCGGTCTTCCGGTTATTTTCATTATGGTGTTCTTAAAAGGAATCGTCGTCGGCTTCACGGTCGGTTTTTTAGTGAATCAAATGGGGATGAACGGGTTTTTCCTGTCATTTATTTCGGTTCTGCCGCAAAACATCGTTCTCATTCCGGCGTATCTTACCATGGGGACATGCTCTATCGCTTTTTCACTGAAACTGATCCGGCAGCTGTTTGTCAAACGCAGCCTTCATGACGCGCCGATCCAATGGTTCGGACGTTACGCCTTCGTGCTGATTCTCATCGTTTTCTTCTCGGTCATCGCCTCGCTGCTCGAGGCGTACGTGTCTCCGCTGTTTATGGAAAAGCTGTCATCACGCATATTTTAGAATGATTATCACAAAATAATACTTTTATTTATCAGTTTATAATAATTATAGTTGGAACTCTGCGCGTATTTTGTTATAATGAGTCATGGAATGCGGCGTAGGAGGGAAAGACATGGAAAACCGTATTGATCGAATTAAAAAGCAGCTGCACTCGTCAAGCTACAAGCTTACGCCACAGCGGGAAGCAACGGTAAGAGTGCTGCTTGAAAACGAAGAAGACCATTTAAGCGCAGAAGATGTATACCTCCTCGTAAAAGAGAAATCTCCTGAAATTGGTCTCGCTACAGTATACCGTACATTAGAATTATTAACAGAATTAAAAGTCGTTGATAAAATTAACTTCGGGGACGGCGTATCCCGCTACGACCTTCGCAAAGAAGGCGCGGCTCACTTTCATCACCATTTGGTGTGCATGGAGTGCGGAGCCGTCGATGAAATTGAAGAAGATCTGCTTGAAGACGTTGAAGAAGTGATTGAACGTGATTGGAAATTTAAAATTAAAGATCATAGATTGACTTTTCACGGAATCTGCCACCGCTGCCGCGGGGATGAAACAGAGTAAAAGCCTACGAACCTTTTCTGCCAGGAAAGGGTTTTTTGCTGTTTTTATGTATAAAAGCCTTTGAAATTGGCATAAGGTGTACTAACAGCCGCCAAAAGAAAGGGTCGATCGAAAGATGGGCAGATTCCTAAAAACAGCCGCGGATACGATCAAAGTGTTTATTCTGTTCACAGGTTTTACCGCGCTGTTCTATTATGCTATGATATGGGTGAATTCAGAGTATGAAAACTATCATCGGTACGATAAACCGGAAGGCTCCGCCGTCAAAGTGGCCAAAACGGAACAAGAGGATAAAGACGGCTGGTTCGGCCGATTGATCTTTTTTTACCAAAACGGGGAGTAGATCAAGAGTGAAGGATCAAATTAAGGATTTCATCCATTATGTGAGGGTTGAAAGAGGGCTGTCCCAAAATACGATGATGTCCTATGAGCGTGATCTGAAAAGTTATTCTCTCTTCTTAACTGAAAGCCTTCAGATCACTTCATGGAATGATGTGACCCGTCTTCATATTATTCAATATTTAAAGCATATAAAGGACTCCGGGAAATCCGGCAAGACGTCTGCCAGGCATTTGGCGTCGATCCGGTCTTTTCATCAATTTCTGTTAAGGGAAAAAGCCGCGGATAAAGATCCTTCGGTACATATTGAAACACAAAAAACAGAGCGGACGCTTCCGAAAGTATTGGCGCTTCACGAAGTTGAGCGGTTATTGGACACGCCTAAGCTTGACAGCCCGTTCGGCCTTAGGGATAAAGCCATGCTTGAACTGCTGTACGCGACCGGCATCAGGGTCAGCGAGATGATCGAGCTGAAATTATCCGACGTCCATTTGACGATGGGATTCGTCCGCTGCTTCGGAAAAGGGCGGAAAGAGCGGATTGTGCCGATTGGTGAAGCCGCTTCTCATGCGATAGAAGCATACATTGAAAAAGCCAGAGGGAAATTATTAAAGAAAAACGTAACCGAAGCGCTTTTTCTGAATCATCACGGCAGGCAGATCAGCCGTCAGGGATTCTGGAAAAACCTAAAAAAAATCGCACTTGAAGCGGGGATTAAAAAAGAGCTGACACCGCACACGCTCCGGCACTCCTTTGCAACGCACCTGCTCGAAAACGGGGCGGATCTGCGCGCCGTGCAGGAGATGCTCGGACATGCCGATATTTCCACCACGCAAATTTATACGCATGTGACGAAAACAAGGCTGAAGGACGTGTACAAACAGTATCATCCGCGCGCTTAGGAGCCGCTGCCAGAGGGGCCGCGGCTTTTTTGCCGGATTGGCGGAATACAGAGAAGGTTCTAATTATTTGAATCGGCATTGTCAACAAGAATGTAAACGGTTTATACTTGAGTTGTCTGACCTCTGTAAGCTACAATGGACAGATGGAAGAAAAGGAGGCTTTTATGATGTCTGAATACAAATATAACCGGGTATTTTTGATCGTAATGGATTCTGTCGGAATCGGTGAAGCGCCGGACGCCGCCGATTTTAATGATATAGGCGCAAATACGCTCGGACACATCGCAGAGCACATGAACGGCTTACATATGCCCCATTTGGCGCAGCTCGGTCTCGGACTGATCGGAGACATTAAGGGCGTGGAAAAAACGGAGCACCCTCTTGCGTACTACGGAAAAATGCAGGAGGCGTCAAACGGGAAAGATACGATGACGGGGCACTGGGAGATTATGGGCCTCTACATTGAAAAACCGTTTAAAGTGTTCCCGGAAGGATTTCCGGATGAACTTCTTCAGGAACTTGAGCGGCGTTCAGGACGGAAAATCATCGGAAATAAGCCGGCTTCAGGCACGGCGATTCTGGACGAGCTCGGAAAAGAACATATGGAAACGGGTGCGCTGATCGTTTATACATCAGCAGATTCCGTACTGCAGATTGCGGCTCACGAAGATGTCGTTCCGCTTGACGAACTGTACAGCATCTGTGAAACGGCCAGAGAACTGACGCTTGATCCGAAATACATGGTCGGCCGGATTATCGCAAGACCGTTCGTCGGAGAACCGGGCAGCTTCAAACGCACGCCGAACCGTCATGATTATGCGCTCAAACCGTTCGGCCGCACGGTAATGAACGGAATGAAAGACAGCGGATTAGACGTCATTTCCATCGGCAAAATTTCTGATATTTATGACGGAGAAGGCATTACATCTTCCCGCCGCACGGTATCTAATATGGACGGCATGGACAAAGTGATTGAAACGCTCGGTGAAGAGTTTACGGGTCTGAGCTTTGCCAACCTCGTTGATTTTGACGCGCTGTACGGACACCGCCGCGATCCGGAAGGGTACGGAAAAGCGCTCGAGGAATTCGACGCGAGGCTTCCGGAAGTGTTTGAGAAAATGAAAGAAGACGATCTGCTTATCATCACTGCGGATCACGGCAATGATCCTGTTCATCACGGCACAGATCACACGAGGGAGTATGTGCCGCTTCTTGTGTACAGCAAAAAGCACAAACACACTGAACAGCTGCCGCTTGCGGATACATTTGCCGATATCGGCGCAACCATTGCGGATAATTTCAAAACGGAAAAGCCGGAATACGGAAAAAGCTTTTTATCAAGATTACAGTAGGGGGACTTTTTTTGAAACAAAAGATCGAACGTGCTGCTGCATTTATTAAAGAACACGTGAAAGAAACACCAAAGATCGGTCTGATTTTAGGGTCAGGGCTCGGCGTATTGGCCGATGAAATTGAAGGAGCTGTCAAGATTACATATGAAACGATCCCTGATTTTCCGGTCTCAACGGTAGAAGGCCATGCCGGCCAGCTTGTGATGGGAACGCTTGAAGGTGTGCAGGTCATCGCGATGCAGGGCCGCTTTCATTACTATGAAGGCTACTCAATGGATCAGGTCACATTTCCCGTCCGCGTGATGAAGGCGCTCGGCGTTGAATCTCTCGTCGTGACGAATGCAGCCGGCGGTATCAACACTGAATTCCGCGCCGGCGATCTGATGATTATTACAGACCACATCAACTTTACGGGCACCAACCCGTTAATCGGGCCGAACGAAGCTGAATTCGGACCGAGATTCCCGGACATGTCAGAAGCCTATGACAAAGAGCTGTCAGGCTTGGCTGAAAAAACGGCCGATGAGCTAGGCATTCCTGTTCAAAAAGGAGTGTATACAGCTGTTACGGGGCCGTCTTACGAAACGCCTGCTGAGGTTCGGTTTTTAAGAACGATGGGTTCTGACGCTGTCGGCATGTCGACTGTGCCGGAAGTCATCGTCGCCAACCACGCGGGGATGCGCGTGCTCGGCATCTCATGCATTTCCAACGCGGCGGCAGGTATTCTTGACCAGCCGTTATCCCATGAAGAAGTAATGGAAATGACGGAAAAAGTAAAAGGCGGCTTTTTGAAGCTTGTAAAAGCCGTAGTCGCACGATCTCAAAAATAAGTCAGCATAAGTCAGCTGTTTCTTCGGAAGCAGCTGTTTTTTTGTGCCCTCAACACGAAACATTTTCCAGATGAGGCGTATAAAACCACCGGATTTGGAAAAAATAAAAAGGATTATGAAATGGAGGGCTTTGGAGATGAAACGTCTTATATCCACTTTGTTGATTGGCATTTTATTAACGGCATCAGCACCGTCCGCTTTTGCAAAGCCGGACGGAAAACATACATCGGAGCTCGCTCATGAAGCCAAAAGCGCCGTGCTGATTGAACGCGATACGGGAAGCATTCTTTATAACAAGAACAGCCGGGAGCGTCTGGCGCCGGCAAGCATGACAAAAATCATGACCATGCTTTTAATCATGGAAGCGCTTGACAAAGGGAAAATAAAGATGGGCGATAAAGTCAGGACGAGTGAACATGCCGCGTCCATGGGCGGATCACAGATTTTCCTTGAACCCGGAGAAGAAATGACGGTAAAAGAAATGCTCAAAGGAATTGCGATAGCTTCCGGAAATGACGCATCTGTCGCAATGGCGGAGTATATTGCCGGTTCAGAAGAGGATTTCGTCAGCCGGATGAACAAAAAAGCAAAAGAATTGGGATTGAAAGATACCTCCTTCAAAAACCCGACGGGACTGCCTGAAAAAGACCATTACAGCTCTGCTTATGACATGGCGAAAATGGCGAAGGAATTATTAAAGTATGATAAAATCACTCAATTTACGGGAACGTATGAGGATTATTTAAGAGAAAATACAGACAAAAAGTTCTGGCTCGTCAATACAAACCGGCTGATCAAATTTTATCCGGGTGTAGACGGCGTGAAGACGGGCTTTACAGGCGAAGCGAAGTATTGTTTAACCGCCACCGCTAAAAAAGGAAATATGAGGGTCATTGCTGTTGTTTTCGGAGCCAGCACTCCGAAAGAAAGAAATGCCCAAGTGACCAAAATGCTTGATTACGCCTTCAGCCAGTTTAAAACACACCCGCTGTACAAACGGGCTCAAATCGTCGGAACGGTAAAAGTGAAAAAAGGAAAAAAGAAACTGATCAAGCTGACCACATCTGAGCCGATTTCTCTTCTGGCCAAAAAGGGAGAGAACATGGACAAAGTAAAAAAAGAAGTGAAAATCAACGGCAATGTAACGGCTCCGGTTAAAAAAGGAGAAGTGCTCGGCAGCCTCGTTCTGAAAAAAGACGGAAAGGTGCTCGTTGAAAGCCCGGTCACGGCAAAAGACGACATGGAAAAAGCGGGTTTTCTCACTTTTCTGAAGCGGACGATGGGAGATTGGACAAAATTTAAATAATCGTGGCGAACGGGCACTAGTTTTGTCATAGTGAAGGAATTGCTTTCCCGAAAATCGAAACACTCATTATCCGATCATATCAAGGAGGAATGAGCATGAGCCTTGGAATTGACTTTCATGTCAAAGAATCCGTGCTTTGTATTCGATTAACAGGTGAACTCGACCATCATACGGCAGAATCATTAAAACAAAAGGTTACTGAATCGCTGGAGGCTGACGGCATCCGTCACATCGTGCTGAACCTTGAAGATCTTACCTTCATGGACAGCTCCGGCCTCGGCGTGATTTTAGGGCGTTATAAACAAATTAAACAGCTCGGCGGAGAAATGGTCGTGTGCGCGATTTCGCCCGCGGTGAGACGTCTGTTTGACATGTCCGGCCTGTTTAAAATCATCAGGTTCGAACAATCAGAACAAAAAGCGCTTTTAACGTTGGGGGTGGCATCATGAAAAACGAGATGCATCTTGAATTTTCAGCCCTCAGTCAGAACGAATCGTTTGCGCGCGTAACAGTTGCTTCTTTTATCGCACAGCTCGACCCGACGATGGATGAGCTGACGGAAATCAAGACCGTCGTATCAGAAGCGGTAACAAACGCGATCATCCACGGCTATGAAGAAAACTGCGACGGAAAGGTGTACATCTCCGTTACGCTGGAGGATCATGTCGTCTATCTGACCATACGTGACGAAGGCCTCGGGATCACGGATCTTGAGGAAGCGCGCCAGCCGCTCTTTACGACAAAACCCGAGCTTGAGCGCTCCGGAATGGGCTTTACCATTATGGAAAACTTCATGGATGATGTCACGATTGATTCCTCGCCGGAGATGGGAACGACGATACGCTTAACAAAACACCTATCAAAAAGCAAAGCGCTTTGTAATTAAGGAGATTTGTTATGGATGTGGAGGTTAAGAAAAACACCAAAAACGCGCAGCTCAAGGACCATGAAGTCAAAGAATTAATCAAAAAGAGCCAAGAGGGCGACCAGCAGGCAAGAGACCTCCTCATAGAAAAAAACATGCGTCTTGTGTGGTCCGTCGTTCAAAGGTTCTTAAACAGAGGCTATGAGCCGGACGATCTGTTTCAGATCGGCTGTATCGGATTGTTAAAATCCGTTGATAAATTCGATTTGTCCTATGATGTCCGTTTTTCAACTTATGCCGTGCCGATGATTATCGGAGAAATCCAGCGCTTCATCCGCGATGACGGAACCGTCAAAGTATCAAGATCTTTAAAAGAGCTCGGCAATAAAATACGCCGGGCGAAAGATGAACTGTCAAAAACATACGGAAGAGTGCCGACCGTCCAGGAAATCGCGGACCATTTAGAAATTGATGCGGAGGATGTGGTGCTTGCGCAGGAAGCGGTGCGGGCGCCTTCATCCATTCATGAGACCGTGTATGAAAATGACGGGGACCCGATCACCCTGCTTGATCAGATCGCCGATCATTCAGAAGAGAAGTGGTTTGACAAAATCGCCCTCAAGGAAGCGATCAGTGATTTGGAAGAACGGGAAAAACTCATTGTCTATCTGAGATATTATAAAGATCAGACACAGTCGGAAGTAGCCGAACGGCTCGGGATTTCCCAAGTCCAGGTATCGAGGCTGGAGAAAAAAATATTAAAGCAGATTAAAGTGCAGATGGATCATACGGAAAGCTGACCTTTTACGGGCCGGCTTTTTTTATTTGTGCATCGGTGGTAATTTATGGTCTTTTGCCGCTGGTGAATGAGAACAAAAGTGAACCGCATACTACATATATAACCACCCGAAAGATGGTGATGCAAGATGGAAAGACGAATATTTCTCAGACTTCGCCACCGCGTGAAGGCTCATACCGGAGATATCATCACAATCGGCGACGCCGCGCAGATCGCGGGACAGCAAAAGCTGAAAAAAAAACTGTCGGCACTGCCGCTGTATAAGGTCACGAAAAAAGACAAAAATATCGTCGTGCTGGACATCATAAAAGTGCTGAAAACCATTCATACCGCTTTTCCCGCTCTTGATGTACAGACCGTCGGCGGCGCTGAAACGATAGTGGAAATCCATTACCAGAAAAAGCAGCTGTCAGCCGTTTTGTTCGTCGGTGTCTGGCTCCTGCTTTTTATCGGTTCATGTCTTGCCATTATGAATTTTCATGAAGATGTCAGTATGAGAGAAGTTCATATCGCCTTATATGAAATCATAACGGGCGAACGGAATGAATATCCGTATCTGCTTCAGATTCCGTACAGCATCGGCCTCGGTCTCGGTATGATCGTCTTTTTTAATCACATCTTCAAAAAACGCCTGAATGAAGAGCCAAGCCCGCTGGAAGTCGAGATGTTTAATTATCAGCTTGATCTCGATCATTATGTCGCAATGCACGAAAATGAAGAGACGATGAAAGATCTGCATGATCGTTAGCATTCTTTTCGTTATGTTTGTCGGGCTTGGCGGAGGGCTGACCGTGGGGGCAGGCTTTGTGGCTTTTTTAACCGTTATGGGAATCGTCCCCCGCCTTATGCAGCTGACAAAAACAATGCGCTTTGTACAGGCCTACGAAGGAGCTGTTATTTCAGGAGCTGTGTTCGGCGGCTGGGAAACCTTAAATATGAATCATTTTTTTTTATCTGAATGGCTGGCCGTTCCGGTCGGGCTTTTGGCCGGCATGTTTGTCGGCATGCTGGCCGCCGCGCTTACAGAAGTGCTGAATGTGCTTCCCATTCTTGCCAAACGGATCGGCTTCGGCAGCAAAATCATCATATTGCTGATGGCTATTGTGTTCGGCAAAATAGCCGGCTCTTTATTTCATTGGCTGTATTTTATCCATCATTCATAAGGAGGAACCGACATGACAAACTTAAAAGAAAATTACAAAACAAAAGTGAAAGACTATCAGCCGAAACCGCCATATGTTTGGAATTGCGTCAAAGCCTTTCTGATCGGCGGTTTGATCTGTCTGATCGGGCAGGCTCTTCAAGACTTTTACATCCACTTTTTTAATTTTAATGAAAAAACAGCGGGCAACCCGACGGCCGCCACTCTTATTTTAATTTCCGCCCTTTTGACCGGATTCGGCATTTATGACAGACTTGGGCAGTTTGCCGGAGCGGGTTCAGCCGTGCCGGTGACGGGTTTTGCAAACAGTATGACAAGCGCCGCTCTCGAACACAGAAGTGAAGGACTCGTGCTCGGGGTAGCGACAAACATGTTTAAATTGGCGGGAAACGTCATTGTATTCGGCGTCGTGGCAGCCTATATCGTAGGCCTGATACGGTTTGCTTGTGAAAAACTGTTTTCGTAGGAGGAGAAAAAATGAAATTGACCGGAAAGCAAACCTGGGTGTTTGAAAACCCGTTATTTGTAAATGCGGCGGGGACGGCAGCCGGACCGAAAGAAAAAGACGGCCCGCTCGGTTCGCTGTTTGATAAGACATACGATGAAATGCATTGCAATCAGAAAAACTGGGAAATGGCGGAACGTCAGTTAATGGAAGATGCCATCAACTCCGCTTTGCAAAAACAGAATTTGAAAAAGAGCGATATTGATTTGTTACTCGCGGGGGATCTTTTAAATCAAAATGTGACCGCCAACTACGTCGCCAGACATCTGAAAATTCCGTTCCTCTGTCTGTTCGGCGCCTGTTCGACATCAATGGAAACGATTGCCGTCGCATCCGCGCTCATTGACGGCGGTTTTGCGAACCGGGCGATCGCAGCCACGAGCAGCCATAACGCGACGGCAGAACGGCAATTCCGCAATCCGACGGAGTATGGCGGGCAAAAACCGGATACCGCCACTTCAACGGTCACGGGGGGCGGGGCGGTCATCATCAGCCAAAACCCTTCTGATATCAAGATTACAAGCGCAACAGTGGGAAAAGTAAGCGACCTCGGAATAACAGATCCGTTCGATATGGGGTCCGCCATGGCGCCCGCTGCCGCCGACACAATCAAACAGCACCTGCAGGACTTAAACCGCACGGCGGATGATTATGATCTGATTTTAACGGGAGACCTTTCAGGCGTCGGCTCGCCGATCGTGAAAGATTTGCTCAAAGAAGAAGGCTATCCCGTGGGAACGAAACACGATGACTGCGGTCTTCTCATCTATACGCCGGACCAGCAGGTGTTTGCGGGCGGAAGCGGCTGCGCCTGCTCTGCGCTTGTTACGTACACACATATTTTTAATCAATTAAAAGCGGGGACTCTAAACAGGGTACTCGTTGTCGCGACAGGAGCGCTTTTGAGTCCGACAATGATCCAGCAGAAGGAAACCATTCCGACCATCGCGCACGGTGTGGTATTTGAGCGGGCGGGAGGTGCATCATAAATGGAATATCTGTTGGCTTTTGTTTGCGGGGGAATCATTTGCATTATCGGTCAGCTGCTGCTTGACATTTTTAAACTGACACCCGCCCATGTGATGACAACTTTTGTCGTTATCGGCGCCTTGTTAGATGGGTTCGGAATTTATGACAAATTTATCGAATTCGCAGGCGCGGGCGCGACGGTTCCCATCGTCAGCTTCGGTCACAGCTTATTGCACGGCGCCATGCATCAAGCTCACGAGCATGGATTTATCGGGATCGCCATGGGGATTTTTGAACTTACTTCCGCCGGTATATCTTCAGCGATTTTATTCGCATTTCTTGTAGCCGTTATTTTTAAACCGAAAGGATAATGCCTGATGACGAAACGGAAGGTCATTCTTGTGACAGACGGGGACGTATACGCCGCCAAAACAATTGAATATGCCGCGGAAAAAGCAGGCGGACGGTGTATTTCCCAATCAAAGGGCAATCCGTCAACGAGAAGCGGCCCCGAACTTGTTCAGCTGATTAAAGCCGCGCCGAATGACCCGGTGTTTGTCATGTTTGACGATTCAGGCCTGCAAGGGGAAGGGCCGGGCGAAACGGCGCTGAAATATGTCGCCTCACATCAGGACATTGAAGTGCTGGGGGTGATTGCGGTCGCTTCTAAGACCCATCAGGCTGAATGGACGAAAGTCGATGTCTCCATTGACCGTGATGGAGAAGTGACGGAGTTTGGCGTCGATAAAACCGGAATGAGAGAAATGGACGAGCACAGAATGAACGGAGATACGGTGTATTGTCTGGATAAATTGGACGTTCCCCTCATTGTGGGCATCGGCGACATAGGTAAGATGGGAAGAAAAGATGACATATCCAAAGGCTCGCCGATCACGATGAAGGCGGTCGAATTCATTTTAGAAAGGAGCGAAAGCCATGCCGGAAAAACCGGAAAACATGATCAAGGTGTACCGGGATCCTAGAAAAAATGAACAATTTTTTAAAGACCGCGTCGGTATGGGAACGAGCTATGATGTCGGCGTCCGCAAAGTTCGAGTATTAGACCGGGAAGTCCAGATTTACTTTGTCAACGGATTAACCGATACTTTGTTTATCATTCATTTAATGGAACAGCTCGTCGACGTCAATAATTATGACGAGAATGCGGATGAAGCGATTGACGTTGTTGAAAACAGGCTTGTCAATCAGCAGGTTCAAAAAGTCAAAACGCTCGACGAAGCAACGGATCAAGTGCTTTCCGGACTTGTGGCGGTTATCGTTGAAGACGCGGGCTTCGCCTTTATCGTTGACGTCAGAAGTTATCCCGGACGCACACCTGAAGAACCGGATACGGAAAAGGTCGTCCGCGGGGCAAGAGACGGTTTTATTGAAAATATCGTCATTAATACAGCATTGATCAGAAGACGAATCAGGGACGAAAGGCTCCGCGTCAAAATTACGAAAGTCGGCGAGCGCTCTAAGACCGATCTTGCGATTGTGTATATAGAAGACATCGCGGACCCGGACCTTGTCAGCATCGTCGAAAACGAAGTGAATGCGATTGACATTGACGGATTGACGATGGCTGATAAAACGGTGGAGGAATTCATCGTCAAACAAGGCTACAATCCGTTTCCGATGGTCAGATACACAGAGCGGCCGGATGTGGCAGCCAATCACATTTTGGAAGGGCACGTCATCATCGTCGTCGATACGTCACCGAGCGTGATCATAACGCCGACAACGATATTTCACCATGTTCAGCATGCGGAAGAATACAGGCAGGCGCCTTCAGTGGGCACATTTTTAAGATGGATCAGGTTTTTCGGTATTATTGCTTCAACCGTTCTGCTTCCGATTTGGTTCCTCTTTGTTCTCGAACCGTCTCTTCTGCCTGAAAGATTGGATTTTATCGGTTTAAATAAAAATACGCACATCCCGATCATTCTGCAAATCTTTTTGGCCGATTTGGGGATTGAGTTTCTCAGGATGGCCGCGATCCATACGCCGACCGCTTTATCCACCGCCATGGGTCTGATTGCGGCGGTGCTGATCGGTCAAATCGCCATAGCGGTGGGGCTGTTTTCAGCAGAAGTGATTCTGTACGTATCGATCGCCGCCATCGGATCATTTACCACGCCGAGCTATGAGCTCAGCCTCGCCAATAAAATGATACGCCTCATCTTAATGGTGCTCGTGGCCATTTTCCAAGTGAAAGGCTTTGTGATAGGTTTTACATTGCTGCTGATCATAATGGCGAATATCCGCTCGTTTCACACGCCGTATTTATGGCCGTTTTTACCGTTTAACGGCAAGGCGTTGTGGCAGGTGCTCGTCCGGACGACAGTGCCGGGAGCCAAAGTCAGACCGAGCATTGTTCACCCGAAAGACCGTCAAAGACAGCCAAGCGGTTCATAATCGCATTGAAACCGACAGAAGATTATGATATTGTATGTCTTAACTTATACGGGACTTGTATAAGGACAGCTCAAAAGAAGCTGTCCTTTTCACCCATATGCGGATCAGAAAGAGGGAATGAGCATTGTTCTTACATGGCACAAGCAGACAAAACAAACTAGGTCATTTGGAAATCGGAGGTGTGGACGCGCTGTATTTAGCGGAGCATTACGGCACGCCTCTTTATGTTTACGATGTGGCTTTAATACGTGAGCGCGCTAAAAGCTTTAAACAGGCATTCATTGACGCGGATTTAAAGGCGCAGGTCGCGTACGCGAGCAAGGCGTTTTCTTCTGTTGCGATGATACAGCTCGCTGAGCAGGAGGGGCTCTCACTGGACGTTGTATCCGGCGGAGAGCTGTTTACGGCGGTTGCGGCTGGTTTTCCGGCTGACAGGATTCACTTTCACGGCAATAACAAAAGCGAAGAAGAGTTGAAAATGGCGCTCGATCATCAAATCGGCTGCATCGTCGTTGATAATTTTTATGAAATATCCTTACTTGCGGAACTGTGCCGCAAATCAGGGCGCACAATGGATGTGCTTCTGCGGATCACTCCGGGGGTAGAGGCGCATACGCATGATTATATTACAACGGGACAGGAAGATTCCAAATTCGGTTTTGATCTGCATAACGGGCAAATAGAAAAGGCGATTGAACAAGTATTACAGTCAGACCATATCCGCCTTCTCGGCGTTCACTGCCACATCGGATCGCAAATTTTTGATACGGCGGGCTTTGTGTTGGCCGCAGAAAAAATCTTCGCAAAACTGAATGAATGGAGAGAATCATTCGGCTTTGTCTCTGAAGTGCTGAATTTAGGGGGCGGCTTCGGCATCCGCTACACGGAGGAGGATGAACCCCTTCATCCCGCCGTTTATGTGGAAAAAATTATCGAAGCGGTAAAAGAAAACGCAGCGCTGCACGCTTTTGACATTCCGGAGATCTGGATTGAACCGGGACGCTCGCTCGTCGGAGACGCCGGAACGACGCTTTATACCATCGGTTCGCAAAAAGAAGTGCCCGGCACCCGTAAATATGCAGCGGTTGACGGGGGCATGAGCGATAATATCCGTCCTGCCCTGTATCAGGCGAAATATGAAGCCGTATCGGCAAACAGAATCGGAGAACACCACGATAAAACGGTATCCATTGCGGGTAAGTGCTGTGAAAGCGGTGATATGCTCATTTGGGATATAGATCTTCCGGAAGTGAAAGAAGGCGATCTTCTCGCCGTTTTCTGCACGGGAGCATACGGATACAGCATGGCTAACAACTACAACCGCATTCCGCGTCCCGCCGTCGTTTTTGTGGAAGACGGCGAAGCGCATCTTGTCATTAGAAGGGAAACTTATGAAGACATTGTAAAACTGGATCTGCCGTTTAAGACGGGGGTCAAACAATAAATAAAAAAGAGACCGGAACAATGGCGTCCGGTCTCTTTTTGCATTCAGCTGTTAGAACTTGATCCGCTGTCTCCTGTAAATACAGACACGATCGCATTCCAAATCGAAGCGAAGAAATCAATGACTTTTTGAACAAAGCTTTTGCCTTCATCGGATTGTATGAACTTCGTGATTTTGTCTTTTGCCTTGTCAAGCTGGCTGCCGACTTGGCCCCAATCAATCTTGGCATTTTTCATTTTATTAAACAATGAAACGAGCTGGTCTTTTTGAGCGTCAGTCAGTGTAATGTTAAGGTTTGAAGCCGCATCATCGACCTTTTTCTCGATTCCTTCTTTTGTATCGGGCACACCGTTTTTCGCGAAATCATCTTTAATGTTTGCGATGAGCGCGGAGGCGTTTTTATCCCCGATTTTATCCCCGAGATTTGAAGTGGTGACAAGCTCTTGGTTGGCGACCTGTTTTACATCTTCTGATATCGCTTTGTCTGATGAGACTTCATATGCCTTGATAATTCCCGTTAATGCTGCGGTGCCTGATACCTCAAACGGCGCCGTCACGTATACTTTCGCATCTTTCACTCCTGCTGTCATCAGGGCGTTTAAGTACATTTCATCCGTGATGGAATCGATATTATGGGTCTTAACGTCAAGCCCGGCCCCTTTCTTTGCCACCGTGATGGATGATGAAGAGATGGCTCTTGTGCCGATTTGGGCATTCGATATATATTTTCCCAGATATTCATGTTCTTCTTTATTCGTGACCGTCACTTTTGTCGCGTTATCAGGGACATTTAATTCGTCAAGCACTTTCTGACGGTTTTCGTTTGACAGATCCGCCCCCAGTGTGACGATGACATCTCCGACTGCGGCATCGGCCAGGCTGATTTTCGGTATTGTGCACAATACAACGGCCGCCGCCAGCAATCCAATCCACATTTTTTTCAAAGCGGTTAACCTCCTTCTTTTCACAAATGCCGTTTTGAAGCGGTTTGTGAGGGCCTGCGTGAAGCAGTTCCGATACATAGACGGCTGTGAAGCTGTTCTGGTTTCATTTTCTTTCTGCGGAAGCGGGGAGATTCGTTTTCCGGCTGAAGGTGTGGTATAATAGCCGCGAAAAGAAGAGCAGAGGCCTCTTCCTTCAAAAGAATATCAAAAAGAAAGCCGGCTTACAATTGAAATTCATATTGAAGAAGGCTTTGACAAAAAACAATACGGAAGTAGGAATGAGAATGAAAACTGGTTATATCGAAATGGAAAACGGCAGCAGAATCGAATTTGAACTTTATCCGAATGAAGCGCCTAATACAGTCGCTAACTTTGAAAACCTGGCGAATACGGGCTTTTATGACGGCGTTATTTTCCACCGCGTGATTCCGGGCTTTGTCAGCCAAGGCGGAGATCCGACTGGGACAGGCATGGGCGGAAGCGGAAAAACGATCAAATGTGAAACAGAAGGCAATCCGCATAAGCACGAAGCCGGTTCTTTATCGATGGCGCATGCCGGTAAAGACACGGGTTCAAGCCAATTCTTCATCGTACATGAGCCGCAGCCGCATTTAAACGGCGTTCATACTGTATTCGGAAAAGTGACAAGCGGTTTAGAGCATGCGAAAAACATGTCTAACGGAGACAAAATGAAAGAAATCCGTGTAGAAGGATAATGACGGAAAACCCGCCTTTTTCAGGCGGGTTTTTTTATGTATATGAAAATTCTCATGTGTAAATCATGAAAAAATACATATATGAATGATAGTAGTTCCTCTGGTATAGTGATAAAGACCGATTACAACAATGAAAAGAGGTAGAAACGTTGGTTCAATTGGCAACCGTTTTATTTGTCATTATCATTCTCGCACTTATAATTTGGTTCAGGGTGAAAAAGGGGAACAGGCCGATTAAAGGCGGCGGCTTCGGCATCATTCTCCCGCTTTTGATTATCGCCGTCATTTTTACATTCAGCATCAGCCAGCTCATGAATATCCCGGGAAAGCCGTTTCATTTTCCCGCTCTTTGGGAGCTCGCCATCGCCGGACTGTTAGGCGCGGTATTCGGTGTCATCATGCTGTCGCAAACCGCCTATGAAATCCGGGAAGACGGCTTTGTCTACTCCAAGCGGAATAAAAACTTTAAATATGTCATTATCGCGATTATTGCGATCCGTATCGTGCTCAGCCAATATTTCAAAAACATTGACGCGGCGGAATTCGCCGTTTTAACGATGGAACTTGCTTTTGTGTATTTGTGCATTTGGCGGATCGGAAGCTTCGTGAAATACCGTAAAATCAGCAGATCCGGCTTATAAAATGAAAAAAATGGATGAGGTGCGGGGCTTATTTGCCCTCTGTGCAGGGATTCATGGTAAAATAAAAACGACCATGGCTAATGGGAGGAAATCACTTGAAATCAGAAAAAGAAAAAACTTCTAAAAAAAGCGCCGTACTTGATTGGGCGAAAGCCATTATCATCGCTGTCGTTCTGGCACTGCTCATCCGAAACTTTTTATTTGCCCCTTATCTCGTTGATGGCGAATCAATGGATCCGACGCTGCATGACCGCGAGAGAATCTTTGTCAATATGACGGTCAAATACATAAGCGACTTCAAACGCGGCCAGATCGTCGTTCTGAACGGAGAAAACGAACACTATGTCAAGCGGATTATCGGACTTCCCGGCGACACGGTGCAAATGAAAAACGACCAGCTGTACATCAACGGCAAAAAAGTGTCCGAACCGTATTTAGCGGCAAATAAGCACAAGGCGAAGCAAGACGGCTATGACCGGCTGACAGAAGACTTCGGCCCGGTGAAGGTGCCGGACGACAAATATTTCGTCATGGGTGATAACCGCAGAGAATCTATGGACAGCCGCAACGGCCTCGGTCTTTTTACGAAAAAACAAATAGCGGGCACATCAAAATTCGTCTTCTTCCCGTTTAATGAAATTCGCAAGACGAAATAAACCGTACAGGCAGTTTTCTTCATGAGGAAAACTGCTTTTTTATATAAATTTATCTTTCCACCCTCAAAAACAGAACATAAATTCGTATATCTATTTAATAGATAGAAAGTTTTACAGATACATGAAACATCTTCCCTTTATGAAACGTTATATGAATAACTCACGCAGGGAAGAACGGTTTTCTATTCATGAAAAAAAGGAATATGACATAGTAATGAATAGATTGATACGGGCTGGAGGTAGAAAAATGGGAAGAATTAAAACAAAAGCAGCCATTTTACTTGTACTGCTGCTGTTATTAGCGGGCGGTTATATGGTCATAAACGATATTGAACTGAAAGACGTGCCGACTGCAATCGGACAAACCCTGTCCCAGGAAAAAGAAGAATATACAGTCAAAACATATAAAATTACGAAAATCGAAGGAACTGAGTACCACGGTACGGCAGAAAACGGCACAAAAATTATTTTTAACGGCGACAAGCTGAAGCAGGATCTCTCCGATGTGAAAAAGGGAGATAAGATTAAAGCGTATTTCAGCAAATCAAACCGGATTGACGGCTTATTGAAGGTCGTCAAAGTGAACGAATAAATAAAGGCGCCTTTTATGGGAAAAGGGCGCTTTTTATTTTTCTGAATAATTAGGTGCAAATTCATTGCGCCTGCCGCAAAGGATGTTATAATAGCGGATAAGGACAAAAAAATATTGATTGTATCCTTCGGGGCTGGGTGAAAATCCCGACCGGCGGTAATAAGGCGTTTTGCGCTTTACAGCCCGTGACCCGTATGCATCTGTATACGGTGGATTCAGTGAAAAGCTGAAGCCGACAGTGAAAGTCTGGATGGGAGAAGGATGAGAGAAGCTATGCAAAAAATAAACTTACTGTATAGTCTTATTTCCTATGGATTAAAACTGGCAAAGCCCCGAACTGTGTAAACATTCGGGGCTTTTTTGACGCCAAATTGCGTGGAAGAAGGGAGGGATAACGATGGAAGAATATTATATGAATACGGCAATAGAACTTGCCAGGCGCGGTGAAGGACAGACACAGTCCAATCCTCTTGTCGGCGCTGTCGTCGTCAAAAACGGACAGATCGTCGGAATGGGCGCCCATTTGCAATACGGAGAAGCGCATGCCGAGGTTCACGCGATTCATATGGCCGGCAGACACGCAAAAGGCGCCGATTTGTATGTGACGCTGGAGCCTTGCAGCCATTACGGAAAAACACCGCCATGCGCCGAACTGATAATAAAGTCGGGGATAAAAAGGGTGTTCATTGCTGTGAAAGATCCGAATCCGCTTGTAGCCGGAAAAGGCATCGGAATGCTGGAAGCAGCGGGCATCGAAGTGAAAACCGGACTTCTCAGGCAGCAGGCAGAAGAGCTGAATAAAATGTTTCTTCACTTCATGCGGACCGGACTTCCGTATGTCACCTTGAAAGCGGCCGCGAGCCTTGACGGGAAAACAGCGACTGAAACCGGTGACAGCAAATGGATTACATCAGAGGCGGCAAGGCTTGATGCCCAGCAATACAGGAAATCGCATCAAAGCATTCTTGTCGGAGCAGGCACAGTCAAAGCCGATAATCCGAGCCTGACCTGCAGGCTTCCTGATGCGGTGAAGCAGCCGGTCAGAGTGATTCTCGATACAAAGCTGACCATTCCTGAAACGGCAAATGTGCTCACTGACGGCGCTGCGCCGACATGGATATTTACGGCCAAAGGTGCAGACATGCAAAAGAAAGACCGGCTGACCGCACTCGGAATAAAAGTTATTCCGCTGGAAACAGACCGCATTCACGTCCCTGAGGTGCTCAGTATTCTCGCTGAAAACGGCATAATGTCCGTTTATGTGGAAGGCGGAGCATCCGTACACGGAAGTTTTGTCAAGGAAGGCTGTTTCCAAGAGCTTCATTTCTATTTCGCCCCTAAATTAATCGGAGGAACGCTTGCTCCCAGCTTGATCTCCGGTGAAGGTTTTCAATCAATGAAAGATGTCCCCCATTTACAATTCACACAAATCACCCAAATCGGGCCGGATATAAAACTGACGGCCATACCTAAAGATGGAAAGGATGGTGACGATGTTTACAGGAATCGTTGAAGAAACAGGCACGATCCAAGCAATCAAAAAGACAGGCCTTTCCATGGCATTAACCATCGCCGCTTCAAAAGTGACAAGTGATGTGAAGCTTGGCGACAGCATTGCGGTAAACGGCATCTGCCTGACCGTAACCGGATTTTCTGACAATCAATTTACGGTTGATGTCATGCCGGAAACAGTGAAAACCACTTCGCTGAACGGCTTGTCAAAAGGCAGTAAAGTAAACCTGGAAAGAGCGATGTCCGCCAACGGACGGTTCGGCGGCCACTTTGTATCAGGGCACGTGGACGGAACGGCGGAAATTACGCGGATCGAGAAAAAAAGCAACGCGGTCTATTACGATTTAAAACTTTCGCCGGAATTGACAAAAACGCTCGTATTGAAAGGTTCAATTACGGTAGACGGCGTGAGCCTGACGATTTTCGGTTTATCAGACGAAAGCGTGACGGTATCCATCATTCCGCATACCATCTCAGAAACGATTTTTCAGACGAAAACAGTCGGATCGACCGTAAATATTGAGTGTGACATGATCGGCAAATACTTATACCGCTTTTTGCACAAAACAGAACAAACGAAAAGCAATCAAACTATCACGGAAGCCTTTTTAAGCGAGAACGGCTTTTAGAAAGGAAGATCGATATGTTTCATCCGATAGAAGAGGCGTTAGAGGCGCTGAAAAAAGGTGAAGTCATCATTGTTGTCGATGATGAAGACAGAGAAAACGAAGGAGACTTCGTAGCGCTGGCTGAGCATGCCACGCCGGAAGTGGTGAATTTTATGGCGACCCATGGGAGAGGCCTGATCTGCACGCCGCTGTCTGAAGACATCGCCGGCCGGCTGGATCTTCACCCGATGGTCGATCATAATACGGACTCACATGAGACCGCGTTTACGGTCAGTATTGACCACAGGCTGACAAAAACGGGCATCAGCGCGCAGGAACGATCCTTTACCATTCAGGCGCTGTTGAACGAAGAATCTGTGTCTGACGATTTTCAGCGTCCGGGCCACATTTTCCCCTTAATCGCAAAAAAAGGAGGCGTCCTGAAGCGGGCCGGCCATACGGAAGCAGCCGTTGACCTTGCAAAAGCCTGCGGATCTCAGGGAGCGGGCGTCATTTGTGAAATTATGAATGAAGACGGCACAATGGCCAGAGTGCCGGAGTTAGCCGAAATCGCCGAACGCCACCAGCTGAAAATGATTACGATAAAAGACTTAATAGAGTACCGTTACAACATTACGACACTTGTGAACAGAGAAGTTGATATTACGCTGCCGACTGACTTCGGCACGTTTAGAGTTTACGGATATACAAACGAGGTTGACGGAAAAGAACACCTCGCCTTTGTCATGGGGGATGTCCCGTTTAACAGCGAACCCGTTCTTGTCAGAGTGCACTCAGAATGCCTGACGGGCGATGTGTTTGCATCCCATCGCTGTGATTGCGGACCTCAGCTTCATGCCGCGCTTGCGCAAATTGCTGAAGAAGGCCGCGGCGTTCTATTGTATTTGCGCCAGGAAGGCAGAGGAATCGGTTTAATCAATAAGCTGAAGGCGTACCGATTGCAGGAACAAGGGTACGACACGGTTGAAGCGAACGAAGCGCTCGGCTTTCTGCCTGATCTGCGCAACTACGGCATCGGCGCCCAGATTCTCCGCGACTTAGGGGTTCAGCATATGAAACTTTTAACCAATAACCCCCGGAAAATTGCCGGCCTCGAAGGATACGGTCTCAGCATTTCAGAACGGGTGCCGCTTCAAATGGAGGCGAGTGAGCATAACAAGCAATATTTACAGACCAAAATGAAAAAACTTGGACATCTGCTTCATTTCTAAAAACTAATCTCACAAAAAAGGATGGATAACATATGAATATCATACAAGGAAACCTAGTAGGAACAGGACTTAAAATCGGAATCGTCGTCGGCAGATTTAATGAATTTATTACGAGCAAGCTGTTAAGCGGAGCGGAAGACACGTTGCTTCGCCACGGTGTAGAATCAAACGACATTGACGTCGCTTGGGTGCCGGGAGCGTTTGAAATCCCGTTTGCGGCAAAGAAAATGGCGGAAACGAAAAAATACGATGCCGTCATTACGCTCGGCACGGTTATCAGAGGAGCGACAACGCATTATGACTATGTCTGCAATGAAGCGGCAAAAGGCATCGCCCAGGCGGGAACGGCGACGGGCGTCCCGGTTATCTTCGGCATCGTGACGACTGAAACCATTGAGCAGGCCATCGAACGAGCCGGAACAAAAGCCGGAAATAAGGGAGCGGATTGCGCAGTATCTGCCATTGAAATGGCAAATTTAAACCGTTCATTTGAATAATTTGTTGAAAAGCGTTTAAAACAGCGGTGAAAATGATATAATGTGAGGAAACGGATCGCCTTTATGTATCCGTTTGATAGGACATGAATGGACATTTTGGATATAGAGGGGTTTTTATGTTAATTCGTTATAAAAAATCGTTTGAAAAGATTGCGATGGGTCTTCTGTCATTTATGCCGAATGAAAAAGATCTCAAGCAGCTTCAGCAGACAATAAAGGACTATGAAACGGATACTGGCCGCCAGCTCTTTCTTTGGAAAGAGGATGAAGATATCGTCGGAGCGATCGGAGTCGAAAAAAAGGACTCAGAAGTTGAAATCCGGCATATCAGCGTGAATCCTTCTCACCGCCATCAAGGAATCGGAAAGCAAATGATGGACGCCTTAAAACGTCTGTTCAAAACGGAGGCACTCGTTCCGAATGAATTAACGCAAAGCTTTTTTGAACGCTGTCAACATCAAAAAGATCAGGATATCTCATATAATAACTGACAAATGCTCCCGGAATCTTCACGGTTTCGGGAGCTGTTTTGATATAGAAAAAGCAGGGCTGACCGTCAGCCTCTGCTTTTTTTTCTTCTCTCAATTTCCCGTTCGCGTTCCTTAATGACATCCGTCCTGTCCCGCAGGCGGTGTTTATGAATAAGAAAGGTATCTGATACGCCGTCTTGCCCCCATGTATAGCCCTTTCGGCGGCATTCGGCAAGACATGCTTCTTTCAGGGCTTCATCTGTAATCGGCAGCATAACACTTCTGTAAGGCAGGCCCGCTTCTATATCGTCTGACAGCGTTTCTATCAGCTCAATCAGCTTCGGGTGGCTGAGACCGAGAGAACAGACCGCCTGCTTTTCAGACCGGAGAATACGTAAGCTGTTGGCAATCAGCCGTTTCGCCCCGGCTTCATTTCCCCTGCGCTGGTGATACAGAGCGACGGCAAGCTGAATCAGGCCGACCCAATGAATGCTCCGCTTTTCAGCCGGGCTTTCTTTCCAATATTCCTCTAACAGTTCATGACACTCAAAATAATCTCTTGATGCGTGAAATTCGGCCAAAAAGCCGATATAAGCTTTAGGATACAAGCCGCTTCCTCCTTTTATGCTAAAACCAGTGTACCACAGCGCTATGAAAAGGAAAAAAGAGCGGCTTGGTGTCTGAAGCCTGAGGAACTAGCAGATGTAAGATGCTCCTACGACAACGAGCAAAATAAACAGAACGACAATTAATGCAAAACCTCCGCCGAAACAAGCTCCGCTCATGTGAAATCAGCCTCCCTTTGTTTCAAGTTTACACGGCTATCATATGTGCATCCGCCTTTAAAGGTATAGGCGTATATCTTCTTTTTCAGTATTTTCTAAATAACGGAGGACGTGTATAAAAGTATTGGACGAGAGCATTTCGGTGGATTATACTAAAGGGTAGCCAGTTTTTCCGGCAATGAGAGTGATATTGAAAATGGTGAGATAATGGTAGAATATCAAGTGAAAATTGATACGTTTGAAGGCCCATTGGACCTGCTGCTTCATCTGATTAACCGTCTTGAAATCGACATATACGACATACCCGTGGCAACCATTACTGAACAATATTTATTATATGTACATACAATGCAAGAGCTTGAACTTGATGTCGCCAGTGAATATCTGGTCATGGCGGCGACGCTTCTCAGCATTAAAAGCAGAATGCTGCTTCCGAAACAAGAGGAAGAGCTGTTTGAAGACGAAATGCTTGAAGAAGAAGACCCTCGGGACGAGCTGATTGAAAAGCTGATTGAGTATAGAAAGTATAAAACCGCTGCGAAGGATTTAAAAGAGCGGGAAGAAGAAAGACAAAAGTCATTTACAAAGCCGCCGAGTGATTTAAGTGAGTATGCAAAAGAAATCAAACAGACGGAGCAGAAGCTGTCGGTGACCGTTTATGACATGATCGGCGCGTTTCAAAAGGTGCTTCAGCGTAAAAAAATCACGCGGCCGAAAGAAACGACCATTACAAGGCAGGAAATACCGATTGAAGACAGAATGAACGAAATCGTAAAAAGCTTAAAAACGGCGGGGAGAAGATTAAACTTCACGGAGCTTTTTCCTTCTCGGCAAAAGGACCATCTCGTCGTGACGTTTTTAGCAGTCCTGGAACTGATGAAAAATCAGCAGATTATCATTGAACAGGAAGAAAACTTTTCAGATATATACATTACGGGGAGTGAATCCATTCATGGCGCTTGATATCGTGAATTGGAAAGCGATTGTGGAAGCCCTGCTGTATGCGGCGGGTGATGAAGGGCTGACCAAAAAGCAATTGGTGACGGTGCTTGAAATAGAAGAAGCGGAACTGGCCGGAATCATGGAAGAAGTGGCCGCTCAGTACAAGGAAGACGACAGAGGCATCGAGCTTACCGAATATGCGGATACGTATATGCTTGGAACGAAAAAAGAATTCGTGCCTTATTTGAAAAAACTAATCGAAGTGCCGTCAAAAGGGCTGTCACAGGCTTCTTTGGAAGTGCTGGCGATCGTTTCGTACAAGCAGCCGATCACACGGGCGGAAATTGAAGATATCCGGGGCGTGAAGTCTGAGCGGATTCTGCACAGCCTCGTGTCAAAAGCGCTGCTGTGTGAGGTGGGCCGCGCCGACGGTCCCGGCCGGGCGATTTTATACGGCACGACACCGGTATTTCTTGAACAATTCGGCTTAAAAACATTGGAGGAGCTCCCGCCGCTTCCTGAAAATGCGGAGGAAGACGTTCTCCAGGAGGAAGCCGATTTATTCTTTGAAAACTTCAACCAAACTTTTGAGGATATTAAATAATAATCGTTTTTCATCATACGATAGTAGGGAAAGGCCATTGATGAATGACGCAAATGACGACGTACAAGAGAGGAAGGAAACGGACGGAAATGGGAAATTCGATTGTGAGGGCCCATACTGAAGAAACTGGTGAATTTTTAGCCGAGGTTGTCACGATGGTCAGCAGCTATTTAAATCATACAACTTTGCCGGAGATGCGGGCTCAAGGAGAGGCGGATGAGGCATACTGCCGCGACGTGCTCAGTGTGCTGAGGAGGATGACCGTCTTTTGCGAAGGCGCCCAGGAAGCCTGCAGGCGGCTTTTAATGCAGGAGCCGTTTCATGAGGCGAGAGCGGAAAAAACGCTGTATAAAGTATATCATCAGTGCGTGGAAGAGTTTTTCATGCCGAAAAAGGATACATGGTACGAAAACAGCCGCGCCGCTTATACAGGCCAAAGCGCGATTGAATTCTACCAGCAAGTGCCGGACTCGCTGCGGAGCCTTCTGCTTTCGCTCAGCAGTGAATTTCTGCGCATGCGGGAAGAATTGGCGCAATATGAAGCATCAGGCTCAAATATGGCATCAGTCAGATAAAAACTCTTCCTTTTGGGAGAGTTTTTTTTATGTGAAAGTGATGCAATTGGTATTCATAAGTCATGGACATGCGCATAAACTTGTACAAACCCACAACAAGGACGTGAGCATTCATGCGCTTTCTCAAAAAAGCTGCCGTATTTCTTTTGACTTTTGTTATTCTTTTTTCCATTACAGACGGCAATACGGCACATGCCCAAATACATGTCAGCGCAAAAAGCGCGATTATAATCGACGGAGCATCTGGCAGGGTGTTATTCGCCAAGGATGAACATCATAAGCGGCGGATTGCAAGCATTACGAAAATCATGACGGCGGTGCTGGCGATTGAATCAGGAAAGATGGAAGAGACCGTGACGGTTTCCCCGAATGCCGTAAAAACGGAAGGCTCAGCCATTTATCTTCAGCCGGGACAAAAAGTAAAGCTGAAAGATCTCGTATACGGGCTTATGTTAAGGTCAGGAAATGACGCCGCTGCGGCAATAGCGGAATATGTCGGCGGAAGCCTTGACGGTTTTGTATTTATGATGAACAAAAAAGCCGAGCAAATCGGGATGGAAAATACAAAATTTCAAAATCCGCACGGGCTGGACGACCATGAAAATTTATATTCAACGGCGTATGACATGGCGCTTTTGACTAAATACGCGATGAAAATCAAGGAATACCGGACCGTTTCAGGCACAAAAGTGTATAAGGCGGAAACGATGGACCGGGTATGGAAAAATAAAAACAAGCTTCTGACCGGGCTCTACCGTTACAGCACAGGCGGAAAAACAGGTTACACAAAAATCGCGAAACGGACGCTCGTCTCGACGGCCTCAAAAGACGGAACGGATCTCATCGCGGTCACCATAAATGATCCGGATGATTGGGATGATCATATGAATATGTTTAATTATGTCTTTGAGCACTATAAAACCTATGTCGTCGCTAAAAAAGGCGGCATCCCGAAGCTGAAAAAGACGTTTTACGGAAAGCGCGCTTTTATTGCCCGGGATGTCAAATATTTGTTAAAAGAGGATGAAATCGACGATGTAAAAATCCGCACAACCTTAATAAAACCGAAAAAAGCCTGGAAAAAGGACGCCTCTCTCATTCCTGATGTCGTCGGCCGGATGACTGTTATGCATGATGGGAAAGTGATCGCCAAGATCCCCGTCTATTATGAAAATGAGCGCCATAAAAAACCGAAAAAGCATTTCATTGAGACGTTTACGAGCCTGTTTATGAGCGCGGCGGGCGGTTCGTCATGGTCAATTTAATCTGGGTATGTCTGACGGTAATCGGACTTGTCTTTGCGATGTTTAACGGTACCTTGCAGGATGTGAATGAAGCCGTTTTTAAAGGAGCGAAAGAAGCGGTTACGATCTCGTTCGGATTAATGAGCGTTCTCGTGTTCTGGCTCGGCCTGATGAAAATAGCCGAGCAGTCCGGCCTTTTGGATATATTCAGCAGAATGTGCCGCCCGTTTATTTCTAAGCTGTTTCCCGATATTCCCCCTGATCATCCGGCGATGGGATACATTTTATCAAATCTCATGGCAAACTTTTTCGGACTGGGAAATGCGGCGACACCGCTCGGCATTAAAGCCATGGAGCAGATGAAAAAGCTGAATGGAGGTAAGTCTGAGGCCAGCCGTTCCATGATTACCTTTTTGGCGGTAAATACTTCGAGTATTACATTGATACCGACAACCGTCATTGCCGTGCGCATGGCTTACTCGGCGAAATCACCGACCGATATCGTCGGGCCGACCATCTTAGCGACTTTAATTTCGGGAATCGGCGCGATTTTCATTGACCGCTACTTCTGGTACCGCCGCAAAAGAAAAGGGAGGTAAGCGAATGGAAATGGTGAATTGGCTGTCTTTAGCCATGATTCCGATTATTATCGCCGGTATATTGATATACGGCACGATCAAAAAAGTGCCGACGTATGAATCATTCGTTGAAGGCGGAAAAGAAGGAATTGAGATTGCGTTTTCCATCATTCCGTATTTGGTCGGGATGCTGGTGGCGATTACCGTATTCCGGACCTCGGGCGCGCTGGATTTTGTCATGGGGCTGTGCAAGCCTTTCTTTACAACGCTCGGCATTCCCGCAGAAGTCGTGCCGCTTGCTCTGATCCGCCCGATTTCGGGGACGGCGGCGCTCGGCATGACGACTGATCTGATCGCCGTGTACGGGCCTGATTCATTTATCGGCAGACTGGCCTCGGTCATGCAGGGATCGACTGACACGACGCTGTATGTCCTGACGGTGTATTTCGGGGCGGTCGGCATCAAAAAAATGGGGGATGCTTTAAAGGTTGGTCTTCTTGCTGATTTGATCGGGGTGGTTGCATCAATCATCATAGTTACGTTATTATTTGGAAGCGCCTGAAATCAGGCGCTTTTTATATATCAGAATAACTCTCCTTGAAAAAGCTTGTTTGTTCAAGGGGAAAAAAGTAAGATTATACTTGAGGTGAACGACATGGAAAGACTGCAAAAAGTTATTGCTCATGCCGGCGTGGCATCACGCAGAAAGGCAGAAGAGCTGATAAAAGAAGGAAAAGTAAAGGTGAATGGAAAAGTAATAACAGAGCTCGGCGTAAAAGTGACCGGTTCTGATCAGATTGAAGTAAACGGATTAAAGGTGGAGCGGGAAGAACCCGTGTACTTTCTGCTTTATAAACCGAGAGGAGTGATCTCAGCAGCTGATGACGACAAAGGGCGGAAAGTGGTGACCGACTTCTTCAAAGAAGTGCCGCAGCGCATTTATCCGATCGGCAGGCTTGATTATGATACGAGCGGACTTTTATTGCTGACAAATGACGGCGAGTTTGCCAACAAACTCATGCATCCGAAATACGAAATTGATAAGACGTACGTCGCCAAAGTGAAGGGGATTCCTTCCAAGGAACTTCTGAGAAAGCTTGAGCGCGGCATTCAGCTTGAAGAAGGCAAGACGGCGCCGGCCAGAGCGAAAATGCTTTCCCTGGACAAAAGAAAGCAGACGAGCATCATTCAGCTGACGATTCATGAAGGCCGGAACAGACAGGTCCGCCGCATGTTCGAGGCGATCGGTCATGACGTGCTGAAACTAAAACGTGAAGAATACGCATTTTTAGATTTAAGAGGCCTGCGCACAGGAGACGCAAGAGAATTGTCGCCGCATGAGGTGAAAAGGCTGCGGGCTTTAGCTGAACACGGTAAAAACGCTTTCTAATTTTCACATAACCTTCAAAAATTACAAAACGTGTTGATGATATAATTGAATGGATTTGCAGGCAGGGGAGGGGAGCAGTGTACAATGAACAAAAAACGGCGGCGTTTATTCATTCGGACCGGCATCCTTCTCATCTTACTCTGCGCGCTCGGATATACCATCTATAATGCCGTATACACAAACGGTGAGCGTATATCTGAGGGGTCCAAAGCCCCGAATTTCGCGCTGAAAGATACAGAGGGCAGACTCATAGAACTGAGTCAGTTAAAAGGAAAAGGTGTTTTTCTGAATTTCTGGGGAACGTGGTGTGAGCCGTGCAAGCAGGAATTTCCCTACATGGAGAATCAATACAAGCATTTTAAAGACCTCGGTGTCGAGGTGGTTGCGGTAAATGTCGGCGAATCAAAAATTGCAGTACATAATTTTATGAAAACATACGGCGTCAATTTCCCGGTTGCGCTCGATACTGACCGGCAAGTGCTGGACGCGTACGGCGTATCACCTATTCCGACGACATTTTTGATCAATCCCGACGGAAAAGTCGTGAAAGTGGTGACCGGCACGATGACAGAACGCATGGTTCATGACTATATGAATTTAATTAAGCCGGAGGCGTCTTCATGAAAAAGGTCAAATGTGAATGCGGGCACGTGAATCCAGCCGGGACGGTTTTGTGCGAGTCGTGCGGGAAGCCGCTTGATGATCAAAAATCGCCGCTTGCCGATATGCGGTACGACGGCAGCGCAAGGCGTTCGCAAACATATAACAAAACAATCGTAGATAAGGTATGGAACTTCTTTTCTTCCGTAAAAGTCGGAATATGGCTGATCGTCATTACTCTGGCGGCGTCTGCTTTCGGCACGGTTTTTCCGCAGGAAGCTTATCTGCCGCCGGGCGCCCAGCCGGATACATATTATGAACAGCAGTACGGCATAATCGGCCAAATGTATTATCTGTTGGGATTTCATCACCTGTACGGCTCATGGTGGTATATGCTCCTGATCGCATCTATTGGCATATCACTGGTCATCTGCAGCCTGGACCGGGTGATTCCTTTGTACAGGGCGCTGAAAAATCAAGGAGTTCGGCGGAATCCGGTCTTTTTGAAGAGGCAGCGTCTATACAGCCGGACAGAAACCGAGCTGAGCGGGGATGCGGCTGATAGCCTCAGAACACGATTGAAAAAAAAGCATTATAGAGTGCGAGAACAAGAGGGCAGCATTCTGGCGGAAAAAGGCCGTTTTTCAAGGTGGGGGCCCTACGTCAATCATATCGGCCTGATCATTTTTCTGATCGGAGCCATGCTGAGATTTGTACCCGGTATGTATGTCGATGAAACGCTCTGGGTCCGTGAAGGCGAAACCGCCCAGATCCCAGGTACTGACGGCAAATATTACTTAAAAAACAACCGGTTCACGATGCAGACATATAACAAAGACACTGAGAAAAAAGTATTCGCCGACGCCATTGACAGAGCCGGAAACGGCAAAGTCGCCAAATCCTTCACAACGGACGCGGTTTTGTACAAGAGGAAAGGCGACATTGTATTCGGTGAAAAGCCGAAGCTTAAAAGAGTCAAAGAAAACAATATCCGCGTCAATGAACCGCTGCGCTTTGACTCCTATTCTGTATATCAGGTGGACTATAAAGAAAACCAGCTCGATCAGATGGTATTTCAGCTGATCGACCAAAAAACAAAACAGTCATTCGGCAAACTGAAGATCAATCTTCTTGATCCCGACACGGACTATGATCTTGGTAACGGTTACAAAGTGCAGATCGCCAGTTATCTTCCTGATTTTTATTTTAACAAGGACGGAGAACCGAGCACGAAAACGAAGGTTCCTAACAATCCGGCTTTTGTCTTTAAAATCACGGCTCCTGACAAGCCGAAAGGGGAGAAAAGTTTTGTTGCGATTCAGCAGACTGTTGAAGGTTCCGAAAGTAACAAGTACAAATTAAAATTCGACCATGTGGAAACGAAAAACATTACAGGACTCACCGTCAGAAAAGATTTAACCTTATGGGTGCTTGCCGTCGGCGGCGCGATCTTTATGATCGGCGTCATTCAAGGAATGTACTGGCAGCACAGAAGGATCTGGATCAAAACAGGTGATCATGAAGTGCTTGTGGCGGGACATACGAACAAAAACTGGTTCGGTCTGAAAAAGGATATCGAATTTGTTCTTAGCGGGACCGGGATTCAAGAGCCGGCCGATCAAAAAGAATTGGCCAAAAATCAGGCCTAGTGAAAAAGGAGTGGTGTCATGGCGGAGCTGAGCGCAAATTTTCTTTATGCTGCCTTTTTGATTTATTTAATTGCCGTCCCGGTTTTCGGCGGCGCCATCCGGGGAACAAAAGGTGCTAAGGACGGTAAGGGCCGCTGGTCGGCTATCGGAATCACGTTAACCATTTTCGGATTTCTTTGTCATCTCGGCTACTTCATTGCGAGATGGTCGGCAAGCGGACATGCGCCTGTCAGCAATATGTTTGAATTTACGACGTCATTCGGCATGATGCTTGTTCTCGCTTTTATTATTATTTACTTTATTTACAGACTGCCTTCATTAGGCATGTTCACATTGTCTATCGCGCTTTTGCTTATCGCATATGCAAGCATGTTTCCGACAGACATTACGCCGCTTATTCCGTCACTGCAGAGCAATTGGCTGTACATTCACGTCACGACGGCGGCGCTCGGGCAGGCGATTCTTGCGATCAGTTTTGTAGCCGGCGTCATTTTCCTGTTAAAGCATGTCGACCAATCCAGACCGGGGAAAAAAACGTTCTGGCTTGAAGTCATCATGTTTATACTCGTGACGACCGTGGCATTTATTGCCGTCACGTCGGCATTCCGGCTGGCGGACTACAAAGCTGAATTTAATTGGGTGGATAAAAAAGAAGCCAAAAGCGTCATGATATATGATATGCCTGCGCTTGTCGGCCCGCATGAGGGAGAACTGCTTACGGAAGGCGCAATGAAGCCGCTTATTGAGCTTCCGGCCATTTTTTCAGGCAGAAAGGTCAATACGGTGATCTGGTCGTTTGGCGCAGGTCTCGTTTTATACGGTGCGCTCAGGCTGATATTCAGAAAGAGAATCAGCGCTCTTATCAGCCCGCTCGTCAAAAATGTGAATCTGGACTTGGTCGATGAAGTCGGCTACCGCGCTGTTTCCATCGGTTTTCCGGTATTCACACTCGGCGCGCTTGTGTTTGCGATGATTTGGGCGCAGCTTGCATGGACGCGTTTTTGGGGCTGGGACCCGAAGGAAGTATGGGCGCTGATCACCTTTTTATTTTACGCAGCGTATTTGCACTTGCGGCTGTCAAGAGGCTGGCATGGCGAAAAGTCCGCGTGGCTTGCCGTCATCGGCTTCGCCATTATTATGTTTAACTTGATTTTTGTGAATCTCGTGCTTGCCGGACTTCATTCGTACGCATAGATGCAAATAGCCGATACAGTTCTCAAGCTGCCGCACAGTTTGTTAAAATGAAAGTAACAGAAGGAAAGCAGGGGGAAAACGATGGATCAAACAAATGAAACTAAAATATTAGTAGTAGATGATGAAGCCAGAATTCGACGCCTTTTAAGAATGTACCTTGAACGGGAAAACTATGTGATTGAAGAAGCGGAAAACGGCGACGAGGCCATTAAAATGGGGCTGGCATCAGATTATGATCTGGTGCTCTTGGATTTAATGATGCCGGGAACGGACGGAATCGAAGTATGCCGGCAGCTCAGAGAAAAAAAAGCGACGCCGATTATCATGCTGACGGCAAAAGGGGAAGAAGCCAACCGCGTCCAGGGGTTTGAAGCGGGTACGGACGATTATATCGTCAAGCCTTTCAGTCCGAGAGAAGTGGTGCTTCGGGTAAAGGCGCTTTTAAGAAGGGCTTCCCAAACATCTTATCTGACAGCCAATACCCCGACAAAAAATGTGCTCGTCTTTTCGCATCTATCCATTGATCACGATGCTCACAGGGTGACTGCGGACGGCACGGAGGTGAGCCTGACGCCGAAGGAATATGAACTGCTGTACTTCCTGGCGAAAACACCGGACAAAGTGTACGACAGGGAAAAGCTTTTAAAAGAAGTGTGGCAGTATGAATTTTTCGGAGACCTCAGAACGGTGGACACCCATGTCAAACGGCTCCGTGAAAAATTAAATAAAGTGTCCCCGGGAGCGGCGAAAAAAATCGTCACCGTATGGGGAGTCGGATACAAATTTGAGGTAGGCGCTGAATGAAGTTTTGGAAAAGCGTAGTAGGAAAGCTTTGGTTTACCATTCTTTCACTCGTGTTAATTGTTTTATTTATTTTAACGGTGCTGCTTCTGGAATTTATAGAAAATTACCACGTTGAAGAAGCGGAAAAAGATTTAACGCAGCTTGCCGATAAAATTGCGGTCATAATAGAAAATCATGAAGACCAGCCGCTTGCCAGATCCATCACGTGGGAACTGGCGGACAATTTAACGAGCATCGCGATCATTCAGGATGATAAGCATGTCTGGTATTCGCCCAATGACGATAATCATTTATCCTCTATTACATTAGAGCAGATCAAACATGACCGGGATCTGCACAAGGCGCTGACAGACCGCAAAAAAGTAAGCAAACGCGCGGTCCCCAACAATGCCGGTTCGGATAACGAACGGCTGATCGTCGGAGTGCCGTATGAAAAAGACGGCAAAAAAGGCATGGTTTTTTTATCCCAATCGCTGCTTGCCGTCAAAGATACGACGAAACATACGACACGCTATATTTTTCTTGCGGCGGGCATTGCCATCGTCTTGACAACGTTTTTCGCGTTCTTTTTATCCAGCAGGGTGACATATCCCCTTCGGAAAATGCGGGAAGGCGCCCAAGACTTGGCGAAAGGAAAGTTTGATACAAAAATTCCGATTCTGACCCAAGATGAAATCGGGGAACTGGCCATTGCCTTTAATCAGATGGGACGGCAGCTCAATTTCCATATTAACGCGCTGAATCAGGAAAAAGAACAGCTGTCCAATATTTTAAGCAGTATGGCAGACGGGGTCATCACCATTAATATCGACGGCACCATTTTGGTGACCAACCCGCCGGCCGAACGTTTTCTGCAGGCATGGTATTATGAGCAGAACATGAACATTAAAGAAGGAGACAACCTTCCCCCTGAAGCAAAAGAGCTATTTCAAAATGCAGTGAACACGGAAAAAGAGCAAATGATTGAAATGACGCTTCAAGGAAGGTCATGGGTTTTATTGATGTCGCCTCTTTATGCGGAATCACACGTCCGCGGCGCCGTGGCCGTGCTCCGTGATATGACCGAAGAGCGCAGGCTGGATAAATTGCGTGAAGACTTCATTGCCAATGTCAGTCATGAGCTCAGAACCCCGATTTCTATGCTGCAGGGATACAGCGAAGCAATAGTGGACGACATTGCAAGCACCGAAGAGGAGAAAAAAGAAATCGCGCAAATCATTTATGATGAATCTCTTCGCATGGGCCGGCTCGTCAATGATTTGCTGGATTTGGCCAGAATGGAATCCGGACATACGGGCCTGCACTATGAAACGGTAAACCTGCATGAATTTCTGGAGAAGATCTCCCGCAAATTTTCCGGGGTAGCGAAGGAAAAAGGTGTTTCGCTCACAGAGGACATCTCAGTGTCTCAGCCGGAGTGTGTCTTTGATGAAGACAAAATGGAACAGGTGTTTACCAACCTTATAGATAATGCGCTGCGCCATACGGAGTCAGGCGGAAGCGTTCATATCGCGGCTCAGACCGTAAAAGACGGACTGAAAATCGATATCAAAGATTCCGGCTCGGGAATACCGGAAGAGGATCTGCCTTTTATTTTTGAACGTTTTTATAAAGCGGACAAAGCAAGAACAAGAGGCAGGGCGGGAACCGGACTCGGACTCGCCATCGTAAAAAATATCGTGGAAGCCCACGGCGGCTCAATTGCGGTTCACAGCAGCATCGACAAAGGGACGACGTTTACATTTTATATTCCGACAAAAGCGCAGGATGACGTCTGAAATTGACGAACAATCTTGTTCCATACGAAACACCCGCATGTTCTGCGGGTGTTTTTTATTTGTTTCTCCTTTAAAAATTTAAGAATATGTTAATATAAATTCCCTTCCAAATTCCAGTTTCTCGTAATATAGTTGTAATGTAACTTTTCAACGCATTTTTACGACAAAAAAGTGAACGGAGGGGTTTCCCATGGAAGAAACCTTTCAGATATTATATGATGCATACCATCAAGATTTATATCAATTTTTATTTTATATGGTAAAAGATAAGTCGCAGGCTGAAGATTTGACGCAGGAAGTGTATATCCGCGTCTTGAATTCCTATCATACATTTGAAGGAAGAAGCAGTGAAAAAACATGGCTGTTGTCCATCGCACGCCATGTGGCGATTGACTGGTTCCGCAAGCAGCAGACGATCAGACAGCGTATTATGGGTACGTTTGATTGGGATACACAAGATGTCAGAGATCAGCATTTGCTTCCGGACGAACTCGCCGTACAGCATGAAAACGTCCGGGAAATTTATACCGCGCTTGATCATTGCACCATTGATCAAAGAGCTGTTATTATCTTGAGATTTATTCAGGGATATTCCATTCAGGAAACAGCCGCCGCTCTCCGCTTCTCGGAAAGCAAAGTCAAAACGACCCAACACAGAGGGCTCAAAATACTTCGGAAACAGATGGAGCTTTTGAGGGAGGAGCTAATGGATGATGAAGTCATATTGGAACGAAGAAAGAGTAGAGGAGTTGTTAAGACAACTTCCGGCGGTTAGAGATCATCGTTCACCCGAGGCCATTTACCGGAATATTGAAACGGGTAAACCGTACAGGAAAAAACCGGCCCGAAGCTGGATCGGCCCCGCCGCAGCCGGCGTCTGCGCATTGTGCATCGCTCTGATTATATCTCCTCACCTGATGACAAACAAATCTTCCGGTGATCTTACCGCTGACAGCCGCCAGACAGAAAAAGCCAGTCAGTCAGCTTCTGTCAAGCCGCCGGATCAGAAGACGTTCGTCGTCTCAAACCAAAACAAAAACAATTACATTACTTTGGCATTTGCCGATTCAGAAACATCCGCCGTCATACCGGTCAGTTTTGAAAAAAAGAAGCCGGATGAATCGGTATCAGAGGCTTTATCCGAAGCGGAAGACCTAGAAGTGCCCGAATCCTTCCTGTCTGTGCCGAACCTTTTGGAAGGTGTGCAGGTAACGGCGGATAAGAAGGATTTGCTTGTGCAGGTAAACGGACGGCTTTCTATCGAATCAGCTGCCGATGCTGACTTATTGAAAAAGATGCTGAAAGAGACTTTGACATGGAGTCCTTACGAGCGGATTAAATTGAAAAAGGTTCAAAACGGAGCCGGACAGGATTTTTATAAATCTTACGGCATTTCCGCTGAGATGTCCGTACATAAACAGACAAACCGGGCGTATTTTTCTTACAGCGACAGTCTGGGACAAGAGTATCTCGTCCCGTCTGAACAAACCTATTATTCAGTATATCAGGCTATTGACGGGATGAAGACAACAGACGGAGGCTCACAGACTGCGAGCATTATAGAAGCAGATGCGATTGCATCGGTATCGGAAAGGGAAGACGGCGAGCAGCTGCGGATTCAATTGTCCGAAAAACATAAGGTTGAAGATTCGCTGGAAGGGATTTTAATGATCGAAGGACTTCTGTTAACTGCGAAGGAATTCGGTTATTCTGAGGTGCTGTTCACACATGCGCATACAAAGAAAATCGGTAATTATGATGTGACAAAACCTATCGCTGTGCCTGCCGCGCCTAATCCGCTTCCAAGCCATTAAACGTAATAAAACCCAAAACATATGAATGTTTTGGGTTTTTTGTTGATTACGGAAGGTCAATCAGTTTAACGGAAACAATATCCTGAATTGAAGTCAGCTCATTGACGACTTTATCATCTAAATGTTTATCAAAAGAAAGCATCATAATGGCTTCTCCGCCTTTTTCTTTACGGCCTACCTGCATGGTAGCGATATTGATATCGTTATCGCCGAGGATGCGTCCGACGCGTCCGATTACACCAGTCGTATCCTGGTGCTGGATATAAACGAGGTGGCCGGCAGGATTTAAGTCAATATTAAAGCCGTTCAGCTCAACGATTCGTTCACCGAAGTGAGGGATATACGTAGCCGTTAACGTAAATGTGCTCCGGTCTCCGGTTACTTTTACGCTGATGCAGTTATCATATCCTGATTCATTGGAGGAAATCTTCTCGCTGAAGCTGATTCCGCGTTCTTTTGCTACACCGCCGGCGTTCACTTCATTGACCGTTGAGTCTACACGCGGTTTTAAGAAACCGGACAGCAGGCTTTTTGTAATAAATGATGTTTCAAGTTTGGCGATGGTGCCTTCATATTGAATCGCAACATCTTTGACGGGTTCCTTCATACATTGTGACACGAGACTTCCGATTTTATCGGCAATTTGGTGATAAGGCTGGATTTTTTTGAATTCATCTTTCGTCATCGCAGGCAGGTTGATCGCTGACATGACAGGCAGACCTTTTGCAAACTGCAGCACTTCTTCAGAAACCTGTGCAGCGACATTCAGCTGTGCTTCTTTCGTTGAAGCGCCTAAGTGAGGTGTGGCGATCACCAGCGGATGGTCGGGAAGCTTTGATTCAACTGGCGGTTCCACTTCAAACACGTCAAGGGCAGCGCCTGCGACATGGCCGCTTTCCAGCGCTTCCAAAAGCGCCGCTTCATCAATAATGCCGCCTCTTGCGCAGTTGATAAGACGGACGCCTTTTTTCGTTTTGGCAATGGTTTCTCTGTTAAGCAGTCCTTTTGTTTCCTTTGTTAAAGGCGTGTGGACGGTAATGATATCCGCGCTTTCAAGCACTTCTTCGAATGTCCGGCTGTTTACGCCGATTTTGCCGGCTCTCTCTTCGGTTAAGAAAGGATCGAATACATGAACCGTCATACCGAACGCTCTGGCGCGCTGGGCAATCTCGCTTCCGATCCGGCCCAGACCGACAATGCCTAAAGTCTTTCCGTAGAGCTCCGCCCCGACAAAAGCCGTCCGGTTCCATTCTCTTGATTTTACTGAGATATTGGCTTGCGGAATGTGTCTCATTAATGAAGAAATCATCGCGAATGTATGCTCTGCCGTTGAAATGGTGTTTCCATTCGGCGCGTTTATCACGATAACCCCATGTTTTGTGGCCTCATCAATGTCGATGTTGTCTACGCCGACACCGGCTCTGCCGACGATTTTTAAAGAGGTCATTTTTTTATACAATTCTTCGGTTACTTTCGTGGCACTGCGGACTAACAGGGCATCAAAGGTATGTAATTCATCTTCTGCATCCGCGACGTTTTTTTGAACAATTTCTATAAAGTCTGATTCCATCAGCGGCTTTAAGCCGTCATTGCTCATCTTATCTGAGACCAAAACTCGAAACATTGTTAGATTTCCTCCTAGTTTAGCTGACTAAATATCTGATAATTTATCATATTCTCAATAGAGTGTCAATGTGTATTGACGCAGTAAAGGAGAAAAGGAAACCGCTGAATCAGCTTAAATTGGGCTTCCCCAATATTTTATTTAAATTTGAGCAGTTCTCTATACAATTGCAATTTGATCATATATAATGTGAATAAATTCATAAGATCAATCTTCGGGGCAGGGTGAAATTCCCTACCGGCGGTGATGAGCATCATGCTCTAAGCCCGCGAGCTGCTTCGGCGGCAGGATCCGGTGAGATTCCGGAGCCGACAGTATAGTCTGGATGGGAGAAGATGGAGGTTCAGCAGACGTTTTGATGCTTATATCAAACGTTTCTTTGCCAAGCCTTAGTAAGCTCCCGCTTTTTAACAAAAGCGGTTTTTTTATTGGGGCGCAAAAGAACCTTTCCTCTTTTCGAGAGATTTGATCGAAAAGGAGAGAGCATTGTGAAAGTAAAAAAATTAGTTGTCATCAGTATGCTTAGCAGTATTGCTTTTGTGCTTATGCTGTTAAATTTCCCGTTTCCGGGGCTGCCGGATTACTTGAAAATTGATTTCAGTGACGTTCCTGCAATTATCGCCATTTTGGTTTACGGGCCTGCGGCGGGGATTGCGGTTGAAGCGATTAAAAATATTCTGCAGTATATCATTCAAGGAAGCATGGCCGGCGTGCCTGTCGGGCAGGCAGCCAATTTTATCGCAGGAACGCTGTTTATTCTGCCGACGGCGTTTATGTTTAAAAAGCTCAAATCTGCTAAAGGACTTGCAGTGAGCCTGCTGGCCGGAACCGCAGCGATGACTGTATTGATGAGTATTTTGAACTATATTCTTATCCTGCCCGCGTATACTTGGTTTTTACATTCACCGGCACTGTCAAACAGCCAGTTAAAAACGGCGGTTGTCGCAGGAATCCTGCCGTTTAACATTGTAAAAGGCGTTATCATCACCATCGTCTTTACGTTCATCTTTACGAAGCTGAAACCTTGGATTGAACAAAAACGCAGCATCCAGACACAATAACCACTTCAAAGCGCCCGCTCTGTAAAACACAGACCGGGCGCTTTTTTGATTGTTTGATCACGCAAAAAAATAAGACTCCGGCCAATAACAGCCGGAGTCTTATTCAGGACGAAAAAGCTCCTCTCACGGGGAGGGCTTTTTTATTCGTATTTCAGCGGGTCGCCTTCGAACGGTTCATCCGCAACTTTGATTGAATCAGTAGGGCATCCTTCAAATGCGTCAATCATATCTTCTTCCAGAACTTCCGGAACTTCGACGACGCCTTTATTTTCGTCAAGCGTAACGAACGCAATGCCTTCATCATCATAATCATAAATGTCTGGTGCCGCAGCTCCGCAGGCGCCGCATGCAATACACGTATCTTTATCTACAATTGTGTACTTTGCCATGAATAAAACCTCCCAGATTGTTCGTGTTGGAACAAATGGTTTACCTTATATATTTTCAAATATAACACCTATTCCTCTTACTTATTGTAATGATGTTAGTGTCAAATTTCAACAGAAAAATGATTGAGAATGCTTATCACATAAGGGATTCTCTTTAGCACTTCCCCCTAAAAGATGACTTTAAACGTCAAATTTATATGAAAATCTGTTAAAATAAAAAGAACCAAAAAACGAAACTTGTCACAGAAGAAATGTAGGTGTGTTTAGATTGGCGATAAACTACTTTGATACCGTGGTTCTCGACTGTCTGGACAAAATAGACGGCGAACGGACTCCGAGTGCTGTGTTTCATTTATTAAAAGGAAAAAAGTCGTCTCAAACCATTCAGGATGCCGGCTTATTTCAGATCGCTAAATATTTCGGCATGGCTTCACATTGTGAACGCGGCGATATTGCGGCTTCTTTGCATAAACTCACCGAGAACTCATACATTACAGCCGGAAAAGAAGAGGGAACGTGGAAAGTGACTGCGCGCGGCGTTCAAAGGCTTGAACGGGCGTTTGCCGAGCGGCCTTGGCCGAAGCACTGCCACGGCGCGAATTATCAAACGCCTGCCGTTACCCTGTGGAGGCGGCTTTCCCTGCTCATTCAAGTCCTGTCAAACAAAGAGCATCAATGCAGTCAATATATCCCGGTTACAAACGATGTGCAGACGCTGAGATGGGTCAAACGGTTCATGCGGAAAAACAGAGATGCTAAAGAGCTTTCCGTCCAAATGCATGAGACGCTGTTTCACCTTCTGCAAGGCGTAAGTGAACGGCAGGCGCTTATTTTTGTCTATTCTTTAACTTCATTCAACAGAATCGGCAAAACGAATAAGCAGCTTGCTCTCCAGCTGAACGAAGATGAATGGTATGTGTCCGTCCAGTTTTGGGGAGCGGTACATTATGTTATTCAATCGCTTCCGCAATGTGCATATCCCGCTCTGCGTGAGCTGTTGTCCGATCTGCAGGCGGAAAGCGCGCTGACACAGTCTGCCAGAAAAACCTTTGAGCTGTTGGAAAAAGGGTTTCCGATTGAACGGATCGCCGCGGTCAGAAATTTAAAAACCGCCACAATCGAAGATCATATCGTAGAAATATCATTGCATCAGCCTGCATTTTTTATAGAACAGTATCTTTCTGAAGAGGAACAGCGTATGATAACGGCATTTGCAAAACAGCATCAAACGAATAAAATTAAACGGATTCGCGAAGGAATGCAGATGCGCTTCAGCTATTTTCAGATCAGGCTGGCGCTGGCAAAGACGGTGAATCAGCATGACTGAGCTGCATAAAGCTTTATCCAGGTATTTTGGTTTGCATTCCTTTAAAAAAGGGCAGGAAGAGATTATGACTAGCGTGCTCCAAAAAAAAGATACGATCGCCATGCTTCCGACCGGCGGGGGAAAATCATTATGCTATCAGCTCCCGGGTTACATGATGGACGGGCTGGTGCTGATTATTTCGCCGCTCCTTTCATTAATGGAAGATCAGGTGCAGCAGCTGAAAGCGAAAGGAGAAAAGCGGGTTGCTGCATTAAACAGCATGCTGAATTCCGCAGAGCGGCATTTTATCCTCAGCAACATCAGCCGTTATAAATTTCTCTATATGTCTCCTGAAGCCCTTTCTTCACCTTATGTGCTGAACCGTTTGAAAAATGTCTCGGTCAGTTTATTTGTTATTGATGAGGCTCATTGCATATCAGAATGGGGACATGATTTCAGGCCTGATTATTCGAAGCTCGGACCTTTCAGGCAGGCACTCGGAAAGCCGCCTGTATTGGCGCTGACCGCAACAGCGACAAAAGAAACGCTCAGAGACGTGACGGATGTGCTCGGACTTGAGCATGCGGTGCGTCATCTTTATTCAGTCAACCGGCCGAATATTCTCCTGGCGGCAGAACATTTGGCTGATAATGCCGAAAAAATAAGCAGGCTCACGGAGCTTGCCGAAAAGCTTGAAGGCCCGGGTATCATATATTGTCCGACCAGAAAATGGGCGGAAGAGCTTGCGGCTGAGCTGAACGAAAAAACGGGAAAGCGGACGGATTATTATCACGGCGGAATGGATACAGGCGACAGGATTTTAATCCAGCAGCAATTTATCCATAACCAGCTTGATTGCATCTGCTGCACCAATGCGTTCGGCATGGGTGTGGATAAGTCAGATATCCGCTTTGTCATTCACTTTTATCCTCCCCAAACGGCCGAGGCCTTTATGCAGGAAATCGGCAGAGCGGGACGCGACGGCAGCCCGAGTGTCAGTATTTTGCTGAGGGCGCCCGGCGATACCGAGCTTCAGCAGCAGATTATTCAGACAGAAAGCCTGTCTGATTATGACCTGGAAGGCATTCTGGCCGTCATACGGGATGCCGGTACGGGTGATGAACGAAAGCTTCGGGACGTTCTGATCAATAAGGGCGTCCAGGAAACACAGGCGCGAACGGCCGTCCATCTGTATCTGCAAGGAAAAACCACAAAAGAGCAACTGCAGGAAGAACTGACATACCGCGTGGAAAAGAAGCTGCGTAAAATGAATCGTTTTTCGGCGTTATTAGAGCGGAAAGAATGTATAAGAGAAGCGCTGCTGTCTTATTTTGATGAACCGTATGAGCCTGATGGTCAAACCGGACAATGCTGCAGCAGCTGCGGACTTGATCTGGCTCCGTACGAGCAAAAAGGAGAACGTAAAAATATGGAACGGTTTGAAGATTGGAAGCTGGAATTAGGCCGGATTTTCGGATCAGAGTCTGCGGGTGAGTTCAGCTGAGACGGCAAAGCGAATTGATCCGGCAGCTCTCAGACCGGGAGATTGTGATGCAGCTGTACGCCACCCAATTGCTCATATTGGCGGTTTCAGCTATTATCGGCTTTTTCTTTTTTACCGACATTCACGATTTTTTAAAGCTGTGGCATATACGTGACGATAATATCATATGGTACGGTGTAACTCTTGCCGTCCTTGTCATTTTTGCCGATCTGGCGGTGATGAAATGGTGTCCTTCGCATTTATATGATGACGGCGGCATTAATGTATTGCTTTTTAAGAACAGGCCGGTTCTGCACATTTTGTTTTTGACGCTTCTCATTTCGTTCAGCGAAGAGATTTTGTTCAGAGGCGTTCTGCAGACACATATCGGCTTATGGGCCGCCAGCTTCATTTTTACCGTGCTTCATTTCAGATACTTGGCGAAGTGGCTTCTGTTTATGATGGTTGCGGGCATCAGTCTTTTGCTGGGGCTTATCTATGAATGGACCGGCAATTTATTCGTTCCGGTTACAGCGCATTTTATTATTGATGCGGTATTTGCCTGTCAGATCCGTTTTCAATATGTTAGGAGGGGTTTGCATGACGGAAATGTCAAGAGTTGAAAGAAGAAAAGCTCAGCTGCGTGCCGAGCAGCAGGTTGCCGCGGCCGCGGATGAACAAATTGAATATCTTGAAGACAGCCTCCCGACAAGACAATCTGTAAAAGAGGAGCGTAAAAAAAAGGAAGAGCAGGTGAAGGAAAAAACCAAAACAAAAACGCCGCTGTTCACTTTTCTGACCGTCCTGTTCATTATCGTAACAATCGGTGTCTTTTTCGGTCTTCTTTATATGACGAACAGCAGCAGATTTGACCCGAAGGACTATGAAGATGTCTTTATAGACCACAGTGAAAGCGCGCCTGCCGTTATTCCGAAAGGCGCTCAGAAAGAAACGTCAGAAACCGCTCTTTTAGAACAACCGAAAAAAAAGTCTGACGACAAAGATAAGAAAGAAGCGGCTGCACCTGAAAAAACGAAAGAAAAACCAAGTGAAAAAACACCTAAAAAAACGGAAACGCCCTCAGAAAAACAAGTAAAGCCGACAGACACCGAATACGCGGAGACAAAACAGCAGTCTCCGCCGGCTGTCCGTGAAAAAGCGGCTCCGGCTGAGGCGAGTGATCAAGCCGGGACTGTCCCAAAAAAAGTGCGGACCGTACAGCATACTGTACAGCCGAAAGAAACGCTTTACCGCATTTCAATGAAATACTATAAAAGCCGGGCGGGTGAAGAAAAAATCCGCAGCTACAACGGATTAAACGGAAACGACGTGTACACCGGCCAGGTTCTGAACATTCCGCTGTCTGATTAAAATAAATGCATGTTTTCACCTCGTTTTTCATATAGTGTACCAATGAAAACGGACAAGGTGTGAAGCGCATGGATTCTTTATGGAAGCAATTAGACCGATTTGCTGACGGACCGACGAAACAAATGCTTCAGGCGCTGGTGAAACGGAAATTAAAATACGAAAATTATGCCGCACAATGCCGAAGATGGCAGTGGGCGTCCCTCGTTTGTTTTTCCCTGATGTGCATACTGCTGATGTTTAAAAGCTTTAATGCCCCCCAAGCCTCTCCGCAGCTGATTCTGCAGGAAATATTAGGCCATACGGTTTACTTGTGCTGGATTATGGCTTCCGCTTTTGCGTATTGCACTTCTTATTATTTCAAAAAAAAGGAAGAAAAAGCTGAGGGTGAATTTCATAAACTGAGATGTGAAATTATCCAAAAAAGCACGGATTTATGGCCCCAGCCTGAAAAATGGAGGGCGAGAGAATCTGTTTTTCACTTGATGAAACATCGGTATGATATCAATCTTTATTTTGAAAGCAAATAAAATGAGGCGTTTTCCGGAAAGGATAGAAACGTCTTTTTTTGTTTGTCCGTCTAATATAAGACAATGACAGAATGGAGAGTGCGTTTATGAAGCTTACAGCGGGAATTCTCGGCTCATTGGCGGGAGCGGCTGCGGTTATGGCGGCCGTTATGTACAAAACGGCAAACGGCAGCCATCTGAAAACACATACATTTACGCTTGATAAAATGAAGGGGATGAAGCCGCTCACCATCTTTTTTATATCTGACGTGCACCGCCGTTTAATTGATGAAAAGCTTCTCCGCGAAGCGGCAGGTTATAAGCCGGATGCCGTTTTGCTCGGCGGTGATATGGCGGAGGGCGGAGTTCCTTACGCCAGAATTGAAGAAAACATCAAACGTCTGACGGCTCTCGCGCCTGTCATGTATGTGTGGGGAAATAACGATTACGAGGTCAGCCAGCAAAAACTGCTCTCTCTTTTACGGGCATACAAAGTGATCCCACTGAGAAATGAATCGGTTCAGTTTGCTTATAAAGGGGAAACCGTTACGATCTGCGGCGTGGATGATATCAGGATGATGATGGATGATTACGATGCTGCAATCAGATATACGGATGCTGACAAAGTAAACCTCCTGCTTTGCCATAACCCGGACATCCATGAGCAGATGAGGGAGTCAGACGGGATTGACGCTGTGTTCAGCGGCCATACGCATGGCGGCCAAATCCGTTTCGGCCGGTTCGGGCCGTACGAATTGGGCGGGACGGGAACGGTAAAAAAAGCGCATTACCTGATCAGCAACGGCTACGGGACGACAAAAGTTCCGCTGAGGCTCGGGGCGAAACCGGAGACGCATATGATTACGCTGTGCGGACCGGATGAGCCGTCTTCCTGAAACAAACCCGGCCGCGGTGATAAAAAACGGCATTCTGCTTGTCTTCCCGCTGTACACGGTGTAAACTGATAACAAATTAAGAACCTATGACTCATTTATTCATATACTGTGTTATATGATTTGTGTGCAAGAAGAGGCAGGAGGGAACATTATGCGGCTTGAGCGTCTGAACTATAATAAGATTAAAATCTTTTTAACCCTCGACGATCTGACTGATCGGGGACTGACAAAAGAAGACCTCTGGAAGGACTCGTTTAAAGTCCACCAGTTATTTAAAGATATGATGAATGAAGCAAATACAGAGCTCGGCTTTGAAGCGAATGGTCCGATCGCGGTGGAAGTATATTCTCTTCAGGCACAAGGCATGGTTGTGATTGTAACGAAAAATCATGACGCGGACGCAGAAGATGACGAATATGACGATGATTATATCGAGATGCAGGTCAAACTTGACGAAAGCCCGGATATTATTTATCAGTTCCATTCGTTTGAAGATATCATTCAGCTTGCCGGAAGCCTTCACCGAATCGGGATTACCGGCGGCACCGTCTACCACTATGAGAACCAATACTATGTAAGCCTTGAAGACCTCGGCTCCCGTTCCGCCGAAGGCGTCATCGCGGTGCTGGCTGAATACGGACACCCGGCGACGATTACGATTTACAGGCTCCATGAGTACGGAAAACTCATCATGGACGGCAATGCTGTGGAGACCATCCAGAAACATTTTTCATAAAAAAGATTTGAAACGGCAGCTGTTTTCAGCGGCCGTCTTTTTTTAAGCGAAATAATGGAAAAATCATTGTCTTTCTTCTATGCACGGAGATATTGAAGGTGTATACTAGTCACTGAAAGGGAGCATGAGAGAAACAGAAGATTTTAGGAGGTTAACTCAAATGGCAGCCGATCGATTCACCGGTCATAATGAAGAAGACAAACATGATGTATTAAAATCAACCCAAACCGTAATACATAAAGCTCTGGAAAAATTGGGGTATCCAGAAGAAGTGTATGAACTGCTGAAAGAGCCGCTCAGATTATTAACGGTTAAAATTCCTGTTCGGATGGATGACGGGTCTGTGAAAATATTTACAGGCTATCGTGCGCAGCACAATGATTCCGTAGGTCCGACAAAAGGCGGCATTCGTTTTCACCCGAATGTAACTGAAAAAGAGGTGAAAGCACTTTCCATCTGGATGAGTTTAAAATGCGGAATTATTGATCTTCCTTATGGCGGTGGTAAAGGCGGAATTGTTTGTGATCCGAGAAATATGTCATTCAGAGAGCTTGAAAGACTGAGCAGGGGATATGTCAGAGCAATCAGTCAGATTGTCGGACCGACTAAAGACGTCCCGGCACCTGACGTATTTACAAACTCACAGATTATGGCTTGGATGATGGATGAATATTCAAGAATTGATGAATTTAACTCACCCGGCTTTATTACGGGAAAACCGCTTGTACTCGGCGGATCCCACGGCAGGGAATCAGCGACGGCAAAAGGCGTCACCATCTGCATAAAAGAAGCGGCCAAGAAAAAAGGTCTCGATATTCAGAACGCGCGCGTCGTCGTACAAGGTTTCGGAAACGCGGGCAGCTATCTGGCCAAGTTTATGCATGACGCCGGCGCGAAAGTTGTCGGAATTTCTGACGCGTACGGAGGCCTTTACGATCCGGACGGTCTTGATATTGATTACCTGCTTGACCGCAGAGACAGCTTCGGAACGGTGACGAAGCTTTTCAATGACACCATTACGAATCAGGAGCTGCTTGAGCTGGACTGTGATATACTTGTCCCGGCGGCGATCGAAAACCAAATTACAGAAGAGAACGCTGACCGCATCAAAGCGAAAATCGTTGTAGAAGCGGCAAACGGACCGACGACACTGGAAGGAACGAAAATCCTGACAGACAAAGGAACGCTGCTGGTTCCCGATGTTCTGGCGAGCGCCGGCGGTGTAACGGTTTCTTATTTCGAATGGGTTCAAAACAACCAAGGCTTCTACTGGAGTGAAGAAGAAGTCGAGGAAAAACTGGAAAATATGATGATAAAATCGTTTAATAATATTTATGAAATGTCCCAAAACCGCCGGATTGACATGAGGCTTGCGGCTTACATGGTCGGCGTGCGGAAAATGGCGGAGGCTTCGCGTTTCAGAGGCTGGATATAAACCAATCGTTTGCATAAACAAAAAAAATCTCCTATGATAATATAGGAGATTTTTTATATGAGTGGAAACTTATGATGGAAATGCCAATCGCAGGAGTTGAAGGACATGACAGAAGAAAAAGCAATTATAATAGGCGGAGGTCCTTGCGGATTATCGGCGGCTATACATCTGAAGCAAATTGGCGTGAACGCGCTTGTGATCGAAAAAGGGAATGTCGTAAACAGCATTTATAACTATCCGACCCACCAAACTTTTTTCAGTTCAAGTGAAAAATTGGAGATCGGCGATGTCGCCTTTATTACGGAAAACAGAAAACCGGTCCGCATACAGGCTCTCTCTTACTACAGAGAGGTTGTCAGAAGAAAAGAGCTGCGCGTAAACGCCTTTGAAACGGTGGAGCGCGTAACGAAACAGGAAGACGGCCGTTTTCTTGTAGAAACATCAAAAGACCGCTACCTCACTCCGTTTTGTATCATTGCGACAGGATATTATGATCATCCGAATTATATGAACATACCGGGTGAAGGGCTTCCTAAGGTATTTCATTACTTTAAAGAAGGCCATCCTTATTTTGATAAAGATGTTGCTGTGATCGGCGGGAAAAACTCAAGTGTGGACGCGGCTTTGGAACTGGTGAAGTCCGGTGCGCGCGTCACGGTGCTCTACAGAGGACATGAGTACTCCCCGAGCATCAAGCCGTGGATTCTGCCTGAGTTTGAGGCCCTCGTCAGAAACGGCACAATCCGGATGGAATTCGGCGCTTGTCTTGAAGAAGTGACGGAAGATGAAATCATTTTCCGCTCCGGCCGAAATGAGACGGTCCGGCTGAAAAACGATTTCGTATTTGCCATGACGGGATACCATCCCGATCACGGTTTCCTCGAAAAAATCGGTGTGCGGATTGATGCGGAATCAGGCCGGCCGTTTTTCCGGGAAGAAACGATGGAAACAAATGTTGACGGTGTTTTTATCGCCGGAGTCATTGCGGCTGGAAATAACGCCAACGAAATTTTTATCGAGAACGGCCGTTTTCACGGCGGCTTGATCGCAAATGAAATATCAAAACGGCTGGGTGCAGAGAGCATATGATCATTCATATGCTCTTTTTTAAAAAAATTGAAAGATGTAAAAATGTGAACAACATGGTACGATAGATATAGGAATATAAAGGAAAGAGGTTGCCTGATGTTTGCAATCATCTCTGCAGGAATTGCTCCCGGCATTGCGCTGTTAAGCTATTTTTATTTAAAAGATCAGTATGACAATGAACCCGTACATATGGTGCTGAGGTCTTTTTTTCTCGGGGTTGTCCTTGTGTTTCCGACCATGTTTATCCAATATGTTCTTGAAAAAGAGCATGTGGGGGGAGGAAGCTTTTTCGTTTCGTTTTTGTCTTCGGGATTTCTGGAAGAATCGGTGAAATGGTTCGTTCTGATGATCAGTGTGTATCCGCATGCTCATTTTGATGAGCATTATGACGGAATCGTTTACGGGGCCAGTGTGTCTTTAGGATTTGCCACGCTTGAAAATATTCTGTATCTATTTGGCCACGGCGTTGAGCATGCTTTCATCAGGGCGCTTCTGCCGGTCTCCTGCCATGCGCTGATCGGAGTGATTATGGGATTTTATCTCGGAAAAGCCCGCTTTTCGCAGAAAAAAGCCCGTGTCAAATGGCTTGTGATTTCGCTGGCCGTGCCTTCATGTCTGCACGGTTCTTACGATTTTATTCTTACCGCCCTCAATCATTGGGTATATTATATGCTGCCGTTTATGCTGTTTTTATGGTGGTTCGGGCTGCGAAAGGCAAAAAAAGCACGCTCCGTCAATATGATCCAAGTGTGAAGAAACCGCGCGTCGCGTGCGGTTTCTTTTTTATGCCTTGACAGGGGATAAGAAGGAAACGTGCATAAAAATAACCTCGTGACAGACAATACGGGTACACTTTAAATTTTGCAGTAGGAGGCTTGAAGAGATGAAGTGCAAAGGAGCCTTTATGGCATGTCTCATTCTATTTTCTTTCGCCGCCGCTTTCTTCGATCATCATGAAACGGTTCATGCGTTTTCAAATCAAGTGATTCAAAGAGGCGCGACGGGTGATGATGTTATAGAATTGCAGGCCCGTCTTCAATATAACGGATTTTATAACGGGAAAATCGATGGTGTTTACGGCTGGACCACATACTGGGCCGTGAGAAATTTTCAGGAGAAATTCGGCATGAAGCCGGTTGACGGCCTCGTCGGCGCGAAAACCAAACAGGTGCTGATTTCTAAATCAAAATATTACCGTGAATATGTAATGGAGCAGATCCAAAAAGGGAATACGTTCACTCATTATGGCAACGTCCCATTGGAAAACCAAACAAAACCGAGAGCCGGAACGCAGAAGCCGGCGGGAACGAATAAGCCTGCTCAAAAGCCGCAAAACAAAACAGGCGGTCAGTCAAATCAAAAGCAAAATACGACAGCGGCCAATATGCCTGGCGGTTTCTCAAACAACGACATCAATCTTCTGGCACAGGCTGTGTACGGGGAAGCACGCGGTGAGCCGTTTGAAGGGCAGGTTGCCATCGCCGCGGTTATTTTAAACCGTATTAAAAGCCCGTTATTTCCGAATACGGTGGCCGGCGTCATTTTCGAACCGCTCGCGTTTACCGCCGTTGCCGACGGCCAAATATATATGCAGCCGAATGAAAGAGCAAAAGAAGCGGTTCTTGATGCGATCAACGGCTGGGATCCTTCTGAAAACGCGATTTATTATTTCAATCCTGATACGGCGACAAGCAAATGGATTTGGGGACGTCCGCAGATAAAAAGAATCGGAAAACACATTTTCTGTGAGTAAAAGTACGCAAAATGAGGTGTTAACATGATTAGAGGAATCATTATCGCTGTTCTCGGTGTCGCGATCGCCGCAACCGGATACTGGGGATATAAAGAGCATCAGGAAAAAGATGCGGTCCTTCTGCATGCGGAAAATAATTATCAGAGGGCTTTTCATGAATTGACGTACCATGTTGATCAGCTTCACGACAAAATCGGGACGACGCTTGCAATGAACAGTAAAAAATCTCTGTCTCCGGCGCTCATTGATGTATGGAGAATTACATCTGAAGCACATAACAATGTGAGCCAGCTGCCGCTGACTCTCATGCCTTTTAATAAGACGGAGGAGTTTTTATCCAACATAGGAGATTTCAGCTATAAAACATCCGTCCGGGATTTAGATCAAAAACCGCTTGATAAGAAAGAATATACAACACTGAACAGCCTGTACAAACAGGCGGAGAACATTCAAAACCAGCTCCGCAGCGTTCAGCATCTCGTCATGAGCAAAAATTTACGGTGGATGGATGTTGAGATGGCGCTCGCCTCTGACAAAAAACAAAGCGATAATACGATCGTCGACAGCTTTAAAACAGTCGAAAAAAATGTAGGCGCTTTTTCTGAAGACAGCATCAGCCCCACATTTACGGGAGCAAATACAGAACGAAAAGGTTTTACGCATCTGAAAGGAAAACAAATTACGGAAAAAGAAGCGGTCAAAATCGCACAACGGTTTGCGCCTGATCATAATTATTCAATTAAAGTGGTCAAAAGCGGCAGGAAGACGAATCGGGACGTATACAGCATCCGCATGAAAGACGCGGACAACAAGTCTTTTATCTATATGGATATTACCCAAAAAGGCGGACATCCGGTCTATTTGATTCAAAAACGGGCCGTGAAGAAACAAAAGATCAGCCTCAATGAAGCATCTAACCGGGCCGTCGCGTTTTTAAAGAAAAATGGATATGAAACAAAAGGCCTCGAAATTGATGAAAGCGCGCAATATAATAACATCGGCGTCTTTTCTTTTATCCCCGTGGAGAAAAACGTCCGCATTTATCCGGAAGCCATCCGAATGAAAGTGGCGCTGGATGATGGTGAAGTCGTCGGTTTTTCCGCGCGTGATTACCTGGCGGCGCACCGCACGAGAACGATTCCGGCTCCCGCTTTGTCAGCTGATGAAGCGAAAGCGAAGCTGAATAAAAATGTTGAAGTGCGGGAGACGCGGCAGGCGCTGATCACGAATGAACTCGGTCAGGAAGTGCTTTGCTACGAAATGCTTGGGACGATCGGGAAAGACACGTATCAAATGTTCATTAATGCGGACGACGGAAAAGAGGAAAAAATAGAAAAGTTAAAAAGTGCAGAACCTATATATAAAGACCTATAAAAATAAAGGAGGAAAGGACTAAAAGTCTTTTCCTTTTTTTCGTTACATGCTTTAATAAAAGCATAAATAATGAAAGAGTGAAGGCCCATGATAGCTGTCGGAGATTATATTTGGATTGAATACATAGAGAACAATGAGCCCAAAAAAGCGAGGAGCAAAGCAGTAAGCGTTGAAAACGGCGAACTGCACATCTCATATCCTGTCGATCTGGATTCGGGACGGACGGTCTTTTTGCATAAAGGATTGGAAATAACAGCGGAATTTATGGGGAATGGCCACGTGCCGTATCAATTTAAAAAATAATCAAAGGAAAGAAAAAAGACCCCATCCCGATGATCGGATTGGACATCCCCCCTCAGGAGGAAATGAAGCGGATTCAAAGACGCCGATACGTCCGTGCAGACGCAGTATTGGATGTATCCGTCAAAATGGAAGCGGAAAAAACCGCTTTCCAAACGGTTTCCTCTAATATCAGCGCCGGCGGAATCGCTGTTGTGATGCCTGAGCATATTTCCGCGGAACCAGGTGAAAAGCTGTATGTCTCATTTTCTCTTCCCGGCAAGGAAAATACAGCCGATATTACGGCCGAGGCTGTTACCCAGCGGATTTTTTATGATGAAAAGGCGGATAAACAAAAAATGACGCTTGAATTTGCAGAAATCGATCCTGCATCACAGCAGCTTTTACTCCAATATTGTATGCGCGCGCAGCTTCAGCAGAGAAGAAACAGTCTGTCGGAATAAACAGCAGCGCACTTTTCCATACTAATCCTAATGGAGGTGCGCGTATATGAAAACGTTTGAACGTCTGCTGGTCAAATTGGTCTGCATTCAGCTTATCATTTTGGGCGCGGTGCAATTTTTGCTTCATTATCAGCCTATTGAACCTTATATTTCGAAAGCTGTGAAATATGAGGGAGTTGATAAAATGGAGAAAAAAGAATGGATTGAAACGGTAAAGCGGTAAATCAGCTCAATTTTTTCGCCCCTTTTCCGGCAGTTCATGATACAATCCATAGAGGAGTAAAGAGCAAGGAGAGAGATTATGGACAAGAAATTATCAATTGCGATCGACGGGCCGGCCGCTGCCGGAAAAAGCACCGTTGCTAAAATAGTGGCTGAGAAAAAATCATATGTGTACATTGATACAGGAGCGATGTATCGTGCCATTACATATACGGCGCTCAAGCAGAATGCCGATTTAACTGATGAAGCAGCGCTTACAGAGCTGCTGAAGCGTACGGAAATTGAGCTTGTATCCGCTCCGGAAGGACAAATCGTTCTGGTAAACGGAGAAGATGTGACAGAAGAAATCCGTAAAGACGAAGTCAGCAACCAAGTATCAATCGCCGCCAAGCATAAAGGCGTCAGAGAAGAAATGGTCAAAAGACAGCAGCAGCTCGGACAAAAAGGCGGTGTCGTCATGGACGGCCGTGATATCGGTACTCATGTGCTGCCTGATGCCGAAGTGAAAATTTTTCTGCTCGCGTCCGTAGAGGAAAGAGCGAAGCGCCGATATGAAGAGAATAAGAAAAAAGGCTATGACGTGAATTACGAGACGCTCATTGAAGAAATTTCCAGACGCGACAAACTCGATTCAGAGAGGGAAGTTTCCCCGCTGCGCAAAGCGGAAGACGCGATTGAAATCGATACGACGTCACTCAGCATTGCCGAAGTCGCAGGAAAAATTCTGGAGATCGTCGAACAGAAATCACGTTAACTTCGGGCGGAGCGCTTTATAATTTTTTTCGAAAGACAAGATGTTATTGCTTGACAAACCAGTCCATTTATTAGAAGTTAATACTAATAAAACTTTTTATTGATCATTCAAAATCTTTTTTGGATGATTCTTTAATACATATTCGGCTGAAAAGCGGACATTCACATGTTCAGCTTTCAAACCGTATTAATTAAGCTGTGTAGGTTTGGACCAAGGAGGTTATTCAAATGACAGAGGAAATGAATCAAATTGATGTTCAAGTGCCAGAGGTTGGAGATGTAGTAAAAGGGATTGTGACAAAGGTAGAGGACAAGCATGTAGATGTCGAAATTGTCAATGTCAAACAGTCCGGAATCATTCCAATCAGTGAATTATCAAGTCTTCATGTAGAGAAAGCATCGGATGTCGTAAAAGTTGACGACGAGCTTGACCTGAAAGTAACAAAAGTGGAAGACGATGCTTTGATTTTATCTAAACGTGCCGTTGATGCTGACCGCGCTTGGGAAGACCTTGAAAAAAAATTCGACACAAAAGAAGTGTTTGAAGCTGAAGTGAAAGATGTGGTGAAAGGCGGTCTCGTCGTTGATATCGGCGTTCGCGGCTTCATTCCCGCATCACTTGTCGAAGCTCATTTCGTCGAGGATTTCACTGACTATAAAGGGAAAACCCTCTCTCTTATCGTCGTTGAACTCGACCGTGATAAAAACCGGGTGATTCTGTCACACCGGGCTGTAGTGGAAAAAGAACAGACAGCCAAAAAACATGATTTTCTCCAAACGCTTGAGGTTGGAAGCGTGCTTGAAGGAAAAGTGCAGCGTCTGACTGATTTCGGCGCATTTGTCGACATCGGCGGAATTGACGGGCTTGTTCATATTTCGCAGCTGTCTCATTCACACGTCGAAAAACCGTCTGACGTGGTGGAAGAAGGTCAGGACGTAAAAGTGAAAGTACTGTCCGTAGACCGCGATAACGAGCGTATTTCTTTATCTATTAAAGAAACGCTGCCGGGACCTTGGAGCCAGGTCGGCGAAAAGGTAAAACAGGGAGATGTGCTTGAAGGAAAAGTGCAGCGCCTTGTAAGCTTCGGCGCCTTCGTTGAAATTCTTCCGGGCGTGGAAGGACTTGTGCACATTTCGCAAATTTCCAATAAACATATCGGAACGCCGCATGAAGTGCTTGAAGAAGGACAGACTGTTAAAGTGAAAGTGCTTGACGTGAACGAAAGCGAAGAGCGCATTTCCTTAAGCATGCGTGAGCTTGAAGAAGCGCCGAAAGCCGATCAGGAGGACTTCCGCCAATACCAGGCGAAAGAAGAGCCGAGCACCGGCTTCCAGCTTGGCGATTTAATCGGAGACAAGCTTAATAAATTAAAATAAATTGGTGATAAAACGTGACACGAGCAGAACGAAAAAGAGAACATATAAATCATGCGCTGTCTACCGGCCAAAACCGGGAAACGGGGCTTGATGATATTATGTTTGTTCATGTCAGCCTACCGAACCTAGCATTGGAAAAAGTGGATATATCAACGAAAATCGGCGGACTCACAAGCAGTTCGCCGATTTTTATCAATGCGATGACAGGCGGCGGCGGACAGCTTACATACGAAATTAACAGATCGCTGGCAAGAGCGGCGCGCAAAGCCGGCATGCCGCTGGCTGTCGGTTCGCAAATGTCAGCTTTAAAAGATCCCTCCGAACGGTGTTCTTATGAGATCGTCAGAAAAGAGAATCCGGACGGGCTGATATTTGCCAATTTAGGCAGCGAGGCGGATGCCGAGCAGGCGAAAAGAGCAGTTGATATGATTCAAGCAGATGCCCTCCAGATTCATTTAAATGTGATTCAGGAGATCGTCATGCCAGAGGGTGACAGAAGCTTTACTGGCGCTCTCTGCCGTATTGAGCGGATTGCGGCGGAAGCGGGAGTTCCCGTTTTTGTCAAAGAAGTCGGCTTCGGAATGAGCAGGGAATCGGCACGGCAGTTATTTGATGCTGGCGCAGCAGCAGTTGATGCCGGCGGATACGGCGGTACAAATTTCTCTAAGATCGAAAATATGCGCAGAGAGAAGGCGCTTCATTTTTTTAATACGTGGGGAATTTCCACTGCCGCAAGCTTAGCGGAAATCCACTCGCTCTCCGCTGATCAATCAATTATCGCATCCGGCGGGCTGCAAAGCGCCCTGGATGTCGCCAAATCGATTGCCCTCGGCGCTTCCGGCGCGGGAATGGCGGGCACTTTCCTGAAAGCTCTCACCTCTAAAGGAGAAGAGGGCCTGTTTGACGAGATGACGGCGCTTTTGCAAGAGCTGAAAATGATTATGACCGCCCTCGGATGCCAATCGGTTTCCCAATTGCAAAAGGCGCCTTTGGTCATAAAAGGTGACACACATCACTGGCTTTCTGAACGGGGGATTGACACGTCCTGTTTCAGCAGACGTTAAAAGGCATGCGAACCCGCATGCCTTTTTCTGTTTTTTACGATTTTCTTTTTCGGAATTCCCCGTTTTGCTCAAGGCTTGTCGCTCCTTTATGGTGAATCGAATCATCGCGATCAGATTCCACTCGTCGGGAGGCTTTCAGTTTTTTCTCCTGTCTGTCTTTTCCCATCCTTATCCGCTCCTTTCAGGCATAATTGGTTTAAAAAATGCGTTCCCGCTCCATACTGATCAGAGGAGGAGCGATTATGGAACCGTTTTATTATTACTGGTCAATGTGGTTTTTATGGATACTTGCGACTTTTATTTTTGCCAAAACGAAAAGCCGTTTTTACGTATCAGTCTTTATTTTGACTAATATGATGGCAAGCATACATCAGATTACGGCTTATTTTACGCTGAATGCGGCATATGTCATGTTTTTTGCTGCGGCATTTGTTTATGCGGGAAGCCTCGGCATGCATAAACGGCTCCGTAATATTGTGATTCATCTGACGGCGGCTGCGGCGTACGGCTTTATTTTTCTTTTTGCATTATATGATCCTGTTTGGTTTATCATAAAACCTGAATGGGCGGCGGTTATACTGCTTACCGTTATTACGCTTTCCGTTGAGGGGCGGTTCCCTGAGAGGCTTTGTCTTTTTGTTCTCGGCATGTGCCAGGGGGAGCTATTGTATGCTGCGGTCATCCGCAATATTGCGGGTGCGGCAGCCGTCGGGGATTATAAGTGGCTTTCAGGCTGTTCGGCGGGAGTGGTTCTTCTCGTCGGGCTGACTACATATGAACAGCTTGCGGCGCGCATCAGCCAAAAAAGCAAAAAGCAGGGCAAAGGAGCGACAAAAATGTCTTGAAAACAGACGGAGACTGTTACATGAATGCGAAACATTTTGAAGAATACATTGTGATCTCAGTGAAAACTGATATAATAAATGAGTTAAGCCCTTCTGTTTGAAGGGTTCTTTTCATAGCGAAGATGATTTTTAATAACCGGTTGAACAATTTTTTGTGAAAATGTAAGCGGCTGGATTGAAAGGAAGGGTACTATGGGTAAACCTGTCGTAGCCATTGTCGGAAGACCGAATGTGGGAAAATCCACAATCTTTAACCGGATTGCGGGTGAAAGAATTTCAATAGTAGAAGATACCCCCGGAGTGACGCGGGACCGGATATACAGTTCGGCGGAATGGCTGAATTATGATTTTAACCTGATTGATACGGGCGGAATTGATATCGGAGACGAACCGTTTCTGACACAGATCCGCCAGCAGGCTGAAATCGCCATGGACGAGGCTGATGTGATCATCTTTATGGTGAACGGCCGCGAAGGTGTGACGTCTGCGGATGAAGAAGTGGCAAAAATACTGTACCGGACGAAAAAACCGGTCGTATTAGCCGTTAATAAATTAGATAATACCGAAATGAGAGCGAACATCTATGACTTTTATGCGCTCGGCTTTGGAGAACCGTATCCGATTTCGGGCACACACGGTTTAGGATTGGGAGATTTGCTCGATGCTTGTGCCGAGCATTTTAAAAACATTCCGGAGACGAAGTACAGTGATGATGTCGTTCAATTCTGCCTGATCGGCCGCCCGAATGTCGGAAAATCATCCCTTGTCAATGCGATGCTCGGCGAAGAGCGGGTTATCGTGAGCAACGTAGCCGGAACGACTAGAGACGCTGTGGATACGGCGTTCACCTACAATCAGCAGGAATTTGTAATCGTTGACACGGCGGGAATGAGAAAAAAGGGTAAAGTATATGAAACAACAGAAAAATACAGTGTGCTTCGGGCGTTAAAAGCCATTGACCGCTCAGACGTCGTCGGCGTTGTGCTGAATGCAGAAGAAGGCATCCTTGAGCAGGACAAGCGGATCGCCGGATACGCCCATGAAGCCGGGAAAGCCGTCGTCATTATCGTAAACAAATGGGATGCCGTTGATAAAGACGAGCGCACGATGAAAGAATTTGAACAGAATATTCGGGAACATTTCCAATTTCTCGATTACGCGCCGGTGCTGTTTATGTCGGCACTGACTACAAAGCGGATTCATACACTCATGCCTGCGATTATTAAAGCGAGTGAAAACCACTCTCTCCGCGTGCAGACAAATGTCTTAAATGATGTCATTATGGATGCGGTCGCCATGAATCCGACTCCGACGCACAACGGCTCCCGTCTGAAAATTTACTATGCGACTCAAGTCGCTGTTAAGCCGCCGAGCTTCGTTGTTTTTGTCAACGATCCGGAACTGATGCATTTTTCTTATGAACGCTTTTTAGAAAACCGAATCCGGGACGCTTTCGGATTTGAAGGTACGCCAATTAAAATATTTGCAAGAGCAAGAAAATAAAAAGGTGTGATACAGAGATGAAAAAAGTGGCAATGCTTGGAGCGGGAAGCTGGGGCACTGCACTTTCTTTAGTGCTGGCTGATAACGGACATCAAGTCATGATGTGGGGACACCGTGCCGAATTGATCGATCAAATCAACGAACTGCATGAAAACAAAGATTACCTGCCGGGGGTGGAGCTATCAAGTTCTATCATCGGTACAGCTGATTTAAGCGAGGCTTTAAAAGGAGCTGACTTCATCATTGTGGCAGTTCCGACAAAAGCCATTCGGGAAGTGCTGAAAAAGGCTCTGCCGTACATCCCGAAACAATCGATTTTTGTTCATGTCAGCAAGGGAATTGAGCCGGATTCGCTTCTCCGCATTTCAGAATTAATGGAAGAGGAGCTGCCTGAGGAGTACAGAAAAGACATCGTCGTGCTTTCAGGGCCGAGCCACGCTGAGGAAGTCGGATTAAGACACCCGACGACTGTTACATCATCTTCAAAAAATATCAAGGCTGCAGAAGCGGTTCAGGATTTATTCATGAACCAGCATTTCCGCGTCTATACCAATCCGGATATGATCGGTGTTGAAATAGGGGGAGCGTTAAAGAATATCATCGCTCTTGCAGCGGGGATTACAGACGGATTGGGATACGGAGATAATGCAAAAGCGGCCTTAATCACCCGAGGTCTTGCTGAAATCGCCAGACTCGGCACAAAGATGGGCGGAAATCCGCTCACCTTTTCCGGCCTGACCGGCGTAGGCGATTTAATCGTGACGTGTACAAGCGTTCATTCCCGAAACTGGCGCGCCGGCAACCTGCTCGGCAAAGGATATAAGCTGGAAGCTGTCCTGGATAAGATGGGGATGGTTGTTGAAGGCGTGCGGACGACGAAAGCTGCGTATCAGCTGTCTCAAAAATACCAAGTGAAAATGCCGATCACAGAGGCGCTTCACCAAGTATTATTTAACGGGCAGAAGGTAGAAACGGCCGTAGAATCCTTAATGGCCAGAGTGAAAACCCATGAGATGGAAGACTTGGTCAACACATTCGAAAACCGGGTGAAGTGACAATAACATGCCGTCAGCATATTCTGAAGTGACGAAAGTCCAAAACGCAGAACTCTCCGGCTGAAATCGCTTAAAACATTTGCTGATTTAGGCAGAAGAGGATGCAGACGTATGCATCTGCGCATACTATAGCATCGAAGTCCAAGAGAGTGTATCTCAGACGTACAGGTGAATATAGTCAACTTGACTGAAGCAAAGTCCCCCTCTTTGCTTCAGTTTTTTTGTTTTTTCAATAGATGGAAAACCTGTTGATCTTTTCAACATTTGTATATTAAAATGAAATATAACGCTTACAATGATGGGACGGGGGGCACGAACGTGAGTGTGGCATTGATGAAAATGTGGTTTGCGCTTGGTGCTATGGGATTAATGTTTGTTGCGGTGGCCTCTATTTATGTCAGCAGGTACAAAGTGAAAAACAAACTGATAAAAGCAGCGGTTTCTTCACTTGCTTATGCCTGCATGGTCATCTCGGGATTGATCGTGTTAATGGTCGTTTTCAGCGGGCCTGTCAATGAATAAAGCAAAAAGGGGGCGCGGAATGCATAAGTTAAAAATGGCCGTCATAACGGCAATGGCGGTGCTCCTGCTGTCCGGCTGTCTGTACCCTGAAGCGGAAAAAACTGAAAATAAAGTATCTTACAAACATCAGCTTCAGCAGGTGCAAGCGGCAGTGGATGAATTTAAAAAGGCGAACGGCGGACTTCTGCCGATTCAGACAAAAGATATGAAAACACCGCTCTATCAAAAATATCCGATAGATTTTAAGCGGCTCGCGCCCAGATACATAGAGGAGCCGCCGGCCTCAGCTTATGAAAGCGGGGGAATGTACCAATACGTGCTTGTCGATGTGGAACATAAGCCGACCGTCAAGCTGGTCGATCTCCAAATGGCGGAAGCAATCCGCGACATGAAGCTGCGTGTCAAAATGTATCAGGAAAAGCATACATATCCTCCCTATGAGGACGCCGTTTCAAAAGGGCTTTTCACTTTAAATAAAAAAAAGCTCGGCATGAAAGACTCTCCTTCAGTCAAAAGTCCGGTTTCAGGCACGTCTCTGCCGCTTTTAATCGGCGCTGACGGAGAAATCTATGCCGACTATCGCGTCGATCTCGCCCGCTGCCTGAAGGAAAACAAAAAGAAAATCAAACCGGGCGCGGAAATTCAAGATATTTTATGGAAAGAGACTCCTTTCGTCCCGGCCTTTTCAGTCACATACACCGTAAATGAAAAACAGGAACCCGTTTTTTTAGAAAGTCAAACGAAACAGGAATGAACCTTTTTCCCGCGCATACAAATAGGGAGAAAGGTTTTTTTGATTTTGATAGAAAAGACTGCCTGAAAATTTTCTAAAGATGTCATATTGAAATAGGACAACGTCATACACATATAGTGTCCTGTATTTGATTGGAGAATGGTGAATGAAAAATGATAAGGATAGGAAGTCCGGGAGGGGATCACTTGGAAAAGGTCGATATTTTCAAGGATATCGCTGAACGAACAGGGGGCGATATATACTTAGGAGTCGTTGGCGCTGTCCGTACAGGGAAATCTACATTCATTAAAAAATTTATGGAGCTCGTGGTGCTCCCGAATATCAGCAATGAGGCCGATCGAGCGCGGGCGCAGGATGAGCTTCCGCAAAGCGCAGCAGGAAAAACGATAATGACCACAGAACCAAAATTTGTCCCGAATCAAGCCATGTCCGTTCATGTTGCGGAAGGACTGGATGTCAACATCCGTCTTGTGGATTGTGTGGGATATACGGTTCCCGGGGCGAAGGGATATGAGGATGAAAACGGCCCGAGAATGATCAATACACCTTGGTACGAAGAACCGATTCCCTTTCATGAGGCAGCGGAAATCGGTACGAGAAAAGTCATCCAGGAACACTCCACAATAGGGGTCGTCATTACGACAGACGGCTCAATCGGCGATATTGCGCGGGGCGATTACGTGGAAGCGGAAGAAAGAGTCATCGACGAGCTGAAGGAAGTCGGCAAACCGTTTATTATGGTCATCAACTCGGTAAAACCGTACCACCCGGAAACAGAAGCGCTCAGAGCTGAATTAAGCGCGAAATATGATATTCCCGTCCTCGCCATGAGTGTTGAAAGCATGCGGGAAACAGATGTGTTAAGCGTCCTCAGAGAAGCGCTTTACGAGTTCCCTGTGCTGGAAGTCAATGTCAACCTTCCGAGCTGGGTCATGGTGCTGAAAGAAAATCACTGGCTCAGAGAGAGCTACCAGGAATCAGTGAAAGAAACCGTAAAAGATATTAAACGCCTGCGCGATGTCGACCGGGTTGTCGGCCACTTCAGTGAATTTGAGTTTATTGAAAGCGCCGGTCTGGCCGGAATCGAACTTGGCCAGGGTGTCGCAGAAATTGATTTGTATGCGCCGGATCATTTATATGACCAGATTTTAAAAGAAGTTGTCGGTGTTGAAATCCGCGGGAAAGACCACCTGCTTGAATTAATGCAGGACTTCGCCCACGCGAAAAAAGAATATGATCAGGTATCAGATGCGCTGAAAATGGTGAAACAGACCGGCTACGGCATTGCCGCCCCGGCCTTAGCCGATATGAGCCTTGATGAACCGGAAATCATCAGACAGGGATCAAGGTTTGGAGTAAGGCTCAAAGCGGTCGCTCCGTCCATTCATATGATCAAAGTGGATGTGGAAAGTGAATTCGCGCCGATCATCGGGACGGAAAAACAAAGTGAAGAACTTGTCCGTTACTTAATGCAGGACTTTGAAGATGATCCGCTTTCTATCTGGAACTCCGATATTTTCGGCAGATCATTGAGCTCTATCGTAAGAGAAGGAATCTCCGCAAAACTGTCACTCATGCCGGAAAATGCGAGATATAAACTGAAAGAAACGCTGGAGAGAATTATTAACGAAGGCTCAGGCGGCCTGATCGCCATTATTTTGTAAGCTGAAGGACCTCTTCCTGAAACGGGGGGTCTTTTTTTATTCTTTTTAGATACTGGAAATCAATCAAGGATTAGGAGGAAAAAAGCAAAAAAAGGAATATTTGTTCGGTAAAACACGTGAAAACCTTGACGAGCAAGGGATTGAGGCTTTAAAATGCTTGATATGGCTTTTTATATGTGTTACTCTACATACAGAAAATCTTCACTTTGTTGGACAAACATTCCTCAAAGTGTCTGTTTTCTTTTGAAAAGCCGTTTACTTGTCTGTTCTTCCCTGCTTTGATTTTTTATCAGACAGGTTTAGAATCAGGCTGAACTGTGAAGAAATGATAATAAACTGCTGATTTGATACCCTTTTGGGAGGAGGTGAAAGGCATGAACAAGACAGAACTAATCAATGCGGTTGCTGAAGCAAGCGAATTGTCTAAAAAAGACGCTACAAAAGCAGTTGATTCTGTTTTTGATACGATTTTAGATGCACTTAAAAACGGTGATAAAATCCAACTGATCGGTTTCGGTAACTTTGAGGTGCGCGAGCGCTCTGCACGTAAAGGACGTAACCCGCAAACAGGTGAAGAAATCGAAATCCCTGCAAGCAAGGTACCTGCTTTCAAACCAGGTAAAGCTCTTAAAGACGCTGTTGCAGGAAAATAATTGTGAATATAGATCGTGTATGCATCTGATACATACACTTTGTTTCTTCACAGAAAAGCCCCTTGATAAAGGGGCTTTTCATATTTAAGCAGCCTCGGTCACCGGGCAGGACTTTCGTTTTGCTTTTGGCGCGGCAAATGTGCTAGAATCGAAATTAAATGTATTCAATGGTGGAGGACACAGACAATGAAAGAAGTTAATAAAGAACAGATTGAACAGGCGGTTCGCCAGATTTTAGAGGCGATTGGAGAAGACCCGGACCGGGAAGGGCTTTTAGATACGCCGAAACGCGTGGCAAAAATGTACGCGGAAGTATTCTCGGGATTAAATGAAGACCCGAAAGAACACTTTAAAACCGTTTTCGGAGAAGACCATGAGGAGCTTGTTCTTGTAAAAGATATCGCGTTTCATTCCATGTGTGAACATCACCTTGTTCCTTTTTACGGAAAAGCGCATATTGCCTACATTCCGCGCGGCGGCAAAGTGACGGGCCTGAGTAAATTGGCGCGGGCGGTGGAAGCCGTCTCAAAACGCCCGCAGCTGCAGGAGCGCATCACTTCAACGATTGCAGAAAGCATCGTGGAGACCTTAGATCCCCACGGCGTCATGGTTGTCGTCGAAGCTGAGCATATGTGCATGACGATGAGGGGCGTAAGAAAGCCGGGTGCAAAAACAGTGACTTCCGCTGTAAGAGGTATTTTTAAAGATGACGCAGCGGCGCGTTCCGAAGTGTTAGAACATATTAAACGTGCGGATTAATAATGATAGAGGGTGCAGATATGAATTCAAAGCATTCAAGTGATTTTGTCGTCATTAAAGCGGTCGAGGACGGCGTGAACGTCATCGGTTTAACGAGAGGAACGGATACGAAATTTCACCATTCCGAAAAACTGGACAAAGGCGAAGTGATTATCGCTCAGTTTACTGAGCATACCTCTGCCATCAAAGTGAGAGGCAACGCCCTCATCCAGACCGCTTACGGAGAAATGAACAGCGAAAAAAAATAAGCCGGCTGTTTCCCGCTTTTGCCAAATGCCCGCAAACGGCGGGAGAATACAGCCAATTTCTTTTTTTTATGCTATAATGATACCTGCGTATAATAATGACGAGTAAATCTCATACATATTAGAATAAATGTGAATTTGGGGACAAGGGTGATATTTTTGCAAGACATCTACGGAACTTTAGCGAATCTAAATATGAAATTAAAACAAAAGCTGTCTCATCCTTATTTAGCGAAACATATTTCTGCGCCTAAAATCGATGAGGATAAGCTTCTTCTTTTTCACGCTTTGTTTGAAGAGGCGGACATTAAGAACAACGACAGAGAAAATTACATAGTAACTGCGATGCTTGTCCAAAGCGCCCTTGATACCCACGATGAAGTGACAACAGCCAGAGCGTTAAAGCGAGACGAAAATAAAAACCGGCAGCTCACCGTGCTTGCCGGCGACTATTTCAGCGGACTGTATTATTCGCTTTTATCTGAAATGAAGGATATCTATATGATTCGGACGCTCGCTACGGCAATTAAAGAAATCAATGAGCATAAAATCCGTCTGTACGATCGGTCTGTCAATGACTTGAATCAATTGATCGAAAGCATGGCGATTGTGGAAGCGGCCCTGTTTCACAGAGTGTCAGACCACTTTAATCTTCCGCGCTGGAAAGAGCTGGCGAGTGATTTTTTTGTATATAAGCGGCTGATGAACGGCAATGCTATATTTCTCGATGTCATCGGCAATATTGTAAAGTCAGGGAAATCAAAGGCTGACATAATGGAAGATAGCTTCCGAAAGGCAAAGCAAAGCATTGAAACGCTGCTGCCGCTCAATTCACCAATTCAAAACCTAATGCTGAACCGGCTTAAAGCGATCAGCCAGGACAAAACATATCATCAGAAAGTGGAAGAAGGGTAATCAACATGCAGGAGTCAAAAGAACAGCGCGTACACGGCGTGTTTGAAAAAATCTATAAAAATTATGACCAAATGAACTCTGTTATCAGTTTTCAGCAGCATAAAAAATGGCGCGATAAAACGATGCAGATCATGAATGTAAAAGAAGGCGCAAAAGCGCTTGATGTCTGCTGCGGAACTGCTGACTGGACGATTGCCCTCGCAGAAGCGGCCGGAAAAAGCGGCGAAATCAAAGGACTGGATTTCAGCAAAAATATGCTGAGCATCGGTGAGAAAAAAGTGAAAGAGGGCGGTTACAGCCAAATTGAGCTTTTGCACGGAAATGCGATGGAGCTTCCTTTCGCTGATGATTCTTTTGATTTTGTCACCATCGGCTTCGGGCTGCGGAACGTTCCCGACTATCTGACCGTGCTGAAAGAAATGCGGCGGGTCGTCAAACCGGGCGGGCAGGTCGTATGTCTGGAAACATCCCAGCCGGAAATGTTCGGATTCAGACAGGCATATTTTCTTTATTTTAAATACATCATGCCTTTCTTCGGAAAAATGTTTGCGAAGAGCTATAAAGAATATTCTTGGCTTCAAGAATCGGCAAGAGAATTTCCCGGTATGAAAGAACTTGCCCGTCTGTTTGAAGAAGCGGGCCTGACGAATGTCAAATACCATTCGTTTACCGGCGGAGTGGCTGCTACGCATATCGGTTGGAAATGATGAATATACAGATGTTTGGGTGAATGATATGAAATTTAAAATGGCCTATTCTTTTTTAAATGACGATATTGATGTGATCGAAAGGGAGCTTGAGCAAACGGTGCGGTCAGACTATCCCTTGCTGAGTGAAGCCGGGCTCCACCTGCTCCAGGCGGGCGGCAAGCGGATCCGCCCTGTTTTCGTATTGCTTTCCGGCATGTTCGGCGACTATGACATTAATAAAATAAAATATGTTGCGGTGACGCTGGAAATGATTCATATGGCGTCCCTCGTGCATGACGACGTCATTGATGACGCCGAGCTGCGGAGGGGAAAACCGACCATCAAAGCCAAGTGGGACAACCGCATCGCCATGTATACCGGTGATTATATGCTTGCGGGCTCACTTGAGATGATGACGAGATTGGATGAGCCGAAAGCCCACCGGATCCTGTCCAAAACCATCGTAGAAGTATGCCTCGGAGAAATTGAACAGATCAGAGATAAATACAATATGGAACAAAACCTCAGAACCTATTTGCGCCGCATCAAACGGAAAACGGCTCTTCTCATTGCCGTCAGCTGCCAGCTCGGCGCCATCGCTTCGGGAGCTGATGAGAAGATTCACAAAGCATTATATTGGTTCGGTTATTACGTGGGCATGTCCTATCAGATTATTGACGACATTCTTGATTTCACTTCAACGGAAGAGGAACTGGGAAAACCGGTCGGAGGGGATCTGCTGCAAGGAAATGTCACTCTGCCCGTTTTGTACGCGCTCAGTCAGCCTGAATTGAAAAATCAGCTGAAATTAATTAACAGTGAAACAACACAGGAGCAGCTCGCCCCCATTATTGAAAATATTAAACGCACAGACGCGATTGAAAAATCAATAGCCGTCAGTGACAGGTACTTAAAAAAAGCGTTTGAAAAACTGAATACACTGCCGAGAGGACGTGCGCGCTCATCATTGGCCGCCATCGCCAAATATATCGGCAAACGGAAATTTTAAATTCCTTTTACGAACAAGATGTGAACATTCTCCGCCCTGGATTGATTAATTGTCAGAAAGATGTTACGATTTCGGTGTGCAACTTGAAAGCCTATACATAATGATGGGGTGGAGAATCTTATGGAAAAAACTTTTATCATGGTAAAACCGGACGGCGTACAGCGCCAGCTGATCGGAGAGATTTTATCCAGATTTGAGCGTAAGGGCTTACAATTGGCAGGAGCCAAGCTAATGCAAGTTTCAGAACAGATGGCTGAAACCCATTATGCTGAACATAAAGGGAAGCCGTTTTTCGGCGAGCTTGTGGAATTCATTACATCAGGACCCGTATTTGCAATGGTATGGGAAGGGGAAAATGTAGTAGAGATCACAAGACAGCTGATCGGAAAAACGAACCCGAAAGATGCACTGCCGGGCACAATCCGCGGTGACTACGGCATGTTTGTCGGCAAAAATATCATTCACGGTTCAGACTCCTTAGAAAGCGCTGAGCGGGAAATTCACATTTTCTTTAAACAGGAAGAGCTTGTACCGTATCAAAAATTAATGGCCGACTGGGTGTACTAAGCCGTCAGCCTTTCTTTTTCTCGTATTATGAAAAGGTTTACATCATTTATGAAAGACAGAGGCTGCGCTGCCCTGTCTTTTCGTTTCTCACAAATCAGCCCGCGGGCTGATTTTTTTATTGAAATCGTACAATTTCGACAGAAAACAGGCTATACTAGGACAAAAGACAGCGAGATTGGGAGAGAAGCAATGGAGCCTTACGACATTTTTATCACCAAGTGGAAACAAATAACCGGCGTTGATTTATCTTTATACAAAGAAGCACAGATGAAAAGGCGGCTGACGTCCCTTTATGAAAAGAAGGGGTTCAGAGATTTTCAGGAATTTGCCGCCGCTTTGGAAAAGGACAAGCTTTTATTAAATGAAACATTGGACAGAATGACGATCAATGTTTCTGAATTTTACCGAAATTATAAACGGTGGGAAGTTCTTGAAACTTCAATTCTTCCGTTAATAAAGCATAACAAACCGTTAAAAATATGGAGCGCGGCCTGTTCAACGGGAGAGGAACCTTATACTTTGGCGATGATTCTCAATCAGCAGACGGGACTGGCCGGATTTGAAATATTGGCGACAGATATTGATGAGAAGGCGCTGAGCAAAGCTAAGCGGGGCATCTATCAGGAACGCTCGCTGCAAGAGGTGCCGGCTTCAGTGAAAAGCCGTTATTTCACTAAGCAGGCTGACAACAGTTATCAAGTAAAACAAGAGATTCAAAAAAGCATCCGGTTTAAGCGGCACAACCTGCTTGCCGACAGCTATGAACAGGATTTTGATCTGATCGTCTGCCGCAACGTCTTTATTTATTTTACTGAAAAAGCAAAAGAAGAGCTGTATGTGAAAATGGCGGGCAGTCTGAAAAAGAACGGAATTCTGTTTGTCGGCAGTACAGAACAGATTTTCAGCCCGGAAAAATTCGGCCTTGAGAGCACTGATACATTTTTTTATCAAAAAAGATAGAAGACATTTAATGAAAACTTGTGGTATAGTTTTACTTAAAAGCGTTAATGCGATGAAGGGAGAAGAAAGAAATGAGATACTTAACAGCCGGAGAATCACACGGTCCGCAGCTGACGACAATTATAGAAGGTGTGCCTGCGGGGCTTTATATAACTGAAGAAGACATTAATTTTGAGCTTGCCAGACGTCAAAAAGGGCACGGCCGCGGACGCCGCATGCAGATTGAAACGGACAGAGCGAAGATCACAAGCGGCGTGCGGCATGCCCGGACACTCGGTTCACCGATCGCGCTCGTTGTAGAAAATAAAGACTGGACTCACTGGACAAAAATCATGGGCGCCGCACCGATTACAGAAGAAGAAGAAAGTGAAATGAAACGCCAGATTTCAAGACCGAGACCGGGACACGCAGATTTGAACGGTGCTATTAAGTATAATCACCGTGATATGAGAAATGTGTTAGAACGATCTTCCGCGCGTGAGACAACGGTTCGCGTGGCTGCCGGAGCCGTCGCTAAAAAGATTTTAGCTGAGCTTGGCATTAAAGTCGCCGGACATGTCCTGCAAATCGGCAGCGTAAAAGCAGAGAAAACCGATTACACATCCATTGAGGATCTCCAACGGGTAACGGAAGAATCACCGGTCAGATGCTACGATGAAGAAGCAGGCCGTCAAATGATGGCAGCCATTGATGAAGCGAAGGCAAACGGCGACTCGATCGGCGGAATCGTTGAAGTGATCGTCGAAGGCATGCCGGTCGGTGTCGGAAGCTATGTCCACTATGACCGTAAGCTGGACAGCAAGCTCGCTGCTGCCGTTCTGTCGATTAACGCGTTTAAAGGCGTAGAGTTCGGCATCGGTTTTGAAGCGGCCGGCAAAAACGGCAGTGAAGTTCATGATGAAATCGTATGGGATGAAGAGAAAGGCTATACACGCGCCACAAACAGGCTCGGAGGATTAGAAGGCGGTATGACGACGGGAATGCCGATTGTCGTCCGCGGCGTTATGAAACCGATCCCTACTTTGTACAAGCCGCTGAAAAGCGTCGACATTGAAACGAAAGAACCGTTTACAGCGAGCATTGAACGTTCAGACAGCTGCGCGGTTCCGGCAGCAAGTGTAGTGGCTGAAGCAGCAGTGGCCTGGGAAATCGCAAATGCCGTCGTAGAACAATTCGGGCTTGACCAGATCGACCGAATTAAAGAAAATGTTGAAAACATGAAAAAATTATCGAGGGAATTCTGATGAAAGAGCTTGAGGTTCGGACAGCTTCCTCCGCATATCCCGTGTATATCGGTGAAGGTATAAGGAAACAGGCCGCTGCCCTTTTGTCTTCACTGAACAGGCCGCTGACAAAGATCCTTCTCATCATCGATGCTGAAGTTGACCGGCTTTACGGTGATGAGATGTTCCGGCTTTTAAACGAAACATGGCCCGTGAAAAAAGTGATCGTTCCAAGCGGAGAAGAAGCGAAATCTCTAAAAGAGTATGAACGGATTCAAACGGAAGCGATCGCTTTCCATATGGACCGCTCCTCATGTATGATTGCCTTCGGAGGCGGCGTGACGGGTGATTTGGCCGGCTTTTGCGCAGCAACTTTTATGCGCGGAATTGATTTCATTCAAATGCCGACAACACTGCTTGCCCATGACAGCGCGGTCGGCGGCAAGGTGGCCGTCAATCATAAACTCGGAAAGAACTTAATCGGCGCGTTTTATCAGCCGAAAGCGGTGATTTACGATACGGAGCTACTGAAAACCCTGCCGGAACAAGAGCTGAGATCGGGCATGGCTGAAGTGATCAAACACGCGTTTATCGCCGATCATGCTTTTTTAGAAAAACTTCTCACGTTTGACACGTTGCAAGGACTGACAAGCGCTGAGCTGAATGAAATGATTTATAAAGGAATTTCAATCAAATCGGCCGTCGTGCGTGAGGACGAAAAGGAAGAGGGGGTAAGAGCTTTTCTGAATTTCGGCCATACGCTTGGCCATGCCGTTGAGGCGGAATACGGCTACGGACGGATTACACATGGAGATGCGGTCGCCCTCGGCATGCAGTTTGCCCTTTACGTGAGTGAACAGGTTGCACGTTGCAAGATGAACAGGAAAGAACTTACACAATGGCTGATTGGGCTCGGCTATCCGGGAAGCATCAGACAAGATATTGAAACGCCGGTTCTCTCCGCCCGGATGATGAATGATAAAAAAACGCGCGGAGGCATGACACAGTTTATCGTGTTAAAGGAATTAGGCGAAGCGCGGGACTGCATGCTTTCAAAAGATGAGCTCGAAAATTTGCTGAACAAATGGCGAATGGAGGAAACAGCATGATGATACGCGGCATTCGCGGAGCAACAACGGTGGAACAAGACACCGGACAAGAAATTTTAGAAAAAACACAGCAGCTGCTTGAAAAAATCATTGAACAAAATGGATGCAAGCCGGAAGACGTTGTACAGATCCTGTTATCCGCCACGCCTGATATCCATTCCGTATTTCCGGCAAAAGCGGTCCGCCGCCTTTCCGGGTGGCAATACGTCCCGGTGACGTGCATGCAGGAAATGGATGTCACCGGCGCTCTGCAAAAGTGTATCCGTGTCCTGATGACGGTTCAGACGGATACGCCTCAGGATGAAATCAAGCATGTCTATTTAGAAAAAGCCGTTGTGTTAAGGCCGGATTTATCATTGACAAAAAATACTGACATGTAATACGATAAACAAAGCTTAGAAATACACAAGAGTGTGTATAGAGCTGGTAAGTAAGACATTGAACAGTTGAGTTTAGAATAGGGTAGCAGAGAATGAGTTTAGCTGAGCTGAGATAAACACGTTTTTATTCTGCCCAAAAGAAGCCTTTCTTTTGGGTTTATTTCTTATACGCAAGACTCCTCTCACTCTTCATCTCATTCTCCTTACCGTAAGGAGGAGAATCATGAATTTACAATCGGATGTTTCTTTATTTTTAAAGGACAGTCTGACACACCGCACCATTCCAATCGCAGAGACTTTTACGGTCGACACGATCACACCCATTCAGATGGTTGAAAAACTGGACAGAAACATTACGTATCTTTTAGAAAGCAAGGATGAGTCGTCAAGCTGGTCGAGATACTCTTTTATCGGCCTTGATCCTTTTATCACGATTAAAGAGAGTCATAACACATTCACTGCCGCTGATCCAAATGGGCATACGCTGTTTGAAGCCGGAGAATTAAAAGCCGTGCTTGACTGGATGAATGAGAGCTTCCGCATTAAAACACCCGAGCTTGATATCCCATTTTCGGGAGGGGCGGTCGGTTATCTGAGCTATGACATGATTCCTTTGATTGAGCCTTCCGTGCCAAGCCACGCGAAAGTAACAGATTTCGAAAAATGCATGCTGTTTGTCTGCCGGAAAATCATCGCGTACGACCACGAAACGAAACAAGTGCATTTCATTCAATATGCGGAGCTTAACGGCCGGGAGACGGAGGAAGAAAAGCGGGCCGTTTTTAAAGAAAATTGCGCGGAGCTTCGTAAGCTTATCGGTATTTTGACAGAATCGAAAGATATGAAAGAGCCGTTTTTTTCTAAAGAAACGTTTGACACGCCAAGTTTTGCCGCTGTGACATCCAATTATACGAAAGAAGAGTTTATGGCCGGCGTTAATAAACTGAAAGAATATATAAAAGCGGGAGACATTTTTCAAGGGGTGCTTTCGCAAAAGTTTGACATTCCGGTATCCAGGCATTCATTTGAGCTGTACAGGGTGCTTCGCATCATCAATCCTTCACCCTATATGTACTATATCAAACTGCCTGACAGAGACATTGTCGGGAGTTCGCCTGAACGTCTGATCCGCGTGCATGACAGGCACCTGGAAATTCATCCGATTGCCGGAACGAGAAGAAGGGGCGCCGGAAAAGAAGAGGACGAACGCCTGAAAAAAGAGCTGATGAATGACGAAAAAGAAAAAGCTGAACATTACATGCTCGTCGATCTTGCGCGCAATGACATCGGCAGAGTTGCGGAGTACGGTTCCGTAGCCGTTCCGGAATTCACAAAGGTCGTTTCTTTTTCACATGTGATGCACATCATCTCTGTTGTAACCGGCCGTTTAAAGCAGGGCATCCATCCCGTTGACGCGCTGATGTCGGCATTCCCGGCAGGAACACTCACGGGCGCTCCGAAAATCCGCGCGATGCAGCTTTTAAATGAATTAGAACCGACTTCCAGAGAAACCTACGGCGGATGTATCGCTTATATCGGATTTGACGGGTCAATTGATTCGTGTATTACCATCCGCACCATGAGTGTCAAAAACGGTACGGCATCGGTGCAGGCGGGCGCGGGAATAGTCGCCGATTCCGTCCCGGAAGCCGAATATGAAGAAAGCTGTAACAAAGCGGGGGCGCTTTTAAAAACGATTCAAATCGCAGAAGACATCTTTTCTGGCGGGGAGGAGAAGACGGATGAACAAATTTCTGCAATCGTGCGTTAATGGCCGTACGCTGAAAACCGGAGAAGCCGAAAAGCTGATGGAAATGATGATGAACGGGGACATGTCGCAGTCTGAGATCGGCGGGATTTTATCGGTGTTAGCCCACCGAGGTGAAACGGCGGAGGAGCTTGCCGGATTTGTAAAAGTGATGCGGGCGCGGGCACAGACATCAGGTAGCTTGACGGATGTCGTTGATACGTGCGGAACAGGCGGAGACGGGATTTCTACGTTTAACATATCCACGGCAGCGGCAATTACAGCTTCTGCTGCCGGAGCTAAAGTTGCCAAGCACGGAAATCGCTCCGTTTCGTCTAAAAGCGGCAGCGCGGATGTGCTGGAAAAGCTGGGGGTTTCCATTCAAGCCACTCCAGACAGCGTCAAACGCAGCATTGAAATGAAACAAATGGGGTTTTTGTTTGCGCCGCTGTTTCATTCGTCAATGAAGCACGTCGCCGCCGCAAGAAAAGAGCTTGGCTTCCGAACCGTATTTAATCTGCTGGGCCCGCTCAGCAACCCGCTGCAGGTGAAGCGGCAGGTGATCGGCGTCTATTCATTTGATAAAGCGCGCCTGATGGCTAGCGCTCTGGAACAATTTGATGTCAGACACGTCATGCTTGTGTCGGCCCGTGACGGATTAGATGAATTGTCCATCTCAGCACCGACCGATATCATTGAACTGAAAAACGGTGAACGTCTGGAATATTCCGTTTCACCTGAACAATTCGGTTTTGCAGAAGGTTCACTAAAGGATATTCAAGTGAGTTCATCGGAAGAAAGCGCGCTCCTCATTCAGAATATTTTTGCAAATAAAGCTCCGTCATCCGCTCTGCATATTACCGCCTTAAATGCGGGCGCGGCCATTTATACGGCAGGTCTTGCAAACGATCTGAAAGAAGGAACGAAAACCGCCTTAGAAGCGATTCAAAACGGAGATGCCAAAAGGCAGCTCGAACGTCTGAAACAGAAAGAGGAAGAAATGTATGCTTGATCAAATCATTCAGCAGAAAAAAGAAGAAATCAAATCCATCGTGCTGCCGGAAACCTGTCAAATTGAACGGAGATCCTTTAAAAAAGCGCTCCAGAACCCGAACCGTTTTATCGGGCTGATTGCCGAAGTGAAAAAAGCTTCGCCGTCTAAAGGATTGATTAAAGAGCATTTTGTTCCGGAAACGATTGCGGCGGATTATGAAGCGGCTAAAGCCGACGCCCTTTCAGTTCTCACGGATACCCGTTTTTTTCAGGGGAGAAATCAATTTCTGACAGATGTTAAACAAACCGTGTCTCTTCCCGTGCTGAGAAAAGATTTTATTATTGATTCCCTTCAGGTGGAGGAATCGTTCAGGATCGGCGCCGATGCCATTTTGCTGATCGGGGAAGCGCTGGAACCTTCAGAGCTTCATGAGCTTTATCTGGAAGCCCGCGAGAAGGGCATGGACGTTCTCGTTGAAGTCCATGATGAAACTGTGCTTGAACGGATTTTACAAGTGTTTCAGCCGGACATTCTCGGCATAAACAACCGGGACTTAAAAACGTTCCGTACTTCTGTTTCGCAAACGGAAAAAATAGCGCAGCTTGTACCGGACGGCTGCCTGCTGGTCAGCGAAAGCGGCATCGGTTCTTTGGCTGACCTGCAATTCGTCAACAAGCACGGGGCGCAGGCTGTATTGGTCGGAGAATCCTTAATGAGAGAGGATTCGCAGCAAAAGGCGATCCGCGGACTGTTCGGGGAGTGATGATATGAAAAAGCCTGAGGTAAAGTACTGCGGGATACGATCGAAGCGTGATTACGAACTTGCGGCAGCTTCAGGAGCGGATTATCTGGGATTTGTTTTTGCCGCAAGCAAACGGAGAGTAACGCCGGATGAGGTCCGGAAATGGAAAGAGCAGGTCTGGACAGACAAGAAACATGTCGGAGTATTTGTAAATGAAACGATAGAAAACATCGCGCAAATCGCCTCTGATCTGGCACTTGACGCCATCCAGCTTCACGGTGATGAATCGCCTGAGGATGCCCGCCGCCTCCGTCCGCTTGTGCGCTCGGAAATATGGAAAGCGCTCCATCACGGGGAAGGGACGCTTCGTCAGATGGCTCAATTTGCACCTGCTGTCGACGGCTATGTCATTGATTCTTCAGTAAAAGGAATGAGAGGCGGCACGGGAATCGCGTTTTCATGGGCTCGTGTCCCCTTGTACCGAAATCAGGCTCAAAATGCAAGCAAGCGCTGTTTTATTGCGGGCGGCGTTAATCCTGAAACGATTACCGGCTTACTGAGATCGCGTCCGTGCGGTATAGATCTTGCCAGCGGAATTGAAAAAAACGGACAAAAGGATCAAACACTGATCCGGCTTTTAGAAGAAAGGATGAACCACTATGTATCCATATCCAAATGAAATCGGAAGATACGGCGAATTCGGCGGCAAATTTGTCCCTGAAACATTGATGCGGCCCCTTGAGGAAATCGAAACGGCTTTCAAAGAATTAAAGAATGATCCCGTTTTTCATGCCGAATATAAAAAGCTATTGTTTGATTACTCCGGAAGACCGACCGCATTAACGTTCGCAGACAGGGTGTCAGATTATTTGGGAGGGGCGAAAATCTATCTGAAAAGAGAAGATTTAAACCATACCGGCTCTCATAAAATTAACAATGCGTTAGGCCAGATTCTGCTTGCCAAAAAGATGGGCAAAACGAAAATCATCGCCGAAACCGGTGCGGGACAGCACGGTGTGGCTGCCGCGACAGCCGCCGCAAAATTCGGTTTTAAGTGTACAGTTTTTATGGGTGAAGAAGACGTTGCACGCCAGTCGTTGAACGTATTCCGGATGAAACTGCTCGGCGCGGAAGTGGTGCCGGTCACAAGCGGCAACGGCACGCTGAAAGATGCGACGAATGAGGCGATCAGGTATTGGGTCCAGCATTGTGAAGATCATTTCTACCTTATCGGTTCTGTAGTGGGGCCGCACCCGTATCCGTATATCGTTCGCGAATTTCAGAAAATCATCGGCGAGGAAGCGAAAGAACAGCTCCGCCGGGTTGAAGGAACGCTCCCGGACAAGGTTGTTGCATGTGTCGGCGGCGGAAGCAATGCGATGGGCATATTTCAGGCCTTTTTAGACGAAGATATTGAGCTGATCGGCGCCGAGGCTGCCGGAAAAGGAATTGATACGCCGCTGCATGCGGCAACGATCGCAAAAGGGACGCTCGGGGTGATTCACGGTTCAATGACCTATTTAATACAAGATGAATACGGGCAGATTATCGAACCGTATTCCATTTCAGCAGGCCTTGATTACCCGGGGATCGGCCCTGAGCACGCTTATCTGCATAAAAGCGGCCGTGTAACGTACGAAAGCGTGACAGACGATGAAGCGATTGCCGCGTTACGTCTGCTTTCTGAAACAGAAGGTATTCTTCCGGCTATTGAATCTGCCCACGCTCTGGCAAAAGCGTTTGAAATGGCAAAAGACATGGATAAAGACAAAATCATTCTCGTCAGTTTGTCGGGAAGAGGAGATAAAGATGTTCATACGCTGATGAATGTTTTGGAAAACGGGGTGGGGACACATGTTTAATCTGCGAGATTCTGAAAAATTATTTATCCCTTTTATTACGGCTGGCGATCCGCTTCCTGACATTTCTGTTGAGCTGGCAATATCATTGCAGAATGCAGGCGCCTCTGCCCTTGAAATCGGCGTTCCTTACACAGATCCGCTTGCGGACGGACCCGTCATACAACGGGCTTCAAAACGGGCTCTGGAAAACGGAATGAATATCGTAAAAGCAATTGAACTTGGCGGCAAAATGAAAAAAAACGGCGTTCATATTCCAATTATCCTCTTTACGTATTATAATCCTGTGTTACAATTAGAAAAAGAATACTTTTTCGCTTTACTGCGGGAAAACGACATAGACGGTCTGCTTGTACCCGACCTTCCATTAGAGGAAAGCGCCCTTTTGCAAATGACATGCAAAAAGGCGAACATCGCTTATATCTCTCTGGTTGCGCCGACAAGTGAAGACCGTTTGAAAATAATTACTGAACAGGCCTGCGGCTTTGTGTATTGTGTATCCTCTTTAGGAGTGACGGGCGTACGCAGCGAATTCGACCCGTCTGTATACTCTTTCATACGTAAGGTGAAAGAATTCAGCCCTGTTCCGGTGGCGGTCGGTTTTGGCATTTCAAACCGCAAACAGGTTGACGGGATGAATGAAATATCTGACGGTGTCGTTGTCGGCAGCGCGCTTGTCAAAAAAGTTGAAGAGCTTAAAACAAAGCTTGTGAATCCCGAAACAAGAGCTGATGCGCTTCTTGAATTTGAAGAATACGCAAAGACGTTCGGACGACTGTACAGTGTAAAATGAGGTGACTGGATTTGCAGATTAAAGAACAGCTGCGGCAGCTGAAACCGTATCAGCCGGGCAAACCAATAGAAGAAGTGAAAATGGAATACGGGCTTGAGAAAGTAGTAAAACTCGCTTCTAACGAAAATCCGTTCGGCTGTTCACAGGCCGCTAAAGATGCGCTGCATCAGGAGATTGAGCAGCTTGCGCTGTATCCCGACGGTTACAGTGCCGCTTTGAGAACACGGCTCAGTGAGCATCTGCAGGTCAGTGAATCTTCGATCATTTTCGGCAACGGCTCTGATGAGCTTGTGCAGATTATCTGCCGTTCTTTATTAAATGATCAGGCAAACACGATTACCGCCGCCCCGACTTTCCCGCAATACAGACACAATGCGGTGATTGAAGGCGCTGAGGTGCGCGAGGTTCCGCTCCGCAGTGACGGCGCTCATGATTTGGACCGGATGCTGGAAGCAATTGACGGCGAGACGAAAGTCATATGGGTATGCAACCCCAATAATCCGACGGGGACATATACTTCTGAGCAAGAGCTAATTGCCTTTTTAAACAGAGTTCCCGAGCATATACTCGTTGTACTTGATGAAGCTTACTACGAGTATGTTACGGCGGAAGATTACCCAGAAAGCATTCCGCTTTTAAAGCAATATCCGAATGTTATGATCCTCCGCACCTTCTCTAAAGCGTACGGACTTGCCGCGCTGCGCGTCGGATACGGCATTGCGGACGAAGCACTGATCCGCCAGATTGAACCGGCGAGAGAGCCGTTCAATACGAGCAGAATCGGTCAGGCTTCGGCACTGGCAGCGCTTGATGACCAGACATTTATTCAGGAATGCGTCGAGAAAAATAAAGCAGGCCTTAAGCAGTATTATGATTTTGCAGAAACTCACGGATTAACTTGTTATCCTTCACAAACCAACTTTGTGCTCATTGATTTTAACCGCCCGGCGGATGAACTGTTCCAAGCCCTGTTGGAAAAAGGATATATCGTCCGCTCAGGACAGGCGCTCGGATTTCCGACAGCGTTAAGGATTACGGTCGGTACGAAAGAGCAGAATGAGGAAATTCTCACAATTTTAGCTGAAATATTATAAGAGGTGATCAGGCATCACCTCTTTGCTCTATTAAAATAGTTGAAAAAGGAAATGAGTGAAATGAAGGATACTATATTGCTTGCGGGGATCGGGCTGATTGGCGGATCGATCGCATTGGCCATCAAAAAGGAGCATCCGCATAAACGGATTATCGGTATGGATATTTCGGAAGAACAGCTCACTGCCGCGCTGAAGCTCGGAATTATTGACGAGCGGGCCGGCTCATTTACGGAAGGGGCGCAGCAAGCGTCTGTTGTCATTATCGCCACGCCTGTCGCCCAAACGCTGAAAATGCTCGATGTGCTGGCCGCATCAGACATCACCCATGAACTCCTGATTACGGATGTGGGCAGCACGAAACAGAAAGTCGTCAGCTACGCCGACAAAGTGCTTCCGGCTCACTATCAATTTGTCGGCGGCCATCCGATGGCGGGATCTCATAAATCCGGGGCCGCTGCCGCGAAAGAATTTTTATTCGAAAATGCGTTTTATATTTTAACACCCGGAAAATCAACTTCTAAAGAGTCAGTAACGCATCTGAAGGAACTTTTGAAAGCGGCAAACGCCCACTTTGTGGAGATGACCCCCGAGGAGCATGACGGCGTAACGAGCGTCATCAGCCATTTCCCTCATATCGTTGCTGCAAGCCTCGTACATCAGGCTCATCATGCTGAAGAAGATTATCCGTTTTTGAAACGTTTCGCAGCCGGCGGTTTTCGGGACATCACCAGGATCGCCTCAAGCAGCCCGGCGATGTGGAGGGACATACTTCTTCATAACAAAGATAAACTGCTTGACCGCTTCAAAGAATGGAAACGGGAGATTGACACGATCGAGTCTTATGTAGAAAATGAAGATGCGGACAGCCTGTTCGGATATTTTAAAAAAGCGAAAGATTATCGCGACGGTCTGCCGCTCCGTCAAAAAGGAGCGATCCCGTCCTTTTATGACCTTTATGTCGATGTTCCCGATCATCCGGGGGTCATTTCGGAAATTACGGCGATATTGGCAGAAGAAAAAATCAGTATCACCAACATCCGCATTATCGAAACAAGAGAAGATATTAACGGAATTCTCAGAATCAGTTTCCAGACTGATGATGACCGGAAGCGTGCGGAAACCTGCATTCAATCCCGCGCCAAATATGACACATTTTACGCTGACTGAGGTGGAAAACATTGAAAAGAGAAAAAGTGACGTCTTTAAACGGTGAAATTCATATTCCGGGGGATAAATCCATCTCCCACCGTTCTGTTATGTTCGGAGCGCTTGCGGAAGGAACCACAACGGTAAAAAACTTTTTGCCCGGAGCCGATTGTCTGAGCACCATTGCCTGCTTCAGAAAAATGGGTGTCTCCATTGAACAAAACGGAAGTGATGTAACGATATACGGGAAGGGCATTGACGCACTTTGTGAGCCTGACAGCCTTCTTGATGTCGGAAATTCCGGCACGACCATCCGCCTGATGCTCGGCATTTTAGCCGGACGCCCATTTCACAGTACGGTAGCGGGCGACGAAAGTATTGCAAAGCGCCCGATGAAGAGGGTGACGGAGCCTTTAAAACAGATGGGAGCCGCGATTGACGGAAGAGCGGACGGAGGATTTACGCCTTTATCCGTAAGAGGCGGACAATTGAAAGGCATTGATTACGTCTCCCCTGTTGCAAGCGCGCAGATCAAATCCGCCGTGCTGCTTGCCGGATTGCAGGCTGAAGGAACGACGACCGTCACTGAGCCTCATAAATCAAGAGACCATACGGAACGGATGCTGAACGCTTTTGGCGCCGAGCTTGCGGAAACGGAGACGAGCGCCTCCGTAACGGGCGGTCAGAAGCTTCGGGGGGCTGATATTTTCGTGCCCGGCGATATTTCTTCAGCAGCCTTTTTCCTCGCGGCAGGCGCTGTCGTTCCCGGGAGCCGGATTGTGCTGAAAAACGTCGGCCTGAACCCGACACGCACGGGAATGATTGATGTCTTAAAGCAAATGGGGGCTTCACTTGAAGTGATTCCTTCAGAAGCGGACAGCGCAGAGCCTTACGGAGACCTGGTTATTGAAACTTCAGATCTGAAAGCGGCAGAAATCGGCGGAGAAATCATTCCCCGTTTAATTGACGAGATCCCGATTATCGCCCTTTTGGCAACGCAGGCTGAAGGCACAACTGTCATTAAAGACGCTGCGGAGCTGAAGGTGAAGGAAACGAACCGGATCGACACCGTCGTATCAGAGCTCCGGAAAATCGGCGCAGACATTGAACCGACTGAAGACGGCATGAAAATACACGGCAAAAAAACGCTTGCGGGCGGAGCCGATGTGTCAAGCCACGGTGACCACCGCATCGGCATGATGCTCGGTGTCGCTTCATGCCTGACAGAAGAGCCGATTGACATCCGTGATACTGAGGCAATCCATGTCTCATATCCGACATTTTTTGAGCATTTAGATCAATTAGCCAAAAAAGCCTGAAGAGATTCTTCGGGCTTTTTTCTTCATGTGTCATAAAACTTTGGGCTTTGACATAGCTTGTCTTAAACAGAAAATAACAGAAAGGGGGAATGCGTTTTCGTTACAGAAACAGCCGGAACAAATTGCGCTGTTTGCGTATAAAGATGCCGTCCCCTTTTTTGCCGTTTTCCTCTTAAGCATTTTCTGATAAACTATAATGCCGGGTGAAGCATCTTATTTGCGGGCAGGCCCTGTCTGAATTATGATAAGAATAACCCGAATAAAAACCCTTTTCATTGGTTGATGAGGTATAGGAAAAGAAAGGACCGGTCTGATTTGAATACATTGATCCAAGAAGCCATAAAATTAGTTGAAGCAGGTGAAACCGAAAAGGGACTCAAAGTGCTTTCAAAAGCTGAAACGCAGCTTCATGACGAAGACAAAGCCATTGCAGCCCAGCTCTACTATGAATGGGGAAACGCCGAAAAAGCGTTAGCGCTGATCAGTGATCTGCATGACCTTTATCCGGATGAGTCTGAGCTGACGAATTTTTACGCCGAATTGTTAATAGATATTGATGAAGAAGAAAAAGCTCTAGAGGTGCTGGAGACGATTTCTCCGGAAGACCCGTCTTACGCGGAAAGCCTTCTTTTAATGGCTGATCTGTATCAGATGCAGGGCTTATTTGAAGTAAGTGAGCAAAAGCTGTTACAGGCGAAAGCGATGTTACAAGATGAACCTGTTATTGATTTCGCTCTGGGGGAATTATACTTCACTCAGGGATCATACGCAAAAGCCGTTCCTTACTATGAAGAGACGGCAAAAGAACGGCACGAAATCGGCGGCGTAAATGTTCATCAGAGGCTGGCTGAGTCATTGAGCGCGGCGGGTGAATTTGAGGAAGCGATTTCATGGTATGAAAAAGCGGCGGCAGAACATACAGAACCGAATACGATTTTCGGGTACGGGTTCACAGCCTATCAGGCGGGAATGGTCAAAACAGCCATCAAGCAGCTGTCTGATTTAAAAGGGCTTGATCCTTCCTATTCATCGCTTTATATGCCGCTTGCAAAAAGCTACGAGGCAGAAGGCATGTATGAAGATGCATTAAAAACCGCTAAAGAAGGTATTACTTACGATGAATACAATAAAGAGCTTTTTCTCTATGCGGCGAAAATGGCGTTAAAGCTCGGCAACGAAGAGGAAGGCAAAAAGCTTCTTCAGGAAGCGCTGGCGCTCGATCCGGGTTACGTGGAAGCGCTCCATACGCTTTTAGCCGTCTATCATAAAGAAGAAAGCTTTGAAGAGATTATTGATCTGATTCAGGAAGTCCGCGGCTACGGAGAAGAAGATCCGAAATACAATTGGTATTTGGCGGGTGCTTATACAGGCCTTGAGCAATACGCTAAAGCGAAAAAAAGCTTCGAAGCTGCGTATCTCCATTATCAGGATGATCGGGATTTCTTATATGAATACGCTCACTTCTTATTGGAAGAGGGTCTCCAGAAAGAAGCGCTGCCGCTTTTAAAACAAGTGCTTTCAATGGATGGAACAAACGAAGAGCTTGAAGAAACAATCTTACGGATAGAGGATGAATTTTTAAGATAAGCAGGATTTTGGACCATGCTTGCTGAATGTATAAGTGATGTCAGATTATACGATCGATAGAGGAGGGAATTACATGCAGACCCCTGTTTCTGTCAATGAAAAAAAGGATTTTATCCGTTGGTTTTTAAATCATTATCAGCTTAAACGCCGGGAGTGCGTCTGGATTTTAAATTATTTAATGAGTCATGATTCATTAATGGAAAAAGTCCATTTTGTAGAACAAGCCGAATTTTGCCCGCGAGGCATTATCATGTCTACTCATTGCGTTGATGAGGTGCCGTTTAGGTTTTACAAAGAAAATGTCATGACTACGGACGCGGAAAAATCTTTTCACGACATCCGGTTAAATAAACAGCAGGATTTATTTATCCAGCTGAATTTCCGTTCGGCCTACAGCTCACCGGAATATGCCGCTGTTCTTGAATCAAATCCGCATCTGCCGAAAGACCTGTTTGAAAATAAACAGGATCAGGGGATGGCCGAAAAAATATTAGAACATGCCATTTCCACTTTCCAGCGGGAAAAGCTGCTTAAAGATATCGACGAGGCGCTGGACCGCCACGACAAAGAAACATTTGAAAAGCTTTCCCGCCAATTGAATCAGCTCACATAAATGACAGCCTTGCAGAATATGCAAGGCTTGTTGCGTAAAGAGGAGGAACGAGACATGAGATGGAGGGCCGCTGATGCCGATGCCTATTTACAATCTGCGGATTACATTGATACCGCTGTCATTCCGTTAATTTCCATAACATCTTCAGGAGGCTTAAAAGAGGCCGTTGAACAGGGGGAAAGCACCCAATTGCTTTCTGAAGAGCTTGAGCGCCAATTGAAGGGACGGGTATATTTATTCCCCTCTTATACATATGTTGATATAGACCAATCACAAATCGCCCTGCTTCAAAAACTCAAAGACGAGGTGATGACCAACTTTCGGCACGTCTTGTTCCTGACGGCAGACGAAAAATGGAAGGATTCTGAAATAGGTTCTGATGTCATATACATACCTGCCGTTCCGTTTGAACATATGAAAGACTCTTTAAAGAGAAAAATTGCGGATGACAAGTGCGGAGAAATTTTGAACGTTTTGTTACAGAAGTGGAACAATTCTTAAAAAACACCAGGCATCCCGCAAAACACCCGTTTTGCCTCTGTTGACCTTGCTGAAAGATTCATATATTATGAGGGTGTCAAATCTCAGAATTATTTTCTATTTTAGTTAATTTTTGGTCAATCTTTAGGGGGGGAAGAGATGGGCGGAAAACAAGATATATCAAGAAGACAATTTTTAAACTATGCGCTCACCGGCGTGGGGGGATTTATGGCCGCCAGTGCGCTTATGCCCATGGTCCGTTTTGCGCTGGACCCGGTATTAAAACCGACGGGAGATCAAAAAATGGTGCAGGTTGTCAGTGTGGATGAGCTGACGAAGGAGCCGAAGCGGTTTGACTTTAAAATTCATCAAGTCGACGCCTGGTACGAATCGGAAGAATCCAGGTCAGCCTGGGTTTACAAGCATGGGGATGAAATTATAGCGCTTTCTCCGATCTGTAAGCATTTGGGCTGCACCGTAAACTGGAACAATGATCCTAAAAATCCGAACAAGTTCTTTTGTCCCTGCCATTACGGGCTGTATGAAAAAGACGGCACGAACGTTCCGGGCACGCCGCCGCTCGCGCCTCTTGACCGTTATGAGCAAAAAGTAAAGGACGGCTTTTTGTATCTTGGAAAAGCAAAGCCTAGGGGGGAAGGGTGACATGCTGAACAAAATTTATGACTGGGTGGATGAACGTCTCGATATTACGCCGATGTGGCGGGATATCGCCGACCATGAAGTGCCGGAACATGTAAATCCCGCTCACCATTTCTCGGCTTTTGTCTATTGTTTCGGCGGTTTGACGTTTTTTGTAACCGTTATCCAAGTGTTGTCCGGGATGTTTTTAACGATGTATTATGTGCCGGATATAAAAAACGCGTGGGAATCTGTGTATTATTTGCAGAATGAAGTCGCTTTCGGGCAGATTGTAAGGGGTATGCACCATTGGGGTGCAAGTTTAGTCATTGTGATGATGTTTTTACATACGCTGCGGGTTTTCTTTCAGGGAGCTTATAAAAAGCCTCGGGAATTGAACTGGATCGTCGGTGTTCTGATCTTTTTTGTGATGCTCGGTCTCGGTTTTACAGGGTATCTGCTTCCATGGGATATGAAGGCGCTGTTTGCGACAAAGGTAGGTCTTCAGATTGCGGAGGCGACGCCATTGATCGGAGCGCAGGTGAAAACTCTTCTTGCCGGCCACCACGATATTGTCGGCGCCCAAACGCTGACGAGATTTTTTGCGATTCACGTATTTTTTCTCCCTGCCGCTTTGTTTGCGCTCATGGGCGCCCACTTTGTCATGATCCGCAAGCAGGGAATTTCAGGACCGCTTTAATACAAATCTGATATAAAAGGGAGGGGATGACATGCACCGGGGGAAAGGAATGAAGTTTGTAGGAGATTCAAGGATACCGGCTGAAAAAAAACCGAATATACCGAAAGACTATTCAGAGTATCCTGGAAAGACAGAGGCGTTTTGGCCGAACTTCCTGCTGAAAGAATGGATGGTCGGGGCCGTTTTCCTCGTCGGATTTCTCGTTTTAACGATTGTGCACGAGCCGCCTTTGGAACGGGTGGCGGACCCGACGGATACAGGGTATATTCCGCTGCCTGATTGGTATTTTCTATTTTTATACCAGCTATTAAAATATGAATATGCCGCAGGGAGCTACACCGTTATCGGCGCGATGATTATACCGGGTCTTGCCTTCGGGTCGCTGCTTTTGGCTCCGTTTCTCGACAGGGGGTCTGAAAGAAGGCCGTGGAAGCGTCCGGTTGCGGTCGGCATGATGCTTTTGGCGCTTTGCGCTACGGTCTTTTTAACGTGGCAGTCAGTCGCGACGCATGACTGGGCGAAGGCGGAGGAGCAAGGGAAAATCAAAAAAGAAGCCGCCATTGATACTGAATCAGACGGTTATAAGGTATTTAAAGAACAAGGCTGTATTTCCTGTCACGGGGATAATCTTCAAGGCGGAAGCGCCGGTCCGTCCCTGGTCGATAACGGGCTGAGCCCGGAAGAAATTAAAAAAATCGCCGTCAAAGGGAAAGGGCAGATGCCAGCCGGTATTTTTAAAGGGAATGACAAACAGCTTGATCAGCTGGCGAAGTTCATTTCTGAAACGACAGCGAAATAACGTATTGTGAAGTAGACAATAGCAGGATATACTTTTATGAAAAGAGCTGACCGGATGTCAGCTTTTTTTGCATGATACATACTTTTTACGGACTGAGAGTTGATGGTATGAGGTGGATTTCTTATCTTTTAGGGTTGCGCGGCATGCTTCTGCTTGTTCTTGCCGTTAATTTTATCGGTACGGTGTACGGCTATTATTGGTATGTGCCTCAGCTTGCAGACACGCCGTTCCGATTTCTGATATTTGTGCCTGACAGCCCGACGGCGACGTTTTTCTTCCTGTTCGTGCTTCTGGCATTTCTCATGGGAAGAAACGCGCCGCTGTTTGAAGCGCTGGCTCTTGTAACCCTTGTAAAATACGGGATGTGGGCGGTCGGAATGAATGTCTTTGTGCTGGTCAAAATGGGGCAGATGCCTTGGGAAGGGTACATGCTGATTGCTTCACATTTTGCCATGGCCGTTCAAGGCGTTTTATACAGCCCGTATTTTCGGTTCCGGTTATGGCATCTTGCCGTTGCCGCTGTTTGGACGCTTCATAATGATGTCATTGATTATCTTTTCGGCATGATGCCCCGCTACTCAATGCTCAATGACTATATGCAAGAGATCGGCTATGCTACATTCTGGCTGAGCATATTTTCACTCGGCCTTGCATACTATTTGGTGATTTCTAAAAGACGGGTAAAGCTTGACTTACACTGATAGAATCTTGGTCTAACCTTGTCCCGCTCCTCATATTCTGTAAAGAGAAGGAGTGGGAGGGACCTCTATGAAACGAAAGCTGACGATCTGTCTTTTACTTGCTCTTATGTGTTTCATCACAACTGCCAAAGCTGAAGATGAGGGCGGTCTCAAGGAACTGAACGACCTTTCGGATACCGTTTTCCAAATGACGCGGCATTCGCAGTATGATGAGGCTCTGCAAGTGCTTGGCTACTTTAAGAAAAAAATGACACACGTAAACTCACTGAGCGGCGCCGAAGTCAGGCAGGTGACTCTGGGTTTCAATGATTTAGTGCGCGTTCTGAAACAGGCAGACGCCTCAGATACCGAAAAAATCCGGGCAGCCGCCCAGTTCAGGTTGGTAATGGATGCGATGGAAGACCACTCCGATCCGCTGTGGGGTTCGCTTGAAAGACCGATTATGGCGACATTCAGCGCCTTAAAAGAAGATGTCAGCGGAAACGGAAGTGAAAATTTCAATGAAAAGTGGAATGAATTTATATCATTATATGATTTAATTTATCCCAGCCTGACAATGGATGTGTCGGCCGGCCAGCTTGATACGGTGGCGAAACATATCGAGGTGATTGAGCAGGACGGGTTTCAGCAGATGACAAAAGGAACAAAGCTTGAGCGTCTGACGCTCCTGCAGCAGGATTTAAAGCGGGTTTTTGACAAGGTGGAGCGGGATGACGCTGACCCTTCGCTGCTCTGGGTCATTCTGACAACAGGCGGTATCATTATTACTGCGCTGACATATGTCGGCTACCGAAAATACAGAGCGGAAAAAAAGAAAGAGAAAAAGCGTGAGTATCCTAAGTCTAAATAAACACAAATTGCTGTAAAGGAGCTAAGGCAGTGAAAAAACTCATCCAGCAATTGGCTTCAAAACACCTTCCGCAGCCGATCAGAGGCAGAAAAGGGGCGACTGACGAAGGACCGCGAAACCTCGCGCGTGACTTTCAGAATCCTGACATGCTCGTTCCGCCTTCAACGGATGCAGGAACGGTTCAAAACTTGAAATTCTCATTTTCTGATACGCATATGAGGCTTGAAGACGGCGGATGGTCCAGAGAGGTGACGGTCAGGGAACTGCCGGTATCCAAAAACATCGCGGCGGTGAACATGAGGCTGAAGCCGGGAGCTGTGCGGGAGCTTCATTGGCATAAAGAAGCCGAATGGGGATATGTGATTAACGGAGGAGTCCGTTTAACTGCGGTCGATCAAAATGGAAGGAATTTTATTGACAACGTAAGTGAAGGGGACCTGTGGTATTTTCCTTCCGGCATTCCTCATTCCATTCAAGGATTAGAGCAGGGCAGTGAGTTTTTGCTCGTCTTTGATGACGGCTCTTTTTCAGAAAACAGCACCTTTTCAGTAACGGACTGGTTTGCCCATACCCCGCGCAGCGTGCTGGAGGCGAACTTCGGTGTTCCCGGATATGACTTGGCCTACATTCACAAGAAAGAGCGTTACATGTTCCAGCTGGAACCGCCTCCCCCGATTGAAAAGGCAGCAGTTTCTTCCCCGGAAGGCACCGTTTTGGAGCCGTTCAGCTACAAGCTTTCCCGGCAGGAGCCCCTTGTTACCAGCGGGGGAAGAGTAAAGATTGTCGATTCAAAAACGTTTAAGGTGTCAAAAACGATTGCCGCAGCTCTCGTGGAAGTCGAACCCGGAGGCATGAGAGAATTGCATTGGCATCCGAATACGGACGAGTGGCAGTATTATCTTTCAGGAGAAGCGAAAATGACGGTGTTTGCGGCGGAGGGAAGAGCGCGGACATTTAACTATCAAGCAGGTGACGTAGGATATGTTCCTTTTGCAATGGGACATTATGTTCAGAATACCGGTGACACCGTGCTTCGCTTTCTGGAAATTTTCAAAAGCGACCGTTTTGAAGATGTCTCTTTAAACCAATGGCTGGCACTGACGCCGCAGCGCTTCGTCGAGCAGACGCTCAATGTCAGTCCGGAATTCGCCCGCCGATTAAAAAAGAAAAAATCACCGGTTGTCAAATGGAAACACAAACAGTAAAGGCGGCAAAAGCCGCCTTTTTATTATCGTCTGATCGGATTTTTATTTTCATCAAGCGTAAATCCTTCGCCGAGCACATCATGAACGTCGCTTACTGCAACAAAGGCGTGCGGGTCAACGGAAGTGATGACGCTTTTCAAAAGCACAATTTCGTTTTTCGGAACGACGCAGTAAAGAACGTCCCTGTCTTCTTTTGTATATGATCCCTGTCCTTTTAAAACAGTGACGCCGCGCTCCATCTCTTCAATGATTTTTTGCTGGATCAAATCGTTTTTCGAAGAAATAATCGTTGCCCCTTTTGCGGCATAGCCGCCTTCCTGGATAAAATCAATCAATCTCGCAGCGACAAAAACGGCTACAAGCGTGTACATCGCTTCCTTGTAAGAAAGATACGTAAACAAAGAAAGCAAAATGACACAGGCGTCAAAGGCAAACATCGTCCGGCCCATCGGGATTCCGAAAAATTTGTTGATCAGCCTGGCGATGATATCGACCCCGCCCGTCGTGCCGCCGTATTTAAAAATAATGCCGAGACCCGCGCCGATAAATACACCGGCGAATAAGGCGGCCAGCGCTAAATCATGCGACAGCGGCATATGAATTTCGTAGCGCTGAAAAACACTCAGAAAAACGGAAAGAGAGACGGTGCCGATCAGGGTATAGACAAACATCGTCCGGCCGAGCATACGCCAGCCGATGAAAAAGATAGGAATGTTCAATACCAGGTTGGAAATAGAAGGGCTGATGTGGAATAACGCATATAAAAGCAGCGTAATGCCGGTAAATCCGCCTTCCGCCAAATTGTTCTGCATATTAAAGTGAACCAGTCCGAATGAAAAAACAGCGGCGCCGATTAAAATAAAGCAAATGTTTTTGATTCTGATTTCTCCAAGCATTGCATCAAACCCCTTTTCCTTCCATAAGATTGCGTAAATATTATAGTGGATACAAAAGAAAACAGCAAACTGCCGTTTTTAACATTTGTCAAATGTACTTGAATTAGCTAACATGGAAGAGATGACAGGAGGTATTCGCACAGTGAGTGACAAAACGATGAAAGACTTACAAGCTGAGGTCGATGAATATATCGGCCAATTCAAAGAAGGCTATTTCAGCCCGCTTGCCATGATGGCCCGTCTCACGGAAGAACTGGGCGAACTTGCAAGAGAAGTCAACCATTATTATGGGGAAAAGCCGAAGAAAACGACGGAAAATGAGAAAAGCATGGAAGAGGAAATGGGCGATGTGCTGTTCGTCCTGATCTGCCTCGCCAACTCCCTTGATATTTCATTGGTGGAAGCTCATAACCGCGTCATGCATAAATTTAATACACGTGATAAAGACCGCTGGACTAGAAAAGAAGAAGGAAAGTAGGAGAAACCATGTCAAATGAAACCATTAAAGTCGTCATTGCAGGACCGAGAGGCAGAATGGGCCAGGAGGCCGTAAAACTTGCCGTCCGCACGCCTCATTTTGAGCTTGTCGGCGCTATTGACCATACATACGATCAGCAAACATTGCGGGAAGTGATGTCAGCTGATTCAGACGCTCTTATTTATACGGATATCCGCGCATGTTTCCAAGAAACAAAACCGGATGTGCTGATCGATTTGACAACGCCTGAAATCGGCAAAAAACATACGAAAGCCGCTCTTGAACACGGCGTCCGCCCCGTTGTGGGAACGACCGGATTTTCTGAAGCGGATTTAGAGGAGCTTCAAGCCTTGACTGAAGAAAAAGGAATCGGCGCCATCATCGCTCCGAACTTTGCATTGGGCGCGGTGCTGATGATGAAGTTCTCACAAATGGCCGCCAACTATTTTGAAGATGTAGAAATCATTGAACTTCATCATGATCAAAAGCTGGATGCCCCGAGCGGAACGGCGCTGAAAACAGCGGAAATGATCTCAAGCGTCCGTACAGAAAAGCAGCAGGGCCATCCTGATGAAAAAGAAATTCTGCCGGGCGCCCGCGGTGCTGAATTAAACGGCATCCGCCTTCACAGCGTGCGTCTGCCGGGCCTTATCGCCCACCAGGAAGTCATGTTCGGCATGGACGGCCAGACGCTGAAACTGCGCCATGACTCCTATAACCGGGCTTCCTTTATGTCAGGAGTGAAGCTGTCAGTGGAGCAAGTGATGAAAATCGACCAGCTTGTATACGGACTCGAAAATATTATCGACTGAATCGGCAAGGGGGAGAACATCAAATGAAAATCGCTTTGATTGCTCACGATAAAAAAAAGCAGGATATGGTTCAGTTTACGACCGCATATAAAGATATACTGAGCCATCATGAGTTATACGCGACAGGTACGACAGGCCTGAAAATCCAGGAAGCGACCGGATTGTCTGTTGAACGTTTTCAATCCGGCCCGCTCGGCGGGGATCAGCAAATCGGCGCATTGATTGCGGCAAATGCCCTGGATCTCGTCATTTTTCTGCGCGATCCGTTAACTGCGCAGCCTCATGAACCGGATGTCTCGGCGCTGATCCGGCTGTGTGACGTATACGCGATCCCGCTCGCCACAAATATGGGGACAGCGGAAATCCTCGTCCGGACGCTGGACGGCGGGGCATTTGATTTCCGCAATCTTGTGCGCGGAGGAGAGCCGAATGTCTGAACACGTTGATATTCTGGCGTTCGGCGCCCATAGTGATGATGTCGAGATCGGTATGGGCGGCACGATCGCAAAATTTACGGCTCAAGGAAAAACCGCGGTGATATGCGATTTGACCGAGGCCGAACTATCATCCAACGGAACGGTAGGGATAAGAAAAGAAGAAGCGGCAAAGGCGGCCCGAATTCTCGGCGTAAAAGAGAGAATCCAGCTTACGCTTCCCGACCGCGGGCTTTTGAAAAGTGAGGACGGCATCCGCCGGATTGTCAGTGTCATCAGAGCCTGCCGGCCGAAAACCGTTTTCATGCCTTATCCGAAAGACCGCCATCCTGACCACGGCAATGCGGCGGCTTTGGTCGAAGAAGCGGTGTTCTCGGCGGGAATTCATAAATACAGAGATCACCAGGAACTGCCGGCTCATAAGGCTCAGCGCGTATACTATTATATGATCAACGGGTTTCACCGTCCGGACTTTGTAATCGACATAACGGAAACCATCGATCTGAAAAAAGAAAGCCTGCACGCCTATCAAAGCCAGTTTATTCCTACGGCGCAGTCAGTGAACACACCGCTGACCAACGGTTATATCGAAATGGTGGAAGCGCGGGAAAAACTGTATGGCAAAGAAGCCGGGACGGGGTATGCCGAAGGCTTCTTTTCAAAACAGCTTCCCGTTTTGAATGATGATGTTTTTGGGGGCGGACAATGAGACCATTAAAAATAGGGATTACATGCTACCCGAGTGTCGGAGGCTCGGGTATTATTGCGACGGAACTCGGCAAGCTGCTTGCGGAAAAAGGGCACCAGGTTCATTTCATCACATCAAGCATCCCGTTCAGATTAAATACATATCATCCGAATATTCATTTTCATGAGGTGGAAGTCAACCAATACGCGGTATTTAAATATCCGCCTTATGACCTTGCGCTGGCGAGTAAAATTGCCGAGGTTGCCGCGAGGGAAAATCTTGACATCATTCACGCGCATTATGCGCTGCCGCATGCGGTATGCGCTTATCTCGCCAAACAGATGCTCAAGCGTGACATCGGCATCGTGACGACGCTTCACGGTACGGACATCACCGTTTTAGGATACGATCCGTCATTAAAAGATTTAATCCGTTTTGCCATCGAAGCGTCCGACAGAGTGACGGCGGTATCAACCGCGCTTGCCGGAGAAACATATGACTTAATCAAGCCGGATAAAAAAATTGAGACCATCTACAACTTTATTGATGAACGTGTTTATCTTAAGAAAAATACAGAGAGTATAAAAGAGAAACATGGCATTTTGCCGGATGAAAAAGTCGTCATCCATGTCTCGAACTTCAGAAAGGTAAAACGTGTTAAAGATGTCATCCGCGTTTTCCGTAATATCGCAGCCAACACAAAGGCGAAGCTCCTGCTTGTCGGCGACGGGCCGGAAAAGTGCGTCGCTTGGCAGCTAGTCGAAAAATACGGTCTGCAGGATCAAGTGCTGCTCCTCGGAAATCAGGACAGGGTGGAAGAGCTGTATTCCATCAGCGATCTTAAGCTTCTTCTGTCTGAAAAAGAAAGTTTCGGACTCGTACTTCTGGAGGCGATGGCCTGCGGCGTGCCGTGCATCGGAACAAATATCGGCGGAATACCGGAAGTGATTAAAGATCAAGTAAGCGGTTTTCTGGTGGAAGTCGGCGATATTCAGGCGGCATCTGAAAAAGCGCTTGCCGTTTTAGAAGATAAACAGCTCAGCAAACGATTGACTGATCATGCGCTGAAAATGGTGGAGACCGCCTTTTCTTCGCAAAGAATCGTCAGTCAGTATGAACGGATTTATGACGAATTGGCAGGACCGGAGTGATCTTATGGAACAGGAATTTGTCAAAGCCCTCCCCATCCTTCATCACCTGATGAAGGCGGGCCATCAGGCGTACTTTGTCGGGGGAGCCGTCAGAGACAGCTATATGAAACGAAAAATAGGTGATGTGGACATCGCAACCAGCGCTTCGCCGAATGAGGTGGAGCGTCTCTTTAAGCGGACTGTCGATGTAGGAAAAGAGCACGGCACCGTCATCGTCCTGTGGGAAGATGAAACCTATGAAGTCACCACTTTTCGTGCCGAATCAGAATATAAGGACTACCGGCGCCCTGAAGCTGTGCGGTTCATTACTTCTTTATCAGAAGACTTAAAGCGGAGAGACTTAACGATTAACGCGATGGCGATGTCTGCCGAAGGAGAGCTGCTTGATTATTTCGGAGGCGCACATGATATCGGACAAAAGCTGATCCGTACGGTGGGTAATCCTGAAGACCGTTTTCGGGAAGACGCTCTGCGGATGATGAGAGCCGTCCGCTTTATGAGTCAGCTCGGCTTTCTGTTAGAAAAAGAAACAAGAGAGGCCGTCATAAAAGACAGGGAGCTTTTGGCACATGTATCAGTAGAACGAAAGACCGTCGAGTTTGAAAAGCTGCTGCAGGGCGCTTTCTCACAGGAAGCAATTCAAACGATGGTGCAGACAGGTCTGATACAAGAGCTGCCCGGCCTTTCCGGTTATGAGCAGCAAATGCTGGAAGCAAGCGGATTTCCGTTTTCTTCTTTAGATGCACGCGAAGAACGCTGGGCAGCGCTGTTATTGTTTCTCGGTCTTTGTCCGAAAAGCGCCGAGGCGTTTTTAAAACAATGGAAACTGCCGGGAAAAGTCATAAAAAAAGCGGTGCAGATCATAAGCGTTTATCCGGCGCAGCTGGAAGCGGAAGCGATGTACCGGGCGGGAGAGGCGCTGTTTTCAGCCGTTAAAATCGGGATGCTGAAAAAGCATAAGACGATTGATGAACAAAAGCTGAAAGAGGTTCAGAGCCTGTATGAGCAGCTGCCGATCAAAAGCCTTCGAGACCTCGACATTTCAGGTGCTGATCTGATGGAGCTCAGAAACCGCCGCGCGGGTAAATGGGTGGCCGAAGAACTTCGCCGGATCGAAGAAGCGGTATTGGCAGGGAAGCTCCCTAACCGAAAACATGACATAAAGGAGTGGCTCGCATCATGGGATCAACATTAAGAACCCGATTAATTGATTTGTTTTCTGAGGCGGGTGACGGCTTTATCTCCGGGCAGAAAATAAGTGACGCGCTCGGCTGCTCGAGAACCGCCGTTTGGAAACATATAGAGGAACTCCGCAAAGAGGGCTATGAGGTTGAGGCGGTCAGACGAAAAGGGTACAGGCTCATTAAAAAACCGGGGAAACTCAGTGAATCCGAAATCCGTTTCGGGCTGAAAACAGAGGTTTTGGGCAAACAGCTTCATTACCGGGACGTCCTGCCGTCCACCCAAAAAACCGCTCATGAACTTGCCAATGACGGCGCGCCGGAAGGGACGCTCGTAGTCGCCGATAAACAAACGGCAGGCAGAGGAAGAATGGCCAGAGTATGGCATTCACAGGAGGGAAACGGGATTTGGATGAGCCTCATTCTGAGACCCGACGTTCCTTTGCAAAAAACGCCGCAGCTCACCCTGTTATCTGCCGTTGCGATCGTACAGGCCATCGAGGCTTTTACAGGTGTACAGCCCGCCATTAAATGGCCGAATGATTTAATGATTCACGGCAAAAAAGCCGTCGGGATTTTAACTGAGCTGCAGGCAGAAGAAGACCGTGTCCGTTCGGTTATTCTCGGGATCGGGATCAACGTGAACCAGCAGGAAACCGATTTTCCCGGCGAGCTTCAGGACATTGCGACGAGCCTGAGCATGGAAGCCGGCGAAAAAATTGACAGAGCGGGTCTGATACAAGAGATTCTGCTGACTTTTGAAAAACGCTATCAGGATTACTTGAACCACGGCTTTACACCGATCAAGCTGCTATGGGAAAGCTATGCGGTCGGACTGGGGAACGAGCTCAGAGCGAGAACGCTGCAAGGGACGTTTTACGGGAAATCGCTCGGCATTGATGATGAGGGAGTTCTTCTCTTGGAAACGAGAGATGGTATAAAGAAGATCTATTCTGCCGATATTGAGCTCAATTAATCTTAGTTGGTACAAGCCTCGTGAATTTGGTATACTTCCTATGGGCAGTATCATAATGAACTGCACCCGATCAGCAGAACAGAGATTACGAAAAGTCTGCCTTGATCCAAAAAAGGACTGGGACAGAGGGATGACATTCGCCGAACGTTAAACAAGTGGGAATCCTTCTTATTTTACAGAAGGCTTTTTTGCTTGCGAAGAATTGGCGGCTCATCTCCTCACCGTTTAGAGGAGGAGAAACAGAATGAAAACAAAACTGGATTTTATGAAAATGAAGGAAAACGGAGAGCCGATCGTGATGCTGACCGCTTACGATTATCCGCAGGCAAAGCTTGCGGAACAGGCGGGAGTCGACATGATTTTAGTCGGGGATTCGCTCGGAATGGTCGTGCTCGGACTCGATTCAACAGTCGGCGTAACGGTCAGTGACATGATTCACCATACAAAAGCGGTAAAACGCGGTGCGAAAAATACGTTTATCGTAACTGACATGCCGTTTATGTCTTACCACCTTTCAAAAGAGGATACATTGAAAAACGCCGCGGCCATTATTCAGGAAAGCGGCGCGGACGCGTTAAAGCTGGAAGGCGGAGACGGCGTTTTCGAATCCATCCGCGCGCTGACTCTCGGCGGAATTCCCGTCGTCAGCCATTTAGGCCTCACACCGCAGTCTGTCGGCGTATTAGGCGGATATAAAGTACAGGGAAAAGATGAGCAAAGCGCGAAAAAGCTCATTGAAGACAGCATCAAATGCGAGCAGGCGGGAGCGATGATGCTCGTGCTTGAATGCGTGCCTGCTGAACTGACTGCTAAAATAAAAGAAGAAGTATCCATTCCCGTCATCGGAATCGGAGCCGGTTCAAAAGCGGACGGCCAAGTCCTTGTCTATCATGACGTCGTCGGCCACGGCGTGGACAGAACACCGAAGTTCGTGAAGCAATACGCCAAAATCGACGGCACGATTGAGTCGGCCCTCAGCTGTTATGTCCGTGATGTGAAAGAACGGGTTTTCCCGGAAGAAAAGCATTCCTTTCAGATAAACCAAACTGTGCTGCAAGGCTTGTACGGAGGAAAGTAAGCGATGAAACAACTGACAGAAACTCAACAGCTGAAAGAATTGATTGCACAATACCGCTCAGAAGGCCGGACGATCGGATTCGTCCCGACAATGGGTTTTCTTCATGAAGGACATCTGACGCTGGTTGAAAAAGCAAGCAAAGAAAACGATATTGTCGTGATGAGCATCTTTGTCAATCCGACTCAATTCGGACCGGGCGAGGATTACGAAGCATATCCGCGAGATTTAAAGCGCGATGCCCGGCTTGCAGAACAGGCGGGGGCAGATGTTTTGTTTACGCCGTCTCCAAGTGATATGTACAAAGGCGAGCAAAATGTTGCCGTGCAAGTGAAAAGGAGAACTGACGTGTTGTGCGGCGCCTCCCGCGTCGGCCATTTTGACGGAGTGGCCACTGTGCTGACGAAGTTTTTCAATCTCGTTAAACCGACCCGCGCCTACTTCGGCCTGAAAGATGCCCAGCAGGCAGCGGTTGTGGACGGATTGATTGAGGATTTCTTTATGGATATCGAATTGGTTGCAGTGGACACGGTCAGAGAAGAAGACGGACTTGCCAAAAGCTCTCGCAACGTCTATCTGACTGAGCAGGAACGCAAAGAAGCGCCGATGATCTATAAAGCATTGCAGCAAGGTGCCGAACGGATCAGAGACGGTGAAAGAAATCCGGAAACCGTTATAAAAACCGTCACCGATATCATCGAAAACACAAGCGGCGTCATTGATTATGCCGAACTGTACGCTTATCCGGAGCTGACTCCGCTTAAAACATTAAACGGCAAGGTCATTCTGGCCTGTGCCGTCCAATTTTCTAAAGCCAGACTGATTGATAATATCATTATTGATATTGATGAATGGGAGAGATCATAATATGTACCGCACTATGATGGCAGGAAAACTGCACCGCGCTACCGTGACGGAAGCCAATTTAAACTATGTCGGCAGCATTACGATTGATGAAGATCTTTTAGATGCAGTCGGAATGCTCGCTAATGAAAAAGTTCAGATTGTGAATAATAATAACGGAGCGAGACTTGAAACGTATATTATTCCCGGTAAGCGGGGGAGCGGCGTCATCTGTTTAAACGGAGCAGCCGCCCGTCTCGTCCAAGAAGGAGATAAAGTCATTATTATTTCTTATCAAATGATGTCTGATCAGGAAGTAAAAAGCCATCAGCCGAAGGTGGCCGTTCTGGATGATCAGAATAAAATCGAGCAGATGCTGGGTCAGGAGCCGGCACACACGATTTTGTAAAAGAGCCCCCTTCATGGGGGTTTTCTTTTAAGATTTAGGGGCAAAAGCTGTTTTTCCGCTCCATTTCTCAACAAAACGTGTTACACTTTTCTCGTATGCAAGAATTGAGGTGTCCATTTTAATGAACAAACAACGGTTCGTTGTCATAGATGTCGAAACAACAGGAAATTCGCCGAAAAAGGGCGATAAAATCATTCAAATCGCAGCGGTTGTCATTGAAAATGGACAAATAACTGAGCGGTTTTCAAAATATATCAATCCGAATCAGGCCATCCCGCCGTTTATTGAACAGCTGACCGGAATTTCGTCCGGAATGGTTGAAAATGAACTGCCGTTTGAAGCGGTCGCGGAGGAGATTTTTCATCTGCTTGACGGCGCGTATTTTGTTGCCCACAATATTCATTTCGACCTCGGATTTGTCCGGCATGAACTGAGCGAAGCGGGCTATGAGCTGCCGGATTGTGAAGTGCTTGATACGGTTGAGCTTTCACGTATTGTTTTCCCGGGGTTTGAAGGATATAAGCTCGGTGAGTTGTGCGCGGAGCTGAATATTGTTCATGACCGACCTCACCGCGCAGACAGCGATGCGGAGGTTACGGGACTGGTCTTTTTAGACATTTTACATAAACTGAAACATTTGCCTTTACCGACATTAAAGCAGCTTAGAAGGCTTTCACAGCATTTTATCAGCGATTTGACGCTGCTTTTGGATTCTTTTATACATGAAAGCAGGCCGGCGGAAGAAAAGAGCTGCATTCCATACGCCTCTTTTTCAATTAAAGAGCCCGATCACATTCCGGTTTCCCGTCCGGTGAATGCGGCCATTGACCTTGAAAAGTGGAACGAAGAAAAAGAACAGATCTTATCCGATATCATCCCCCGCTATGAAAAGCGGAAAGGGCAGCTTTCGATGATGGATGAAGTGCTAGGCGCCTTCCGCAATCGGGAGCATGCGCTGATTGAAGCGGCACCCGGCATCGGAAAAACGATCGGTTATCTCGTTCCGGCTGTTTTATTTGCCAAAGCGGAGCAAACTCCCGTGATTATCAGCACGTACTCTACTCTTCTGCAGCAGCAGATCATGTCTAAAGATCTTCCGCTTTTGGAGCGTATGTTTCCTTGGCCGGTCAAAGCCGCTATTTTAAAAGGGAAATCACATTATCTGTGCCTGCCTAAGTTTGAACATATTCTGCATGAGGAAGATGACAACTATGATGCGGTTTTGACGAAAGCGCAGCTTCTCGTCTGGCTGACGGAGACTGAAACGGGCGACGCCGCTGAGCTGAATCTTCCATCAGGCGGCAGATTGCTGTGGGAGCGCATGGCTTACGATGAGAATTCTTTTTTTAAAAAAGGGAAGGACTCGGCTGCCGGGTTTTATGAACGGGCTAAAGAAAAGGCGCAGGCCGCAGATCTGATTATCACAAACCATGCTTTGCTGTTTTCAGATCAAAGCAGTGAAACGAAAAAACTGCCTGCTAGCGGAACGGTCATCATTGATGAAGCGCATCATTTCGAACGCGCTGCCAGCGAGCACCTGGGGAAGAGAGCTTCATACATCGGACTGCACACAAAGCTCAGCCGAATCGGAACCTTAAAGGAACACGGACTGTTAAAGCGGATGAGAAAACTGTTTTATACGTATGAACTGCCGGCGGAAAGTTTTTTTGACGCCGATGAGTGGATGAAGCATATTCAATCGGAAAGCGACGCATTTTTCAGTTCAGTGCATTCTTTTGTCAAACGAAGAAAACCTAAAGACGATTCGAACCGTCTCGTCTATAGTCTCAATCATAAAAGCCAGGATAAAGGGTTTCACATGATAACGGACGGAGCGGAGCGGCTTTGTGCGATGCTGGATCAGCTGCTTGACATGTTTTCAGTACAAGAGAAACTGTTACATCAAAAGCTTGATCAGATGAAAAGCGGAGCGGCTTTTTTAGCGGCCGAATATGTAAAGTGTATCAGGGGGCTGAAAGAATATCGCGATACGTTCAGCAGGCTGCTGTTTGAAAATGATGAGAAAGAAGCCGTTTGGGTTGAAATTGACGCGAAGGGCGCAAAAAATGCCGTCAGCATCTATGCGCAGCCTTTGGAGCCCGGTGAAATGCTGGCAGACCAGTTTTTCGCCCGCAAAAAAAGCGTTGTGCTCACATCAGCGACCTTAATGGTGGAGCATTCTTTTCAATTTATGATTGAAAGGCTCGGACTTGCGGATTTTTATCCGCGCACCAAAAGCATCCCGTCTCCTTTTTCTTACGATGATCAGATGAACGTCATCATTCCGAAAGAGATGAAATCCGTTAAATATGACGGAGAGCGGGAAGTCATTGAGCATATTGCCAAGTATGCAGAAATCATGTCAAAGGGAAAACAGCCGAAGATCCTTGTCCTGTTTACGTCTCATGATATGCTGAAAAAAGTGTATCAGGAACTGAAACTCAGTATGGAGATATCAGGCATTCAGCTTCTCGCCCAAGGTATTTCGGGCGGGAGTCCCGGTAAATTAATGAAAACCTTTAAAACGGCAAGCCGGGCGATTTTACTCGGGACAAATCATTTCTGGGAAGGCGTTGATTTTCCGGGGGATGAATTGTCAACCGTCATGATCGCAAGACTTCCTTTCAGGGCGCCTGACAATCCGCTTCATGCCGCAAAATGCGAATTTGCCAAGAAGCAGGGGAAAAATCCGTTTCAGACGATTTCCCTGCCTGAGGCCGTGTTAACGTTCAGACAGGGGGTCGGGCGCCTTCTCCGTACGGCGGGAGACAAGGGAACAATCGTTCTTTTAGATCAGCGTGTAAAGACGGCGGGATACGGACGGCTGTTTCTTGAAGCGCTCCCGACTTCATCCCTTTTGGAGCTGACGGATGCCGAACTCGGGGCTTATGTCAGCCAAACGGAATAAAAGCCGCATAATCGCGGCTTTCGTGGTGTGGGATGAGGAATTGTTTTTATAGTAAAAGCGGGTTCATGCCGCCTTGTGATTTTATTATGCCGCGGGCGCATCCCGTTATGACTAACAAAATTTGTTCGACCGATGGAGGGTATAAAAATGGAAAGCAAAATTGAAATTCTGTCAACGATTAATGTGGAGCATTCAGATGATTTATATAAAATCGTCGATACATTAAACCGGACTTTGAAACGGGACAATCTGATGTTCGGGCTTGCGCTCGACGAAGAAAATCAAAATGAAGCGGTCTTCACCATTTATCGCACATAGGTGAAAAAGATGAGAAAAAAAGCATTAATATTTACAGCCGTATTTGGTATTATTTTTTTAGCAGTTCTTTTATTTTCGGCCAGCATTTTTAAATCTGCAATGGCCCAAAAAGAAGAAGGCCACGAAACAGCTGCCGCAGCCGCTAAAGAAAAAACGGATTTGACAGATGCTGAGAAAGTGGAGACCTTTGTCGGCAAACAGAAATATTATGTTGTTACCGGAACGGATAAACATGGAAAAGATATGTATGTATGGGTTCCGGCCGACAAAAAAGCAAAAATTCTCTCAAAAAAAGCCAGTGACGGCATTTCAAGCGGCAAGGCTGCCAAGATCGTCCGGGACGAAGGGCTTGTTTCCAAGCTGAATGGCGTTCACCCGGCGAGAGAAAACAATGTTCCGTTATGGGAAGTGACCTATATCAACAAAAGCGGGCAGTATAGCTTTAGTTATGTGGACTTTACAAGCGGCAAGATTCTCAAAAACATCACACCGTGAGACGTATTAGGGGGAGTTCAAGTTGAAATTGGCAAAAAGAGTATCCGCATTAACACCGTCTGCAACACTTGCAATTACTGCAAAAGCGAAAGAGCTGAAAGCAGAAGGCCATGATGTCATCGGCCTCGGAGCAGGAGAACCGGATTTTAATACGCCTCAGCACATTATAGATGCCGCGGTGCGTTCCATGAATGAAGGCCATACGAAATATACGCCTTCAGGCGGTCTGCCGGCGCTGAAAGACAGTATCGCAAAAAAATTCAAAAACGACCAGGGGATTGAATATAAGCCGTCAGAAATCATTGTCTGCACCGGAGCGAAACACGCTCTGTATACATTATTTCAGGTTATTCTTGATGAAGGGGACGAAGTGATTATACCGACTCCTTACTGGGTCAGCTACCCTGAGCAGGTGAAACTGGCAGGGGGGCGTCCCGTCTATGCAGAAGGGCTGGAATCCAATCAGTTTAAAATTTCACCGGAGCAGCTGAAGCAGGCTATCACCGAGAAAACAAAAGCGCTCATTATCAATTCACCGAGCAACCCGACAGGTGTTATGTATACGAAAGAAGAGCTTGCGGAACTCGGAAAAGTGTGTCTGGAGCATGGCATTCTGATCGTTTCCGACGAGATTTATGAGAAGCTTACATACGGAGGAAAAAAACACGTCTCAATCGCACAGCTTTCAGATGAATTGAAAGAGCAGACGATCATCATTAACGGCGTGTCGAAATCTCACAGCATGACGGGCTGGAGGATCGGCTATGCGGCGGGTTCGGAGACGATTATTAAAGCGATGACGAGCCTTGCGAGCCACAGCACATCAAATCCGACGTCTATCGCTCAATACGGCGCTATTGCGGCCTATAACGGTCCGGCTGAGCCGCTGGAAGAGATGAGACAGGCATTTGAGCACAGACTGAACACCATTTACGCTCAGCTCAGTGAGATTCCCGGATTCACCTGTGTCAAACCTGAAGGGGCGTTTTACTTGTTCCCTAACGCCAAAGCGGCCGCAGAAAACTGTGGATTCAAAGATGTCGATGAATACGTCAAGGCGCTTCTGGAAGAAGAAAAAGTCGCCATCGTGCCGGGCTCGGGTTTCGGTTCACCGGACAACGTCCGCTTATCTTACGCAACGTCACTCGATCTTTTAGAAGAAGCGGTCGAAAGAATCCGCCGCTTCACGGAAAAACACAGCTGATTCTGAAAAAGCGGCTTTTAAAGCCGCTTTTCACTTGCATTGACCCCGTTAGAGTAGAACGGGTATAATAAAGTGATGAAAAAAGAGATTCAGGCAGATTCCTGAATGTCTTTCTTGTTCTGGAGGGAAAGAGTTTGAAAACAACAATCAACCAAGTGTATAAACACACAGGCGAGGAAGTAACGATTGGAGCTTGGGTCGCTAATAAACGCTCAAGCGGTAAAATCGCATTTTTACAGCTGAGAGACGGTACCGGCTTCATTCAGGGAGTTGTCGTCAAAGCTGAAGTAGAAGAAGACATCTTCCAAATCGCAAAATCAGTGACGCAGGAAACGTCACTTTATGTAAAAGGAATTGTGAAAGAGGACGAGCGTTCACCGCTTGGCTATGAGCTTGCTGTTACATCCATTGAAGTCATTCACGAAGCGACTGATTATCCGATTACGCCTAAAGAGCACGGTACGGAATTTTTAATGGATCACAGACATTTATGGCTCCGTTCGAAACGCCAGCACGCAATTATGAAAATCCGCAACGAAATCATCCGTGCGACTTATGAATTTTTCAACAAAGAAGGCTTCGTGAAAGTTGATCCGCCGATTTTGACGGGAAGCGCTCCGGAAGGCACGACTGAGCTGTTCGCGACGAAATATTTTGATGAAGACGCCTTCTTGTCTCAAAGCGGCCAGCTGTATATGGAAGCAGCTGCAATGGCGCTCGGAAAAGTATTCTCTTTCGGACCGACGTTCAGAGCGGAAAAATCGAAAACGAAACGCCATCTCATCGAATTCTGGATGATTGAGCCTGAAATGGCATTTGTTGAATTTCAAGAAAACCTTGAAGTTCAGGAGAATTATGTTGCATACATCGTACAAAGTGTGCTGGAACATTGTAAGATCGAGCTGAACACATTAGGTAGAGACACATCGAAGCTTGAACAAATCAAAGCGCCATTCCCGCGCATTACGTACGATAAAGCGATCGAATTCCTGAAAGAAAAAGGCTTTGACGATATTGAGTGGGGAGATGACTTCGGTGCGCCGCATGAAACAGCGATCGCAGAAAGCTATGACAAACCGGTGTTTATCACTCATTACCCGACGTCATTAAAACCGTTTTATATGCAGCCTGCCAAAGATCGTGACGATGTCGTGTTATGTGCCGACTTAATCGCTCCGGAAGGCTACGGGGAAATCATCGGCGGTTCAGAACGCGTTCATGATATGGATTTATTGGAAGAAAGATTAAAAGAACACGGTCTGGATTCAGATGCTTACAAATGGTATGCTGAACTCAGACAATACGGTTCTGTTCCGCACTCCGGCTTCGGCCTCGGACTTGAGCGGACAGTGGCTTGGATCAGCGGAGCGCCTCACGTGCGTGAAACGATTCCGTTCCCGAGACTTCTGAACCGTCTGTATCCGTAATAGTTTTAAAAAACGAAGTCTCCTGCAAGGGAGACTTTTTCTAAGTAAAGGGGAAAGCTCCCGGAGATAACCTTTTACAGTAAGAGGTGTAAGGATGAAAAAACAGCAATTTATAGATATGCAGGAACTCGGCATTTCAAGCATTCCCAACCTGCTGCTGACACATTACCGGCAGCTCGGGCTGAATGAAACCGAATTGATCCTGCTTTTGAAGATTAAAATGCATTTGGAAAAGGGCTCTTATTTTCCGACGCCGTTTGAACTTCAGTCAGGCATGTCCATCTCTGCTGAAGAATGTACAAGCTGCCTGAGAATGTTTATTCAAAAAGGTTTTCTGTTTATTGAAGAATGTGAAGACCATAACGGCATAAAGTTTGAAAAATATTCTCTGCAGCCGTTATGGGCGAAGCTGTATGATTACATGCAGCATTCACAAAACGAAACGCAGGAAAGAACGTCAGAAAGAGAACAAAAAAGCCTGTATACCATCTTTGAAGAAGAGTTTGGAAGACCGCTGTCGCCGCTTGAATGCGAGACGCTGGCCATATGGCAGGACCAGGATCAGCATGATGCGATTCTGATTAAACACGCCTTAAAAGAAGCCGTTTTATCGGGGAAACTCAGTTTTCGCTATATTGACCGGATTTTATTTGAATGGAAAAAGAACGGCTTCAAAACGGTTGAGCAGGCAAAGGCGCACAGCCAAAAATTCCGGCGTGTTCAAACAAAACAAAATGATCCGCAAAAAGAGTATACGAGGCAGGTGCCTTTTTACAATTGGCTGGAACAATAACATGAGAAGGGGAGAAACGTGTTAAATTTAAAGCAAATTGAATATTGTCTTGAAAAAATCGGCGATATGTTTCCGCACGCAGAATGTGAACTTGTCCATTCAAATCCTTTCGAATTGGTTGTGGCAGTCGCATTATCCGCGCAATGTACGGATGCTCTCGTCAACAGAGTGACAAAAACGCTATTTCAAAAATATAAACGGCCCGAAGATTATCTTGCCGTATCGCTGGAAGAACTCCAGCAAGATATTAAATCAATCGGCCTGTACCGTAATAAAGCCAAAAATATTCAAAAGCTGAGCAAAATGATCATCGAAGAGTACGGCGGAGAAGTGCCGAAAGACCGGGATGAGCTTGTGAATCTGCCGGGTGTCGGACGGAAAACGGCAAATGTGGTCGTGTCTGTTGCTTTCGGCGTACCTGCGATCGCAGTAGACACTCATGTGGAGCGGGTCTCTAAACGGCTCGGTATCTGCCGCTGGAAGGACTCTGTTTTGGAAGTAGAGAAAACATTAATGAAAAAAGTGCCGAAAGAGGATTGGTCTGTTACGCATCACAGATTAATATTTTTCGGCAGGTATCATTGTAAAGCGCAATCTCCCCGCTGTGCGGAATGTCCTTTGCTTCCGCTATGCAGAGAAGGGCAGAAGCGTGACAAAAAAGGGCTGGTGAAACGGTGACGGCGATTGACATTCTGGCAGGCTATGAAACATACCTGCGCAGCCTTACGGACTTGGAAAGCCTCGAGATCAAAACGGCGCTGCGCCGCCATCCGCTGTATATGGATTTCAGCGGTCAGCCAACCGTGCAGCCATGGAGGGAAAGGGGCGAATATGTCCCGTTTCTGTTTCAGATTTGGAATGAAACGAAAGAAACGCTGCTTCCCGTTTTTCAAACAAGAAAATCGAGATGTGATCAAAATGACATGCTGAAGGGAATTGCCTGTCTGATTGCCGCTTTTCACTGGACGGCAGGGGAGCGGGTTACATCACTCGACTGGACTGTGCTTGAAACAAAGCATTTTCCCGCCGAACCGATCAATTGGGCGGAGCGAATGGCGTTTATTTTAACGAAACCGACTCAATTTCACTCGTTTATTCAGCTGGATGAATTGATGACGGAGATGAAGAAACAATATCATAAATATGAAGCCATGAACAAAGGTTAAAAACCTCCTTTTCTCATAAGGAGGTTTTTTTGTATGAAAAAAATCCTTCACCTGTTTGAGGTGAAGGATTTCGTCCGCTAATGAGCGGAATTTGACTGGATGGTTGACGAATTGGACTGCCCGTTGATATTTGAAGATGAGTCTTTGTTTTTGTCCGTTTGACCGCTGTCGGGTTTATTTGAGCCGTCTGAACCGGAATCGGAATCATTATCAGAGCTGTTATCTTGCTGTCCGTTGTTATCGGTCCCGTTACCGGGCTGATTTTGATTGTTGTTATCTGTTTGATCCTTATCGGATTGATCCTGATTTTTATCCGGGTCATCAGTTGGTGTTTGATCCGATCCGTCAGACGTATCTGTTTGATTGTCATCTGTGTTTGAATCATCGGTTTGCGTCTTGTCTTTGTCTTTATCTTCATCAGACTTCTGTTCATCGTCAGTCGCTTTATCTTTATCCGCATCGTCTTCTTCATCTTTCGGGACTTTGAAAGATGCTGATGCCGTATCGCTTTTTCCGTCATCGTTTTCCGCTGTCACCTGGAAGCTGTATGTGGAGCCTGGTGTGACATCTGAGACGACGGCTTCTTTTGCTGAACTGTTTTGAATGTCACTGTAGCTTCCGCCGTCAACGGATTGTTTGACATTGAATGTTGCATCACCGTCATAATTCCAGCTTAAAGTTAATGATTTTTTATCTTTGTCGTATTTCACTTGCAATCCTGTCGGTTTATCGGCTTTTTCTTTCGTGTACGTTTTAGAAACGGCAGTTGGCTGCGTTCCTTTCACGAAGTACTCCGTCACTTTTTTATCATCCGGCGTATTCGGTCCGGCTAAAGCGGCAGGATTCGAGCCTTTCTCAACTGTTTCTTTGACGACGCTGTCAGGCTGCTTGAAGCTTCCTTTACCGTCATCAACGTATGAGATCAGCTTTTGGAAAATCCGTTTTGCGACTTGCTGGTCAGCAGAAGACAGTGATTTCTTGCCTGCTTTGTTGCCAGACTCAACTCCGGTCCAAACCGCCGCTGTATATTGAGGGGTGTATCCGACAAACCATGAGTCTGGGACTCCGCCCGGAGCAATGTTATATTTTTGAATGTCCTCTTTAGTAAAGTTGGTCGTACCCGTTTTACCGGCGACTTCCACGTTCGGCACCTGAGCCAGTTTACCTGTTCCTGATTCGACAGCTGATTTGAGCATATCGGTAATCATAAACGCTGTGTAGTCGCTCATAGCACTTTTCGGTTTCGGTGTTAAATCAAGCTTAGTGCCGTCATTAAATTCAATCGATGTGACCGCGTGCGGTTCGTTGTACGTTCCGTTATTTCCGAACGCACTGTAGGCGCCTGCCATGGTCATAGTAGATACACCGCGGTTACCCTCACCAAATCCCCCGATAGAGTAGGGTTCATATACTTGATCTTTGTTTAATCCCAATCCTAAGTCGTTTGCGAAGTCGACGGCATTATCTTTTCCTGCTGCTTGGTATGCTTTTAAAGCAGGAATATTACGTGAGTCTGCGAGGGCCTCTCGCATAGATATCTGACCTCTGTATTTATTGTCCCAATCATGAATCGGTGTGCCGTCAGAGTACGTATAAGCCGAATCATCAATCTGCTCATACGTCGACCATTTTTTATTTTCAATGACCGGCCCGTAATCAAGAATTGGTTTTATCGTTGAACCAGGCTGGGTTTTACCTTGTGTTGCATAATTGAATCCCCCGGTAGTTCTGTTCCGTCCTGCTCCGATAGCGCGGATTTCTCCGTTTGTCGTATCAAGGAGAGTGACGCCGCCCTGCATGCCTTCCGAAAAGCCGGCTGTATCTCCGTTCATCAATTGATCAAGATAATCTTGTGCTTTCGTATCAAGAGTCGTGTAAATTTTCAATCCGTCAGTTGAAATATCGACGTCTTTCTTTTCTTTTGTCTCAATTTCTTTCATAACTTCTTCAACAAAAGCGCTGTATTTATTTGTGTCCTTTTTATCGTATTCCTTTTGGCTGACGACGCCTTCATCTTTCATGGACACTTTCTTTGCTTTTTGGTAGTCAGAATTTGAAATGAATCCTTGTTTTTCCATTAAGCTGAGAACAATGTTTCGGCGTTTTTCGGAAGCCTTCGGATTTTTAACCGGGTTATATCCGGTCGGGCTTTGCGGCATTCCGGCAAGCGTCGCCGCCTGTTCAACCGTAAGCTTGCTCAAATCTTTTACGCCGAAGAATTCTTCAGCCGCTTTACCGACGCCATAGGCACGCGGTGAGAAATAAATTCTGTTTAAATACATTTCTAAGATTTCATCTTTAGAATAATGGCGCTCCAGCTGCAGTGAAAGCCACACTTCCTGTGCTTTCCGTTTAATCGTTTTCTGATGGGTCAAAAGCGAGTTTTTCACAACCTGCTGGGTGATTGTGCTTCCTCCCTCTGAACCGAATCCATCCGTAAAGTTGGCGACCAAGGCGCCTCCGATCCGGATCGGGTCTATACCGTGGTGCTTATAAAAACGGGCGTCTTCAGTTGCGATAAATGCTTCTTTCACAACATCGGGTATATCCTTAATCGGGACGTAGGTTCGTTTTTCACCGCCCACTTCCGCGATTTCTTTGCCGTTTTTATCGTAAATCGTTGAAGAGTAAGGCGTTTTCAGCTTGGCTTCGTCCAAAGACGGCGCGCCGGAAACCAAAACGGCAAATGCCGCCGCTCCGCCGACTATGCCAAGGACAAACAGAATAACCAAGGACAGCACAATCTTTTTGAATAAACCGCCTTTACGCTGTTTCTTGCCTTTTTTCGGTGAAGAGGGCTTAGTGCTTTTCGTCTGCCTTGCCTTACGGCGTTCTTCACGGCTCGTAAATTGATCTGACATAACATCTCAACCTTTCGTTTATCAACCTTTCGCTCAGTCTACTGTTCCTGCGAAAAATAAAGCTGTTCAATAATACTAATATAATCAATTCTCGGTGAGTATCCAAGGGAAATCGGAAAGGAAGCATCTTCTAATTCGTCTTTGCGAATTGATTTTCTGCCATTGTTCTCCTTTCTCTCCCAAAAGACAAACAGCTTGTCGGCTTCGAGGAAATAAACCTTTCCGAAAGCGGATATAATAACAAAACAAATGCCGTCTTGTCTGACCACCTGCTTCATATGCTCAATTTGATGATCATGAAAATTCTGCAGGGGAAATGCCGTTTTGTTTTTTGTTTCTTTTGCCTCAAAATCAATGTAGCGCCCTTTATAAATGCCGTTGTAGTCAGTTGTGGAAGACTGTTTAAAATAAGCTTCCTTAATGACTGCGGCGCTTCTTTTCGGATAGTGGACGTTTACAATCTGGACGGGTGTCGGCTTTTTGTGAATGACAGCAATTTGGTTAGCCAGATAATACTTATTCGTTTCATTCAGGTCGTCTTCGAGGGTCATGCCGCGATTACTGTATGAATGAGACCGTTTCTGGCTGTTTTGGGATGAAACCGTTTTGTTCGGCTGAAAAGTTTTTCCATTCGGGTACCGAATCACTTTTTCCATCCTCCTTATCAAACTAATAGTGACGGAAGTGAATGAACGTGCATAAACGACAGACCGTAACCGCCATTCTTCGCCTGATCGAAAAAGAGACGAAAATAAAAAATGCCGATAATATTTCCCGGACGAATGCCTATAAAGCATATTATGACCGCCATCCTGAGATCAAGTGGCCGCTTTTGGCATCGTTTGTGTCCCGCAATGCGGGCTGGTCGATGACTGATTTAAGAGGCGTCCTTTATCAGGAGGGCCTTGACAGCAGTCAGAAAAACTGGTTTTTCCTTTCGTATGAAAGGGCGAATTGGCTGATTTTTTCTGATGCCTATCCTCAGCTTCTGGTCTACCAGTGGTCAAAACAAATCGGCGAACCTCTTTTCCGTCATCTTCCTTATTTCCGCGTCTCGGCTTTTATGCAGGAAGAATGGTTCCGCTTTTGGCGTGACGGAGATACGGAACGGCTCATGTATGCTCTTATTATAAATGAACAAAACACTATCCAAGCACCTATTATACAAAATCCTTCGTTTAAAAAGAATGTTTTTGGCACGATTCCTTTTTATTTAAGTGATTGGTTTCACTTTAATACGGTGATATTCCCTTCATTTGACGGACATTTATACGGAATTTCCGTCAAACGGTTTTCAAAAACCGAAGAGAGAATTACGCTCGGAAAACAGCTGGCCCGCCTACTGTTCAGCCCTGATCTTCACGCTTCTTTTTACCGTTTTCTTGATACCGTTCCTCATACCGGTTCACGCTTTGATATGGAGAAAATGATCGGCATCAAAAAAAGAACATCACCGATGCTGAGGACAACCTATCCCATTGTTGCCCATCCATTAGACGGCGAAAGGGCGGATTGGTTTCAAAAAAGGTTAAGAAAAGGGGCTTTCTTACAGGAGAAAATGCCGAAACAGCTTGAACTGACGGACTGGTACTTCCAGAAAAGACGGGAGCTCCATGCGCTCTTCGCGGTTAAAGAGTGGCTGAAGAAATGAAAAAGCCCGAAACCACCGTTCGCTGGGGTTTCGGGCTGCTGATGTGTTACGTGGAAGGGCGGTTTGGGCCGCCTAATTTTTTATCAAGCGTATCAGTCGTTTTTGCTTCGGTTTTTTGCTGTTTACCTGCATTTTTCGGTCTCGTTTTCATACGGCACCTCCTCAACTGTATCGTTTGCATTAACGTGCCGGTTCATACAAAGTTTGCGGCACTTTTTTGTCGAAAGGCACGCCTTTTAGGATAATCTCTGTTTGTTTGCCGAACTGCTTCTAGTTTTGTCATGTGCAGAGGAGAGCGGTATGAAAACGAGAATTATATTCTAAAGAGACGCAAGTGATAAAAGGGAGGAACATGAATGTCTGTTTACACGAGCAAGGCTGATATTCTCCGTCTGCTTTCTGATATTGAAATCCGGATTTCTGCTGCTGAAAAGACGCTTACCCAAGCAGTCAGATCCTGTCAGGCGGAAGCTGAAGAAATCAGACAGGAGAAACTTTCCCGCCTTGAGGAAGAGGCGCGGGAGCTTCATGTTTGTATTGATGACCTGTTTTTGACTGACCGGCGCAAAAAGGATTTGCCGAGAGCCTGCCGGATCAGCTGATTTTATGCAAAAACTTTGGTACCATATGTACTGAGGTGAGTCCGTTTGCAGACACAGTCGTTATTGGAGCTGACAGAACAAATGATAGAGGCGGTTCTGGAAGCCGAAAAAAGGTATCAGGATGGAAAAGAGTCAGGCCGTTCATATGATTTTTTTGAGATTATTAAACCCGATGTTGAAAAAAGAGACCGGCTTTGCGCGCTTTGGACAGAAGCAGCGCTTGCGTTTATTCAGGAAAACCGTCCGAAATACGTTCATCACGCACAAATTCAGGCCGTTACAGAAAATTTCGGAGAGCTGATGCTCCAATCATATGTTCATCATATTCATAAAAAAAGATACAGGGATTTAACTGAATCTGTTTTATATACGCTTCGTATATTAAGGGATGAAATTGAAAAAGAAGGCAGCTGAAAACGGCTGCCTTCTTTTATATAAAGGGGTCGGGTATGTTATTCATACGCCGGGTTTTCTGCTCCACTTGCTTCGAGAACCTTCATACTGTTTCGAAATTCGGTTGCGGTGAGATGGCCTTGAATATAGAGGAATTTTGCAAAGTCCATCAGTTTATCTGCACAATCTGTTTCATATTTTTTCACTTCAGCAAAACGCTTTCTTAAGTATGATACGTTCATAATGGTGCATCCCCTCTCATGTATGTTGAGATTATGGTAACATAACGATTCGACTTTTTTCTGTTTTTAAAAAATTAAGACTTTCGACAGCATTTGACAAAAATCAGAATCACCGAAAGCACATAACCACGGCGGAATTCATACATATATAGCAGAAACTTAGTGAGAGACAAGGGGGAATGTCATATGCAATGGAGAGCAGAGCCATATCAAAATATGTACCAGCAGCCGGCGGGATATTTCTACCCGCAGCAGATACAGCCATTACAGCAGCCGTATCCGCAGCAGATACAGCCATTGCAGCAGCCGCCATATCATCAGCAAGGGCAGTACCCGCAGCAATTTTATCCGAATCAGGAATACGGTCATGTGCAGCAGCCGTTTGCTCCCTCTCCTCCTCAGGCAGCCATGCCCGGGGGGCAGCCGGGGTTTGTGAATCCTTACCCCGTTCCCAGACCGAATCAGCAGCAGTCTTCCCAATTCTCAGGCATACTCTCCCAGTTTAAAAAAACGAACGGACAGTTTGACTTTAATAAAATGATAGATACAACGGGGCAGATGGTAAGCGCCGTAAATCAGGTCGGATCGCTGGTGAAAGGCTTCACCAGTATCTTCAAATAAAAAGCATGAATGATATCCATCATTCATGCTTATTTTTTAGGGAAAAAGAGGGTAAGCGTCTGTTCATTCCAGGATGTTTCCATATCTTCTTCACTCACCTTATACGGGAGGACAACGGTTCTTGTCATGCTTGAAGACACATGGGATGAATGAGCCTGTTTATGATCGTAGCGGATTGTAACGTGAAGGTAGCACCCCTTCGTTTCCACCAGCATATCACCGTCACGGAACGTCTCGGGAACGCCGATATCAACCGCGAGGCCCGTCGGCTCTTCTCTGACGTCAATCGTCACTTGCGCTTCAGTAAAAGCCGAATTGACAAGGTGCTGAAAACCCTGCATCAATTCTGCGAAGGGACCTGAGTGAAAAAATTGGTCCATCGCATGGCTGATGATGTCCTCATTTCTTTGCGGATCAAGTTTATCGTTTTGTGATTGATCCATATGACCACCGCCTTTTTACAAACAGACTATGCGATGTTATGCCGTATGGTTAAGAATTGAAGGAAAAAAGAAAGTATGGTTAAATAGTGGAGAATAAACTGGTAACGGATTCACATTTAGGAAGGGGAGCACAACACATTGCTGAAAAAATTATTCGGATTGGGAGACAGCCGGAAAAAGCCGGCCGAGGAAGTGATCTTTTCTCCGGCTGACGGAGCGGTGATGGATTTGGCTTCAGTGCCGGATCCCGTATTTTCACAAAAAATGATGGGGGACGGGATCGCCGTCGAGCCTGCAAACGGAGACATTGTTTCACCGGTTGAGGGAGAAGTGATTCAGCTGTTCCATACAAAACATGCTGTCGGCATCCGCACCCTTTCCGGAGCGGAACTTTTGATACATGTCGGTTTGGATACCGTCAATATGAACGGTGAAGGCTTTGAAGCGCATGTAAAAGAAGGAGACAAAGTGAAAACAGGCGATCTGCTTTTAACATGCCGGCTGGATTTAATAAAAGAAAAAGCAAGCAGCACCGTCATCCCTATGGTGATTATGAATGGCGATGCCGCAGAACCTTTGCAATTTGCAGGCGCAAATGAAGCGAAAAAAGGACAAACAGAGCTTTTTACGATAAAAATGAAGTAGGCAGGGGCTGATTCCCTGCTTTTTTTCTTGTGCAGGATTTTCATCTAGCCAGGCAAACAAATATTCGGTAAACTGTACCTCATAAAGAGGTGTGAACGATGAAGAAAAAATCATTGAGCGAACTGATTCAGGAATTAAAAAATCATGAAAATATTGTGCATTGGCATGAAGAGGAACCGCGGGAGGCGAAAACCATGCCGATGCCGGAGCAAGTAGATCGGAAAATTCGGGCGGCTCTCGAAAAGAGGGGGATCGAGCGGCTCTTTACACATCAATACTCCGCTTTTCAGACGGTTCAAAACGGAGAAAGCATTGTGGCTGTCACACCGACGGCCTCCGGAAAAACACTGTGCTATAATCTTCCGGTTCTTCAGTCTATCGCGGAAGATGCCTCAAGCCGCGCGCTTTATTTATTTCCGACAAAGGCGCTCGCGCAGGATCAAAAAAGCGAGCTGAACGAAATCATAGACGAGACGGGCATGGACATTAAAAGCTTTACCTATGACGGAGATACGTCTCCGGCCATCAGGCAGAAAGTCAGAAAGGCCGGGCATATTGTGATCACAAACCCTGATATGCTTCATTCAGCCATTCTTCCCCACCATACAAAATGGGTGAGTCTGTTTGAAAACCTGAAATATATTGTCATTGATGAATTACATACGTACCGCGGCGTATTCGGCAGCCATGTGGCGAACGTCATCCGCCGTTTAATGAGAATCTGCGCTTTTTACGGAAGCACGCCGTCATTTATCTGTACATCCGCCACAATCGCCAATCCGAGGGAATTGGCGGAGCAGCTGACGGGAAAATCAGTGCGCCTGATTGACGATAACGGCGCCCCGGCCGGAAGAAAGCACTTTGCTTTTTACAATCCTCCGATTGTAAATAAACCGCTGCATATTCGAAAAAGCGCCACCGTGGAAGTGAACGAACTTGCCAAAACTTTTTTAAAAAATAAGATCCAGACGATTGTTTTTGCCAGAAGCCGTGTCCGGGTTGAAATTATTTTAAGCCACATTCAGGAGATCGTAAAAAAAGAAATCGGGTCGAAGTCTGTCAGAGGCTATCGCGGCGGATATCTTCCGAAAGAAAGAAGAGAAATAGAGCGGGGGTTAAGAGACGGAAGCATTCTCGGCGTTGTCAGCACAAACGCGCTGGAGCTCGGCGTTGATATCGGCCAGCTTCAGGTCTGCGTGATGACGGGGTACCCGGGCAGTGTCGCGAGCGCATGGCAGCAGGCGGGCCGGGCCGGGCGGCGGCAGGGAGAGGCGCTTATCGTGATGGTGGCAAACTCTGATCCGATTGACCAATATATTGTGCGCCATCCTGATTATTTCTTTAAACGCTCGCCTGAATCTGCAAGGATTAATCCCGATAATCTCATTATACTGGTCGATCACCTGAAATGCGCCGCGTATGAGCTGCCTTTCAGAGCCGATGAAACATTCGGAGAAAATGATGCAAGAGATATTCTCGAGTATTTAGAAGAAGAAGGGGTGCTTCACGAAAACCGCGAACGCTATCACTGGGCGAGCGAATCTTTTCCCGCCTCCAACATCAGTCTCCGTTCGGCGTCACAGGAAAACGTGGTCATCGTTGACCGGTCAGAGACGGCTGATGTAAAAATCATCGGAGAAATGGACCGCTTCAGCGCGATGACGCTTCTTCATGATGAAGCGATTTATCTTCATGAAGGGGTGCAGTACCAGGTTGAAAAGCTTGATTGGGATCATAAAAAAGCGTACGTGCGAAAGGTCGATGTCGAATATTATACAGATGCCAATTTAGCGGTGCAGCTGAAAGTGCTGGACATTGACAGAACGGACAGCAGAAAGAAAACAGCCTTACATTTCGGCGATGTAACCGTGAACGCACTTCCGACAATATTTAAAAAAATTAAAATGACGACATTTGAAAATATAGGATCAGGGCCGATTCATCTTCCAGAAGAAGAACTGCATACCAGTGCTGCCTGGCTTGAATTGAAAGAGACGGATTCGGAGATCGGCGAAAAAACGCTTGAACAGCTGCTTTTAGGCATTGCCCACGTCCTGCAGCATATCGTGCCTGTATACGTCATGTGCGACCGAAATGACGTGCATGTCGTGCCGCAAATCAAAGCCGCACATACCGGACTTCCGACAATCTTTCTGTATGATCATTATCCGGGCGGAATCGGACTTGCTGATGAAGTATATAAGCGATTTGATGAAATCAATGAAGGGGCTGAGCGCCTGATCAGACAATGTCCATGTCAAGACGGATGTCCTTCCTGCATCGGCTCCGAAATAGAAGGAATAGATGCAAAGAAAGCGATACTCCGGCTCTTGAATTACGTGTAAAAGAAAAGGGGGACGAAAGATGTCCTTGAAAAATAAATTAAAGCGGATGAAAAACCACCTGAATGTGCCGGAAGCTGAAAAAAAGCCGGCATCTTCACAACTTTCGGTCCCGGATATTCAAGTCCCATTTAGAGAAGAATGGGAGGCATTCGGAGTGAAGCCTTTCTTTTTTGAGGATGAATACTGTCTTATCCGCGAAACCGTCTATCCGCTTTCGCACCGCCACGGACGGTACAGCTTCAGTGAACTTGATGACGTCATGGCATTATGGAATAAAGGCGGATTGACACATACTTTATCAGCAGAAGGATACGAAAAAAGCCAGCTGTTCTTCTTTGATACTGAAACGACCGGCCTCGGCGGCGGGGCCGGCAATATGATCTTTTTGCTCGGTCATGCAAGAGTGTATGAAGACCGTGTCGCGGTTAAACAGCATCTGCTTCCTAAACCGGGAAACGAGACGGCTCTTTACAAAAGCTTTTTAAGTGAGGTTGACATTACGTCTCTTGTTACGTATAACGGAAAAGCCTTTGACTGGCCGCAGGTAAAAACTAGGCATACATTGCTGCGGGACAGGCTTCCGAAGCTTCCTGACTTCGGTCACTTTGATCTTCTGCACGGGGCGAGACGGCTTTGGAAACATAAATTAGAGCGTGTATCGCTTTCGGCGGTTGAAAATGAAGAGCTTGCTTTTAAAAGGGACGAAGACACCCCTGGTTATTTGGCGCCGATGCTGTATTTTCAATTTTTAAAGGCGGAGGATCCGGCTCTTTTAAAGGGAGTGCTCTCGCATAATGAACAAGATGTGCTTTCCCTCATCGCTCTTTACATCCATATGTCAAAAAAGATTTTTGCATCTTCTGATCAGACGTCAGAACGTCAGGAAGCATACGCCATGGCGAAATGGTTTATCGCTCATAAAGAAACCGATCGGGCTGTTTCACAGCTGGAAGCGCTGCAAGGCAAAGCCTTTGAAGATTCGGATCGGGCCCTTTTTGACTTAGCAATGCTTTATAAAAAACAAAACCGCAGGCAAGACGCCGTGCCCCTTTGGGAGAAACTGACGGGCTCTGCTCTTCACATATGCAGACACCAATCAGCGGTAGAGCTGGCGATCTATTTTGAGCATCACGCAAAAGATTACAAAAAAGCTCTGCAGGTCGCGCAGCAGGCGGCAGAAGACGGGGAAATATCGGAAAAAGAAGCCGAGAAGCTCCATGTGAGAATTGCCCGGCTCAAGAGGAAATATTCCTCTTGAAATATTGCCCGGGAAAGCGCAAAAGCCGAGCTGTTTCGCCAAAAATATTTTTTTCTGAATCCGCATCGATTTTGTTGTAGAATGGTGCCGCATCTTGTAAAATAGCGTTAGTTATTTATAGGGGAGAGTTGGTATGTATAAAGGTGTTTTTTACTTGTTCTTTGTCGTGGTTTTTTTGATTGCGTTTGTATTTTCGAATTTTAAAGACAGTTTGCTGACGCACTTTTAAATTGGGTGATTGAATTAGAACATGCACCCTCTTTTCTTCATAACCTAACAGTGTAATAAAAGTTAATGGAGAGGGGATTTAGCATGTTTCATCATCATTGTTGCAGACCAAACGTGATGCCGCCGATTGTCCATCCGACTCATTGCTGTGAACACCATTGTTTTTCTAACACAGTTGTGCCGCATATTCATCCGCAACATACAACTAACGTAAATCACCACAACTTTGAGCACGTTCATTACTATCCGCACACTTTTTCAAATGTTGACCCGACAACTCACCAGCATTTTCAGTGCGGAAGCCCTTGCTGCGATCATTAGTATTGAACGCTTAAGCAAGATCGGTTAGGATATCAGCAAATCAAAATGGGGCCCGATGGGGAGCCCCATTTTTTAAGCAGGTGATCAATTGAAAGTATTAGCCGTAACAGGATACAAGCCGTTTGAACTCGGGATTTTTAAACAGGATGACCGGGCCCTTGTTTATATAAAAAAGGCGATAGAAACCAGACTCAGAAGCTTTATTGACGAAGGCTTGGAATGGATTCTCATATCCGGACAGCTGGGGACTGAGCTTTGGGCGGCAGAAACGGCGTACGATCTCAGAGAAGAGTATCCGGAATTAAAGGTTGCCGTTATCACGCCTTTCTACGGCCAAGAAGAAAAGTGGAAGGAACCGAATAAAGAAATGTATGAAGCGGTGCTTGCTCAGGCAGATTATGAGGAGAGCCTGACGCATCGGCCGTACGAAAGTCCGCTCCAATTCCGGCAGAAAAACGCGTTCTTTATTGAAAAGTCAGATGCGCTTTTGCTTTTATATGATCCTGAAATGGAAGGATCGCCGAAATATATGCTGCAGCAGGCAGAAAAACGCCGTGAAACAGACGGATATCCGATTTATTCGATCACGATGGATGATCTCCGTGCCGCCGTTGAAGAAGAAGATTTCTTTACATAACACGTCAGAGAATATTTGACAACGGGACGTGTTTCTGAATAAAATATAACATGATGATTCACGATATGAGGTGAAAAAGATGCTTGCTGATAAAGTAAAGCTTTCTGCGAAAGACATTTTGGAAAAAGAATTTAAAACAGGCGTTAGAGGTTACAGACAAGAAGACGTTGACAAATTTTTAGATATGATTATTAAGGATTATGAAACCTTTCATCAAGAAATTGAAGAACTGCAGCAAGAAAATCTGCAGCTGAAAAAACAGCTTGAAGAAGCAAGCAAAAAACAGCCGGTGCAGTCCAATACGACCAACTTTGACATTCTGAAAAGGCTGTCCAACCTTGAGAAACATGTATTCGGAAGCAAACTTTATGACGAATAGGGCAGATGCACTTGTCAAATGAGACAAGTTGCTTTATAATGAACAAGTGTTCTTAACGTTCGGGTAATCGCTGCAGATCTTTGAATCTGTAGAGGAAAGTCCATGCTCGCACGGTGCTGAGATGCCCGTAGTGTTCGTGCCTAGCGAAGAAATAAGCTAGGGCAGCCTTGATAGGCTGACGGCAGGAAAAAAGCCTACGTCTCCGGATATGGCTGAGTATCCTTGAAAGTGCCACAGTGACGAAGTCTCATCAGAAATGGTGAGAGTGGAACGCGGTAAACCCCTCGAGCGAGAAACCCAAATTTTGGTAGGGGAACCTTCTTGAAGGAATTGAACAGATAGAAGGACAGAATGCTTTCTGTAGATAGATGATTGCCGCCTGAGTACGAGGTGATGAGCCGATTGCAGTACGACGGAACAAAACATGGCTTACAGAACGTTAAACATTATTGATATGACAAATTAGAGCTCTCCTTTAAAGGGGAGCTTTTATCTTGAATGAAACGAAAGCTTAAAAGAGACAGGGTGATACGATGAAGAAGTACACACTAATAGCGACAGCGCCGATGGGAATTGAAGCGATCGTCGCCAAAGAAGTGCGTGATTTAGGTTATGAATGCAAAGTAGACAACGGAAAAGTCATTTTTGAAGGAGATGCGCTTGCGATCTGCCGCGCTAACTTATGGCTGCGGACGGCTGACCGCATCAAAGTACAGGTCGCCGAGTTTCAGGCGAAAACGTTTGATGAGCTGTTTGAAAAAACAAAAGCGATTGACTGGCGCGCGTACATTCCGGAAAACGCAAAGTTCCCCGTTATCGGAAAGTCCGTGAAATCAGTGCTTGCCAGTGTGCCTGACTGCCAGCGGATCGTCAAAAAGGCGATAGCGGAAAAGCTGAAACTGCAATCAGGAAAACAAAATGAATGGATTGAAGAAACGGGCCCCGAGTATAAGGTGGAGATTTCCCTTTTAAAAGATAAAGCCGTACTTACACTGGATTCATCAGGAACAGGCCTTCACAAACGGGGATACAGGGTTGATCAGGGAGGAGCTCCGATTAAAGAGACGCTCGCTGCCGCGTTAATTCAGTTAACCAACTGGACGCCTGACCGTCCGTTCGTCGATCCGTTCTGCGGTTCCGGCACGATCGCCATTGAAGCCGCTTTAATCGGACAAAACATTGCTCCCGGTTTTAACCGTGATTTTGTTTCAGAAGACTGGGAATGGATCGGAAAAGAACTGTGGGACAAGGCGCGTCTTGAAGTGGAAGAAAAGGCGAACTATGATCAGCCGTTGCAGATCTTTGCCAGTGACGTAGATCACCGGATGGTAAACATCGCCAAAGAAAACGCAGAAGAAGCGGGACTTGGTGACCTGATCGAATGCAAGCAAATGCGGGTGCAGGATTTTACGACGAAGCTCGAATACGGCGTAATCGTCGGAAACCCTCCGTACGGCGAACGGCTCGGCGAAAAAAGGGAAGTCGAGCAGATGTATAAAGAAATGGGCCGGGCATTTGAATCTCTTGATACATGGTCTGTCTACATGTTAACGTCAAATGAACAATTTGAAGAGGTCTACGGAAGAAAAGCAACCAAAAAACGGAAGCTCTTTAACGGTTTTATCAAAACGGATTATTATCAGTATTGGGCTAAAGTGCGGCCGCAGCGGAAAAAGCCGCAACAAAGAGAAGACGCCTGAAACAGCGTCTTCTCCGGCATCTTTACGTTTTATTCTGCCATTACCAGCGGTGCGCTTTTGCGTTGCTCCGTAAAATAATGTTGGTCTGGGACATTTCGGTGTGGCCGTTCACTTGCGATTTAGAGCGTTTCGGCCGCGTCCAATTGTGATGAAACAATTCAGAATGCTGATCTAATCGATCTTTATAACTCATGTAACCATCACTCCCGGATAGAATAATTTTGTGAAGATGGATATTCGATCGAATATCTGTTGTAGTTTGTGCAGGTCAGGTGCGGATCATTCAGAATGGCATGTATAGAAAGTGAAGCATCGGCATAGAATGATGATTATTTCTATTTGAGAGGTGATCTATTTTATGCTGAACAGCGAGCACTTCAGTAAAATACAAAAGGCGTTAGACGCAACTGCTTTCCGGCTGGAGGAAGCCGGAGCGGAGTTCGGTCCTTCCGCCATGACACACGCACAGGAAGAACTTGAAAATGCGGTAAAACATACACATTCAACAGACCATCCGTTCCTATGTACACATATCATTAACCGGAAATGATAATGGCAAAAACTTGGCGAGGCCAAGTTTTTTTGTTGTATTGAAAAGGGTTAAATGATATTATAGATGGTCTGAATGCCGAATAGTTAGGGGTTGGAGTTGGGTGACAACATCACGTTTGCCTTTTGCTTTAACAAAAGAAAAGAATTTTTACGAAGAATTGAACAATTGGATTGGTGACGTGTTTTACGATATCCTTCCCGAGAAAGGCTTTGACCTTCGGGATGAGCAGGTATTTATGGCGTTTCAGCTTGAACGGGCATTTAAAGAGAAAAAAGTCATGTTCGCTGAGGCAGGAGTCGGTACGGGGAAAACGCTGGTGTATCTGCTGTTTGCCATCAGCTATGCCAGATATACGGGTAAACCGGCCATTATCGCATGCGCCGATGAAACGTTAATTGAACAGCTTGTCAAAAAAGAAGGCGACATTTCCAAGCTGACAGAACATTTGGATCTGCAGATTGATACACGGCTGTCCAAATCCCATGAGCAGTATCTGTGTCTGAAAAAGCTTGAGAAAACGATGCAGCGTTCTGATGATGAAAAGTGGCTGGATCTTTATGAGTCGCTGCCTTCATTCGTACACGAATCACAAGCGATGCAGCGCTTTTATCCGTACGGCGACCGCAAACAGTACGCTGATTTGACGAATGAAGAGTGGGCAGGCGTCAGCTATGATTCCTTCCAAGATTGTTTAACTTGTGATATGAGACATAGATGCGGTTTAACACTTTCGAGAGATCATTACAGAAAATCAACGGATCTGATTGTTTGCTCCCATGATTTCTACATGGAGCATGTATGGACGGAAGAATCACGCAAAAGGGAAGGACAGCTGCCGCTTTTGCCGGATCACAGCGCCGTCGTGTTTGATGAAGGACATCTGCTGGAATTCGCCGCGCAAAAAGCGTTAACGTATCGCGTGAAGCAGTCGACGCTTGAGCTGTTTTTAGAGCGTCTGCTTCAAAATGACATCAGAGAGGAATTCGCCGAACTGATTGAAGATGCCCTTGCCGCAAACGATGAGTTTTTCTATGTGCTGTCAGAGGAATCGAAGGAAATCGCCGGCTCTCACCGATTGGACATCCAAAACGACCAGCGTGTTAAGCGTGCGGCTGACGAACTGTGCCGTCTGCTCGATAAAATCGGCGAGGCGCTCGTATTTGAATCGGAAATGTATACGATCGATAAGTACGAGCTGTCAGTCGTAGAAGAATACGTCGAACAAATGGCATATTCGCTGTCGCTGTATCAAAAGGATGCCATCAGCTGGCTTGAAACGCGGGATACAGACTCAACGTTTGTCGTTATGCCGAGAACAGTAGCCGAAGTTTTGGGAGAAAAGGTCTTTTCTAAAAAGATCCCTTATATTTTCTCATCGGCCACTCTTTCTGAGGGCGGTTCATTTGATTATATCGCTGACAGCCTTGGAATCCGTGATCCTTTATCATTCACCGTTGAATCTCCGTACGATTACGAGGAGCAAATGTCTGTTGCGCTTCACGGTGATATGACGTCTGAGCAGAAAACAGCCGAAACGATTGAAACCATTAAGAAGAATGAAGGACGCACCCTCGTTCTTTTCCCTTCCTTTGAAGACATGAAGGAATTTAAAGAACAGGCTGCCGCGTGGGAGCTGCCGTATCCGATATACTACGAAGGTGATGAAGAGATCAGCAGTCTGGTCGAAAAATTCCAGCGGGATGAAGAATCCGTGCTTTGTTCCGTCCACTTATGGGAAGGTCTTGACATTCCCGGTGACTCGCTCCGGAATGTGACCATTTGGGCATTGCCGTATCCGCCTCATGATCCCGTGTTTACCGCAAAGCGGAACGGAGCGAAAAAAGATCCGTTTGAGGAAGTTGATCTTCCGTACATGCTCTTGAGAGTCCGGCAGGGAATCGGCCGCCTCATCCGTTCTAATCAGGACAGCGGAACCATATCCATTTATGCGGGCGGAGAAAGTGAACGGGTCTTGGCCGAAGTCAAAAAGATCTTGCCTGTTACACCGAAAATCGTATAAAAACAAAAGCTGCAGGATTCTTATCCTGCGGCTTTTTTAAATCCGGGAAGTTGACTTTATCACGGCATTCCATTAGCCTGTAATTGATAGTGAAAAGGGAGGGGAACGGATATGGATTTACATACATATGAAAAAGAGTTTTTTGATCTGTTAAAAAGAGTATCCCACTATGTCGAAGCCATTGCACTTATGCATTGGGACTTAAGAACGGGAGCCCCAAAAAAAGGCTCTGATGACCGGGCGGAAAGCATCGGACAGCTGTCGGCTGACGTTTTTCAAATCCAGACATCCGACCGGATGAAAGAGCTGATCGACATCCTTCTCGCGCATGCAGAAGAGCTCTCTGAAGATACAGTGAAAGCGGCGGAACTTGCGAAAAAAGATTATGATCATAATAAAAAAATTCCTGAAGATGAGTATAAAGAATATGTCATTTTAACATCGAAAGCTGAAACGGCTTGGGAGGATGCAAAGGCTGCCTCTGATTTTTCTATGTTTGCTCCGTACCTTGAGAAGCTGATTGATTTTAATAAGCGGTTTATTTCGTATTGGGGCTATGAAGATCATCCATACAACGCATTGCTCGATATTTTCGAACCGGGTGTTACGGTAAAGGTGCTGGATCAGCTGTTTTCTGAATTGAAGGAAGCGATTATTCCGCTTATCAAAAAAGTGACGGAATCCGGCAATAAACCGGACACTTCCTTTATAACGAAAACGTTTTCGAAAGAACAACAAAGAGACCTCTCCTTGTATTTCTTAAAAGAGTTCGGGTATGATTTTGACGGCGGCCGCCTGGACGAGACGGTGCATCCGTTTGCGACGACAATCAACCGGGGCGATGTGCGGGTGACGACCAGATATGACGAAAACGATTTCCGCACGGCGATTTTCGGAACGATTCATGAATGCGGGCATGCGATCTACGAGCAGAATATTGACGAAGCGTTGAGCGGAACGAACTTATCTGACGGTGCATCCATGGGAATTCATGAATCCCAATCGTTATTTTATGAAAACTTTATCGCCAGAAATCAACATTTCTGGACCGCCTATTATGAAAAAATGGTTGAGGCTTCGCCTGATCAATTTCAAGATGTGAAAAGAGAAGATTTTGTACGCGCTGTCAACGAGGCGAAACCGACATTTATCCGAATTGAAGCCGATGAGCTGACATATCCCCTTCATATTATTATCCGTTATGAAATTGAAAAAGCGATTTTCAGCAATGAAGTGACAGTGGAAGAACTGCCTGCATTGTGGAATCAAAAATATCATGATTATTTAGGCATTACGCCGCCATCTGACGCAAAAGGCATTTTGCAGGACGTACATTGGGCGGGCGGCGATTTCGGCTATTTCCCTTCCTATGCGCTCGGATATATGTATGCGGCACAGCTGAAGCATACCATGCTTGACGATCTGCCTGAATTTGACCAATTAATAGAACGGGGCGATTTTGAGCCGATCAAACAATGGCTGACAGAAAAGGTTCATCAGCACGGAAGACGCAAAATGCCGCTTGACATCATAAAAGATGCAACGGGAGAAGAGCTGAACGTTCAATATCTCATTGAGTATCTCGTCGGCAAATATTCAAATTTATATTTATAAACGAAACGCCCGGCATACACCGGGTGTTTTTCTAAAAATTCTAAAAACACGAATAATCGAAAATCAATTCTTTGTAAAAGTTCGGAAATATTCAAATTTCACTATGCAAAAGAAGTGTATCTTGTTATAATTTGATTAATATCATACGAACACTCATATAATCGCGTGGATATGGCACGCAAGTTTCTACCGGTCACCGTAAATGTCCGACTATGAGTGAGCAATGGAACGGCTTTATTCGGCCGTTGCGTGTAGATCATTCGGCATTGCTTGCTCTTTTTTTGGAGAGCGGGCAATGCTTTTTTTATTTTTTATAAGCGGGGGTAATCATTGTGGAAGCATTAAAACGAAAAATAGCAGAAGACGGAATTGTTCTTTCTGATCAAGTGCTGAAAGTGGATTCTTTTTTAAACCATCAAATTGATCCAGTTCTCATGCAGCAGATCGGCCGGGAATTTGCGCGCCGTTTTGAAAAAGACGAGATAACCAAAATCGTCACAATTGAATCTTCGGGCATTGCCCCTGCGGTGATGGCCGGCCTTGAACTCGGCGTTCCTGTCATCTTTGCGAGAAAAAGGAAGTCTCTCACATTAACGGATGATCTGCTGACGGCATCCGTCTATTCTTTTACGAAAAAAACAGAAAGTCAGATTGCTGTCTCCGGAAATCATCTGTCGAAAGATGACCGCGTGTTAATCATTGACGACTTTTTAGCGAACGGACAGGCGGCAGAAGGACTTTTATCCATCGTAAAACAAGCAGGCGCAGCGGTTTGCGGGATCGGAATCGTCATTGAAAAGTCATTTCAGCCGGGAAGAGATGAGCTGGTGAAAAAAGGATGCCGGGTCGAATCACTGGCGAGAATCCAATCGCTTGAAGACGGAAAAGTGACATTTGTACAGGAGGTCCGTTCATGAAAAACGGCTATGCCAAAACACTTTCACTCGGTATCCAGCACGTGCTTGCCATGTATGCCGGCGCCGTCGTCGTTCCCTTAATTGTAGGAGCGGCATTGGGACTGAACGCAGAACAGCTGACATATCTCGTATCAATTGACATTTTTATGTGCGGGGCGGCTACGCTGCTTCAAGTATGGAGGAATAAATGTTTCGGCATCGGCTTGCCCGTTGTGCTCGGCTGTACGTTCACCGCGGTAGCGCCGATTATTTCCATCGGTAAGGAGTACGGGATTTCAGCCATTTACGGGAGCATTTTGGCATCGGGTCTGCTTGTCATTCTGCTGTCGTTTTTCTTCGGCAAGCTCGTATCCTTTTTCCCGCCTGTCGTAACCGGATCTGTCGTGACGATTATCGGGATGACCTTAATGCCGGTCGCGATGAATCATATTGCCGGCGGGGAAGGCAGCAAGGATTTCGGTGATCCGGCTAACCTTGCCCTCGGATTTACGGTGCTCGTCATCATCGTGCTGCTTTATCGGTTTACAAAAGGATTTTTGAAATCCATTTCGATTTTAATCGGCATTGTCATCGGGACGGCCATCGCATATTTTATGGGAAAAGTGCAATTTGACAATGTGGCGAATGCTGACGCAATTCAAATGATTAAACCGTTTTACTTCGGGATGCCGACATTTCATGCGGCACCGATTATTACGATGTCCATCGTTGCCATTGTCAGCCTTGTTGAGTCAACCGGCGTCTATTTCGCTCTCGGTGACCTGACAAACCGGCGCCTGTCTGAACGTGATTTAGCAAAAGGCTACCGCGCGGAAGGCCTGGCGGTATTCATCAGCGGCATTTTTAATGCTTTTCCGTACACGGCTTATTCCCAAAACGTCGGCCTCGTGCAGCTGACAGGAATTAAGAAAAACGCGGTTATCGGTGTCACGGGCGCACTTTTAATGCTCTTCGGCCTTTTTCCGAAAATCGCAGCCTTCACGACCATCATCCCGTCTTCGGTACTGGGAGGCGCGATGGTGGCCATGTTCGGCATGGTCATTTCCTACGGCATTAAAATGCTCAGTCAAATTGACTTTAAAAAGCAGGAAAACCTTCTGATCGTCGCGTGTTCGGTCGGATTGGGACTCGGTGTAACCGTCGTTCCCGATATGTTTAAGCACCTGCCGTCTTACTTAAATCTGCTGACCACAAACGGAATCGTCGCCGGAAGCTTTACCGCCGTCCTTTTGAACATTATTTATAATATGATTCCTAAAACGAAAAAAACCCTTGATGTGACAAGGGTTCAAGAGGGTTAGTCATCCGTTTTCTTTAAAATAACATCTTATTTTATCCAGATCGAGGATGCTTCCGAAAGTTGCTGAACTTTTTGCGAGGCATTCTCTTTTTTTATTAGTTTCATTGTTTGAAAAGAAACAAATTGAGTGATGAGGCATCCGCCTTATTTCGCCGAAAAACCGTCCCGGACTATATGTACGTGAACGAGTATCTTGTGCACGAATTCTTACAAAAGAGAGTAAAAGAAGGGAAAGCCCCTTCTTTTAATTAATCCATCCTTCAAAAGTTGCGCGATAGAACCCTTCGATTATCTCTACTTTCTTAAGGTAATATGTAACACCATTCTTAACAGTTGTATTTGGGATATCCCATCTATGAAGGTAATCCATTGTAAAAGAATCTCTGGTCGCTTGTGTCGAAATTTTTGTTTGAGTTGAGTCGCTATTTGTATGACCAGGGCTAGATGCAAAAGCAGGGGCAGCGGAAACGAGTAAAGCGAGAGACAAGGCAGAACCAGTTAAAACTTTTTTTAATTTCATTTTGAACACTCCTTTGTTTTTTAATACATTTGTATTATTACATACAATATAAAAATAACCAAGGGTTTTTTTGTTAATATTTTGCGAGCGTGAATGTAGTTAGGGGCAATCTTTTCATTCACTGTTGCGGCTTATTTCAGGATATTGATAAGTATATAGAGAAAAAGAGTTGAATATTGCTGGCCTCTGGTGATCTGCAGCTTTTGAGTGAGTGCTAGCTTTAGATATTTCAATGCTTTTCCAACGGGGAAGGTGCGATATGAAATTTAACACTGAAACAATTGTACAAAAGTAAAATCTTTATTTAAAATGTTATAAATACGGATTTTCAATATAGGAGGTTATCTGATGGCAGAAAAGAAAAAAGCTTTAATCATTGTGGATGTACAAAAAGTCTTTGATGATAAAAAGTGGGGAGAACGAAATAACGTAAAGGCGGAAGAAAATATCAGCAAAATACTGAAATTATGGAGAGAAAAAGGATGGACAGTCATATACATACAACATACTTCTGATAAACCTGGTTCTTTATTTTATCCAAAAAATGAGGGGGTTGCTATAAAGGAAATCGTTAAACCTATGGAAAAAGAAGTCATTATAACCAAAAAAGTAAACAGCAGCTTTATTGGGACTAATCTAGAAGAGCTTTTAAAAGCAAATGATATAACAACTGTCGTAATCACTGGCTTGACTACGCCGCACTGTGTTTCAACAACCACAAGGATGAGCGGTAATTTAGGATTTGATACATATCTGATTTCAGATGCAACAGCAGCCTTCGGAATGAGAGATCAAAATGATACATATTATGATGCAGAGACTATTCACAATATATCTCTGGCAACATTGCATGATGAATTCGCCACAATATTAACGACTGATCAATTAATCAATGATTTTATAAAAACAAACTGATTAACATTATGGCTAAGGCCGGCGGTAGAGATAGGCGGCTGAAATTCAGGCTCATACAAGGACCTCGTCGGAAAATACGGGGGTTGCCGACTTTTTTCATCGTCGCAATATCGATTGAAAAAAGGCATCTGCTTCAGATGCTTTTTTTGTTTCTTGTAAACCGGTTTCGGTAAAAAATGATTGGCGGTTAACGGTCTGATTCGGCATCGGTTTTGAATAACAAAAGGCTTTACTAATCAGCGAATTATTCAAGATTTTTTGGCTTGTGCTGAGTCTGGTGTTTTTTGATTTCCTTGAATATATTGGCTTGATCATCTTTTTGAGGCTGAGGCTCTTTGTTAAGACATTTTGGATCGATCACATTTTTAAGGTCTTTGATGGTTAAAGGCTTACAGTCATCTTTTAATTCGTAACCTAATTGTCCATTAGCTTCTAAAGTGGCATATTTAATTGTGTTTATGTTTGAAATGCCAAGAAGTCTTAAACGCATTTCGAGTTGATCTGCTGTCAGTCTCAGCTTCTTTAAGTTTTCTATATTGAGTTGGCCGTCTTCTATAACGAATTTAGATTTTCCAGTTAAAAAAGATTCAATCCAGTTTACTTTTACTTGAAACCATTCCATCAAAATCAAAGCGCTAAAAAGGATAGACGCAGCGATTAATGTTTTCAATAAACTGGTTTCTAAAATGGGGTGAACGATAATCGTACCGATTGAAATCATCACCATTGTCTGTGCAATGGTCATTTGTGCAATGGATTTTCTCCCTGAAATTCTCAGTAAGATCATTCCGAATGCAATTATAATTAATTCTTCCCAAGCAAATCTCATGTTATCACCCTGGATTGTGTTTTATCAAAAATAAAAGAGCAAGTAAGAGGTTTTATGTGTACTTGCTCACGAAAAATTATTGCCCTTACATTTAATTTTATTCATTTTAGGTGTTTTCCTAACTGGAGAAACTATTCTGCGAGGGTGAATTCATTTCGGAATCTCCAATACAAGAGGCGGCGGTGAATATTGGTGGCTGAAAAGCACACCAAGGAGTATAAGGAGTGCGTAAGGCATGAAATAGAAGAACCTTGCCAAGAAATACGAGTTGTCAATTAACACAATTAAGTCATAGGAAAAGCGGCATGGTTGGGAACAAAAAAGGATGCATACTGAGACATTCTGCTAAAATGCATTGAGGAACAACGGTCTGCTGCTGAGACAGAGCTTGAAATACGGTTGCTTAGGATCGCCGCACAACGCTCTTCGCTGATCGTGTTTTTTAGGAGGTTAGTAGGGAAAACAACTATGAAAAAAGGGATGAGAGAAAAATCTCTTATCCCTTAGATAATCTTAAAACCAACCTTGGTATTCACCAGTCCATGTACCATCACTGTTCTGCTTGGCATCTTTTAAATAGTATTTAACTCCAGCAAATACTGTTACATTAAGAAGTTCTCCACGTGTATTAGCATTGATGTATATAGTTTTTAACACTGCCTGAGGAGCTGCAGTTTTATGACTCCCGCCATCTGCAGTCGGGCTTGCTGCAAAAGCAGGAGCAGCAGAAACAAGTAAAGCAAGTGATAGAGCTGAACCGGTTAAAACTTTTTTAAATTTCATTTAAAACACTCCCTTTTTTTATTTGATACAACTGTATTATATAACTGTATGTAAAATTTGTCCATATAAACTTATGTTAACTTTTTGTGAATATAAGAAAGTATTTTCCCCCATGAGTTTTATTAACTCGTACCATCTTATTTTAAGCCTCCAGAGTAAGGCATCATCATATGACGTCAAAACTGTTGTATGATACTAGGGAAATCATTTTTAGTCGAAATGAGGAGTTGCATGACATTTACGGAACGGGCGGTAGCCATTATCAAACAGATTCCTGAAGGAAAAGTGATGACGTATGGTCAAATTGCCGATCTTGCGGGAAGTCCGCGGGGAGCGAGGCAGGTTGTGAGGATTCTTCACTCCATGAGTAAAAAGCATCGTCTTCCTTGGCACAGGGTCATCAATGCAAAGGGCGAAATCGGATTGAGAGACGAAGAGATGTTTTCTGTACAGAAGCTGTCTCTTGAAGCTGAGGGGGTAGCGGTCACGTCAGACGGACGGATCGATCTCAATTTATACGTCCATGATCCGAATATGTAAAAAAACCTGCCGTATATCGGCAGGTTTTTCAGTTATATGCTTTGAGCCGGCCAGAAAGGTTTTGCCGGATATAAGGCCATTCCTCCCGAAGGATGGAGTAGTAGGCGGTATCTCTGAGGCCGCCGTCGACAGCCGGAATGTGTGCGCGGCGGATCCCTTCAAATTGGGCTCCGATCCGCAAAATCGCAGTCCGTGAGCGCTGGTTGCGAACGTCGGTTTTCAGCGTCACCCTGACAGCTTGCCACACGTCAAACGCATGAGTCAGCATCAGAAGTTTACATTCCGTATTGACACCAGTCCGCTGCACGGCAGAGGCATACCATGTGCTGCCAATCTCACACACTTCCGGAGCTGCGTCCGCCGGCCGCGTAAACACTTCCGCATCCATAAACCGCGTGCTTCCGACGATTCGGTCTGTTTCAAGACTCCGTACTGCAAAAGGCAATGCAAGTCTTTTTTCATAATCGGAAAGCGCGCGCTCAATATAACGCTTTGTTTCTTCGATTCCGTCAGGGACATGGGTGTAAGCGTAAGTCGTCCTATTTTCTGAAGCAGCGTCACAAAGTGCCTGAGTGTGATCAATCGTCATCGGCTCTAACTGAACGAGTGACCCTCTAAGAATGACAGGTGTCAGCATCCCAATCACAACCTTTTTTTATGAATGGATCAAGTATAGTCGAACGGTTTCTTATTCAAAAGGGCCAATTTCCTATTAAAATGGCATGTCAGTGAAATCCTCGATTCAAACTTATGCATACATTCAGGAAAAAAGCGGGAACCTTTATGTAAAGAGGTGATGGGCATGGCATATGTGTTATCTGTCGGAACGAGCATTCCGAAGTATCATGTCTCGCAAGAAACGGCGGCGGATTTTGCGAGAGGGATGTTTGCCGATTCATTTAAGGATATTGACCGGCTGTTAAAAGCCTTTCAAAACGGCGAAATTGAATCAAGGCAGTTTGTCCGGCCGATTGAATGGTATAAAACGGCACGGTGTTTTTCAGAAAAAAACCGGCTGTATACGGAAGAAACCGTTAAGCACAGTGCGGATGCGGCACTTGATTGTTTAACAAACCCGGATTGTTTAACAAATCCCTTTCCATATGAAAAAGTCGATGCGATCTTTTTTATTTCCAGCACCGGGCTTTCAACACCCAGCATTGAAGCGAAAGTGATGAATCAGCTACCGTTTTCTGCGAAAACAAAACGGATACCGATCTGGGGCTTAGGATGCGCGGGCGGAGCGGCCGGCCTGTCCAGGGCGTACGAATACTGCCGCGCGTATCCTGAAGCATACGTGCTTGTCATCGCGGCTGAACTTTGCAGTTTAACGTTTCAGCCGAACGACAAGTCAAAAAGCAACTTAATCGGAACTTCCCTGTTTGCGGACGGAATTGCCGCAGTACTAATCGGAGGAGAAAAGGCGAACCGAAACGATGTCAAACAGCCGCTTCTTCCGCGGATATTCGCCACTCAATCGGTGATGATGCCGGATGCGGAAGGTGTGATGGGCTGGGAATTCACCGACAGCGGTTTTCAAGTCATCTTTTCAAGAGACATTCCCACCCTGGTTTCACAGTGGCTGAAGGACAATGTTGATGAATTTTTATTTGAATATGGTGTCAGTCCTCACGACATTAAAACCTTTCTTGCCCATCCAGGCGGGAAAAAGGTCATTGACGCCTATTTAACGAGTCTTTCAATGGACACCGGTCAGCTTGCGGCATCTCGGAAGGTGCTGCAAAAACACGGGAACATGTCTTCCGCAACTATTTTTCATGTGATAAAAGAACAGTTGCTCCACGGACGGCAGAAAGAAAACGAGAAAGGGCTGATCGGCGCTCTCGGGCCGGGATTTTCGTCTGAGCTTTTGCTGTTCAGCTGGGACAAGGGGGCTTCTTAATGTTTTGGCTGTTTATCATGCTGCTTGCGGCCCAGCGGATTGCGGAGATGATCGTGGCCCGGCGCAATGAGCAAAAGGTGAAAAAGCTAGGCGCAGTCGAATACGGAGAAGGACATTATCCCTTTCTCGTCCTAATGCACGTGCTCTTTTTTGTCTCTCTTACAGCTGAGGTGGCGGCGTTTCAAAAAACGCTTTCTCCAAGGTGGGCCGCCATTATATGTATCATTTTATTTGTACAGGGGATCAGGTATTGGGCGCTATTATCATTAGGGCGGTATTGGAATACGAAAATCCTTGTCGTGCCGGATGCGGAGCTTGTCAGAAAGGGGCCGTACAGGTGGATGAAGCACCCGAACTACGCGGTCGTCATCTTAGAATTTATTTTTCTGCCGCTGTTATACGGAGCGTATTGGACACTGTTTCTCTTTTCGATTCTCAATGCCTGCATGCTCACTGTGAGGATTCGCGCCGAAGAGAAAGCGCTAGAAGAAAACACCGCAAAATAGAGATTGAAAATCATTCTCACTCATGATAAGATATAAATATGAAAATGATTCTCATTCAAGGTGGTGCCGAAAATGACAATGTTATTTTTATTTGCAGCCGTTTGTACATACAGTGTTTTAATTGGTTTCGTATTGAAAAAAGTTTCGAATAAATCGATGTCTTCTTAAACATCTGCGGTTTTTCCTGCCGCGGGTGTTTTTTCTTTATCAGCTGCCGATATCGGCGGCTTTTTTGCGTTTCCTGAAGAAAAGTGAGCCATTCTTGTGTAAAATGGGGGAGAGGTTTTTTTCAGAGCTTTCTAAAAATGAAAAACGTCATTTGATGCGACAGACACAAAGGGGTAAAGACACATGACAGAAGAAGAACGCCATAACAGGGAGATTTTCAGCAGAACGGGTGCCTTATACGCACAATTTTTGGATCATCAGGATGAAAAACGGGCCGATCAGCTCGCGGCCATTATGAAAAAAGCGGCTGATGAAGAGGTTTATATCGCGTTTACCGGGCATTATTCGGCCGGAAAGTCCTCTTTATTAAACACATTGCTCGGTGAAGACATACTGCCGACAAGCCCGATTCCCACAAGCGCCAACCTCGTTGTCATCCGGCACGGTGAAGATAAAGTCGTGCTTCATACGACGGACGGGGCTTATGCAGAAATTAAAGGAAGTTACGATAAAGAACAAGTGCAGCAATTCTGTAAAGACGGTGAGCAAATTGAAACGGTGGAAGTCTATGCCGGCTTTAAGGAGTCAGAGCCTTATGCGGCCTACATTGACACACCGGGAATTGATTCGACGGACGAAGCGCATTTTTTATCTGCCGCTTCGGTTCTCCATCAGGCTGACGCTTTATTTTACGTCGTTCATTATAATCACGTCCATTCAGAAGAAAATATGCTGTTTCTCAGCTCCATCAAAGACCGTATTCCGAATTTATTTCTGATCGTCAACCAAATTGACAGACATGATGAAACTGAAACGAAGTTTGAAGAGTACCGCAGGCAGGTGGAAGACATGCTTGAAGGCGCGGGAATACCGAAAGAATCGCTTTTCTTTACGTCTGTCACTGAGCCTGACCATCCTTTAAACGGCATGGAACAGCTGAAAAAACATCTGCAGAAGCTGAAACAGCAGGCAAAAACAAATTTATGGTCCTTAACGGAGAGAAAAGTTGCACACTTAGTCAAAGAGCATACAGAGTTGCTCGTAAAAGATGATAAAAACGGCAGCGGAGAGCAGTTTGACAAACAAGAAGCACTTGTCCGTTCTGTTGAAGATGAGCTTAAAAAAGCCGTTCAACAGGCTGAAACAGCAGAGAAAGACATCAGAAAAGACGTGCAGAACATACTGCAAAACGCTAATCTGACACCCTTTGAGATGAGGGAGCTTGCATCTGCTTATATTGAATCACAGCAGCCCTCATTTAAAACCGGATTATTCTTTTCAAAAGCGAAAACAGCTTCGGAAAAAGAAAGAAGGCGTGCTGAATTTTTTGCCGATATTAAAAAAAGAACGGAAGGGGAAGCGGATTGGCATATTATCGACACATTTACGAAAGCGGCCAAGCGGTATGAAGCGGATTCGGACGAACTGATCAAGAAAATCCAGGCGTACCGCACACCGCTTTCTGATGATATCACCGCTCAGGCCCTTAAGCAGGGAGCGGCCTTTTCATCTGAATATGTATTAACTTATACGAAAGACCTCGCTGAAATGATCAGAAGGGAAGCCAAAAGACAGACAGCGGAACTCATTGAGGAGCTGACCGCTTATGTTCAGACAAAAAACGGACCGCTCATTGAGAACTTGAAAAACCGGCTCGAAAAAGAAAAGAAAATAAGGGATGAGCTCGCGCAATCGGCAAAAGAAGAACGCAATGCCTTGGAAAAAGCAGCCCGCGTCCGCGCTTTGTGGGAAGAAGAATTAACCTGTGATACGGGAAGCGGCGACTGGTATACGCGAAAAAAACGCCTTGCAAAAGCGCCCGTCCAAAAGAAACCAAAAGAGGCTGTACAGCATGAAGTAAGCAAGCCCGAAAAAAATGCGATGAAGGAACTTCCTATAAAAGAGCAGACTGATCGGTTCTATGAGCTTGCCGGGATTCTTGAATCCTCAAGCATTTTAGGAAAACAGGCAGAAGCCTTTCGAAGCAGGATTGAGCGGCTTGAAAACCGCCAGTTTACCTTGGCGTTATTCGGCGGATTCAGTTCCGGTAAATCATCATTTGCAAATGCGCTTGTCGGTGAATACGTGCTTCCGTCATCACCGACGCCCACAACGGCTACGATCAACAAAATAACGAAACCGCAAGACGGCAAACCGCATAAATCTGCGGAGATCGTTTTTAAAACGGAGGAGGAGCTGGACGCTGAAATGCTTCAGCTGACTGAGCTGAAAGATGCTGATGTAAAGGGGCGTTCACTGAAAGAGAGATGGAATTATGCCATTAAAAAGGGAAAAGTTCCGGATGAACTCATCCCGGTGATTCAGACGATGCTGCAGGCGTTTGATGCGTATGAAGAACAGATCCGTCAAAGGCTGACACTGACGGTGCCGGTTGAAGATTTAAAACCGTACGCAGCCGAAGAAAAAACGGCCTGCTGCGTAAAAGAAGTCACCGTGTATTATGATTCGCCTCTCACGCAAAAAGGCATCACCATTGTTGATACGCCAGGAGCAAGCAGTATAAACAAGCGCCATACGGAGCTTGCCTTTCAATATATAAAAGATGCTGACGCGTTCTTTTATATGACGTACTATCAGCATTCTTTTTCAAAAGGAGACAGGTCTTTTCTGAAGAAACTCGGCCTCGTCAAAGAATCATTCGGCATGGATAAAATGTTTTTTGTCATTAACGCCGCCGATCTGGCCAAAACCGAAAGCGAGCTGGAAACCGTCAAAGACTATGTCCGCTCAGAACTCTCAAAAGAGGGAATTAACCGGCCGAAATTATATCATGTCTCAAGTAAAGAAGAGCTTGCGGGTAAAAAAGAAGCTTTTTATAACAGGTTCTCTGATGTAAGAACCGGGCTTGAGCACTTTATTGAGGAAGATGTAATGAGGGCCAGCTGCGCCCAGCTGAAAACAGAAGCGGACAAATTGTGCGATATGGTGGAACAGCTTCACGAATCTCTTCACCAGTCGGCAGAAGAAAAAGAGAAAAAGAAACAGCGTCTGGAGTCTTCCTATGAAAAAGCTCTCGCTGACATTTCAAAGCGCCGTACGTCTGAGGTCATCATTCGAAAAGTGATGAAAGATACGGAAGAACAGCTCTATCACATTAAACACCGCCTGACGTTTTATGCGAATGATATGCTGAAAACCACCTTCCATCCGGGTCTTCAAAACGGTGATTGGAAACAAAATATATCAGCGGCGCTGAATGAAGCGCTCAAGGAATTCCGTTTTGAATATATTCAAGAGCTGAAAACGCTCGATATCCGGATGACCGGTTTTATTGAGCGCCATATGACTGAGGAATGGATGGAAAACTGTCAGAAGAAGCTTATGGAAGACGGAGATTTCTCCATTTATGTGAGCGGTGAAAACGAATTTGCCGTTCAGCTGAAAGAGGTCGCTCCGGTCATTGACGTCTCGGCATTCTCACATCACGTAAAGGAAGTTAAATCACCGAAGCAGTTTTTTGAACAGAACGGAAAAGCAGCGTTTGTAGAAGGGCTCAGGCTGAGCCTGCAAAAAGTGACAGAAAAGTGGCTTGAGCAGGAGAAAGAAAGCCTTTCAGAGCGATATGCTGAGCAGGTGCGCCGTCTGCAAGAAGACATGGCGGATAAAAGCCTTTCCCAGATCCGCGAGCAGCGGGACACTTATTTACAAGGTCTTGCGGAAAATACGAGTGCAAGGGAAATTGAACACCTTTACGAAGCCGAAAAAGCATGGAAAAAGAAAGATGAAATGCTGAAAATTTAAAAATCCGCTTGGCGGGCAGATTACAGTCGTGGTAGACTAAAATGAAAAAAAGCGAGATGAAACCTTTTATGTCAGAAGTCCATAAAGCAATTTCAGCACATTCCGCAAAACAGCATCAGCACGTCAAAACATTTGTACAGCTTGATTATGAGCGTGAACAGGCCATTGAAGAAGCCATTGTAAAATGCAGACAGAATAAACCGTTCACGACAGATGCCATCAATGGCATCACCGCAAAAATGAACCAGCTGGCGAAAAAGGGCATCGTGCCGCAAAGACGATTCGTAAGTGAAGAGATGGTGAAAGAATTCGTCAGCAGACAGTAATGGATGAACCTGCCGCGTGTGTCATCAGCGCTTGCTGTACATACTATCCGTATCTTCTCTAAAGGGGGATATGACCATGGGCAGAACAAAACTGGGAAACAGAAATGCTCAGCAGAATAACAATGCCAAAAAGAAAAACGGCTTCGGACAGAAATTTGATTCTTATGCCGGCCGTGAAGCTGAAAAGCTGATGGCAAGCAATAAAAGACACGGTGAATAACGTGACGGCAGCATCTTCCAAATGGGGGGATGCTGTTTTTTTACCGCCTTCTTTGGTAAAATAGGAACATTGAATAAAAAGGAGTTTCGATATATGAATAATAAATTACTGCTCGTTGACGGCATGGCGCTTTTGTTCCGCTCGTTTTTCGCGACGGCCGTTCATCGCAATTTTATGATAAATGAAAACGGAATTCCCACAAACGGCGTCAACGGTTTTTTAAAGCATCTTATTACGGCGGTTGATACGTTTCAGCCCACACATGTCGTCTGCTGCTGGGATATGGGAAGCAAAACGTACCGCAATGATTTGTTTCAAGATTATAAGGCCAACAGAAGTGAACCGCCGCTAGAGCTGATTCCGCAATTTGATCTAGCGAAAGAAGCAGCGCGAGAGCTCGGTTTTTTAAACATCGGCATAAAAGGCTATGAGGCGGATGACTGTATCGGTACGCTTTCTGCCCTATTTTCCGGGGAAGCGGAAATTACGATTGTAACGGGTGATAAAGATCTGCTTCAATTGCTGAATCATCAAGTTCGAGTAGCGCTGCTGCAAAAGGGTATCGGCAATTATAAGGTATATACAGATGAGATATTTAGAGAAGAAACGGGAGTTCCGCCAAAAGCGCTGATTGACATTAAGGCGCTGATGGGAGACACGAGCGATAACTATCCCGGCGTTAAAGGGATCGGGGAAAAAACGGCGTACAAGCTGATCCGTGAATACCAAAACATAGACCGGTTATTAGAAAGCCTCGCTCTCTTGCCGAAGGGCCAGCAAACGAAAATTCAGCAAAGCTTGAAAGAATTGGAGCTGTCAAGGCAGCTTGCTGAAATACATTGCGAGGTGCCGTTAGTCTGTACGCTTGAAGAAGCGCTTTTTTCATTAAAGATGGAAGAGGCGGCATTAATGCTCAGACGTCATCAGATAAAAGGAATTGAAAGGATGCTCGAAAAGCTGAACGCCAGAGAGATCAGCTGATCCCTCTAGCGTTTTGTATTGCTTTTTTTTGCGTTGTTTTCAAGGGCTGATTTCGGGTCTTTATGCGCATTTCCTTCCATATTTCCCTGAGGATTCACGCCCCCAGTCAGCCGGCCTTTATTTTCCTTTCTCATAGCTGTTCACCTCATTTGTAGGATGAACAGTGAGACGCAATTTCATTCCGGTTATTTATTCAGCCGAATCGCTTTTTTTGCGAGCTGATCGGCTGTTTGGTTTTGTCTGCCGGGAATCCACTTAATGAAAAACAATGGAAATTCGGCCTTTAAGCGGATGATTTCGTCAACAAACGGCTGGAAAGCCTTGTTTTTAACCGCTTCAAGATCTGCGGCCCGCTCCACGATATCCGAATCCGTCCGGAATGACACGGACTCAAATCCGCGGGCGGCACACAGCTTCATTCCTTCAATTAAAGCGAGAAATTCAGCTTCCTGATTTGAATGGTCGCCGATCGGAATTGAGAAAGATTCTGTTTCCCCGTCATGTTTAATAAAAATACCGATACCGGACGGGCCCGGGTTTCCGGCGCTTGCACCGTCTACATAAATTTCAGCGGGCATCATCCGTCACTCTCCATTCGGTGTCATTCGTTTTGCCGCATACGCATAAGGGACAGAAATGAGTGATACCGCAAATTTAATCAGGTAAGTTGAAATGAAGATGCTGAACCATACTCCCGCGGAATAAACGCCGATAAAGGCCACGGCAGTGAAGATAAATGTATCCAGCAGCTGGCTGAGCGCCGTGCTTCCGCTGTTTCTGAGCCAAAGAAGCCTGTCTGAAGGAAAGATTCTCCGTATGGCTGAATATACATAAACATCTATCGTTTGGCTGAAAATAAAAGCCAAGAGGCTTCCGAGCGCAACACGCGGCAGAAAACCGAAAATCGTCTCAAGGGCAGGCTGTGCGATATCTGACGCAGCCGGTTTATATAAAAGAGCCCCCTGCATGGCGCATGTCAAAGCGAGCAGAGTGGAAAACCCGAGCCAGACGGCTTTGCGCGCTTCCCTGGGACCGTATTTTTCATTCAGCACATCCGTTGCGAAGAAAACGGTGCCGTACATGATATTTCCCAGTGTCGCCGTAAGCCCGAACAGTTCGACTGTTTTGACAACCTGCAAGTTGGCGCACACCGTGGCGAAACCGATCCATACGAATAGGCCCGTTTTGCCAAATCCTTTATAAAACAGAAGAACAATGATAAAATGAATGACCGCAAATAAGATCCATAACACATCGTTAAACAAAACCTGCTGACTTCCTTTCAATTTGAGAATGGTTTGATTATAGCACACGCCCGTCAACTAATGAATGGTAAGGTGATTTCAATGAATCTTAAGCCGTATATCGAAATAGAAGCAAAAGGAACAGGCCCTGTCGCGTTTTTTTCCGAAGATTGGCTGACCGTTCCGAAAGCGCGCATGCTTGCAAGAGAAGTCAGCCGCTTTCCTTATATAAAAGACATTTATTTTGAGGATGAAAAAGGCGCGAGCTGGACGCTTAAAGAATTAGAAAAGCTTACTGAAGAGCTTGCGCACGAACCTGACGACATTACAGTGTATTTCGACGGCGGCTTTGACAAAACAAGCGGACGCGCCGGACTCGGAATTGTCGTGTATTATTCTATCGGCGGCAAGCGATACCGCATACGGAAAAACAAAAGCTTAACGCTTCAGACGAACAATGAGGCGGAATATGCCGCTTTATACGAAGCGCTTAAGGAAGTGCAGGAACTTGGCGCAAGCAGAAATTCAATCACGATAAGAGGGGATTCCCTCGTCGTTTTACATCAGCTTGACGGCAGCTGGCCGTGTTATGATGAAACGCAAAACGAATGGCTGGATAAAATTGAAGCGCTGCTCAAATCCTTAAAGCTGACACCGACATATGAAGCCGTAAACCGAAAGGAAAATCAAGAAGCGGATGACCTTGCCAGAAAAATTCTCTCGGACCGGCAGATTGAAAGCCGTATAACATTAGAAGGTAACGGAGATGACTGATATTGGATAAAAAAAGCATTTATAAAGAATTGACAGAGCTTCAGGATGAATATTGCAAAGACTGTTTCGTAAAAAAGCATTTTCGCAAAGAGTTTGGAAAAACGCACGCTCATTCTTTCTGCATCAACCAATGCACGGTGGGGGAGAAGCTGAAAGCCTACGGCAAGGTGCTGGCAAATCAATAAAAAATAAAACCGCAGTTTCTGCGGTTTTATTTTTCGAATTCATCGAGCTGATGCTGACAATCGTCGAGAAGCATTCGCTGCTTTTGCAGAAAATCCTGGTCGAGAGCTTGCAGTTCACTGGATTGTGACATCGTTCTGGCATCCTGAATCGCCTGGTAAGCAGATTCCACCAAAGTTGAATTTTGGCCCCGGGTTGCCGCTCCCGTTGTTTTCTGGGCCGTTTCTACCGCTAATTCAAGCTGGCGTTTATCCGTCAGTCCGTTTGGAAAAAATTCAGAGTCCATTAAAAAACACCTCCGCAAATAGTTTGGAGATTTTTTTTAGAAATATGTACGGAAAATAGAAAAAAATATAGAAAATAAGCCGATATAACTATTGAACCTGATTAATTAGGGCTTATTTACTATTATTCAGGGTATCTTGGGAGAGAAGGGAAAAACCAGCCGTGAATGATAAAGATTTAAAAACAATCCTTCAGCAGACATTTAAAGAAATATACGGTGATTTGGGAAGTTTAGCGGAAATGGCGAAAAAAGGAATGCCGTCAATGGAGAAACAAATTGAAGAAATCGAGCAGCGCTGCAAGCAGAATCTTGTCGCAATTGAGATTCAGACGGCAATCAAATAGGAGAGGCATACGCCTCTCCTCTATTTGTGTCATCTGATCAACATGTATTGAGTTTAGAGTTTTACAACATTAGAAGCTTGAGGTCCACGATTACCTTCGACAATTTCAAAAGAAACTTCTTGTCCTTCTTCTAATGATTTGTATCCGTCTCCTTCGATAGCAGTGAAGTGAACAAATACGTCGTCTCCGCCTTCAACTTCGATGAAGCCGAATCCTTTTTCGTTATTGAACCATTTTACTTTACCGTTTTGCATATTGCTTAATTCCTCCTAGTACTGTAGCACCTTCGTGCTAAAAAAAATTTTGTCATCATTCAACCGTACGTATGTTTACGTTGTTAAATGATGGTTCAACTATACACCATATGGGAGCGGGCGTCAAGCGGCCGCTCTCTATTTTTCATCTTTATTTTTCCAGTGCCAAAGCTTATCCGGAAAAAAACAAAAAGCACACGAATCGTTCGTGTGCTTTTCTTTTACGATAATGCCATATCCGCCTTCCCGGCCATCATTTCAGATTCTTTTATAATGTCCTGCAAAATGACCTCAGAAGAGTTGGGGAGGTGAAGGCTTTTAATATTGTCCTTCATCCGGTTCAGCTTCTCCTCATCCGCAAGAAGGGAGGTGACAGACTCTAAAATTTCTTCGTGGCGGTTGACCACAACAGCCGCACCGCGATCTTCAAAGAAAATGGCGTTTTCTTTTTCCTGCCCGGGAACCGGTTTGTACAAAATAACGGGTACTCCGATCGCCGTCGCTTCCGTCAGTGTGATGCCGCCCGGTTTCGTGATCATGCAGTCCGTAATACGGAACAGCTCGTCAATTCTTTCTACATAGCCCAGAACTTTCAGCCGGTCGGCATTGTCACCTTCCAAGCTACTGAGGGATTCTTTCAGCGAGCTGTTTTTGCCGCATACCACCACAACCTGCACCTGATCGTCATGAACGAGATTTTCGCACAGTTCTTTTACGTTTTTCAGCACACCATGCGCTCCCGCCATAATAAGAAGAACTTTTTTGTCGGGAGAGAGATTGTATTTTTTATAAATCGGCTCTTTCGGCATTGATTCCTCGAATTGAGGCCTGATGGGAATGCCCGTGATCTTTACGTTGTTCGGGTGAGTGCCGATTTCAATCAGTTTTTCCTTCACGTAATCTGTGGCGACATAATATTTATCAACATTTTCATGAACCCAGATTTTGTGAAGGCAGAAATCGGTCATAACGTTGAACGTCGGGATCACTTTTCCGGTTCTCCGTCTGTATTCCGGTACGACAATCATCGGAAATGTATTGATAATAATGTCCGGCTTATGCTCTTCGACGAGCTGGCCTAAACGTTTATTTCCCATTTTAAAATAAATATTGAATTTGCGTTTATTATAGATTTTGTCAACTCCGTAATAAAACAAACGATAAAACTGTTTCCCGATTGAGAAGCTTTTTAAATAAAGGTATTGAGTAACCTCTGAAACAATCGGATTTGACTCTTGATACAAATTGGAAACCGTCACATCTAAGCCGAGACGCAGACACTGTTCGTAGAGCGTTTTGGCCACTTGAACATGCCCGTTTCCGTAATTTGCAGTCAAAATTAATACTTTTTTATTGGTATTCAAGTAAATTCACCTCAATGTAATCAACAACAAGCAAGCTTCATGCATCGTAAGGAGTTATTGTCTATAGATAAACATAACACAAGTGCATCATTTTATAATAAGCGCGGCAACATATTTAAACTAAATTTAATTGATATGTTCCATTATTTTAAAGTTTTGTTATACGCATACTGAATCAAGAGTATTTTATCATATTTTTGTCACCGTATCACTCAAAACAAAAATTAATCCCATTCATACGGGGTTTCCTGATATACGTAATAATTCAGCCAATTCATAAACAATAACGTTGCATGAGCTTTCCAGCGGTTAACAGGTTCTTTCCCGCCGGGCGCAAAATAGTGCTTAGGAGCTTCTACGTTTGAAAGATTTCTCTCTATGTCTCTCTCATACTCCTGAAGTAGCGTATCGGTATCGTATTCCGGATGACCCGTTAAGAAAATCTGTTTTTCGTCTTTTGAAACGATTAAACAGACCCCCGCTTCCTCTGAAACGCTGAGCACATCCAGATCCGAAGCCGATTGCAGCTGCTCCGTATTAATATCTGTATGCCGTGAGTGGGGCACATAGTATAGCTCGTCAAATCCTCTTACCAATCTCTCATGTTTTTTAAGAACGGTATGCTCAAACACACCGAAGATTTTTTTCGGCAGCTCCACTTTCTCAATGCCGTAATGATAGTATAAACCGGCTTGAGCGCCCCAGCAGATATGGAGGGTTGAAGTGACATTCGTTTTGCTCCATTCCATGATTTCCTTCAATTCTTCCCAGTAAGAAACATCTTCAAACGGCAGGTGCTCAATCGGAGCCCCGGTAATAATCATTCCGTCAAACCGTTTGTGGCGGATGCTGGAAAAATCCGTATAAAACTCATCCAGATGCTGCCTTGCCGTATTTTTTGGAGTATGTGTGCTCGGAATTAAGAACGTAAAGTGAACTTGTAAAGGTGAATTCCCAAGCATCCTGAGGAGCTGGGTTTCCGTTTGGATTTTTTTCGGCATCAGATTTAAAATCACGATCTTCTGCGGCCGGATATCCTGATGAAAAGCCCGGCTTTCATCCATTACAAAGATGTGTTCACTTTCAAGCACCTGCTTAGCGGGCAGGTGATTTGGTATATTAATAGGCAACATGCCACCTCCGTTATTCCCCGTTAATTTTCTTCATTATAGAAATTTTTAAGCCATTTTTCAATCCATCCCGGCGTAATAAACCGCATTTAACGCATAATGACAGGGATAAAAGCGGCAAATGGGCATAAATTCGGAGCGGCTCTTTATTATGACGGGTAAAGAGCCGTTTGGTTCCTCGAATAAAACGTTTTCCGTTAAGTGGAAGGAAAAAGCGGTTGCCGTTTGTTTTGCAGTGTAAAACAGGTAAAATAAATGAAGAATGTAAAAAGGAGGGCCGCAGATGACAATTTACGATATAAACGTACGGACCATAACAGGCGAAGACATGACGCTATCGGCTTACAGAGGCAAGGTGATGATCATTGTGAATACAGCAAGCAAATGCGGGTTCACATCCCAGCTCAAGCAGCTTCAGGAGCTCTATGATACATATCGGGAGGAAGGTCTTGAAATATTGGGATTTCCCTGCAACCAATTCATGAACCAAGAACCTGGAAACGAAGCGGAAATTCAAGAGTTCTGTGTGAAAAACTACGGAGTCACATTCCCGATGTTTGCGAAAGTTGATGTCAATGGAGCAGACGCTCATCCTCTCTTCACATATCTGACGGAGCAGGCGAAGGGGATGCTCGGCACAAAAGCGGTCAAATGGAATTTCACTAAGTTTATCGTGGACCGAAACGGTGAAGTCACCGGGCGTTTTTCACCGAACGTCAACCCAAAAGAGCTTGAAGATACGGTGCAGAGGCTTTTGGCCCGATAAGAGGTGATACGGTGAACGAAAAAGAGCAGCTGGAAAGCGTCAGGAATTGGGTCAGAGACAAGCTTATCAATGAACGAACGGGCCATGACTGGCTTCATATTTCCCGGGTCGCAACACTTTCTGTTTATATGGCAAAAGAAGAAGGCGCCGACTTATTTATCACTGAGACGGCCGCGCTGGTTCATGATCTGATTGACGCCAAGCTCGAAAAAAGCGAAAGGCTGACGGCGGGCGAAGTGACAGAACGGCTGGCTGCTTTCAACATCGCGGCTGACTCCATTCAGGAGATCACGGATATTATCACGAGAATGTCATTCAGACACAGGGAACTGCTGATAAAGCGGCCGCTTTCATTGGAGGGGAAAGTTGTTCAGGATGCAGACATGCTTGATGCGATCGGCGCAGCGGGCATCGGCAGGGCTTTTATGTTTGCCGGGGCGAAGGGTCATCCGATGTACGGAACTCAAACAAGTGTGCTGGCCCATATAGAGGATAAATTAATCAAGCTTAAAGGCTTAATGAATACAAAAGCGGGGGCCGGTTTAGCAGAGGAGCGGCATCAATTTCTTTTACAGTTCGCCGCCCGTATCCAAAAAGAGGCCGGCATTTGCAAAAGCTAAGCGGTGCAATAGAACGCTTGTGCCGACTATGTTAGAATAAGTGTCAGATTGCGCATAGGAGGACCAATATGAAGATTAAATCAATAGAACCGACGCCGAGTCCGAACACGATGAAAGTGATTTTGACTGAAGAGCTTCCGGCAGGGAAAAGCAACAATTACAAGCCCGATCAGGCAGATGATGCTCCGGTTGTCGTACGTGATATTTTAAACATTGAAGGAGTAAAGGGCGTTTATCACGTTGCCGATTTCCTGGCTGTGGAGAGAAACGCACGTTTTGACTGGAAGGAAATTCTGCCTCAGGTCCGTTCCGCCTTCGGAATGGAACATACGGAGCAGTCAGAGAGCCGTTCTGAACAGGAATCGTTCGGTGAAGTGAAAGTTTTCGTACAAATGTTCAGCGGAATCCCGATGCAGGTCAAATTGACGGACGGCGAACGTGAAGAGCGCTTCGGCCTTCCGGAACGTTTCCAAGAAGCCATTTTAAAGCTGCGTTCCGAAGCTTCAAATGTTGTATTTGAGCGGACTTGGAAAGAACAAGGCGTGCGCTTCGGAGATTTTACCGAAATCGGACACGATGTCACAGAAGAGCTTCAGGCCGCCTACAGTGATGAGCGGCTCAAACGCCTGACAGAAGCAGCCGCACAGCAAAAGGGTGAGGCCAGACCTGCAGTGCAGCGGAAAGCTTATAAAGTGACACTGGACATGCTTGATGATGAAGACTGGAAACAGCGCTATGCCCATCTTGAGCAAATGGATCCGGATGAAGACGATTTACCAGTATTGGAAAAGGCGCTGCATGATCCGAAGACTTCGATCAGAAGACAAGCCGTCGTTTATTTGGGAATGATCGAAAAGCCGTCTGTGCTTCCGCTGTTATACAAAGCGCTTGAAGACAAAACGGTGACGGTCAGAAGGACGGCGGGTGACTGTCTGTCGGATCTCGGCGATGAGAGCGCCATCCCGGCCATGATAAAATCGCTCAGTGACTCAAGTAAGCTCGTGCGCTGGCGCGCGGCCATGTTTTTATATGAAGTCGGCAATAAAAGCGCGCTGGAAGCATTAAAAGCGGCGGAAGACGATCCGGAATTCGAAGTCAGCCTGCAAGTCAAAATGGCGATTGAACGGATTGAGCACGGAGAAGAGGCGAAAGGTTCAGTCTGGAAACAGATGACTGAAAGCAGAAAAAAAGAACAGTTATAACAAAAAGGTGCGCCATGCACCTTTTTTATTTGAATTCACTTTTTATAAAAATTATTTAGAATATTGTTGAAAAATGATTCAAAACTCTATATAGTAAGTACAATATTAATTGTTGGAGGGTTTTTATCGAAATACAGAAAGAATAGAAAAGCGAGACAGGGCAAAGACACTGTAAAATTTGCAGAACGCGCCCTAGAATAAACTGAAAATTTTAAAAATAGTGCACAGTCTAAAAACAGTAGGGGGATCACCATGGCAGAATTACGCAGCAACATGATCACACAGGGAATTGACAGAGCGCCGCACCGCAGCCTTCTTCGCGCTGCCGGCGTAAAAGAAGAGGACTTCGGCAAGCCGTTTATCGCGGTCTGTAATTCATACATCGATATCGTTCCCGGGCATGTTCACCTGCAGGAATTTGGAAAAATCGTAAAAGAAGCAATCAGGGAAGCGGGCGGTGTGCCTTTTGAATTTAACACGATCGGAGTAGATGACGGAATCGCAATGGGGCATATCGGCATGAGATATTCGCTGCCGAGCCGCGAAATCATTGCCGATTCAGTTGAAACGGTCGTCTCGGCGCACTGGTTTGACGGAATGGTCTGCATTCCGAACTGCGACAAAATTACGCCGGGAATGCTGATGGCGGCTATGCGGATTAATATTCCGACCATTTTTGTCAGCGGGGGGCCGATGGCAGCCGGCCGCACAAGCGACGGCCGCAAAATTTCGCTTTCTTCAGTATTTGAAGGCGTCGGCGCATATCAAGCCGGGAAAATCGGTGAAAGCGACCTGCAGGAGCTGGAACAGTTCGGCTGCCCGACGTGCGGATCTTGTTCGGGCATGTTTACGGCAAACTCCATGAACTGTCTGTCTGAAGCGCTCGGTCTGGCGCTTCCGGGCAACGGAACAATTCTTGCAACTTCACCGGAAAGAAAAGAGTTTGTGAGAAAATCAGCGGCCCAATTGATGGAGACCATCAAAAAAGACATTAAGCCGCGCGATATCGTCACCGAAAAAGCGATTGACAACGCATTTGCGTTAGACATGGCTCTCGGCGGCTCAACCAACACAGTGCTACATACGCTTGCGCTTGCCAATGAAGCTGGGGTTGAGTACTCTTTAGAACGCATTAACGAAGTGGCTGAACGAGTGCCTCACTTATCGAAATTGGCGCCGGCCTCGGACGTCTTCATTGAAGATCTGCACGAAGCGGGCGGAGTCTCGGCGGCCCTTAATGAATTAGCGAAAAAAGAAGGGGCGCTTCATCTTGACGCGCTGACTGTAACAGGCCGCACACTCGGAGAAACAATTGCGGGTCATGAAGTAAAGGATTATGACGTGATTCATCCGCTTGACAATCCGTTTACCGAAAAAGGCGGTTTGGCCGTCCTGTTTGGGAATCTGGCTCCGGACGGCGCCATTATCAAAACAGGCGGCGTACAGGACGGGATTACAAGACATGAAGGTCCCGCTGTCGTCTTTGATTCCCAGGATGCCGCGCTTGAAGGCATTATAAACCGCAAAGTAAAAGAAGGAGATGTTGTCATTATCCGTTATGAAGGGCCAAAGGGCGGCCCGGGCATGCCGGAGATGCTCGCTCCGACGTCTCAGATTGTCGGAATGGGGCTTGGCCCGAAAGTGGCGCTTATTACAGACGGCCGTTTTTCAGGAGCGTCCCGGGGCCTTTCAATCGGGCACGTATCGCCTGAAGCGGCTGAAGGCGGCCCGCTCGCATTCGTAGAAAACGGTGACCATGTCATCGTTGACATAGAAAAACGGATTTTGGACGTACAAGTGCCTGAAGAAGAATGGGAAAAACGCAAGGCCGAATGGAAAGGCTTCGAGCCGAAAGTAAAAACAGGATATCTGGCCCGGTATTCCAAACTCGTAACAAGCGCCAATACGGGCGGAATCATGAAAATATAAAACAGAGGCCTGAACAATTGAATTCCGGCCCCCTCTATAGTATCCTTGACTTCATATAAGGATTTTAGAGGGGGCTTTTTTATGTCAATGGCTTATGAAGAATATATGCGCCAGCTGGTCGTGCCGATGCGCCGTGAGCTGACGGGTGCGGGTTTTCAGGAATTAACGACTGCTGAAGAAGTAGAAAGCTTTATGGAACAGGCAGAGGGCACGACATTGGTCGTTGTCAACTCCGTGTGCGGCTGTGCAGCAGGTCTTGCCCGTCCGGCTGCGACTCAGGCTGTTTTACAGCATGAAAAAGCGCCTGATCATACGGTTACCGTATTTGCCGGTCAAGATAAAGACGCAACTGCAAAAATGCGTGAATATTTTACGGGGCAGGAACCTTCCTCGCCTTCAATGGCGCTGTTAAAAGGGAAAGAGGTCGTTCATTTTATTCCCCGCCACGAAATCGAAGGGCATGACATGGAGGAAATTATGAAAAATCTGACGGATGCCTTCGATGCGCACTGCTGAAATGCCCGAATTCCGGGCATTTTCTTTTTGGAGAAAAAGATGATCACAACGAGTTACAGACCAAGCGAATATACGATACACACAGCGCAGTCGCTCAGTGTCAAGCTGGGTGACACTTACTGCAGCCGCAATAAACAGCCCATTGAAAAAATGCTGGAACGAGCGGCTAGCGATCTTTTAGTCATCGGAAAGGAACGGTTCGAACTTTACACGAAGCAAGGGGAGAAGTTCTTTTTTCACCCGAATACAGCGATGTTCCGCGCAAAGCGGTTTTTGAGAGGGGAAGCCGAGCCGTTGTTAAAAGCAGCCGGATTACGCGAAGGGGATTCCTTTTTAGATTGTACGCTCGGCCTGGCATCCGATGCGATTTTGGCAAGCCTGGCAGTCGGAAAAAGCGGACAAGTCATCGGCCTGGAGAAAAACAAGCTTGTCTCATTGCTTGTTGAAACAGGACTTCAAACGTGGGAAACCGGAATGGAGCAGCTCCAAACCGCCATGAAACGCATTCAGGTCAAACATGCCGACTGCGCCGATTATTTGCGGGAGCTTCCTGATTCATCGGTAGATGTCATTTATTTTGACCCGATGTTTCACGAACCTGTTGAAACGTCAGACGGCATTGCACCGCTCCGCGCGCTGGCAGAAGAGGGTTTTAACGAAGAGTGCATCACGCAAGCCGTCCGGGCGGCGAAAAAATGCGTAGTGCTTAAAGACCATTGGAAAAGCCCGCGGTTTGAACGATACGGCTTCAAGGTGCTGAAAAGAAAGACGGCGCTTTTCCACTTCGGTGTCATCCATGTAAGCTCATGATATCATGGGCTTCTTTTTCGTTAATCAGTGATTTCCATAACGACAAAATAAAGCAGCGTGAGAAGTGATACTGTCGCAAATAAAGCGTTAATCATCTCATCCCCTCCTTTTTCTCCTTCTTATTGTAAGCGGTTTATCCGCTCGGTCACAGTTACCAATTTCCCATATTGCATGATAATACGCTGCCGGACATGACGCCGCGCTTTCATCTATGCTAAAATAAAGGAAAAGAGGACAATAAAACAGAGGGGAACAATCTGTCATGAAATTGTGGATGAAAAAGACCCTTGTGGTTCTGTTTACCATTGTAACGTTCGGACTCGTGTCTCCTCCGGCTGCTTTGATGACAGACAAGCCTTCAGGACAGTCGAGCAGTCTTGAGCAGAATGATTACACCGCTTTTTATGATGAACACGCCCTGCCGGGAGAAGAGAAGGCAGGGCGGGAGCCTGAATTACTGTTTCAATCGTATCAGCAGCAGCTTCTCGGTGATGCTGAAAATCAATCATTTTTAAAATTCGGCAGCAAAATCTCTCCGGTCATTGAAGATGATTACAGAAGTGAAATTCTGCCGAAAATCGAAGATGTGATCACAGGACATTTAGCCAAGTTTCAAGATGATGAAGCGTATCAGGATGTGGTTATTTCCAGCAAACCGTCGGCCGGAAAAACCGAAAAAATTTTTCATGTGTATAACAGGCTGACGGGTGAAGATCTTTTAAGGTTCCACGTCCGCCGGGATCATCCCCCGCAAGACGGCTACTGGTTTAATTTTCATTACCATACCGCTGAAGACGGATTTCAGTCACATCATGAGCTCGGCAGCATTTACTGGGACCGCAATACGCCGCCTGACTGGATGAGCGTGTAATAGCGAGAAGAAATAAAAAAATCATTTCTGAGAAATTTTGCAGAAATGATTTTTTATTGTGTTACACTACTAAAAGACTACTTTAAAAGGATGAAAAAAATGAAACAATATAAAGATTTGTGCCGTCATGTGTTAGAAAACGGAGAAAAAAAAGGAGACCGTACGGGAACGGGTACGATCAGCACGTTCGGCTACCAAATGCGGTTTAACCTTCAGGAAGGTTTCCCGATGCTTACGACGAAAAAGCTCCATTTTAAATCCATCGCGCATGAGCTGCTATGGTTTTTAAAAGGAGATACGAATGTCCGCTACCTTCAGGAAAACGGAGTCCGCATCTGGAACGAATGGGCAGATGAAAACGGAGAACTCGGACCGGTTTACGGTTCTCAATGGCGTTCATGGCGCGGAGCGGACGGCGAGACCATTGATCAAATCTCCCGGCTGATTCATGACATCAAGACAAACCCGAATTCCAGACGTTTAATCGTCAGCGCTTGGAATGTCGGCGAAATTGATCATATGGCGCTTCCGCCTTGCCACTGCCTGTTTCAGTTTTATGTCGCGGACGGAAAACTGTCGTGTCAGCTTTATCAGCGCTCAGCGGATGTCTTTCTCGGCGTGCCGTTTAATATTGCGTCTTATGCGCTTTTAACATTGATGATCGCGCATGTGACGGGACTTGAACCGGGTGAGTTTGTTCATACATTCGGAGACGTCCACATTTACCAAAACCATGTGGAGCAGGTGAATCTGCAGCTGACAAGGGATGTCCGTCCGCTGCCGAAACTGCGGTTTGCGCGAAATGTTGATTCTATTTTTGATTTTACGTTTGAAGACTTTATCATTGAGGATTATGACCCGCATCCGCACATAAAAGGAGCTGTCAGCGTATGATTTCGTTTATTTTTGCGATGGATGAAAACCGGCTGATCGGAAAAGATAACGATCTGCCTTGGCACCTTCCCGATGATCTCGCATATTTCAAAAAAGTGACGACGGGCCACACCATTGTAATGGGGCGGAAAACGTTTGAATCAATCGGACGCCCGCTTCCGAATCGGCGTAACATCGTTGTAACCTCACGGGACGAATCTTTATTCCCGGGCTGTATTACCGCCGACTCGGCTGAGGAAGTGCTCAAGCTGATCCCGGCCGATGAAGAATGCTTTGTGATCGGCGGCGCCCAGCTGTACAGTGCGCTCTTTCCTTATGCGGACAGACTCTACATGACAAAAATTCACCATGTCTTTGAAGGAGACCGTTTTTTTCCGGAATTTAATGAAGCTGAATGGGAATTGACATCCCGCAAACAGGGAGTAAAAGATGAAAAAAACCCTTACGATTATGAGTACTTTGTATACGAGAAAAAGAATTGAGTTTAAGCAGGGGGACAAGAATTGATTCGTTACGGCTGCCTTGTGATGTACGTTGTATTTATGTTCATGAAAAATATTCAGGAATATATCAATCAAAAAGAGCTTGACCCGCGGCTTTCTTTTCAAAAACAGATGAGGCTGGTGTATGAGCGGCCGAAAGTCTTTATGAGAGGCTGCATTGACGTGTCGGGATCGGCAATCGGCATTCATCATGATCAGCCGATACCGGACGGCCCCGTATTGTATGTGCATCCCAGATTGCGCCCGGCTGATCTTCTGCTGCTTGCGGGACATCTTGAAGAGCCAGCTGGTTTTATCGCTGGCGAGAAAGCTTTCCGGATGCCGTTTCTCGGAAATTGGCTGCGGCTGATGGGTGTCATTTGTGACGGGGACAGCCGGGATGCCATGTTTCAGGAGGCGGAAGTCCGTCTGCAAAAAGGGCAAAGTCTGATTCTGTCCGAAGACGGCAAAATCAATCCGGAGGAACTGGCCCTTCGTTTCGATCTCCCGATTGTGCCTGTCAGCACTTCGGGAACAGACCGGCTGCTGCGGGGCAGATTACTGAAACGGCTGAAACCGGCTGACATTGAATTACATATAAAGCCCGCTTATTATCCGGCCGGTCAGAAACGGCTCCGTGCATAAAAAAAGCACAGTCTCTATAGAGAGGCTGTGCTTTTTTATTTCAGATAAAGGGGACTTTGACGCAATAAAATAAAATACAGAAAAACATCGAGGCGCTGCCGCCTAAAACAAAACTGTGCCAAATGGCGTGATGATACGGAACCTTTCTCCAAATATAAAATATTGTGCCGGCGGAATACAATAAGCCGCCGAAAAGAAGAAGGCCGAAACCGGGGCCTGACAGCGAAGCGTACAGCGGTTTAATGGCGACGATGATCAGCCAGCCCATCATTAAATAGACAAGCGTTGAAAAAATGATAAACCGCTTCACGAAAAAGATTTTAAACACGATGCCTCCGATGGCAAGCGACCAAACAATAATTAAAAGGGTCAGACCGAGCGCCCCTTTAAGGGGTCCTAATAAAAATGGCGTATATGTTCCGGCTATTAATACGTATATCGCGGAATGATCCACAATCTCAAGAATGTCTTTCGTTTTTTTATGCTGAATGCTGTGCAAAAGAGTCGAGCTGAGATACAGCAGCAGCATTGAAGCGCCGAAGATTGAAAAGCTGACGATGTCTGTCGGCGAGCCGTATTTCACCGCGAAGATAATGAGAAAAATAAGCGCCGGAATCGACAGCAATACACCGATTCCGTGTGTGACGGCATTTGCGATTTCTTCTTTTATTGTGAACAATCAAATGTCCTCCTTTTTAAAGGATTTGTTTTTGCAGTGACTGCAAAAAGCTCAACCCTTCTAATGTAATTTTTGTTCCAGCGCGTCCTCGGCCTTTTGTCACATAGTTCATCTTTTCTAAGTAATCAAGCCTGTTTCTGACCTGCTGGGGCGATAATGTCATTGTGCTGTTTTCGCTTAATTCGGATATGCTCCGTCTGCTGGCGGATTCGCCTTTTGTATTTAAGTCTTTAATTGATTCCAAAATAAACAAAAACTCTTCTTTCTCCATCAATGTCAGCCGTTTTTCTTTTTTCTTAGCTGTTTTCGCTTTCTGGCTGTTTTTGATATACAGCGGGACATCATCGGGATAAATCGTGCTGCCGGATGCTGCCGCGGCCATATAGTACGCCGCATTTTGAAGTTCTCTGATGTTGCCGTTAAAGGTGTGCCGCTCAAACAGCGGATAAACGGACGGATCGATATGAACATGCTGCCCCGTGGCTGTCAGCATATGCTGCAGAAGAAGCGGTATATCGCTTTTTCGTTCAGATAAAGCAGGGAGCGGAAGGCATAACACGTGAAGCCTGTAAAATAAATCTTGGCTGAACGTATTTTCTGCGCCGGTATCACCAAGATCCGCCGTGCTGCTTGCAATGATGCGGGCAGAAAGCCCGGCATCCAGCTCGGAAAGAAGGCGGGCCTGTACCGAGAGCGGCATGTCTCCGATTTCATATAAGAATAATGTTCCGCGGCGGGCCCTGTTTAATGCGCCTTCAGCGCCGAACAGTTCATATTCGAGCCGCTCTTCGCTTTGGCTGCAGTGAACGGTAATAAATAGTTCGCTGTTTCTGCGGGATTTATGATGGATCGCTCTGGCCATTTGTTTTTTTCCGGTTCCGACTTCACCCGTTATGAAGACTGGCAAATCAGATAAGGCAAATTGCGAGGCCAATCGTTTCGCTTCTGAAAAGGTGTGATGTTCGCCGGCCAGCTGATAAAAAGGATCAGTTTGTTCAATTACACTCATGAATTGGCTCCTTTTGGTTCTAATTGGTTTAAGTATAACACGTTTGTGCGATCGAAAATATCTTTTTCTCTTGTATCGGTTCATTTAATTTTATTTACAAAATTAAAATAATTGTCTTATTATTTGAATATTCATGTTATAATGGCATATTAAATAGGGATTTAAATAAGAAAGGACTCTGTAAATGAAACCGTTGCTTAAAGAAGACTCTCTCATCCAGGTAAAAGACATTTTAAAAGCGCACCAAAATGTAAAGGACGTTGTGATACATACGCCTTTGCAGAGGAATGACAGACTTTCTGAGAGGTATGGCTGCAACATCTATTTGAAAAGGGAAGACCTGCAGGTGGTCAGATCATTTAAGCTCAGAGGGGCTTATAATAAAATGAGGCAGCTCTCAAAAGAGCAGACTGAAAACGGAATTGTATGCGCAAGTGCGGGAAACCATGCGCAGGGGGTTGCGTTTTCATGCAAACACCTCGGCATTCACGGCAAGATTTTTATGCCGTCAACCACACCGAGACAGAAAGTATCCCAAGTGGAATTGTTCGGAAAAGAATTTGTTGAAATCATATTGACGGGTGACACTTTCGATGATGCGTATAAGAGTTCTGCAGAATGCTGTGAAAAAGAAAACCGCACGTTTATTCATCCGTTTGACGATCCCGATGTCATGGCCGGACAGGGAACGGCTGCCATCGAAATTTTAAATGACATTGACGTTGAACCGCATTTTCTTTTTGCAAGCGTAGGGGGAGGAGGACTCCTGTCCGGGCTCGGCACGTACATGAAAAACATCTCGCCGGATACAAAAATCATAGCGGTAGAGCCGAAGGGCGCAGCCTCCTATTTTGAATCGAAAAAAGCCGGACAAGTGGTTGAACTTGAGAAAATTGATAAATTTGTCGATGGGGCGGCTGTAAAAAAAATCGGCGCCGAAACCTTTCAAACGCTCGAAACCGTCGTCGATGACGTTGTGCTTGTCCCGGAAGGAAAAGTGTGCAGCACGATTCTCGAATTATATAATCAATGCGCCATCGTAGCGGAGCCGGCGGGGGCATTGTCCGTGTCAGCACTTGATTTGTATAAGGAAGAGATTAGAGGGAAAAACGTCATCTGCATGGTCAGCGGAGGGAATAACGACATCGGCAGAATGCAGGAGATGAAGGAGCGCTCCATGATTTATGAGGGGCTGCAGCATTATTTTATCGTTAATTTCCCGCAAAGGGCGGGAGCGCTTCGCGAATACCTAGATGAAGTGCTTGGGCCTGATGATGACATCACCCGGTTTGAATACACGAAAAAAAATAACAAAAGCAGCGGCCCCGCATTGGTCGGCATTGAGCTTAAGCATCGGGAAGATTACGGCGCGCTCATTGCCCGGATGAATCAAAAAGGATTTCATTACGTAGAGGTGAATAAAGATCAGGATCTGTTCCACCTGTTAATCTGACTTTTTTTAGAACGACGCGCAAAATGACAGACACGCTTTCTCAGATTGTATATAATAAAAAGAAAACAATCGAAAAAGAAGGATTGATATCTTGTTACTCAAAAGCCTAGAGTTCAAACGACAGGACGGGATTCAGGTAAAAGTGACAGAAATACCGGTTGTCACGGAAGGTGAACATTATTTTTTTCAAATTCATCAGCACCTTGAGCTTTATTTGAGAGAGGTTTTTGCTTCACAAAGTGTGAGAACAGTGTATTCATTCCGACAATATGTCAAGCGCCGTATGAAGTGGAAAGATTACGAGGCCGTTTTCAACCAAGAGATTTTAAAACATAACGCATAACGGTGCATATTCCTTAGCGCCTTCCTTTTGATAAGGGAGGGTGCGGGAATTTTTTTATGATGAATGCTGTAAGCGTTTTATCCATGGGGGGGAATGGAAATGAAAAAAATGAAAATCTTCGCTGCCGTCTTTTGTTTGCTGCTCTTGTGCGCCTGCGGGGGGAAAACGATAAAAGACCCGCTGAACTATCAGATTGAACCGTTTTCATATCAAAACCAAGATGGAAAAACAGTGTCACTGAAAAGCCTGAAGGGGCATGTCTGGATTGCCGACTTTATGTTTACAAATTGTAATACGGTCTGTCCGCCGATGACGGCCCACATGACCGAACTGCAAAAAAAACTGAAGGCTGAGAACCTGGACGTGCGGATTGTGTCGTTCAGTGTAGATCCTGAAAAGGATACGCCGAAACAGCTGAAAGCATTTGCTTCCAAATATCCGCTTTCGCTTCGCAACTGGGATTTTCTGACCGGTTACAGCCAAAAGGACATTGAAGATTTTGCGCTGAACAGCTTTAAAGCAATCGTCAAAAAGCCGGAGGGAGAGGACCAGGTCATACATAAAACCTCTTTTTATTTAGTCGGACCTGACGGGAAGGTGCTTAAAGATTATGACGGCGTGCAGAAAGTTCCGTATGATGACATCCTCTCAGATGTCAGAGCGGCTGAGGAGCTCAAGTAAACTGGCAGATTAGACATTTTCAAATCTGAAAAAACATGTTACACTTTCCACTAGTAGACGGGGAAGGAGCAACCAGATTGAAGCTGCGAATGTTCTCATTGATCGCCGGACTGGCCTTGCTTTTATCAGCTTGTTCTGTCCAGCGCACCGGTTCTGACGCTGAAGAACCGAAAACGAAAGATCATATTGTCATAGCTGCGGTCGGTGATTCATTGACTGAAGGAGTAGGAGATCCTGACGGTTCAGGATACGTCGGCAGGGCAGCGGAGTCTCTTAAGAAAAAGGGACATGTGAAAACGGTAGATATTAAAAATTATGCGGTGCAGGGTGACAAAACGTCGGACCTGCTGGAAAAGCTTGATAATAAAAAAGTTCAGAAATCATTAAAGAGCGCCGACTATATCTTTTTTACCATCGGCGGCAATGACTTAATGAAGGTGCTCCGCCAGAATATGATGCAGCTGACGGTTCAGCCGTTCCAAAAGGAAGAGAAACCTTTTGAAAAACGATTCAAGGCGATCGTTTCAAAAATCCGCAAATATAATGAAAACGCAGAGCTGGTGTATGTCAGCATGTATAATCCATTCACGTTTACGCTGCCTGAATTAAAAGAAATTAATGGGGTTGTAACGGATTGGAACAAGATCGCCGCAAAAGAGCTGGAAAAAGATCCCCACGCCGCTGCGGTGAATGTTGAAGACTTGTTCAGTCAAAAAAGCGGAAGCAGACGGATTTCAAAGGATGATGATTTTCATCCGAACGCAAAAGGATATGCACTCATCGCCGATCGATTGTACGGCATCATTGAAAAACAAGGGTTACCAGCAGAATAGGGTGAAATGATGAAAAAATGGAAATCGCTGTTTTTTGTTCTTCTCGCACTCAATGTGATTGCCGCAGCGGTAATTGTGACATTATTGGTTATGCCGGGAGAGCAGGCGAAAATACAAGATCAGACAAAAAGTGAGTACGGCTTTCATATCACGAGCTCGAAAGAATCTCTTGCCAGGTTTGTGAATGCGTACTTAAAAGAGAAGGCATCGAATCAGCTTGACTACAAAGTGGACATCAATAACGATGTGCACGTGGCAGGTAAAATCAAAGCATTCTCAACCTCCATTAACGCGGTCGTCACATTTGAACCGTCCGTACAGGAGAACGGAGATGTGATGTTGAAAGTGACGAAGTTTTCCTTAGGCGAATTAAGCCTGCCGATCAGCTTTGTGTTGAATTATATGGACAGCTTTTATGAACTCCCGTCATTTGTGCACGTTCATTCCGGGGATAAAAGCATCGAGATCCGTCTGTCGGAAATGCCTTTAGACAACGGCATGTATGTAAAAGCGGATAAAATCAATCTCGACACGGATGAAATTGAATTTTCCTATTATCATCCGAAACAATAAGTTTTCATAAAAAAAACACAGATCCTTTCAGGGATTTGTGTTTTTTCGTGTCAGCGTTTTTTGTCCAGCTTGCTGAACAGTTTGATTAACGTTGCGAGCTCTTCATCAGAGTAGCAGTCAAACCGTTTAAAAAAGTATTCTGTTTTTTTCTGGTTGAAATGATCGACAATTTTCTCCCCGGCTTCCGTAATATGGATTCTGATAATTCGCCTGTCCTCTTTAGAACGGATGCGGGTGATCCATTCCTTTTCTACTAAAGCGTCGGTCACTGCGGTAATATGGCTTGCGGAGACCTCAAGAATGGGGGCGAATTCCGTTACTTTTTTAGGCCCTTGTTCACTGAGAATCCGCAAAATGGTGAATTCGTTCCTGGACAGCTCTTTATCTAGAATTTCATTAACTTCATTTCTGATTTGTTTAAACACTTTTCGAAGCAAAGCTTCCATATCATACATCATTTGTGTCCTTACTTTCAAATCATGAACCTCCAATATGTAGTCAGCGTGGCATTCGTTTAGCTTCCCCTGAAAGCAGAATTATTTTTATTCTGTTTATACATGCTATAATATAATAATACCACGTATGAACAAAGGAGGGCACCCGTATGTCAGAAAAAAAAGAAATCGCCACATTTGCAGGCGGCTGTTTTTGGTGCATGGTGAAGCCGTTTGACGAACAGCCCGGGATTGAAAAGGTGGTGTCCGGCTATACAGGAGGTCATACTGAGAATCCGACTTACGAAGAAGTGTGCAGTGAAACGACCGGACACAGAGAAGCCGTTCAAATCACATTTCAACCTGACATTTATCCGTATGAAAAGCTTGTCGAGCTGTTTTGGCAGCAGATCGACCCGACTGATGCAGGCGGCCAGTTTGCAGACCGCGGAAGTTCATATCGGGCGGCGATATATTACCATAATGATGAACAAAAACAAATCGCTGAAGCCTCAAAAAAACAGCTTGAAGAAAGCGGCATATTTAAAAAGCCGATCGTGACAGACATCTTGAAGGCTGAGCCTTTTTATGAAGCGGAAGGCTATCATCAGCACTTTTATAAGAAAAATCCTGATCACTACGGGCGCTACCGTGTAGGTTCCGGACGTCAAGGCTTTCTTGATGAGCATTGGAGGGACAGATAAGATGGCTTTTAATAAGGAAGAAAAAATCAAATCATTAAACCGCATGCAATATGAAGTCACACAAAATAACGGAACGGAGCCGCCGTTTCAAAATGAATTCTGGGATCACAAAGAAGAGGGGCTGTATGTTGATATCGTATCGGGAAAGCCCTTGTTTACTTCTCTGGATAAATTCGATTCTCATTGCGGCTGGCCCAGTTTTACAAAACCGATTGAGGAAGAAGAGGTTGACGAAAAACTGGACACAAGCCACGGGATGATCCGGACGGAAGTGAGAAGCAAAACAGCTGATTCCCACTTAGGCCACGTATTTAATGACGGTCCGGGGCCAAGCGGGCTCCGTTATTGCATTAACTCTGCGGCACTCCGGTTTATTCCGAAAGACAAGCTGAAGGAAGAGGGCTATGAAGCCTGCCTGCATTTATTTGAAAAATAGAGCTCAGCAATGAGGCCTGCCTATCAGACAGGCCTTTTTTCTATGTTTTTTTTTCTTCATGTAATCGTTCAATAATCTTTACGATTGTGTCTTTTGTGATGAGCGGCGCCTGATCGGATTGATATCTGGGGAGATTGACCTTCCGAAATTCCGGATGTTTGGCGGGGTCGGGCAATATCGCGTAAAGATTGCCCCATTCATATAAAGATTCCGTCTCATGAGGAGAGGTCAGTTCTTCATGAAGCTTCTCACCAGGGCGTTTTCCTACTTCAATAGCGGCGGGGCGAGGCAGTCCGTGCCGGAACGCATATTCTTCAAATCCGTGAAGCAGTTCTTCAAGCCTCAGGGACTCCATTTTAAAAATAAATGTTTCTCCGCCCTTTGTAATCGCCGCAGATTGCAGGGTGAGCGTTGCGGCATCATCAATCGACATAAAAAACCTCGTCATGTTTTTATCCGTAATGGTGAGCGGGCCGCCTGCCATCAACTGCTCAAATAAAATAGGAATAACAGAACCGCGTGAACCGAGCACATTGCCGAAGCGGACCGAACAAAACACCGTACCGCGGTTTTGAACATGATGATTCGCCTGATGAAACAGCTTTTCGGACAACAGCTTCGTAGCTCCCATTGTGTTTACCGGGGAAACGGCTTTATCGGTTTTTTAAGATATTTACTGTATTTTGAGGGACTATCAGTGACGGTGAGGTCGATAACGAAAAATTAAACCTTAGGATAGGGATAATTTCAAACTGAGCCGGAATTGGCCCTTTTCTTTTTTGTGTCATCGTAACGATAACTTCTTTGAAGATCATTCTTAATAGCGCGTTCTTTTTCTCTGTGCTTGATTCAATGTGATATTGATCAATTATCCTATTTATGTTGTTTCTGACTGTATTACTGTCTATTTCTGATTGCGCTTCTTGAGTTCCATTGAGCTCATGCTTGGCAATCTGGAGTTCTTTAAATTCTTCATCTAAAACAGCTTTTCTTTTCAAAAAAAGTTCATCAGTGTAAATGCCGCTCTCATATTTCTCGAAGATAAAATTCTCTTTGTTTTTTAACTCTTGTTCTTTTTGTGATAGATGTTCAGACATTTGCTTTTTTGTTTTCACATTACTATTTACGTCTTCGTATTTAGAAATCATTGAAGTGATATGTTTTGTTAAAATCTTATTATCTAAGTTGCTTAAAGAAGAGAGGTAATCCAAAATGGCATTTTCAACATCGTTATATCTTACATAAGTGCATTTATTCTTTTTGCAAGTGAGTGATTTAACGTGATACACACTTTCCGTGCCGTTTTTGTTTTCTCGCGTTCTCCTAGTTTCGTATTTAGATAATGGTTCACCGCACTTAGAACAAGTGCATACGCCTGCCAATTCACTTAATTCCAATGCATTTTTATTAGGCAGCAGGGGGACTTTGTTTGCAATTTTATCTTGTGATTGTTGAAATTGTTCTTGATCTATTATAGGGGCATGTGCATCCGATACTACAATTTGTTCCTTTTCAGGTCTAATTGTTCGTTTACCGTCTTTTGTTTTTTCCCTAACCTTATATTTAACAGTTCCGATATACGCTTCGTTTTGCAGAATTGCTTTAATTGTGTATTGATTCCAGCGCTTTTTTCCTGATGGAGTCGGTATTTGTAATTTTGTTAAGTGAGAAGCAATCGCTGTATAACTATAATCTTTTCCATTCAACCCATTTAAAAAGATGTTAAAGATGAATTGAACGACTTTTGCTTTTTCTTCGACTGGGACTAGTTTGGATGTTTTTTTGTTTAACCGGTATCCATAAGGCGCTAGTCCGGAAATCCATTTCCCTTGTGCCGCATATGTGTATTTAGCGCCTGTCATACGCTCTCTGGTCATTTCAAATTCTTCTCTGGCCATAAACAATTCAAAACGAATCTGACGCATGTCTGCAGGGTTTCGAGGGTCATAAACTTTATATGGTGTAATGATAATCAATCGCTTGCTTTGAAGAAGGTTAACAATTTGTCCCGCATCACTGTAGCTCCCGCGGCTGAGTCTTGTTATTTCTTTAACAGCAATTGCCTGGTACTTGCCTTCCTCGAGGTCTTTAAGACATTCTTTAAAAACAGGGCGGCCCTCAATGCTTTCCCCAGACCCGATTTCCATTTTTAATTCATAGGGGATTTCAATCGACTTCAGTATTTTATTCATGAGTTCTTTTTGTTCTGTTAGAGTATCTTCGCCTGTTCTTTTTTCTCGCTCCATATCCTGACGAGAGCGTCTAAGATAACCCAAAATATTTGTAATGTTGTAAGAATGAACGATGTTTTTTAACTCCAAAAAAACAGCACCTCCTCTTTATTGTATTTACTGTAAAAACAGTAGTATTCGTACAATATTCTGTCTGACATTGAACACGAAAATAACGTAATATATTGTAAGGATTGTATTGTTTGAATATTGATCTATTCTAATCGTATTCATTTTTTAATTAAACGCCGACTGTAATTAACAGGGTTTTTATTTTGTTCATTTAATCCTCATATGGCAGCGCTTATGAGCAACTATAACTTGAACACTAAATAAAATAATGGTTTTATCCATAAACAAAGAACTTAAAACGATGGGGGAAATATCAAAGGAGCTTAATATTCCAGACTGGGGTATTCTGAATCTTTTTTTAAGGCGAAAAAAGTGGACAAGCTTTCTTATCCTGAATTGTCAAAGAGGAGGAGAGCAAAGGACTTTGATCTGTTATACGATCTGCATTTCAACAAAAAAATGAGTCTAAAAGAAATTGGCCGGAAATATGGTTATTCACCTCCCTACATCCGTCAAGTTTTTAAGGATCAAGGAATTGAGCACTTGGCGTTTAAAAATCAGAATAAGAATTAAGGAAATTAACGGATACGTTAATTCTAAAAACATCTAAGACTGTTTTTGAGAACAGTCTTTTTTATGTAGTAAAAATATCTTAAATTGTGAATGAATATTTGATCACCGTAGTGATTTCTGAACAGTTTCAAATGCAGGACTTCCTTGCCTTTTTTAAACTAATATTATAAAAACAGGAAAAAATATTAGTATTTTATGGTATTGTGGTCAATGTGTTGAACAATAAAATTAGGGATAAAGGAGAGTTTAAATAAAATTCTTTTGATGGTGCTTGCAGCCGTTATAGCCATCCCTACTGTTGGAGCTTCGGCCTCAGAAGTGCAAAAAGCAAGTGTTTCTAAACAGGACGTGCAATTTACTTATAATCCTACCGAGCTTCAAAAACTAGCTAAAGAATACTCAGTCCCACCAGTTAAAGAAAAAGGCATTTTAAATGCTGCTGAAGAATTAAAAGGTCTCGAAAATGGTAACTCACAAGATCAAATGAGTACTATGGGAGCTAAAAGCGCCGCAGCTAAAGAAGCGATTAAGGTTATTAGAGGACTAGCGAATAATGCTTGGGCAAAAGACATTTTAGGTACAATGTTTGGAAAGTCCACGGTAAACAAGATTATTAAAAACACAAACAAAATTTGTAAGGTTCTCGAAGATATAACCGGAGCTCCTAAAGAGGTTGCTGCTATGGCAAGAAAACAAATCCCGCCAGCTATTAAAGGTGCAGTTGGCGCAGGAGTTGCTGAAACAATTGGCATGGCAGTAGAATATATCATCCTTGCTGCAGATTATCTTGTTCTTTAAATACTAAAATTAAAGGTGATAACATGACTGGAAATCGTTTTGTAGACTGGTGTAACGAAAATAACTTAAATTCTAAAGATGAAACTTTTCTCGTCCAGTTGTCAGGTGCATTTTGTAATTATGAAAATGATAAAGCGAAAGAAATGAATAAACAACTATTCATTAACCGATACGGTGAAGAGCTTGGAATTAGCTCCATTAAAGGAGATAATCGATCAGAATATGAAGAAATTATTCGTACTTATGAAAAGAATAATTACAAGCAGAACGAAATTAATATAGATGAACTGCTTCAGGTATTATTTGAGACAGAGATGATGTTATCTTTAAAAGAAAAGTTTTGATAAAATCCTAATTGATGTATCATAGGGGTTTAATCAGCCACTATAGGCCACAGAGTCCCTCACACGCTCAGTGGTTTTGAATGTATCCAAATAAAAAAAGAAGCCTCAGAGGACTTCAAAATAATTAATTCTTCTCACATGCAAAGTTGTCATTATCCCGATCCATCTTAGATGTATAAGCAGGGTGAGTGCTTGGTACTCCATGCGGATATTTCTTTCTCAGCTCTGTGCAGTTTGCAAAGTGTTCTGTTCCTCCAGCAGAAGGGGAGGCTTGTGCAGAGTTAGAAGAGCTGCTTGATGCTGAACCGCTTGAGTTCGATTTATGTGTCTCGGATTGGTGTGTTGCAACTGACTTTTGAGCCGGCTTAGATACACTTACTGATTTCTTCGGTTTCGTTACGCAGCCATTAAATCCTTTATCAGTCGCATATCCATTCTTACTCCAAATCTTCAAGTCTTTATCTTTCGCAGCTTGCTCATCTTTCTTATACGTGTCTAAATACTTCGTGTTTGGCTCATATACATAAGCTACTCGTGCTAATCCTTCTTTAAGCAGTGTTTCTTGTACTGATTTGCCATCTGCATAAACGTAAGCTAACAGTCTTCCATACTTATCTCTGCGGTCACCTTTATCAAATTCAAGCTGTAGCTTACCGCTATTGACCAATTCTTTATTTCGCTTAGATGAATCCTCACCATGTGGCTGAACACAAGAATTTGGTTTCTTCGTCTCAGGTGTATCAATAAGCAAGTAGCAGACTGTGTCTACATTTCCGTTGTAGTTAACTTTAATTGTGTAACCATCAACTGCTCTATCTAATTTAACATCGACCAATTCTTTTTTGTCTTTTTTCTTAGATTTGTCAGCAGTTTTTTCTTTAGCAGCTTCCTTTTGTTCTGTTTTCTTTTCTACATCCGTAGACGCTTGTGACGTTTCTTTTTCTGTGCTTACTTTTTCAGAATCATTTGAGCTGCAGGCTGCCAATGATAAGCTCAAAGTGAATTCTGAACCCAGTAAAGTTTTAACATACCCCAACAAAACTTAAACAGAGATGTGATTATATTTTGGGAAAATTAAATTTAGAAACAATAATTAGATACAGGATTATAATTATTGATGGTTTACCGATATAATTAGAGAACAAACATTCTAAAAGGGGGAATGAAGTTGAAGAAAGTATTATTGGGTTTTTAAAGTCGGAAAATCAAATGGAACTTAATTAAGTGTTTGTACCTTCGGATATATTAGAGGTTTGTTATTCAATAAAAGGGTAATTAAAATTCAAATAATAGGTGGAGTAAAATTGTCCAGTAAAGGGATATGGGAGGAGCAAGTATGGGACAAAAAAATAGACAGCACTATGTTCCGAAATTTTATTTGAGAATTTTTCTGAAACTGACAAATCAATTAGCACATTTAATATCATGAATTCATTATACATTCAAAATGCTTCGATTAAAGATATGTGCCAAAGAAACAATTTCTACGGTGACGACAAAGTAGTTGAGGATTTTTTAGATAAAGAGATTGAAAGAAAAGCCGCGAGAATTTTAAAGAAAATTATAGACACGAACAGTATCATACACTTTGTTAATGAAATAGAAGATTATGAACATCTACTTACTTTTTTATTAGTTAGTGAGGGAAGAAATTTAAGGAGTGCTGACTCAGCAGAAAATGCAGCTGATAAACTGATTAAAACAATGATTAAGGGACACCCTAATTTTAAAGAAGTAGATTTAGAACAATTTGAAATCAAGATAAATCAACCTGCTAATAATATTATAGGTATTGCTTTAGAAAGTTCCCCGCTAATTTATGATTTGGAACCTATCTTGATATTACAGAAAACATCAAGACAGTTCATAACATCAGATAATCCATTAGTTCGTTACAACTCATTTTATATTGGAAGGAATTATTATGGAAGGGGCTTTGGCCTTGTTACTAGAGGGCTACAGTTGTTCCTCCCAATATCTCCCCAGCACTGTTTACTCTTTTACGATAGTGTAGCATATGATATTCCAGGGGAAGAAAATGGTATTCTAACATTAAAAAGAGCCCGAGAAATAGATTATTTAAATGAGCTGTTCTATTTAAATTCTTATAATAATACTTTCTTTAATCAGAGAATAAAAGAAGACTATATTAGAAAAATTCATAATAAAAATAGGAATACTTCCAAAATTAATGAACTAGATAAAGAAGTTAAATTTTACCATTCATCAGAGGATAATAACCAAATAATAAGTCTCTCACACAATAGAGTTACCAAAAAAATTAATCTTCCGTGGATTACTGATTCTAGATTTGCAAAAAGCTTAGTTCTTCCTCGACATATGGGAGGGTTACAAAGAATGGAATCACCAATTATCAGAGAATATATGAAGAATACTAGAGCTAATTTTGAAAATCAACGATAAAGATATCTTTGGTCATAATTATTTTTAATTTCACGGACGAATTCCCTTTTTCGTCATCAAGATTAACACTACATTCTTACTTAACAATTTATTTCAAAATTAAAAATCCATTTCCAATCAAATAACGATGTATTTCTTGAGCCTAACTATGGGGGAGGGGAGAAAAGCGCAGTAAGGATAGAGTTAGGATAGAGTTTCCTTCTGGCTCTACGGATAGGATAGTAATTAAAACAGCAAATAACACTTACATTTTGTTCACCACAAGTGCTGCTTCAATTATGAATAAAATTGTTACTGATTAACAAATTCGTATCCTCAGTAATTATTCTGAGGAGTATGGGGGTGTTTTTATTGACTAACTTTGTCCATAAGACTATCAATGGTTTGAAAAGTCTTTTAGATGAAAAAGGGGCTATTAAATTGTTTTGTTCTGAGGGATATATTATAGAGAGCCTTGTGACTTTTTCTCCAAACAAAGCGTCTCTTAGTGAAATCCAAAACTTTCAGTCGAATCATAAATTCACTCTTCCTGATGATTACCTGAAGTTTATTTCTCAGCATAATGGTGCGAAAATTTTCGAAATTCTTTCAGAGGGTGAGAATATTGGAAGAGGACTTCATCTATTTAGCCTTGAAGAAATAGAAGAAGAACTAAAATACGAGCTTTTGTTTGAAGGTATCAATGGAATACCTGTTGGCTACCTGTTGGAAGAATGTCATTTAATGATCGACAAGGATAGAGTGAATCAAGGTGATCCTAATTATCTATTTATATTTGAAAGTGGTTCAGAATATAATCCATTAAATTTAAACTTTGAAATATTTTTAGACCGATATATTATGTCGAACGGGGATGCTTTTTGGGACTGGAAATACTATACAGCTGAAAATTATTACAGGACGAGATAAAACTGTGTATGACAGTCGGAACGGACTGTCTTTTTCTGTTAATCAAATAATAAAGCTATGGTAAAATTTAGATGAAATAAGTGGGAAGGAGACAGATATGAAGGTATTTGAAGCATCCTCGTTAATCTCAGCAGCGGAAAAGCGAGCAAAAGAATATGATCAGATTAGAGAACAATTTATCAATCTCAGAAAAGCTTTTCAGGGAATGGCTGACTTAGATGACAGTGAGTTTTCAGGTAAAGGTGCTGATAACATCAAAGCATTCTTCCAAGATCATGCAGGTGTTACTGACAGCTGGCTTGATCTAATAGATATGAAGATTGCGTTTCTTAACAGTATTTCTGGAAAAGTATCTGATGCGGGATTAGCCGATTCGTTTGTGGAAGAGTCATTTTTAGAACATGAGTTGATTCATGCGAAGAATAAATCAAAAGCCATCATGCAAGAGCAGCGGAATGAAATGAGGGATATTCTTAACGAGATAAGCGATATTGTCCCTATGCAGGTTTTTTCAACAGAGGGTGTCGATCAAAAGCTGGAATCAGCAGACAAAAAACGGGACGATACCATACATAAACTCGGCAAGCTTGATCACGATCTAACGAAAGAATACGCCGAAACAGAAGCGAACGAACAGTTCATCCAGGCCGACTTTCAGCAGCTCCAAAATGCAACAGGCCAAGGAAAAAACGCCACTCCGCTTCACTATAACGCCAAGGCGTACAGAGAAAGTGACATACATAAGAAAAAAGGCGAGATTGCAAGACATTCAGACGCTTACCTGACAATTAAAAAGGAAGAAGCGAAAGAGCGGAAAATCAAGGATCTTAAGAAAAAGCTCGCTGATGGAGTAACTGATCCTGATGAATACTTGGAGATTGCTAAGAAGATCGGCTATGAAAACCTTGAACCTTCCCAGCAACAGTATGTGACGCAGCTTGAACAAGCAAAACAGCTGGAAGAAGCCGGAGAAGTAACTTGGGATATTTTAAAAGGAGCCGGCGTCGGTCTTTATGATGTCGGGAAAGACACGGTAACAGGTTTATGGCAGCTGATCAGCAAGCCTGATGAAGTTGTTGAAGGTATCATAGGGGCAGTTGCTCATCCAATTAACACGTATAATGCCATTTCAACAGCTATTGAGGAATCGTATCAAAAAGATATGGTAAATGGAGATGCGTATTCCAGATCAAGATGGGTGACATATGCGGTCGGTTCAGCAGCTGTGGCTGTCGTCGGAACGAAAGGCGCGGGAGCCGTTAACAAAGCTGATGCGGCGGGGAAGGTCATAAACAAGGCAGGACAGGCAGGGAAGAAAATTAAAGATGTTAAGATTGCAGATTTGCTTCCTTATAACTCTAAGTATGATCTTGCCTTGGCCGATAACGTACCATACAATGTGGTTGACAGCCAAAACCTTAAAAATGAACTTTTGACCAATGCAAAGAAAATCCCGGATGGAACGAGAAAGCCATTTACTGGTCAGAAAGTAAAAGTCCCTTGGTTAAATAAAGAGAAGTATGAGGCCTATGAAATAGATGGCAAAGTAAAAACAAAAGGGAAAATTAGAGATGTAAGCCGTAGGGTATATACAATGAAAGATATTGATCTTAATCAAAAAAATCGTAAAGGCCTTACGAATCTTCAACTAATGAAAAATGGTAATGCTCCTTATGCAAAAGATGGAACCCAAATTAATTTGCATCATTTGATCCAAGAAGAGCCTGGTACTATGCTGGAGATACCTGAAAGCTGGCATAATAAGTACAGTGATGTTTTGCATGGATTAAAAGGGAATGGACAGAGTTTTAGAAATGATCCAGTACTTGATAAACAATATAAAAGTTTCAGAAGAAGGTATTGGAGATGGAGAGCTCAGCAATTTGAGAACCAAGAATAAGAGGTGAAAGTTTAATGGATTATTCGAAAATAAAAACTTTCTTTGATGAAAATAAAGAAAATTCAATTCTCACGGGGGGAGTCACTGAAGACCAGATTAGAGAAATAGAAGAGCATCTCAATGTAACTCTTCCAGACAGCTATAAATGGTTTTTAACTGAGTATGGTTCAGGGGGAGCATACGGGACTATGATACTCGGTTATGACTCTCACGGTGCTGAAGTTGTCGAACAGACCAATGAATATAAAAAGTATTATAACCTTTCTGATGGTCTCGTAGTTATCGAATATGTAGATGAATTTTCTTATTGTCTTGATACTAACAAGATGAAAAATGGTGAATGCCCCGTCATTCTTTGGGATAACCAAGAGGGATATGGTAAACAAGTTAGTAGCACATTCCTAGAGTTTTTAATAGAGGAACTAGAAGAAGCGAAAGACGACTGGATTGAGGATGAAGACTGGGACGCTTAAGCAAAAGTATTACACTTGTGTGATCTATAAAAAATGGTTTTATCCAATAAATAAATTTTTTGTAAATAATTCCAATGGTTTCGTTTAATCTGTTATAATCAAACTGTAAAATATAAACTGGTTATAGTGTATTTCTTTAATAAGAAATGCATAAAATAAAAGAGTATGGTGTTGATCACACCCCGTCAAAAGGCTTACTCGATGCGGTTTCTTAGTAGACCCATCCCTTCAGGTTCTGAGGCTTAAGGGAGGTCTATTTTTATTTATATACGTCAACAGGGCGATTATAAACGACCCGAATGCAAGCATTAACATTAATGCCTGAAATGTTGACATAAGCATCACCCCCTTTCTATAGGGGGGAGCAAGACTCCCTTAAGTAAGCATACTTAATGTACAGGAATCATTTATATGTCGTTAAAAACCCATTCAGTTACTAAAACGAAAAGAACCATGTTAGAATCAGGTTCTTTTTTTGTATTTAAGTTAAATATCTCGCTGGAATTACCGATAAATAACATGTGGAATAATACCAATGGGGTTAAAGAATTGAAAAATGTACTTAGTTTAGTAACAATTACACTTCTTGCTGTTACAACGATGTTTTCCATTCACACATCGAGAGCAAAAGCAGTTGAAGCAGTACCGCTTTACAGTCTTTAGATTCTTTCCGTCACATCAGATGGCAACAAATTTGCTTGGGAATCCATTACAAGCAGCAAACCAAATGCAACAAATGTTTTGAAAGGTGACAAGCTGCATATTAAGGTTCGCTTTATGGGCTATACAAATTCAACCGTCATTAAAGCAGTGGATGGGAGAAATTTGTTATACAAAGGTGAAGCGAACATATACAAATATGACCCTATACTTGGACAAAACAAAGTTGTGATAGAAATTCCAATGAACGAACTTCCTTCAAATGAGATTCAAGTTGAAGGTCTTGGGAAAAACATGAAAATCATTTATAGCAACGTTGTAAAATTCGAGAGAGGGTGAATGTTATGGAAGGTCTAAATAACTCTTACAATATCACGAAAGATCCGAAGTTTTTAGCGTTTTGCAGTTTAGCGACAGAAGGCGCAGGAATTAGTTCGAATCAGCAATGTTCAATTGGTTTTACTGAATTCAAAGAAGCGCTGGAGAATGGCAAAGTAGTTGATAATAAAAACCTTAAAAGCAGTTCAGAGTTAAATCACCAGTTTGATTACTGGAAGTCCAGAATAACTGGGGGACGAGCTGTAACTGAAACTGATAATCAAGTGCTGGATATCATCAAACAAGCATACAATCTCGGAATGGTTACGAAAGATAATATGCTTTTGAGAAATCAAGCAATTAACGCGTATAAAACATCTATTTAATTTAAAATCAAAGCCCCTTATCGTACAGGAAGGGGCTTTTTGCTTTGCACCTATTCTTTATGTTTAATCTAAAACCATAAAGTCCTGCACTTTTGTTTCTTCTTCAGGCAAATCAAATTCATTAAGTTTCTTTTTAGTACGGATATCAAAAATCCCCATATAGCCACCAATGCCTTTTTTGTTTTCCTCTTGTGAAATCACATAAAGTTTTTGATCTTTAAACTTTGCATTCATATATGGAAATTGTAAATCGAATTTTTCAAAAGAAAAATCTTGACCGTACTCAAGTAAGCAGGTGTATCGGGATTTGTTAATATATGTAACGTAAAATTTGTTGCTTTTTTTGTCGTAATATACAGTGTCCGCTTGTTCAAGATCATCAGGATATTTTATGAATTTTGATTTCCAGGATCCTTTTTCGATTACAGTTAGTTCATTTTCTGAGCTAGCCACAACATATTTTTCAGAGTGATCAAATACATCTCCATAGGAAGCTAATCCAATCGTTTTTATAATTTCTTCTTTTTTTCTATCAATGACGTACATAGACATTCCTTGAATGATGTAAATATACCTCTTATCGCTTCCTCCCATGGTTACGAGGGTAGGCAAAGTCAGGCTATATTTTTTATTGAACTTTTTATCATTTACTTTCAGTTCATTTCCATTGGTGTCGACATTATAGGCTTTTACGATAACATCCTCTCCTTGATACCAAAAAGCAAATGGATTGGACAATTGATGTTCCTTAATGGTGTTGTTATTTAATGTGTAATAATATGGTTCATGTTCAGCTAACAAGACGATATCGTCTGAAGAAGGTTTTTTTTGGATATATGGGTATATCCGGTACCTTAAAGTATCGTTTATTGAATTTTTCTCCTTGGGATGTGGATATGAGTACGCTTTTCTTGATGAGTGGATTTGAATAGATAAAAAAGATTTTATCCTCGGTTGGATTAATTTTAGAAGTACTTACAGAGTGTTCACCTTTATTTATAAAGAATGCATTGATCAACAATATAACTATTGCACCAATTAGAACTCCTGAAATCCCATATAAAACATAAGACTTTTTCATATAACGCTCCTTATCTTTTATATAAAATAAAAAGACACTTGCAGAATAAATCTGCAAGTAAATTAAATGATTAGGAGCAGACAGTTTTTGATGAGCGGTCAATATCCAGATGTGACAAGTGCTTCTCCATTACTGTTTAGGTCTGTTCCTTTTGTGTTTTTGTATGCTTGCCACACAAGTTTAGAGCAATACTATTTATTTGTGCTTTTTTGGTTGCAGCTACTGAATAAGGCTTACCTGTTTTACTACTAGCATATGTCTGAGCCTTTACCTTATCATAGATATCTGCGCCCTTATGCTTTTGAATCGCTTACTCCAGTTGTTCTGATAATTCCTTACCCTTTTCCAGCCCATGCTTCCATAATTTTGTTATGGACTGGATAAGAAATAAATACGGATCTAAAAGCGATCTTACGAGCTGTTTCTTATACACCTGGAGGCACAGCTTTGCATAGAGCAGGTTTGACAGGTGATCACAAATCATAAAATAAAAAGCCCACTCATATGAGTAGGGCTAAATTAATTTTTAACCTCCGACTGGCCTTTCAGCTACCTGGATGTTAGATGGTGAATCTGTACTCAATTGCGTTAAAGCTACCCCACTTAAAATTACAGTTAAAATAGATACGCAAAGCACAATTTTTTTCATAAGATTCCCTCCACCTGATTCATTTTCTGTTCAGCCCAAATTTTTTCATTGAAAAAGCTTGTTGCTTCTTCAAAAGCACCTATTGATTCAAACCTTTTTGCAGCTATGTAGGACAATTCATCTACACTTTCAAGGTCATTTTGTTGTTTTAAAAACTCAATATAACGGATGCAATTATTGAAGTTGTTTTTTAATTCACCACAATATAGGTTGTATAGGATGCTAATTTTGGCTTCGTATATCTTATTCTCCATTAATATGAGTCTTTCCTGTGCTTTATTGTAAAAATTAATGGCTTTCATTTTTTCGTCAATTTTAAATAGTTCCTTAATCATCATGAATAAAGAATTTATATAATAATTTGAATTCATCCAAGATTCATTTCCAATAGCTTTTTCGAGAGATTTAATGCACTTATCAGGTTTGTCCCAATCAGAATACACGATACTAAGGTTGTGATATAACTGAGCTTCCAAATATTCATCCTTTGTTTCTTGTGCAATGTCTATTGCTTCTAAATAATATGTTTCTGACTCTTCAAACCGTTTCATATCGGAATAGTTTGCAGCCGCAATCATTGTTGAAGTTGCCAGTTTGCATTTATAATCAGGGTGTCGCTTATATATTGCAATTGCATTCTTGATGTAGTGTTGTGCCACAATGCTTTGTTTAACAAGAGTGTATAAGTAGGAGACCTTGGAGTAGAATTCAGCTGCTTCAATTTCATCCGGAATTTCTGCAAGCTTTTTCTCCGCTAATCCATATAAGTTAATTGCTCGATCATAATTTTTGTTGTATGCCTCGTACATTGCTTCGAATAAATAAAAGTTATATTCCAATTTATCGTTCGTTCTTTTTATGAAATTTTCATTCTCTTCAGTGAAATAAGTGTGCTTTTGTAAAGGCTCTCCGCGTGAAGAGTGTAGCAACATTTTGTGTCTTTCTTCTAATAAACTGTAATATGCAAGAACTTCTTGATCCTCTTCCATATCATCGAACAGGCTTTTAATCTCTGAGTAATATTTTATTGACTCATGTACCTTTTGTTTCTTTATAGCAATGTACCAATCATTCAGTGTAGTAGCAACAACTTCTGAAGCGATCTTGCTCATCCAAACCCCTCTTTCTGAAAATTTCAAAAATCCTTTGGGGATAATCATAACATAGTCATTGAAAAAATTGTAAAAGGATGTAGAGATTTTGGGATTTTCTAATTTGAAAAAACGAAAAAAATACCCTCCTCGTTAGAGAAGGGTACGTGATCAGTTTGCTGTTGCTTTTAGTAAGGCAAGCCATTCATCTAATGTTCCTGAGAAACCTTGTTGAACGGCTAATTCATATGCTGATTTTCCATCTTTACCAGCAGCACCAGTAGCTCCTTTAACCCCGGTTGCACCTGTAGCTCCAGTATCGCCTTTTTCACCTTTTAATGAAGCTAACCATTCCTCTACAGTTCCTGAAAAACCATTGTCCACTGCAATATCATAAGCAGACTTCCCAGTGACAATTGAGACATTAACAATCGGATTGAAGAAACTCATTTATGCGCGCCCCCAAAAAGTTATATGTTATTCCTGACTCAGAAATCTTGAAGCTTGTGATAGGTGATTCATGAGCTTCCATTTGAAAGCCTTGTCCAGCTCTTAAATTGATAGGATCGCCACCATTGATTGATACGTGGCATTCCTGATCATTTGAAAAGCTGAACTTATAGAAAGAATATTTAATCGTCCATGTCTCAGGAGGAGAAGGGATCACTTCATGGTTAGATTCTGACTTCTCAAGCATTGGGCTCCCGATATATCCAGATCCTATTTGCATGATCAATAATCATTAATTAAAAATGAAAAAAAGAGGAGATAAACTCCCCGAGCTATTTAGGCGGTGGTCTCCCTAAGATAGATATCACTGCTGAATATTATGTGATTGCGTATGCCAAAGCTTTCGGAGACAGACCGATAATTTCAAGCTGTGATGGCAAAAGTTTTGAGGGGGAAACTTGTTGGATCGTTGATCATCACATTTTAATGGCTTTAAATTAAGATAAAACAGCAGTTTAATTAGATTTTCAAAACGATTCTTTATCATCGCAAAGAAAAAATGTAAAATTCACCTATAGGCTTGAGTTGCCAATGACATTTAGACGTCCGACTGCTTGGGGGGAGAGATTTGAAAAATAAACTTGAAAAATTGCTTCTTGAAAAGGGTGTATTTGAATTTCATATTAAGGAAATGAAGGAAACCGCAAATATAAGTGAGTATCCATATGAATTGTATTATGATAAAGTCGGAAAGAGCGAAAAACTATATCGGGATGTTCCGTTAAAAAAAATTAAGGGTTTAGGGTTCAGGGGAACCAGTGGTGTGTCTTGGTTTGATCACGCATGTTATAACGGTACAGATAATATTGACATCGGCCGATGTGAAAAAGCTTTTGAATACTTGAAAAAACAAAGCCTAGAAGAATTCCACACTTATTATCAACACTCACCAGTGAAATTGATTCATTATGAAGATGACGACTTTTATGCTGTTTACGGTGATGGAACACACCGTACAATTTGGGCCAAGATAACAGGAGCTCCAACAATTTATGCTCAAGTAACTAGAGCAAGAAAGAATCCTTCCTTATATAAATCATACTTAAGATTTAAAGAATTAGAATCACAGATTAATAAGTATTTTGAGGAGAATGACCTTAGCTGGGGAGTTAAAAATACTCGATACTATTCAGAAATCCTTTACAAAGGTATGCCCGTAGCACTCTATTCTATAGATCCGCCTTACTCATTTAAACGATCTTCCTACAGTCTCAACGATCAAAAGTTGGACACTTGGAATAAGCAATTAAATGAATTTATGATTGAGTTTGAAGAAAGTTTTCGCTATAGAAAAATCTTTCGCAATGTTATGAAGATTACGCCCGGAAAATTAGAGCACAAACTTTTTTCTTTTATTGAAAAGATAAGTGAAAGTTGGTCTGCAGCAAATGGAAAGGCAAGAATTATAAAACAAGGATTCGATATGCATTGTATCGATAAAAAAATCATTTAAGTTACTTTAAAATATGTACAACAGCATGAGGGATGACGAAGAAACTAAAGGAGAAGTGATGAAAAAGTTAATAATTTTATGTTTGGGTATTATCGGGGTATTTCTTATAGTTCAGTGTAGTAAATTTAACAACAATACAGAAGTTTATGTGGATACTCAATTAGAGGAAAATCACGATGATGAAAATGAAAGAAAAAGTTATTATGACAATGATTCAAGTCAAGAAAGTGAAGCGCTTAATGACAAATATTTAAGCCGAGAAGAGAATAAGGAATATGACATTTACGCATATGATTTAACAACCAGGGAAATTCAATCACGTAATGGACAAGACGAATATGTTTATAGAGGCAACGTGATCTCTAGTAGTCAAGCCGAAAGCTATGGTTATCACACAACACCAATTACTAAGGAAGTAGCTAAAACAATTAAATTTTGGAGGAACGATGTAGATTTTGTTCCTAAAAAGGGTGAGATTGTTCTGGTTAAATTTCCTAAGGGTAATTATAAAACCTATATTGATATTGAGCTTATGTATAAGCCAACTGGAGATTGGAATTGGTGAACAAAACATCAACGGGAATCGGGCTGCCTACATAAGAACAGCCCTTGCAGTTAGCTCGCAATCCTTGCTTTGACTGGTTTGTTTTTCTTGATATTACGTAATTTAAGAGCGGGTTTTTCCACTATTCTGTACGAAAGAAATGCGGATGCAGCAGTAACAGCAATTAGGGCTATGATCAGCGGGTAATCAGACAATGTTTTATTAATTCCAGTGTATAAGAAGATGTTGATGATCACCATGTGCCATATGAAAATCCCCATACTGATATCATCTAACCGGTTCAGCTGCCACAATATCTTCGGCCCATTGTAACCGAACCAGACGATTGCATAGCTTAGGGGGACGAACCATGAAAAGTTCCATAATGTGCTGTTTATTGAGCTGAGATGTAGAGATGTAGAAGGTCAAATTTAAAGAATAAAAATAAAATTATTGAAGATAAGAATAAAACAATATGCCGCGGTGACTTACTCCATGCCTTTGCCCAGAAGATGCCCAAGGTGAAATAAAACATCTGCGGCAAAAAAGAATGTAAGTATAGGCTGCCGATTACATTACCTGGCAAGAACTTCAAAGCCACGAAAGAAATCAGCACACTAAAAGCGGAAACAGCAAAAGAACAAAGAATCATTTTTTTGAATCCGAAGCATTTATAAAACCAATAAATTGCGGGTAACACCAGGTAAAAGCTAATCTGAACAGGAATTGTCCAAAGTGAATCGTTAAGGCGACCTGTGCCAATGTGATGGAATATGTCAGGGAAGTATTGAGGGTATAACACAAAATTGCTAAGAAGCCATGACCAGTACTCTTTAGTAGTGAATACTGTTAATGAAAGAGCTCCTAGAACAATTAACAGGATGGTGAGGCAATAGTATAGGTGTAAATTGCGGGTGCGATCCTGATAATTCGGCTCCAATAAAAATCCGTTACATTATTTCCTTTAAGCTTGTATCTCTCATAAGAAGTGAAAAGAAAAAATGCGCTTAGAAAAAAGAAGATCGATATGCCGGTGTGAAATATTGCTTTACTCCCTGGAGTATAGCCAAAGACAGAAATGTTTAGATCTCTTGTAGCATGACCAATCAACACACAAAGAGCAGCAAAAAGCCTGACAAGAAAGAAACAATTAGAGTGTTTTACATTCATTAAAAGAACCTCTTTCCTATACCATATGTCGAATAAGCAGTAAGGTTACCTATAAGCAGTGATGATTATATCATAAAAATGGAAGATTTGTTCTTGAAAATGAACTAAAATAAATATTTTTGTTCTCAATAAGATGTATTTGTGTGATATAGGGAGGTGTAGATACTTATAAATACACGTAGATATTCATAGATACATGTATATCTAGCTATATCATGAAGAATACAGATAAATCACGAAGCTTCTGCCTGTTCTTTCACCTTTATTTCAAATATAGTATAATTTGGAAAAGGGGGAGAGGGAATGAAAAAGCTAATCTTTTTGGTTGTGATTTGCATTGCATTGGTTTTATATTGAGTTTTAACACACCAAGTGCTGAGGCGAAGCTTACATTAGACTACAAAAATGTGAATTTTCACATGAGTGAGGATTCAGAGAGTTTTTCAATGGCAGATTATTTTGATCGGAATTATGATCGCACTTGGTTCTTCTACAAATTCACAATTAGCAATGCAGAAGGGTGTACTCTAAATATGAAAATCAGTAGGATAACTCTTGCTGGCTGGGTATTTCCACGTAGTGAGAAACAGTTTGTAGGGAACTATGCCGACTATACTGCTACAGATCGAGTAGAGGGAGATGCTAATCGTAATCATATGTTAGAGATTACAAAAAATCCAGGCTGCGGAGATGTGTGGATTAAAGGTATTTATGGGTTTGAACATGAAGATTCATTTGATTGGTAAGCTTAATACATTGTCAAGGTATATCCTTGACCTTTTTTATGGATATAATGATAATTTAAAGTGATCATACATAATGAATGCGAGGTAGTAATATTGATTAAATCAAATTTAAAGCCAATATTAGACGAAAGGAATATCAGTATTCGAAAGCTGTCCAATGATATTAATCATGGTTTTAACACAGTCAGGAAGCTGTATCATGACGAAATGGAGCGATACCCAAGGGATCTGTTGGATAAAGTCTGTACATATTTAGACATTGAATTGCATGAGCTGTTGATTTACAAAAAAGATATTGATCACTTAAAGTGATCATGGTATACTAAAGTTACAAGAACAGTAAATACTTTCAAATTTTCTGAGTCCACATAAAATCGTACTTTTAACCAGATATAAGACATCTAGGACATTGTGTTCCAAGGATTCAATAAAGTTTGTTATGGAAAGGGCATGATGAATGAATGACGATGGTGATAACAGTAATTTCAGATAATAGCATAATTATGACTGCTGATAAAAGAGTAACCAAATCTAACGGTTTTGGTCAAGGATTTGAGGTAGTTTCTGATGATTACAGGAAGATTAAGATTATAAAGGATAAGTACATTGTTTCTTTTGCTGGAAGAGCAGATATAGCAAAAAAAGCATTTGAATACATTGATGCGAAAATAGATGGAATAAACAATTATATTGATCCTCTAATATTTTTCAAAGAGGCATTTAAGAATGGAAAAACATTTTTTGAAACAAGTTATCCTGACATACCCCCAATTTCGGTGTTTTTCCTCGGATATATAAATCAAAATCAGCCGAAATTATACTCTTTTTCTTCAGATGATGACTACATTGGAGTCGAAAGAGAGGCGGCTATAAAGATGCACTCCAACAATCCGGATCAAGAGGACTTGCTTACAGATGAAACAGTAAATTTTATAGGGAGTGAAATAGCCAAACAACCACTTTATTATCAATTCCCTCAAAACCTTTCTAAACTTTATTCTAAAGCAATAAAAAGAGTTGACAATATAATGATCGGTAATTCAACTTACTCTGTTGTATTATCTTCTGCGGGGGTTGAAGAATATAATCATTAAACGTTATTTTCAATAGTCTTTCAATCCATATAAAACTACGATTTTGGGGAGAGTCATAAGTAAAATGAATTATAACCTAATTAGACTAGTTAAAGATTTAATCAGATTAAAGAGAGAAGGTGACTTTTGGGACTTCAAAGAAAAGTGGCATTCTTTTAATGAACTTTTAATTCACGATATTTTATGCTTCTCTAATACTGTTCATGATCGAGACTGTTTTATTATAGTCGGTGTTAAAGATGATGGTGAAGTAGTTGGTCTTGGTGAGCACGAAAGAAAAAAACAAGCTGATTTGATCAATATGGTTAACAGCTTTCCTTTTTCCGGGGAAACCCCAAACATTAAACTTGAACATATTGAGATAGAAGGAAAAGCATTGGACATATTAATTATATTAAATTCTTATTCAGTTCCATTTATTCTCTCCAAAAGGGGAAAAAGTTATAAAAAAATTAAACAAGGCATTGTTTACAGCAGATTTGGTGATACAAATACACCAATTGATCAAGGGGCAAGTTTCTCTACTATAGAGTCTTTATGGAAAAAGAGGTTTGGCTTGAACAAGACAGTAATTGAAAGAGTATCATTTCTGCTAAATAACTCGAATGATTGGGTTGAAAATGAAGTGGGTTTTTATCACCTCTATAATCCCGAATATTCATTGGAATATGGCGACTATGAAAGTGGAGATCCTGCATTTTATTCATACTGTATGGATAATGAGCACACAAGTTATCAAAAGATTAAATTAAAATTTAATGGAACTATATTAGAGGGATACAATACAGCAATTTTGGATGCTGGTCGTTTTAGAGTAGTCACTCCTAAATGGGGTTTTATTGTTTTTGATATAAATGAAAAGTTTAGTTTTAGATATTATATTCATAATGAAAACGATTATAAATTGAATGACCTTTTACTTAATGAAGAAAATTATGAGGGAATAATAGCACGAAGGAATTTCTTTGAAGTAATCTTAGTATTCAATTCTGAAGCAGAAAAAGAAGATTTTGCTGATTATGTTCAAGTCAATCAAAATCAATTCCTGTCTAAATTTAAAGATAAGGAAGATGCCTACTACTCAACAGACAACGAGGTTAAAAAGAGCCAAATTATAACAGGGAAAGTCCTTAGGGAAATGTTATATGGCTTTAGAGAGGGGAAAAAATAAAATTTAATAAAAGAAGTGTTTTATAAAGAAGTTTGAAACTTTTCCCATCCTCATTCGTAATTAAAAGAAAATTTAATGGAGGTAAGTAACTACAATGGGGAGAGGAAGATCAATTCAAAAAGCACATATAGAGGTAAATGGAACTTTAAAATCGATTTATGCAAGAGATGTTACAAAAATAATGAAGGATAGAAGCCAAGTTTTTTATTGTCCAAATACAAATTGCAACGCTAAATTAAGTCATAATAAGGGGTGTGGTAAGAACCCTAAACCATATTTCTTTTTGCGGAGACTACCAAACGGTAAGCCAAACAACCATATAAATGGTTGTAGTTATCTAATTCCTGATGAATATGTGGATGTATTTGAAGTAAATGAAAAAAGGACAAAATACAATGAGGTAAAGTGGGTTGTGCCACTAGAAGAAGAGCAAACCTATTTTAATAATAGCGGGTCTTATAATACAGAAATTTCCAATCGCGCCACTGTAACTGTAAATAAATCAATAAAGGAAATTACTAAACCATATATTCAAAAGCTTATTAGTGTGAGATCTTTCTTTACTTTGAAAAAAGAACTTGCTGCATATGATAAGGAGATTCAAAGAAAGATATATGGAGAATTGCAAGATCAGTGTGTTCTTTACTTGATACAGGATCGAGGAAAATTAAGTAATGATATTGAAAATAAAAAACTTGGTCATGCTTTTTATTTGTTAGGTTATCTATGGATGTCAGAGTGGAGACATCTTAAATTGGCTAACCCTTATTTTCTTTTAAGAGATGCAAACAAAGACATTATAAAATGTTATATCGGGAAAAAAACTGTGAAAAGTGATGTTGGGAGTATAACCTGGGAATTAAAAAAACAAATTGAAGCAGGCACTTCTGAAAAAAGATCTGTTCTTGTTGGTGTTAAAGCAACTGCGATTGGAAAGGAGACTATCGAAACTTTTGATGGTGAAGCAGTTGTTCCTACTATTAAAATTTATGAAATAGACACAGAGTTTTACTGAAAAGAGCATTAAACTAAATGCTCTTTTTCATACCACATCGCCGACATTCACGCAAGAATATACCGCTTTTTACAGAGCTTTTGAACAAAGTATAATTGCAATTGTCGCAGCGTCCATATTTAACATCGGGGTACTCCTTATAATCATATACAACTGTTACATCGTAGCCATTAGTCTCAAAATCTTTCTCTTTCATTTATTTCACCTACACAAAGTATTTAACACTACTATAATACCAGACGATGTATATAAGGAGGGCTTTAATTTGATTGGAATAGCATATTTCTTAATACTCTGGCTTGGTGTTGGCTTTCTAACGGGATTTAAGGCCTTATTTGTTGATCAGGTTTATGATGAAGAGTTTAAGCAGGAACTGATTGATTCATTTCCACCAGGTATGGAGCAAAATATGATTGAACTGTTCTTTAAGAATAAAATAAATATCATGGTGTTTTACATATTAATTGGGTTGCTGCCACTGGCCATAAAAATTGCTGGTCTGCTGAAGAGGAGTTAGCTATGCCGGTTATCGATACCTTTTTATTATTTAATTTGAAAATAATAATTACTATTACTTCAAGTCATTTAAATTAAAAGGCAGTGGTTATATAGTATCTAAGGGGGTCATGGCGCTTCTAAGTTTACTACAATGTCAGAAGCTTTAGTGATCTCAAACGGGCTACATACAGAGTTTAAAGCCACTTCTGCCATAAGACAAATTGAAGTTATTACTAGGTGAGGAGTGTCCAGGTGTACTGGAGTGAATGGGCCGCAATCCTGGAAGACCTTTATCAGCATCGATTTGAGTATGTTGAATGGAAGAGACTTTAACCAGATATAAGGAGATAGCAGATGGAAAAAATAATCAAATGATGATAGAGTAAGGCATAGGAAAAATTAACTAACCAAAAGTGAGGGGTATACAATGGGGTTTAAATTTAGAAAAAGTGTCAAAATTGCTCCAGGAGTTAAACTGAACATTAACTCAAAAAGTGTCGGCATCAGTGCCGGTGTTAAAGGGGCACGTATATCAACAAACACTAAAGGTAGAACCACAACCACTGTAGGAATTCCAGGTACGGGTATTTCTTATAGTAATACCGTGAATTCTAAAAGGTCTAAAAATAAAACAATATCTTCAGATCAGGCAAGAGTTCAAGCTACTTCATTCCCAAACCCTATTCAGGAAGTCTATAGTTCCTTGAGCAAAAAATATAAAAAACCATCGAAAGATCTTCAAAAAATATTTAGTCATGCAGCCAATCGAATAAATCAAGATCAAATAGTGACTTTCGTTAGAGGGAATCTAAATGGTTTCATGGGAAATGCCGGCGTTCTTTTTGCAATGCCAGATAGGTTATTGCATTATGGTGATAAATATGCAAAGTACGAGATTGTGGAATTTGATTATAATCTGATTGATCTTGTAAAAGTTAAAAGTGGGCTAACGGGTTATAAACTAATCTTTGATTATGCCGGGAAAGAAATTTCAGTTTCAACAATTGATGAAGGAAGCATTGACGAAATGTTCACCTATCTTCAAGAAAAGATAGCAGAGCAGTCAAATCAAAATATGAATGATGTGTCTTTTTCAAGCTCAAATATCCCTGAACAAATTAGACAATTTGCTGAGCTTAGGGATCAAGGAATAATAACCGAAGAAGAGTTCGCGAAGAAAAAAGAGCAACTGCTTGATATTAACTAATGAATTTTTAAGTGAACTTAGACTTTAAAGTAAAGTAGGTATATATTCAATGGATGAAATAAAGCAAATAGGCTACCAAGATTTTTTTGATGTAATAAAAAACGAAAAATTTGATGTGGGTTCATTTAAAGAGTTTGTCAATTCCTTATACGGGGAGACAAATTTTCTTGATTATAAGGAGAAGATAATTGAAGAATTTAAATTAGCAAAGCTTCTCCTTGCAATGGCGAATTCAGGTGGAGGAATGATTGTTTTTGGTATTGAAGATAAAGAATATAAGCCAGTTGGGCTACAATTAGATGACAACTTTGATAAAACAGTTTTTGAGAAGAAATTGAGGAATTATGTACCTGATGAGCTTAAGTTTTTTTCTCAACTTTTAAAATACTCCGACGAAGATGTTTACGGTGATTTGAAAGGAAAAGCTTTTTTGGTTGTATACATTCCAAAGCAATTGAGATACATTCCATTCTTAGCAAAGAAAGAAACAACAGGAATCAAAGTAAACAGAATTTATGTAAGAAGAAACACGTCTGTTGAAGAGGCAAACAGCCATGAAATAGAGGAAATGGTCAAAAAACGAGTTCATAGTACGTATCACGATCTTTCATCGTTAACTTTGAATGAGCATATAGAACAATTGAGATGTTTATATGGGAATATTAATAAATATAACAACAAAAGTTATGCTTTTACATCTCTCGCACAAACATTTGCAGCACAGCTTTACACTAATAGAAAAAATCCACATTATCCGGCTGAATCTTTTGATAAGTTTATAGCAACAATGATTGATAAAAAGAAAAGAAGAATTGAAGGTATTTTGGAAGTAGCAGAGCAATTAAATTTTTGGAGAAATTAGTACAAAAAATTGAGGGGACAAGAGAGTGCCGTAGTCTTGTCTCCTTAAAATACGAATTTAATTAGAGGGATCTGAATTTTTCTTAGGGGAGAAGACTTATGGATTTACTTAATTGGACTTACATTATATCTACAATTATAGGAGCTGCTGGGTTCATAAGTTTAGCAACTACGTTTACAATTTAGAAGGGTATAACGAGAAAGGATAGAAAAAGATGGTCTCTTTCTTTGTTGAAAAGCCTTATCAAGAAGGGGACATTGTACGTGTGCCGAGGAGCCATGACGGATATACTGGAGAACCTGAAGCTATTAAATCCGATAAAACTGCCAGAAAAGATCAAAGACCGATTTAATCTAGAGAAATAACAACGACCTGTATTAAAGGAATGATGAAATTGAACAAAGAGAATATCAGTCGGAACTTTATTCCGATCAGGTCAAAGGTCGGAACACTCTTCCGAACCTAGTGCGCTGCTGTCCACTCTATATATTGTATATAGTGTATCTCCTTAGAGCAAACGAACAAATTGCCTTTTGGATCAAAACAGACATTTCCTTTTGCTGGGTGAAGAATCGTTCAGTCTACAAAAATGCAGAGTGAGACCAAGGTGAGCGATACCTAAATTTTCGAAGTCGCGTTTTTCGAACTAACTCAATTTGATTTTAGTCAATGAAACGGTTCTTTTGCATACCCTCAAGGTGAAGGTATGTTGATTTGTACACTACTTTAATTATGTCGGCAATGATGGAGTCTTGTTTTGTTACTCCATAACAAATTGTTCAGCGGGTCTTTTCGTGTCACCATGGAGTCACACAAACGTTTTAAACTACTTAGAAACAACAAATATCAATCAGGAAACTAAATCCCGAAGTTTGATATGACAAGGGTTTGGGCAATTATTTAGGATTGTTAAAGATTAGTCAGAATACGTGTCTCGTCCTGACAGGGTAGAGGTCGCTGGTTCGAGCTCAGTCGGAATCATCTACGGCGGTTAGAGGCGTTATATCAACGTTTCTAGCCGTTTTTTATTGCGTTGACTTAGTCGATGACTTAGGCGTATTAAGGCACAGGGTAGCCGTGAGCCGTTACCGTGTTTGAACGTTTCTTATTCTATTAAACTGGAATAGGAGGCGTTCTTTTTTTATGGATGATGTTCGGAAGGGGAAACCGATTAAACGAATATGCAGGCGTAAACTTCGTGATCTTGGTAACTTTGACGGAATATTTCAAACGTTCATCACGATAAGAACAGCCGACTCCTACGGCTATTGATCGAGATACAATACGGCACTACAAAATAACTATATGCGCGATGATTGGGTGCAATTTAAGGGGAACGTTTATATATCGGATGAGGAAAAGAAGCGAGATCTATCAGATAGCACGATAAATACGCGCTTAAAAACACTGCGAGTAATGTATAACACCTTGGAGAGCGAAGGACTTATTCAGTAATTTATCTTTTATGGACAATGGATTGAGTAAAAATAACTATAGGAATAGCATTAACTCTCCTATACTATGGTGAAATTTAGACTGTTGAGTGTCAGAAAAAGGAGAATGATATGAAGGTGTTTGAAGCGAAGTCATTACTTTCTGAAGTGGATAAAAGAACCAAAGAGTACAAGGAACTAAGAACGCAATTTATCACTCTCAGGAAAGCCTATCAGGGAATGGCTGACTTAGATGACAGTGAGTTTTCAGGCAAAGGTGCTGACAACATTAAAGCTTTTTTTCAAGATCACGCCGGTGTCACAGACAGTTGGCTTGATCTGATCGATATGAAAATTGCTTTTCTCACAAGCCTTCCCGGCAAAGTCGAAGACGCAGGTCTTTCCGAATCTCATGTAGAAGAATCATTTCTGGAGCATGAACTCACCCACGCCCTCAGTAAATCAAAGGCAATTATGGAGGAGCAGAAAAAGGATATGCGCTCCATCTTGGATGAGATCGATGACATTATCTCGCTCGAATTGTTTTCAACCGAAAGCACAGAGCAGAAGCTGTCTTCAGCTGATAAAAAAAGAAGCGAAACCATACATAAGCTCGGAAAGCTTGATCATGATCTAACGAAAGAATACGCAGAAACCGAGGCAAACGAACATTTCATTCAGGCAGATTTTCAGCAGCTCCAAAACGCTACAGGAAAAGGGAAAAACGCCACTCCGCTTCACTATAACGCCAAGGCGTACAGGGAAAGCGACATACATAAGAAAAAAGGCGAGATTGCAAGACACTCAGACACATATTTAACGTTTAAGAAGGAAGAAGCAAAAGAGCGGGAAATCAAGGATCTGAAGAAAAAGCTCGCTGACGGTGTGACCGATCCGGATGAATATTTGGAAATTGCGAAGAAGATCGGCTATGAAAACTTTGAACCTTCTCAGCAGCAATATGTCATTCAGCTTGAACAAGCAAAACAGCTGGAAGAAGCCGGAGAAGTGACCTGGGATATTTTAAAAGGAGACGGCGTTGGTTTATATGATGTCGGGAAAGACACGGTAACCGGTCTATGGGACTTCATAACCGATCCGGGAGAAACCTTGTCAGCACTGGGGAATGCAGTACTTCATCCTGTTAAAACATATGATGCTGTTGCAGAGGCAATTGAAGAGTCGTATCAAAAAGATATGGTAAATGGAGATGCGTATTCCCGATCAAGATGGGTGACATATGCAATTGGTTCAGCAGCTGTGGCTGTCGTCGGAGGCGCAGGAGCCGTTAACAAAGCTGATGCGGCGGGGAAAGTCATAAACAAGGCAGGACAGGCAGGGAAGAAAATTAAAGACGTTAAACTTCCAGAACTGCTTCCTTATAACTCTAAATATGATCTTGCTCTGGCAGGTGACGTACCATACAATGTGGTTGACAGCCAAAACCTTAAAAATCAACTATTAACTAATGCGAAGAAATTAGATGAGAGTAGAAAGCCGTTTACAGGTAAGGAATTAACTCTCCCTTGGCTAAATAAAGAGAAGTATGGCGCCTTTGAAGTTAAAGGGAAGGTAAAAGCTTCGGGTAAAACTAAAGATGTAAGTCGAAGAGTATACACGTTGAAAGATATTGATATAAACAAAGTTGATGCTGAAAGCGGAAAAACAAATTTACAACTTATGAAAAAAGGTGACGCTCCTTTTGCTAATGATGGCACAAAAATCAACTTACATCATGTAATTCAAGAAGAGCCAGGAACGATGGTGGAAATTCCAGCTTCTGTTCATCAAAATAATAAAAAAGTTCTCCATGGATTGAAAAAAGGTGGGGAAAGTTTTAGAAATGACAGGGAGTTGCGGAATCAGTATAAAAGCTTCCAACGAAGATATTGGAAATGGAGAGCGAGCCAATTTGAGAAAGGAGAAATGTAACAATGACTTATCATGAAATTGAAGAATTTATTAAAGAAAACGCTGAAGATGATGATTTTACAGGCGGAATAAGTGAAGAAAAAATCAAAGAGATACAAAATCGTTTAAATGTAAAACTTCCCGAGAGTTATAAGTGGTTTTTAAATAAATATGGCTCCGGTGGAATTTACGGGGTAAATATACTAGGCCATGGGAAAGTTTCTGCAAGGGTTGTTACAGTTACTGAGGAATATAGAACTTATTATAATTTAAGTGACGGTATTATCGTTATAGAAGATGTAGATGAATTCTCTTATTGCCTTGATACAAACAAAATGGAAAACGACGAATGTCCTGTAATAGTTTGGGCAAATGAAGCCGGTTATGGTGACAAGGTTGCAGATAACTTTCTGCAATTTTTCTTGGAAGAGCTTGAAGAAGCAAAAGAAAATTGGGAAGAGGACGAAGATTGGGACGATTAACTTGGTAAATCCTCTGAAACGCTGATGAGAACATTCGATGATTTAGCGCCATGCCACGAGATTAATAAATAATTTATGAATGAATAAAAGGAATAAAGTTTACCTTGAACAGCGAGGAGAATAGTGAAAATGTATGAAGAATATAGTAAGCAATCTTTACCGTCAAGAAAGTATAGGGAGTTGTTAAAAAGCGCAATCTGTGTTTTCAACTCTAACAATGCATTTATCATTGAAAATATACTTAAAAATGATGTGGAAAACAGGTTTAATTGGCAAGAATTAATTGACTATACTTCTGGTCAACTTAGTCAACCAATAAAGGAAACTATAACTAAGTTTTCAGGTGCAAAAATTACTTCGTGTTTTTCTGAAATCATTGAAATGAGAAATAGAATTATTCATAGCTTTCGAATAACCGATGGTGATGGTAAACAGACTTTAGCAACTAAACATAAGCATGGAAAACAGTTTATTATTACAGAGGATTACCTTTATCATTTTATTAAAAAGAACGAAGAGTTAAGTGATCTCCTTCATGAATTTAGAGGCCATTAGTTCTATCATGGAAAAGGGCGAGCGTCTTTTTCAAACCACTCCACACATTAAATCAGAGTTAGGCCTAAAAAGATTGTGAAGGGTTACTTAAACTATCGGGTGCATTAGTTATACAACAACCAATATCTGTTGTTCTAAAATCCTGTTCATCTATTAGGCCTACGATTTCTGTTGAAGAAGCAAATAGAGTTGAGTCTTGGGTAAATGAGGATTTTGAAAAAGGGGCAGACTTGCTTTGTGGTGGAAAAAGAGAGGGATCATTTTATTATCCAACAGGTTTTGAGTGCATACCTCACGACTGTCGGCTTGCTACTAAGTGAAGTTTTTGGCCCTGTTGTTTCAATTGAAGATCTTGAAAACGCTATTTCAAAATCTAATGATGTATCCTATGGTTTACAAGTTGGAATCTTTACTCAGAATATAAATGCGGCTTTTAAAGCTATAAATTAATTGGATGTTGGTTGAGTCATGGTAAACCATGGTTCTGATTATCGGATAGACGCTATGCCTTTTGGTGGGGGGAGGGATCGGGCTTAGGATGGGAAGGAATAAAATATTCTATCAGGAGATGACTGAACAAAGCAGTATGCTTTAATATTTCAAACAAAGGGTAAACCTTTAGAGTTCCGAATTAGTCTCTTAATTGTATTTGAAATGAGGAAGGCCCTGTTATTTCTTGAGTTAGAGGAGTAAACATTTGTTTATTCCTCTTTTTGAGCAGAAATAAATACAGATCAAAAGCGATCTTTTATACACCTGGAGCACAACATTGCATAGAGCAGGTTTAACAGGTGAACACAGAGCATAAAAAAACACCCCCTTATATGGGAGTGCCAAAACATTATGCGGTTTGCCCTCGGCGTTCCGCTGAGAAGTCATTATGGTGATCAAGCGCGATGTGGATACTGGCTGTATGGCCTCTTCGGGCTTCTTTAAAAACTTTGTGGCCGTCAAGAAGATAATGTCCAACAAGCCCAAGTAAGATAACTAAAAAGATAAAAGCCGATGCAAATTTAAATTTCATAAAGACAATCCCCTCTCTGAATTTGTTTTCGGGCATAAAGCACTTTCTCATAAAAGGCTGTAGCTACTTTATGGTCTTCATTTACATTATAATACATTGCTGCATCAGTCGCTAGGTCTTCCACATCTGAAAGCATAGCTTTTGATTCTAAGTAATCTAAGATTTTAAAAAGTCGTTCTTTGTCATTCTCAACGAATAAACCCATAAGAAAATCAAACATTTTTCCTAATACGTCATCGTTCAACTCCTTTGATAGCGTGAGACCTTGTTTACAAACCTGTTTTCCATCAATCGTGTTGAACAATTTAAAGTGCGTTTTTGCCAACATTAAAAGTATGTCAAGCAGTCGGCTAGAATTGTGAAGAGAATTAGTTTGATAAATTGACACGCCTTCTTTAAAATACTCCAATGCCTTCTCCATATGTCCTGTTGTAAATGAGCATAAACCGAGATTGTACAAAGAAGAACCTATTAACCGTGGCATATCAATTTCTTGTGCTTGTTTTAATGCATTCATGAAATGCGGTATTGCTTTTTCTGGATACTCCATGTCTAAATAATTCAGACCGATGACGAATGAACATTGGATTACTCTTATTGAGTACATTTCGTGTGCTTTGTAGGTTTCTATTGCTTGAACGATATGATGCATAGACATGTGGGTTTGCTTCATGTGATAGTACACTTCAGCAACTTTATAGTGAAATTCAGCTCGCTCTATTTCATCGGGGACAATAGATATCTTCTTTTCAGCTCGGTTGTAAAAACTTATTGCTTTAAGATATTCGTACTGTTCAAATTCATACATCCCATGAAAAAAGTTAAAATAATATTCAAGAATTCCTTTTAGATCGCTTTGTTTACTTTCGATCTCTTCTGATAAGTCTGAAATTTTAGGTCGTTCTTCATTCATGGTTTTTGGTTCAAGATAATCAAGCATTAATTGATGTCGAAAACACATGAGCGAATAGTACAACAATAAATCTTGATCTTCTTCCATAAGCTCTATTTCTTGCTTCACTTCTTCCTTCAAGATTTCTGCATCTGCAACACTGAATAACCTTATGTATTTGTACCATTCATTGATTTTTAAGCCAACTTTTGAAGAAGAGATCAATTGCTCCAAAAAAATCACCCTCCTAGCATTTCGTCTGATTATGTAATATTTTATCATAATGTAATATGTTGGGAAGGGTGTTTTTTCTTAATTTCTCAATTCGGTATGGAATGCGATAGAATCCTCCTTGTTAGAGAAGGGTACGGGATCAGTTTGCTGTTGCTTTTAGTAAGGCAAGCCATTCATCTAATGTTCCTGAGAAACCTTGTTGAACGCTAATTCATATGCTGATTTTCCATCTTTACCGGCAGCACCAGTAGCTCCAGTACTGCCTTTTTCACCTTTTAATGAAGCTAACCATTCAAAAGTGATGAATATTCAAGGCGGGAGTAAGGGGAATTAACAAAAAAATGTGAGGGAATGTAGATGAAACGATTTATCTTGGTTATACCGTTATTGGCTGCTGTTATTGCCTCTCCAACTCAAATGAAAGCAAGTCCAATGCCTTGTAGTGCAGTACTCGAACCGGTAAATCAAAAACTGAAAAATGCGAAGGGTGCGGCACTAATCTATAAGTGCAGTTATACCCGCCAAGTGCTGCAAGAACGAATATGAGTATTCTTGCTGTCCACCTTCCTCAGCCATCTTCTTATGGAAGCTACGACGGTTATGAAGGATTTGCCTCCAAAACAGGGGAGATCAGTTGGCGATTTAAACTATATCCGACTCCCGAGGAAAAGTGAGAGCCCTAATTGGGCTGGAAGGGTTGATTCCATATCAGCTGAAATGACAAATGTTAAAGTGCAAGTGCGCCTTTCAAATTCTAAGACGCAAAAGTTGGGGCCAAGTGTATTAACAAACAATATTCAATCTTGCTATTAGAAATGTAGAGTTCTTATCAAAGAGAGCAATGCGACTGGATCTTTTGTAAAGTGTCAAAAAGGTAATTGATCGAGAAATTCTGGTGAAAAATGAAAAAGAGTCCATTAAGATGCAATGTCTGGAGTCAATTCATCATTTGACAGAAGAGAGCCGGCAAAAGTCGATATTGCGTTTGATTTTGTACATAGAAAGACGGCATAAAAAGAAATGGTTAGCTAAAAAAAGGCAAAGAGTCAACGCTCTTTACCATCAGGTGTTTTCCTTAAGCGGTCTGCAATATGCTTAATTAAACTCAGCGCAGCAGTCACTAATCCAATAACTAAAACAATTTCAAGTAAGAGGATAAATCCAAAATTTAAACCGCGACTTTCAAAGTAATCACCAGTAAAAAAGAGCAATTGATAAATTCCAAGCATTAGCACAATAAAGGAAGCGCCTATAATCGCCAGAGACTTTTTAGAGAACTCCTTAGTATGGTTAAAATTATAAACCAATAAGAACAAAAATAGACAAGCCATGGCGATCTTATGAGTCAATGAATCACTTGCTGAGAACCCTTGCACAAGTAAGGAGATAATTAATCCGGTCATTCCGATTATTTTGTTCAATATATCACCTGCTTTGTATAAGTATGACCTTAGATATCAGCTTACCAATTAAAGGTGATATTCTCAACATAATGCAGTTTAAACTTAACTTAAAATCGTAATTTTAAGAACAAATTTAGAGTGGATCATGACATGCTGTTTATTATGCTGTAAACAAACGCAACAATAAATAATGGATAAGAGATAACAGCAATAAACTAGGGAATGTCATATTGAACAGCAATAATGTCTTCAAACCTCACCTCATCCGCTGATCTTTTCTGTTGACGATGTGTTAAAGCTGATGAGCGCTCAATGGGATACTTAGTGAAGAAGTAACGTTCATTGACGGAGGCTCTATATATGAAGCATTCCTGCTCCAAGGTTTATTTGACGATTCAGATGATGAAAAAGACACATTTATATTTTCAAAGGCTGAATGATAATTAGAGAGTAATTGAAAAAGACCACAGGACCGGATACCAAGAACATATTTTTGAATTACTGAGTACCGTTAAAATGGTGATGGATGAACTCAACAAAGTCAAATATAAGATTAGCAAATAAGCATCTTGAGTATTATTCAGTTTAAGCACAAGTCTGCATTATTATTTTAAACAAATATTTTAAAAATAAAAAAGAGAGGGAAACCCTCTCAATGCATTAATAATTGTAGTCCCAGTAAACATCGACATTAACTGTTACTTGGGCTGAAGTGTCATTATTATGAGCTCGGATATACAATTGTTTTCCTGTGATGCTTGATGTGTTGACGCTAAATACTTTGTAAAATTGTTCTCTTGAATAATTTCCTCCGCTCGGTCTAACAGTAGAAACTACAGTTCCATCTGACTTTACTAATTCATACGTCACATCCGCAGAGGCACTGCCCGTTGCGCCTGATTCTTGGAATCCCATCAGAGAGATCTTGGTTACATTGTTTGGTGTGAAGCTGCTGACTACAGTCTTCCATGAGTCTGGCCCTGTTCTAGCTAGATTGACTTTGCCTACACCGTTTTTGCGATCTGTGCCAGTTTTTAAAACATGGAAGCTATCAGTATTTGTTAAGGCTTCAAGATTACTGTGAGGCAGGGAAGCTGGCTCACTTTTAGCAGCAGCGTTCGCTGAAGCAGCTGCACCAGTAAGACCGATAGTTGAAACTAATAAAGCAATTGCTGTTTTTTTCATTAAAAGCATCTCCCTTGGTTTAGGTATGTAATACAACTATATTATAACAATTAATTTTGAAATAAATGGAGAATGTTGTGAATATATGGTGAATTTTCTGAATGGAGTGTAAATTTCTTCGGTGAAAATTTTAAGGAGGCGGTTAGTTGGAAACAAAAGATACAAGAATGATGGGTAAAGAAGGAGATAAAGATTTCGGAATTGCGGAATATTTGTGTTGACGAGGCTGCTGCTGCATTAAAGAAGTACGGGTAAATGAACTGATAATATGGAAGGAATGAACACTTGATGAACCGAAAATATCGAAGGCAGGTCTGAGGAAATTCGCAAAAGGGTGGATATAGCTGCGGATTTTGAATGGTTTAGAGAGCCAGAGAATAAAGTTTATGTCGTACATATAAATGATTTCCTTATGTATAAGAACATAGCTGAAAATCAATTAACACATACCTATATAAAAAGTAAAGCAAGTACAAAACACCGATTTCATCTTTGATGAAATCGGTACTGAACGCTGGATAAAGAAAAAAGTTAACCATACATTTGAACAAGCTTGCGAGGCTTTGATAAAGAAAGAACAGTCAAGAGACGAACCATTACATACATATAATACTCCTGTGAAAGCGGGGGTGTAGTTTTGGAACCTTACCAACGTTATGAGGAATTGAAGAAGAAAACAATAAAGGTTGTCCATAAAGATAATTACAGTATCCGCTATATAGAACAGGATGAAGCCAGTAATGACTTAGATGAATTTTATAAACAATTTGCTCAGCATTTATTGGAGGCTGCTTTGGAAAGGAGTGCAGAGTAAGCTTCTTTTTTTAATTGGTTAGTAGTAAGTATCTTAATAAACGGCTTTATCGGTACTGATATTAATCACATGTGTCACCTCTTGCAGCAAAGCGGCTTCTGCGACATTTTGTCCGCCGATAAGGTTGGTTTGAATGGCTTCAAAGGGATTATCCTCACATGTCGGAACCTGCTTCAGCGCAGCTGTGTGAAAGACAATATCAACACCTTTCATCACTTGGTTGACTCTTCTGTAGTCACGAACATCGCCGAGCACAAACGACAGTCTTTGTTCATCCGCGTATTTTTGTTTCATCACATATTGTTTGCTGTCATCTTTGCTGAACACAATGACTTCTTTAGGGGTTAAGAGCAAAAGGCGTTTTACTATTTGGCTTCCGATTGATCCTGTCCCGCCTGTGACGAGAACAGTTTTATCGTGAAAAAACGGTTGTAGCTCTACTGCTTGCTGTTTAGGCATGGCTTATCCTCCAACTCTCGTTTCTCTACCATGCATCATATGTTGAACAATTTCAGCGAGTTAATGAAAGAAACCAATAAATCAAAAATTAGAGAAAAACATTAATCTGATGCGCTTTCATATCGCTTTACCCGATTAATAGACTAGAAATCACAAATAAAACATTATACTAAACGTTCATTTTAAATATTTGCTCACGTCAATTTTTTCTCTTCATAAATTCTCACATGCGGACAATCTTCACAAAAACTTAACACTGACATTCCTGTATGTATTTTACAATTAAAGTACACTTTCATAAAAGGAGGAAGGAAAATGAATCATTCAAAAACACTTTTGTTAACCGCGGCAGCCGGATTGATGCTCACATGCGGTGCGGTTTCTTCCCAGGCCAAGCATAAGCTGTCTGATCCTTATCATTTTACCGTGAATGCGGCGGCGGAAACGGAACCGGTTGATACAGCAGGTGATGCAGCTGATGATCCTGCGATTTGGCTGGACCCCAAGAATCCTCAGAACAGCAAATTGATCACAACCAATAAAAAATCAGGCTTAGTCGTGTACAGCCTAGAGGGAAAGATGCTTCATTCCTATCCTACCGGGAAGCTGAACAATGTTGATATCCGCTATGATTTTCCGTTGAACGGAAAAAAAGTCGATATTGCGGCGGCATCCAATCGGTCTGAAGGAAAGAATACCATTGAGATTTACGCCATTGACGGGAAAAACGGCACATTACAAAGCATTACGAACCCAGACCGCCCGATTGCGTCAGCAATTGATGAAGTATACGGTTTCAGCTTGTACCACAGTCAAAAAACAGGAAAATATTACGCGATGGTGACAGGGAAAGAAGGCGAATTTGAACAATACGAATTAAATGCTGATAAAAATGGATACATATCCGGCAAAAAGGTAAGGGCGTTTAAAATGAATTCTCAGACAGAAGGGATGGCAGCAGACGATGAATACGGCAGTCTTTATATCGCAGAAGAAGATGAGGCCATCTGGAAGTTCAGCGCTGAGCCGGACGGCGGCAGTAACGGAACGGTTATCGATCGTGCCGACGGCAGGCATTTAACCCCTGATATTGAAGGACTGACGATTTACTACGCTGCTGACGGGAAAGGTTATTTGCTTGCATCAAGCCAGGGTAACAGCAGCTACGCGATTTATGAAAGACAGGGACAGAACAAATATGTTGCGGACTTTCAGATAACAGACGGGCCTGAGACAGACGGCACAAGCGATACAGACGGAATTGACGTTCTGGGTTTCGGGCTGGGACCTGAATATCCGTTCGGCCTTTTTGTCGCACAGGACGGAGAAAATATAGATCACGGCCAAAAGGCCAATCAAAATTTTAAAATGGTGCCATGGGAAAGAATCGCTGATAAAATCGGCTTTCACCCGCAGGTCAATAAACAGGTTGACCCGAGAAAACTGACTGACAGAAGCGGAAAATAAACATGAAAAAAGCAGCTTATCCAAGCTGCTTTTTGATGTGAAGAGCGTTTCATGAGAAAGTCTTGGAACGGATAGCCGCAAGCACAGCCGGAATCTGGTCATACGTGTACGCCGGTACTGTCTCTTGATAATTAAGCGCCGCGGTTTGTTTACGTTCACCCGGGTTTGTCATATAAAAATGGATCTTATCCGCAAAATCCGCAAGCCCGCTGTAAGAAACAAAGGATGAAAACGGGGGCGCGGGAGAAAGGTCTGTCAGCTGAAAGGCCTGACAAGCCGCAATGTCTAAGCTTCTCGTATTTAAACTGATATTTTCGATGCCGCGTACGTTCTGATTGAGCGCAAACCGATAAGAACGGTGAGGGTTTAAGACCACGTCTGCACTGTTGTAATATAATGCGGCACGTTCGGGTGCAATCCATTCATCCATTACGAGCACATTTTGCTGCCTGGCGATTTTTTTAGGCAGATGTCTGCGCCATCCCTTCCCGATGATACGAAGCGTATACGGAAGCTTCGCCGCTGCTTTCACCAGTTCAACGCGGTTCGGGTACGGGTATCCGATCAGAAGCAGATTTGTGTGAAGAGAAGCTTCAGCAGGTTGTTTCTTAAAAAGCCGCTGATTAACGGGGATCGGGACATAATATACGTGCTGTAAGCCCATTTGCCGGTAAGCATCAAGCGCGTTTTGTTCTATCGTTAAAATGGCATCGGCGAAAGGGGCGATTGTCATGCTCACATCGAAATAAAAAGGATCTTCCGTCATCCATAGATAAACGGGAATCTGTTCTGTCTTCAGCCATTGAAGCCATTCAGACGGAATACGGTCTCCCGTCATCATCAGACTGATGTCTGGTTTGAATGCCCGTATACTGCGGATGGTATCTTCCTCAAACTCAGAAACAGAAAAAAAGCGGACGGAAGACTGTAAAAAGCCTTCCTCGATCCAGCGGTCAAAATACGTGTATATGCCTTTATATCCTGAACGGATATATAAAACGTTCATATGCTGTTACGAAGTGAACGTGACACTTTCAACTTTGTCGACGTCAAGCAATGTTGTAGCAGAGCCTGCCGGTGTAACGGAATTTTCCTGCGTAACAAAAACGATTCCGTGAATTTCGTCAAAGGCAACAAATTGAACCGGGCCGATCATGTCTCCTGAATCCATCACAATGCTGATGACAGTGCCGGGCTGAATTCTTGCAAAAATCCATCTCGCCGCTAATGAAATACCGCTTCCCAATACAGATTGTGCGCTGAGACTGTCTTTCACCGCTGCTTCATCTACTTTTGCATCAATTGCCGCTTCCAATAATTCTTTTACGCTGTTTTTCACGTTATCTCCTCCATCTGTACCGCCAGATAAAGCGCTGTTGTCAAATACAGGGGCTAAAAGAGTTTTCAATAAGTTCTTTTTAAGCTCCAAACGATCTTCGCTCATGCGGACATACACCTCCTTTAACAATTTCAACCTCACGTTTATTCATATTCCTGATTGAAGAGATTGGTATAAGTCGAATGCCGTTTTGCTTGTGTTTTTTTCAATATTTAATCAAACAGCTGAATTTTCGAATCAGGCTTTGTTTGCCTATGCGGTTTGTAAGAGTATGACATACGTTGTATAGATTAAAAAATGAAGGAGAGGAATACTTTGGATTCAGAAGAAACTGTAAAACACGGGGGTTTTGAGGAGGACTTTCAGCTCGTACTGCTTCTTCTTCTTTTGTTATCCCGTCAGCCGTCCGGAGATCATTCAGATTTGCGGCGTCAGCTTGTAATGGCAAAAGAGCTTGGGGTTCCTGTATCACGCGTCAATCTGATTAACGGCAGCACACTGCAAAACGTAATTGTCAAAGAAGTGCTGTCAGATTTGGCCGTTTTTCAAAATCCGCTCAATAATACGAGATCAAACGTCGCGATTTCAAGCATCGTCAGCTGGGGTGCTTTTTAATAACGGATATCAGGCTCTGTCTCTTTCGGAGCCGTTTTTTATGTTTTACAGAAGGGGTGATGGGATGGAAAAGAAGATCTCAATTATCTTAACGAGTTACAACAAACCGGATCTTGTGAAACAGGCGATTGAAAGTGTTTTGCATCAAACCTACAGCAATTGGGAGCTGTTTGTAATGGATGATCATTCAAATGAAGAAACCTCGGCTGCCATCAGTACGTATATAAAAGATCCTCGCATATATTATGACAACAGTTTTATCAATCCTGCCGAACGGCTGAAGTCCACCCGGTATGCCGTTTTGATTAATGATGCGCTTTCACGGGCTAAAGGCGAATACATCACTTATTTGACAGACGACACCGTATTTCATCCGGATAGGCTCAGCCGCATGGCGGAAGCGCTTAATCAATACAGCGAGTTTGATGCCGTCTATTCCAGCCAGAAGGTGATACATGTAAACGGGCGCGGAACAGAACAATTCCACTTCTATCGTTTTGCTGAAGAGGTGCTAGATCAGGCCGCTTTTCTCGTTGACCACTGTTCAGTGATGCACCGGAGATCATTGCTTGAGCGTGTGAAAGAGAAGTTCGGCAGCTTTTGGGACGAAGATGTTATGCATTGGAATCACGGAGACTCTGTTTTTTGGAGCAGGCTCAACACATTTACATCATTTCTGCCGATAAAAGAAGTGTTGGATACGACCTATAAAACACCCCACTCATTTCAAAACACGTATCAATCGCTTCCGTCTGTCCTGATCGACGGATCCTTTGTAAAGGGGACGGATCAGAAAGTATATCAGCTTGACCGAAATAAAAGGAAGCCTGTAAACGAGCGCTGGCATTCGTTATATGAAGGCCGAACCGTCGTCATTCCGGATCCGTTTTTATTTCAATATGAGGAAGAGAACTCCGTCAGTATTCCGAATTTTCAGCTCGTCAGGGATCAGTTTCATGTTTATTTTATAGAAGACGGGGAGAAAAGGCTGGTTGATCATAGCGCATTTCGCTTTTACCGATTTAAACGGCATGACATCCCGGCTTTAGAGCGGGCCGAAATACAATCGCTTCCGGACGGTCCGCCGATCAGCCGGGGGACATCGGGCTGTATTCAACATCTGCCCGGGAGAATGCTGTTTCGCATTGAACGGGAATTTTATGTTTATTTGAGAGGGGTTCTCCATCCGATCAGTCATGACGTAGCGAAACGCTTTTTTGCGAATCAGAAGGCGATACCCATTTCCTTTCAGCAAATTAAACAATTACCAATTGGAATGCCGTTCTATCCGGTGTACGATGAAATTATGAGAAATCTCAATATAACAAAAGGTTGAGGGATGCAGTTGGATGTGTAAGGAAAAGGAGAGCTTTTATGACCGATCAATTTGATAAAACCGAGAAGCAGTATATAGAGCTTACTTCCGGCATTCAGAGGTTCGAGCATTTCAGTGTATATACGGACCCTTTTTTGCCGCAGATTTTTTCGCATAACTTTGTTCAGCTGCACCGTACATTTCCGTTAGACAAACTGCTGCCGTTTTTTTCGTCCGTTCCGGGCATGCTTCAAGCCAATTATATTCATGTGAAAGCGGCTCCGGAGCACGCGTTTCCGCTTCTTCTGAAACAAAATCTGGTAAAGCAGGGCTGCGTAGTGGAAGATGAGCTGTTTTTTGCAAGGAAACTGGAAAATGGGGACCTGCAGGCCGGACACCCGCTCACTGCTTGGGGGACGGAAAAAAGCCTCGCCGACGGGTCGTCTATTATGAACATCTATGATGCCCTTTACATTGGCGAGGCGGCGGCCGAACAAAAGCTTGAGCGGAAATATCCTTTGTATAAGGACGGAACGGTTATGCTTGTCGTGTGCTACAGCGACGCCTCGCAAACGATTCCGATCGGCTGCGGAGAGCTTTTCATCAACAAAGCAGATAAAACCGCAAAAATAGAAGAAGTCGCAATTCTGGACCAATTCCAACGAAAAGGCTACGGATCGATATTGATGAATGAGCTGATGGCGGCGGCAAAGCTGAACGGCATGGAAACCGTATACCTTGTGACGTCCGGGATGGACGGTGTAAACCGCTTTTATGAAAAACTCGGCTTCAAAAGATTTCGGCGCGTGCATACAATTTTTCATTATTTTCTTACATAGTTGGGCATTCGCATAAACCAATTGGGAGTTGGCCCGCATACAATGCCGTATATCGTAAGAAGAAAGGATGATTTGCGCATGTACGGATACGGATATGGCTACGGTTGCGGCAGTTTTGGCTATGGTTACGGGCACGGCGGCTGCGGAGGCGGAACCAGCACTTTTGTGCTGATCGTGGTATTGTTTATTTTATTAATCATCGTCGGTGCGGCTTTTATTTGTTAGACTGAAAAAAATCCTATATTGAAAATCAGCCTGCAGAGAACATCACTTTCTGCAGGCTTTTTGTTATACCCATGCTGAAAAATCAGCTTGAAAAACATTTTAATACATATTACCTTTCTGGAGAAGGGGGCGAAAATGTGAACATAACGATTGAAGAATTACCTGAATCCAGAATTGCTTACTTCCGAAACATCGGAGAGTATGGCGGAAAGCAAAACAATGAACTGATGGAGTCATTTAAAAACTGGGCGCAATTGAATGGTCTGCTTTGTCATTCTGTCATTTTAGGAATTCCGCAAGATCATCCGAATCGTACTCCTAAAGAGAAATGCCGCTATGATGTTTGTCTTGTTATCAATCAAGACCATGTGCCTGAACCAGCCCGGATTGGTACATTTTCCGGAGGGAAGTACGCTGTTTTCTTGCTTGATCATACAAAAGAGGCAGTCAGTGGATTTTGGAACACTGTTTTTTCTGAGATCGAAAAAAATAATTTATCAATCAGAGAGCAGCCCATTATCGAAAGGTATACTTTACAAAAGGTGAATCATCATTTGTGTGAAATATTGATTCCCATACGGTAAAGAAGACGGGAATTTTCCGCCTTCTGCTTATACTGATTCAGATCAAAAATGATGGATGATGAGCTGAGCAAAGAATAAAATCAACAATAGGAATAGAATTTCCAGAACGCTCTTCAGGCTGTCGGGACATCTCCGGCAGCCTGTTTTACAGAAAGGTATTTTCTGCAAAAAACTTTCTGAAGGATAAGAATGCGGTTATTCATCTGTTCATACAATGAAGCAAATGGGTTTTCGAGGTGGAAAGATATGGGGAGCTATTTAATCAAACCGGAGCTTGACGGGAATTATCCGTCAGTCAGTCATGGAAAGGGATCATATGTGTATGATCAGGAGGGGAACAAGTATCTTGACGGAGCATCGGGGGCGGTCACTTGCAATATCGGCCACGGCACGGAGGATATTATACAAGCTTTAAAAGAGCAGCTTGACTCCGTTTCGTTTGTGTATCGCTCGCAATTCACCAGTACTCCGGCAGAAGAACTCGCTTTATTTCTGGCGGATCATCTGCCGGGCGGGCTGAATTGGTCATTTTTTGTAAACAGCGGCTCAGAGGCAGTCGAAACAGCGATGAAAATGGCCGTTCAATATTGGCAGGAAAAAGGGCAATACCAAAAATCCGTCTTTCTATCAAGATGGGGCAGTTACCACGGCATTACTTTGGGAGCGCTTTCATTATCGGGGTTCTACGAACGGAGATACCGCTTCACCCAGTTGCTCGAACGGTTTCCTGCCGTTTCAGCGCCTAATATGTATCGTTCAGAGCTGCAGGGAGAGGAATTTGTGAAAGCTGCGGCGGCTGAACTGGAAACGGCTGTTCAGCGGATCGGTCCCTCATTTATCGCGGGATTTGTCGCAGAACCGATTGTCGGAGCAGCCGGGGCGGCCATCACTCCGCCGGCAGGTTATTATGAAGCGCTTGAGGATGTCTGCCGCCGGTACGGTATTTTGTTTATCGCGGATGAAGTCATGACGGGGCTCGGGAGAACAGGGCGGATGCTTGCTTCTGAGCATTGGAGGATCGCACCTGATATCGCGGTGCTCGGAAAAGGGTTAGGCGCCGGTTACGCTCCGATAGCGGCAGCCGTTGCGTCTGATGACATCATTGAAACGATCAAGCGGGGCTCCGGGGTCATTATGAGCGGACATACGTACAGTGCCAACCCATACTGTGCTAGAGCGGCGCTTGAAGTGCTTCGCTATGTTAAGAAACACGAGCTGCTTCGGCAGTCAGAGGAGAAAGGCGTAATGCTGAAGCGGAAATTAGAAGAAATCAAAGAGCGCAGCGGGGTGATTGGGGATGTCCGCGGTAAAGGCCTCCTGATCGGGGTTGAATTCGTTAAGGATAAAACGACGAAGGACGTTTTTTCGAAAAAACAGGCCTTCACCGAAAAAATCATTAAAGCGGCAAAAAAACGGGGCCTGCTTATTTACCCTGCAAAGCCCGGTATTGACAGCGGAGAAGGAGACGCCGTCATCATCGCCCCGCCGTTCACAATTTCATATGCCGAGCTGGATGAGCTGTCAGATCTATTTTCCCAGGCCGCAGAAGAAGTTGAAAAAATGATGAAGAAGGATTGAGCTGATATGTCTATTTTTCATAAAAAAATCGATATTCATGAAGCAATTGCCGATGTCAAGGACGAATCTGTCATTATGTTCGGCGGTTTTGGGGGAGTGGGTTCACCTCCGTCATTAATCGAAGCGATTTTGGAAAGCGGCGTTAAAGAGCTGACCGTCATCTGCAATGATGCCGGATTTCCGGAAATCGGCATCGGCCCGCTTATCGTTCATAAGCGGGTAAAAAGGCTGATCGCTTCCCATATCGGCTCAAATCCTGTCGCGGGCAGACAAATGACTGACGGAGCGCTTGAGGTGGAATTTTCGCCGCAAGGGACGCTTGCTGAACGGATTCGCGCAGGCGGAGCGGGGCTAGGCGGTATTTTAACTGATATCGGCATTGATAACGCAACCGTTTGTGAAAACAAAGAAACCGTAACGATTGACGGAAAGTCCTATTTAGTTGAAAAAGCGCTGACGGCTGATTTCGCTTTTGTGTCGGCACATACTGCTGATGAATTCGGGAATCTGACGTTTGACAAAACGGCGCGCAACATGAACCCTCTGATGGCTGCGGCGGCCGAAAGAACATTTGCTGAGGCGGCAGAGATTGTGCCTGCCGGCGAACTTGACAGCGAGCATATTGTAACGCCGGGCGTTTTCGTGGAGGGTGTCGTGCAAAGTGAAGGAGTGAAGTGGAAATGGGCTTGGGAATAGCGGAAAGAGAGAGTATCGCGAGGCGGGCCGCCAGTGAAGTTACCTCAGGTATGATTGTCAACCTGGGGATCGGCATTCCTTCTTTAGTGCCGAACTTTCTGCCGGCCGGCATGGAGGTCATGCTGCAGGCGGAAAACGGCGTCCTCGGGATCGGCGGCAGTCCGGAGCGCGGAGAGGAGGATGAGCTTTTATGCAATGCGGCCGGGTTTCCTGTCAGTACAGTTAAGGGTGCTTCCTATTTTGATTCAGCTCTGTCTTTTGCCATGATCAGAAAAGGGCTGATAGATATTACCATTTTAGGCGCGCTCCAAGTCAGCAGGACAGGTGATCTCGCCAATTGGCTCGTGCCGGGAAAAAAAGTGCCCGGAATGGGCGGGGCGATGGAGCTTGCCCAAGGCGCGAAAAAAGTGGTTGTCGTCATGAGCCACACCGATCAGAAAGGCCGGCCGAAGCTGGTCGAAAGCTGTTCATTGCCGCTTACAGCAGCGGGCTGTGCAGATCTCATCATTACAGAGAAAGCCGTCATCAGCATAGATGATGGGGCTTTTGTTCTTGAGGAACTGCTGAATGGCACGACCATAGACGATGTCATTCAAACAACGGATGCCGAGATCAGATTGGGAGAATGTTTTCTTAAAAGGGGGCCTGTCCATGGATCAATTAGAAAAGAAAGTCACTGAGTGGGCGGAAGAAAACACAGCAAAAGCGGTAAGCTTGCTGAAACGGCTGATCGGGGAAAAAAGCACGTTCGGCCATGAATTTAACGCACAGGCAGTCGTTTTAGAAAAACTGAGACAGTTTGACATGGATATTGATGTATGGGAGCCGAGTGTCAAACATTTGAAAGAGCATCCTTATTTTGTATCGGAACGCGAAGACTTCCATGAAAGCCCGAATATCACAGCCGTAAAGAAAGGGGCCGGGGGCGGAAGATCACTGATACTGAACGGACATATTGATGTTGTCCCGGAAGGAAATCCCGCCGCATGGACGTATGAACCGTTTACCGCTGTTGAAAAGGACGGCAAAGTTTACGGCCGCGGGTCAACGGATATGAAAGGCGGCAATACAGCTCTCTTGTTTGCGTTAGAAGCGCTTGAAGCCTGCGGGATTACGTTAAAAGGAGATGTCCTGTTTCAAAGTGTCGTAGATGAAGAGTGCGGCGGCGCGGGAACGCTGTCGGCTGTTATGAGGGGCTACAAGGCTGACGGGGCGCTTATTCCCGAACCGACTAATTTAAAGCTATTTGTTAAGCAGCAAGGGTCTATGTGGTTCCGCATTACGGTAAGGGGATTGTCCGCACACGGCGGCACCCGCTATGAAGGGGTGAGCGCCATTGAAAAAAGCCTGCATGTCATCACAGCCCTTAAAGAGCTTGAACACGTCCGCAACGCCCGTATCACAGACCCGCTTTATCGGGACGTTCCGATTCCGGTTCCCATTAATATCGGCACCGTCCAAGGGGGAACGTGGCCATCATCGGTAGCTGACCGTGTGGTGATAGAAGGCAGGTGCGGAATAGCGCCGGATGAAACGCCCGAAGCAGTAAAAGAAGAGCTCGCAAGCTGGCTGAAAGATTTGGAGTACCGGGATGAGTGGTTTAAACACCACCCGGCGGAAATAGAATGGTTTGGGGCTCAGTGGCTTCCGAATGATCTCCCGGATGAGGATCCGCTGATTTCCGCTCTGGAATCTTCTTTTGAGAAAATGAAAGGGGCAAAACCGGTTCGTGAAGCGTCCCCGTGGGGTACGGACGGAGGGCTTTTGCAGCACGCGGGACAGACGCCGGTCATCGTCTTCGGGCCGGGAGAAGTCAAGGCGGCGCATCAGGCGAATGAATACATTGAAATCCGGGCGTTAATCGATGCCGTCAAAATCATTTCTCTTTTTATCATGGAATGGTGCGGGGTGGCAGATGGGGGTGACGGAGCTGATAAAGGAACTGAGGGCTGAAAAGGGAGCGGCCGAGATTGATGCAGACCGTTTCAATGAGCGGCTCAGAGTCATTCGTTATGACGGACAGATCACGGCGCTTATTCCGGCCGTTTTGGCAGAAGCAAAGCAAGAAGGAGCCCAAAAGGTAATTTTCTTTGCCAAGCGCGGCGATGAGCCGGAATTTGTCAAGCATCTTTTTATTGTTGAGGGTGTCATAGACGGGTATTACAACGGGCATGAGGCTGTTGTGATGGTGCGCTATTTATCAGAGGAACGGAGACGGTCAGATTCATATGTATCAGAAGATTCGACTGTTGACCGTTTATATGAGACACCGCGGCGGGGACTGACTCAGACAGAAAGCGCGCTGATGTTCAGAAAAGCGGACGAAGATGATGCAGACCGTTTAACGCACTTATATAAACATGTTTTTCTTACCTATCCGACTCCTGTCTTTAATCCCCTTTATATTAAAAAAACAATGAGAGAAAACACCATCTATTATGCCGCATTCGATCAGGATCGTCTTATTGGGGCGGCAAGCGCAGATATCAATCCGGTATTGGGGCACGCTGAAATGACCGATTGCGCGGTTCTGTCAGATTACAGGGGGAACTCCGTAACGGCACACTTGTTTAAAGCGTTGGAGCAGGAACTCGCGGGCCGGGGAATCATCCATCTTTTTTCCTTGGCCCGTGCAGCGTCTTACGGGATGAATGCCGTTTTGTATCATGCCGGATACGGCTACAGAGGCAGGCTTGTGAACAACTGCCGCATTTCAGAAGGGCTCGAAAATATGAATATATGGTGCAAGACTTTACGTTTGGCCATTCATAAGGAGGAATTCGTTTGACAAACAAATGGTTTCAGCCGAAGCGTCATTGGAAGGAGATTGAATTGTGGAAAGATGTGCCGGAAGACAAGTGGAATGATTGGCTGTGGCAGCTCACCCATACTGTAAGAACCGTCGATGACCTGAAAAAAGTCATTCATTTGACCGAAGAGGAAGAAGAAGGCGTCAGGATGTCTGTAAAAACCATTCCCCTGAACATTACGCCTTATTATGCTTCTTTAATGGATCCCGATAACCCGAGATGTCCGATCCGCATGCAGTCCGTGCCGCTGTCAGAAGAAATGCACAAAACGAAATATGACCTTGAAGATCCGCTGTTTGAAGATGAAGATTCACCGGTTCCCGGGCTTACGCACCGCTATCCCGACCGCGTTCTTTTTCTGGTGACAAATCAATGCTCGATGTATTGCCGATATTGCACAAGAAGGCGTTTTTCCGGACAGATCGGAATGGGGGTGCCGAAAAAACAGCTCGATGCGGCAATCGCTTACATCCGGGAAACGCCGGAAATCCGTGACTGCCTGATTTCCGGCGGAGACGGGCTTTTAATCAACGATCAGATTCTGGAATATATTTTAAAAAACCTGCGTGACATTCCCCACCTTGAAATTATCCGGATCGGAACGAGAGCGCCCGTCGTATTTCCGCAGCGGATAACAGATAACCTTTGTCAGATTTTGAAAAAATATCATCCGGTCTGGCTGAACACTCATTTTAATACGAGCATCGAACTGACGGAAGAATCGGTTGCGGCGTGTGAAAAGCTCGTTAACGCAGGTGTTCCGGTCGGTAACCAGGCCGTTATTTTAGCAGGTATTAACGATTCGGTGCCGATTATGAAAAAACTCATGCATGATTTAGTGAAAATCCGCGTGCGTCCGTATTATATTTATCAATGTGATTTGTCAGAGGGGATCGGCCATTTCAGAGCGCCTGTGTCAAAAGGGCTGGAAATCATTGAAGGACTGAGGGGCCACACAACGGGCTTTGCCGTGCCGACCTTTGTCGTCGACGCCCCGGGCGGAGGCGGTAAAATCGCCCTGCAGCCGAACTACTTGCTCTCCCAAAGTCCGGAGAAAGTTGTGATCAGAAACTTCGAAGGGGTGATTACATCTTATCCCGAGCCGGAAAACTATATCCCGAATCAAGCCGACGACTATTTTGAATCTGTTTTTCCGGGAACGATGGCCAAACACGAGCCGGTCGGACTGAGCGCCATTTTCGCGGACAAAGAGGTTTCGTTCACACCGGAAAATGTATCGAGGATCGACAGGAGGAAAACGTTTACATCAAACCCTGATCATGAAACGCTGAAAGACCGCAGGGAAAAGAGAGATGAATTGAAAGAAAAGAAATTTATTGCACAGCAAAAGAAAGAGCAAAAAGCAGGATCGGAAGTCGGAGGTGAGTCGCCGTGAAGCCATGCGAGTGGTGCGGCAATCAGAAGGCGTCAGCTAGTCAGGCGGCTGTGTACTGGGAGCTTCCTGACGGTACGAGGGCCATAGAAATTACAGAAACACCCGCATTCGCCTGTTCCTCCTGCGGCATGACTTATCAGGAGGAAGCGGTCATAGCGGAAATCGAAAATCAGCTTTTTTTAGTCGAAGCAAAAAAATTACCGGAAACACTCACATATCAAGAGCTGATGGAGACAGAACGGATCTTGAAACGAAATTATTTTGACTTCTCCTAGTCTTCTTTTGTTGTAATTTCACACTTGAATTGTATAATAGTACAACAAAAGACAGTCATCAGGAGGGGAAACCCATGAAATCCTTTTATCACTATTTGATGAAATACAGGCATCCCAAGCCGCAGGACGCAATCAGCCAGTTTGCGAATCAGGCATACGAAGATCACGGCTTTCCGAAAACGTCAAGCGATTATCACGAGCTCAGTTCTTATTTAGAACTGAGCGCCGACTATTTAGAAACGATGGCGACATTTGATGAAGCTTGGGAAAAATATGAGACCGAGGTGCATCACGCCTGACGAAAAACCGCACATTGTGCGGTTTTTTTCTGTTGCAAATATGCAGCCTGAATTGAATCTCCATACACCTTCGATGATTTGTTTCACGGCAAATCTTGAACATCACGGCGGTGATATTGTCAACATGCCTTCGGGCCGGGTATTTACCTTTGCGTCATAGAGAAAAAAACAAAGACTCATAAAAAATAGAAGCTTTTTGTCTCAGCATTGTTACTGCTCATTCGATCGAGAGCGGAATGTCATCGGACGCTTCTGTTACGGTAAGTGAAAAAACGCACAAGCATGTTGCGGTTTTTGCCATTTTGAACAGGTACAGAAATAGATATTTCCTGTGGTTTTCATGCCCATGCGAAATGATGGCGGCCGGCATACGATAGCGTATGACAGTCCGCGGCAAGGGGGAGACAGCATGAAGCCAGATAAACCGAAATTTCAAGTGGGAGACATCGTGGTCGTCGTGATGTACGGAACCGTCGGCACCATTACGAAGGTTCATCAAATTGATAAACATTATCTTTACGAAGTCAATCATAATGAAGTGCTTTATTTTGAATCGTCCATCCAGCTTTATAAAGATTATGAGGGCGTGATCGTCGATATGGAAAAATTGGATATTGAATATGAATTTCTGATCGGCGACGTAGTATATGTAAAGGACTACGGAAAGGAATTATTCCGTGTCATCGGCCACAGAACTGAAATATGGAGATATTTAGAGGATGGCTGGGAGGATATTATTTATGAGCTGACTCGGCTGAAAGACGGAGAGTGGCTTGAAACGGAGGAAGAGGATCTCACGCTGGTTCTGAGAAAATATGAAATGGATCAGTTTGTACATCAGCTGCTGTTTGTCCACTATGTTGGGGAAGCATCTCATGAGATCGGCGAGGATACCGTCGCGTCTGCTCTTCTTCAGTTTGAAGGCGATGCTGATGATCCCGATGCCCTGCATGTGCTGGCGGTATCGATTGTAGATGAGCTGCTTGATATTTATAACGATTATAAGATTCTTTATCATTTGTTCGGTGACGAAGAATATAAAGATATGATGAATTTTGTGCTGGAAAGCCTGCGGGAGCATTTCAGCTAGCCGGCAAAAAAACGGACGGTGACATATAAAAACCAGGGCAGACAGCCGGCAAAGATTACAAACGACATTCCTTTCAGCACTTTTTCCAATACGATATCAAATCCATCTCCGTCCAATAAAGCCATCATTTTCGTCATCATCTTTTCTCCCTCCGGGGCTTGTTTTTTAAAAGTATATGAGCGGACAAAACGTTTAGAACTTTCGGGTATAATTTGAACGGTTTTTTCATAAAACATAAAAAAGGAGGCGGTGTTTGCATGAAAGAAATAGATCTTGTGATTGACACAGAAGAAATAGCTGATTATTTTTACAGTCAGCTTGCTATGCGCGGGTACATACCGAGTGAAGAGGAAATCTTCGAAATAGCCGACATCACCTTTGATTATTTATTAGAAAAATGTATGATAGACGAAGAGCTTGATGAAGACTGAAACTGCGGAACCGAAGTGAAAAAGCTTCGGTTTTTTCAATCAGCTCGGGAGAATGAAACATGGGGGGAAAACGTTGTACAAGCCAGCAAGTCTTTTCGCATTGTTTATTCTGCTCGCAGCAGCGATCCGGATAGAAGCCGTCCAGGTTTTTGATGAGCGTCTCATAGAAGCGGCTGTCAGGATCAGGGCTCCCTGGCTGAATGAATTGATGTTATGGATAACGGAGCTCGGCACGACCGCGGTGCTTTTGCCGCTTCTTCTTTTGACAGGCGCGGCTCTGTATATGTACAAAAAAACGCCGGATGTTGTTTTTTTGCCGCTTCTCTTTCTCATTGAACGGATTGTAAACATAAAAATAAAAGAATTGATTGAAAGAGCCAGACCCGCTTTTGAACCGCTCGTCCATGAAACCTCATACAGTTTTCCGAGCGGCCACTCCATGAATTCGGCAGTGATGTATCCCGTCATCGCTTACTTTTTGATCAAGCATGTTCCGTTTTTCACGAAAAGAAAACGGGCCGTCACCGTTTTTACCGGGGTTCTCGTCATTCTGATCGGATTCAGCAGAATTTATTTGGGCGCGCATTTTCCGACGGATGTGCTTGCCGGATTCAGTCTCGGACTTTGCCTCGTTTCGCTTTTTGCGCTCTTTGACGAAAAGTATCATCCGTTTCGACAAAAATAGAGACAGGAGAAATGAGAAAAAACGCTAATACTATTAAGAAATAAGAGGGAGGGATCTTGATGCTGTTATCGCTGCCCGTGTTTAAAAAAAAGATTTGCGCCTATGATGTGACGATTTTTCAAACACCCCGCTACGGCGAGAAAAAGGGATACAGGGTCGTCTATCGGACAGAGCTGGCCGCTGACAATCATCAAGACGCACTGGAAAGGGCATTTTCTGTTTTTAATGTGCCTGATACGGTCCCAAACGACTATCAAGCCAGATTCATAGCGACCGGAGATGTCATACTCATAGACGAAGGAAGAAAAGGAAAGACCTATTACAGGCTTAACCCTGCGGGATGGAGCAAAATTAACCGGCTGCTCGTCCAGCCGAGGTAAGACGGGGCCGGCTGAATCTTCAGCCGGCTTCCGTATTGTCTGGGAAAGACAGTGTTAAGGCTTCCGTTTAGCGGCGGAATGCTCTTTTCCATGCGCTTCATCAGCTGCAATGACGTCTGAAACGGGCACGTGATTGTTCTTTTTCTGGCCGGTCACCCGGTTGCGCTGTTTTTTGCCCATTATGTTCACTCCTTTTTCTTTAGGCTTGTCATCCCGCATATTCTGCCCAAGATCGCCCTGATCATGCTGATGATTGTCTCTTACCGTTATTCAGTGTACAATGGGTGGGAGTTTGAATAGGCAGGAGGAAAAGGAAATGAGTGTACATATAAACGCAGAAAAAGGCCAAATTGCGGATACAGTGCTTTTGCCGGGAGATCCGCTCCGAGCGAAATTTATTGCGGAAACTTATCTTGAAAATGTGGAATGCTATAATGAAGTCAGAGGAATGTACGGATTTACGGGTACATATAACGGCAAAAAAGTATCAGTCCAAGGCACCGGCATGGGTGTTCCGTCTATCTCTATTTATGTGAATGAACTGATTCAAAGCTATGATGTTCAAAACTTAATCAGAGTCGGCTCATGCGGAGCCATCCGTAATGACGTGAAGGTGCGTGACGTGATTTTGGCTATGACGTCTTCAACTGATTCACAGATGAACCGTGTCGCCTTCGGCAGTGTAGATTATGCTCCTTGCGCAGACTTCGAACTGCTTCATAAAGCGTACCAGGAAGCGCAAAAAAACAATCTTCCCGTAGCGGTCGGAAGCGTATTCACCGCCGATCAGTTTTACAATGAAGACTCCCAAATCGAAAAGCTTGCCAGATACGGCGTTCTCGGCGTAGAGATGGAAACGACTGCTTTATATACGCTTGCCGCTAAATACGGCAAAAAAGCGCTGTCTATCCTGACTGTAAGCGATCACGTATTAACGGGAGAAGAAACAACGGCAGAAGAGCGTCAAACGACTTTTCATGATATGATTAAACTGGCGCTGCATACTGTATCGTAAACTTGAGATGAGGGTTATGCTGATTAAAGCAGCCCTCTTCTTTATGCATCGCCCTGATTCAAAAAAAGAAAGGTAAGTGTAAAATGAAGAAATCCACTAAATGGTTCTCGCTCGCTGCCGCTCTCAGCGTAACCGCAATCGTGGGAACCGGCTGCAGCATTTCAGGCGGCGACAGCCACAAGGACACAAAAACAGCAGCTGAAACAAAACAATCAGATGACACATCAAGCAAAAAAACAACGAAGGCAGAAAACAGCGATTTTGTATTGGAGAGCAAATATTTTAATGATATTAAAGAAGTGAACGGGCTTGAGACCATTCAAAACCCGACAAATACACTTGCGCTCGTGAATAAGACATACACGCTGCCGGGAGATTATAAACCGAATGATCTCGTGATCCCGAAAGTCGAATTTTCTTTTACTGAGAAAATCGAGAAACGATATATCCGCAAACCTGCCGCCGATGCTTTGGCGGAACTATTCAGCGCCGGGAAAAAAGAAGGTTATGACCTGGTTGCCGTTTCAGGATACCGCTCTTATGACAGACAGAAAGTTATTTTCGATAATGAAGTCAGTCTGAAAGGTGAAAAAAAGGCGAAAGAAGCCGTCGCATATCCAGGGCAAAGCGAACACCAGACGGGGCTTGCCATGGACATTTCCAGCAAAAGCAACGGATATGAGCTGAATGAAGCGTTCGGAAACACGGCGGACGGCAAATGGGTGAAAGACCATGCGTATGAATACGGCTTTATCATCCGCTATCCTAAAGGCAAAGAAAATGTCACAAAGTATGAGTATGAACCATGGCATTTACGCTATGTAGGCAAAAAAGCGGCAAAAGCCATCCATGACCATCAATTAACGCTTGAAGAATATTTTAATGAAGTAAAGAAAGTGTAATAAGAAGAAGCCCGCTTGAAAAATAGAAAGCGGGCTTTCTTTATTACCAGAAGAGTAAACCTCCAAGCGCAAATCCGGTAATTAAACCAAGGCCGATACCGTAGGCTGCTCCCCAGCCTCCCCAGCCTCCCCAATAGCCGAACCCGTATCCTCTGTGACGGCCGCCGACAGGGGCGATATACACTTTGCTGTTAGTCACCCGTACGATTCTTCCGACGTGGACTCTGCCGTTTCGTTCTGTAATTCTTGCTACTTTTCCTTGGTGCTGCCGGCAAAGATGATAATAGTTTTGCATCTTTTCTCCTCCTATCCAACCTATCTTTCTATGTCAGCTTATGATAGAGTGCGGTAAAAAGGTTGGACGAAAACAGGAGGACAATCGCCGTTTTACTTGTAAGCGACAAAAGCGCAGTGTCCCATATATTCACGGTACGTCTGCATAAGCTCGTAATGAGCCGTCAGCGTATCGTAGTGAACCGGCTGAATAACGGGCGATAAATCCATTTCTGTAGTCGGCTCCTGCGCATTGTTTTCAAAGACAGCGGGAATGAAATCCGCTTTCTGAAAGCCTTGCTTAAGCAATCTCTGTTTCCATGCCGTTTCATCCTGCAATACGGTAAAACCGTAGAAGTCTTTTATCTGCGTGATGGCGTTTTCCGGCATGGGCTTTTGTAAAGCAGCTTCAATGCCGATCAGCATACCCCCGGGTTTAAGGACCCGCAGGATTTCAGACAGCGATGAATCAAGATTTGAAAAGGTGAGAACTGATTCGGAAAGAACGGCGGAAAATTGATTTTCAGCAAACGGAAGCCGCTCAAGCTCCGCCAAATAGCCCGGAATGGTTAAGCCTTCAGCGGCAAATCGTTTTGCTGCTTTTTCAAGCATAAGGGGATCCTTATCAACACAGGTGACGGGGTACAGCAGGTGGCCGAGATAAGCGGCCGTCTGTCCCGTTCCGCAGCCGGCGTCAAGAATCGGTTCGCCAGGAGGAGGAGCCGCTTTTGTGAGAACGGCTTTGGAAAAAGCGAGCCCGCCGGGGTGAGCCCCTCCGACTCCGAATAAGGACAGCATTTCTAAATATTTGCTCAAAGGCCGAATCCTCCTTTTTTCCTCAGCATATGTTGAGAGAAAAGCATAGGTTTGGGTAAACGGGAAAGAAGGGCGCCTCACGTTTGAAGTTGACGAATGAGCGTTCGTCTATGATAATAATGTAAGAATAAAAAGGTGGTGTTTTCTTGAAGCGGCAATTTAAACTGTTTTTTATTATATTGATCACCGCGGTCGCAGCCTCGGCGCTTACGCTGTTTATCACGGGCAATACGACCATTTTCGGACAAGGCTCGGCTGCTTTGACGAACAGCAAATTTGAGAAATTCAATAAAGCCTACGAGCAGATTAAAAGTGATTACTATCAAAAAACAGATGACAGCAAATTAGTAGACGGAGCGATAAAAGGCATGATCAGTTCCCTGGATGATCCATATTCTTCTTATATGGACCCGCAGGAAGGAAAGTCTTTTGAAGAAACCATTTCCGCTTCGTTTGAAGGCATCGGCGCACAAGTGGAAGAAAAGGACGGCAGCATCCTGATCGTATCGCCGATTAAAGGGTCACCCGCGGAAAAAGCGGGGGTTAAACCGAATGACCAGATCTTGAAGGTCAACGGCAAAAGCGTTAAAGGCCTTAATGTAAACGAAGCCGTCGCATTAATCCGCGGCAAAAAGGGAACAAACGTCAAGCTTGTGCTGCACAGAGCGGGTGTCGGCGATCTGAACCTGTCGATCAAACGTGACACCATTCCGGTTGAAACGGTGTACTCTGAAATGAAAAAAGGAGACATCGGCGAAATCCAAATCACATCCTTCTCCGAATCGACGGCAAAAGAGCTGAATTCAGCCATTGACAGCCTCGAAAAACAAGGAGCGAAAGGATACATTCTCGATTTAAGGGGCAACCCGGGCGGACTGATGGATGAAGCCATCAAAATGAGCAACATGTTTATCGATAAAGGGAAAAATATCATGCAGGTCGAATACAAAGACGGCACGAAAGAAGTCATGAAAGCGACGAAAGAGCGAAAAGTGACAAAACCGACAGTCGTCCTCGTCAATGACGGCACCGCGAGCGCCGCGGAAATCATGTCGGCTGCGCTGCATGAATCATCGGGCATTCCGCTGATCGGCGAGAAAACGTTCGGAAAAGGAACCGTGCAGACGGCAAAAGATTACAGCGACGGTTCTACCGTTAAACTGACAATCGCTAAATGGCTGACAGCGGACGGAGAGTGGATTCATAAAAAAGGCATCAAACCGCAATATCAGGTTAAGCTTCCTGAATATGCGAACCTGCCGTATTTAGATGCGAAAAAAACATACAAATACGGGGATTCCGGAACCACCGTCACCAATGCGCAAAAAATGCTGAAAGCGCTGGGGTACAGCGTGAAAGTAAACGGCACGTATGATAAAGCATTTGAACAAGCCGTTAAACAATTCCAAGCAAAAGAGAAACTGAAACAAACAGGCATTATAAAGGGAGACACAACGGCAAAATTGATGACGGATCTGCAAAAACAGCTTGCGGACAACGATACACAAATGAAAAAAGCCGTTGAAACATTAAATAAGAATATGAAATAGTAAAAAACACCCGATGCGCCGCTCGCGCATTGGGTGTTTTCTGTTTGCGAAAAGCCCGTCTTATGTCGTTTCCTGTTCAAAAAGGTGGCTGTTCGCCTGAATGAAAAACTGTGATTGCTCATAGTGATAGGTGACTTTTGAGAAGTCAAACGGCTGGCCGTTGGTTAAATGAAAAATCGTTTCAACACAAAGCTTAGGCGCTCCTGTAAACAGACCTAAGTACTCCGCTTCTTCCTCATTTAACATCCCCGCGTACAGATATAAATCTGAAAAACCGCGCTTTAACCCGAGACCTTCTCTAATATAATCAAATATTGATTCTGCCACGATCTCTTTATTCAAATACGTAATAATCGATTTGTTGTAAAATGACTCTTCGATACACAATGTCAGCCCATCAATATATCGGATTCGCTTGACATAATACACGTCGCCGTCAGGCGGCATATTCAGATTTTGGGCAGCCTCAGGCGTGGGTTTTCTCACTTCCAGCGCTAATAATTTGGAAGTGACATTAAAATCTTCAAGTGATTCTTTAAATCCCTGATTAGAAAGCAGACTGATATACCCTTTTCTTTTATTCCGTCTGACAAAAATGCCGCTTCCCCTCACTTGAAACACAATCCCCTTTTTTTCTAATAAATCTAAGGACTTGGTGATCGTGCTTTTGCTCACGTTAAACCGGCTCATTAAGGTTTGCAGCACAGGCAGTTTATCCCCTTGCTGCAGCTGATGTTCTTCTATGTATTTTTCAATATCTATCGCGATTTGCTGGTATTTTAACATATACATTCCTCATTCATTTATTGTCCCGCTTCTTCCAGAATTATAGCATAATCGTTTTTAAAAGCCATTTCGTAAATTAACTATAATTGTTTATGTATTGATAAATTATACCGGTACAATTATAATGTAAACGTATAATATGAAAATAAAGGCAGGCATTCTTCTGCACTTGCGAAGCGGATGCTTGAAGCGGCTGCAGTGCATTTATTCGGCATGCAAGCGGCAGTCAAATAAAGGAGGATATAAACGATGGGGACATTGCCAAAAGATTTTTTATGGGGAGGCGCTCTGGCCGCCCACCAATTTGAAGGGGGATGGAATAAAGGCGGCAAGGGGCCGAGTGTAGTAGACGTCATGACGGCAGGCGCGCATGGTGTGCCCCGGAAAATAACAGATACAATTGAAGAGCGGGAATTTTATCCGAATCATGAAGCGATCGATTTTTATCATCGTTATAAAGAGGACATCGCATTATTCAGCGAGCTGGGCCTGAAATGTTTAAGAACGTCCATCGGCTGGAGCAGAATTTTTCCTAAAGGTGATGAAGCCGAGCCCAATGAGGAAGGATTGGCTTTTTACGACCGGGTGTTTGATGAATTGCTGAAACATGGGATTGAACCGGTAATCACGTTGTCACATTTTGAGATGCCGCTGCATTTGGCGAGAGAATACGGCGGTTTCAGAAACAGAAAAACAGTCGGACTTTTTGTAAAATTCGCTGAAGTGTGTTTTGAACGCTATAAACATAAGGTGAAGTATTGGATGACGTTTAACGAAATCAATAATAAGATGGATGTGAATAATCCGATCTTTTTATGGACGAACTCGGGCGTCGCCGTCAAAGAAAACGAAAACGCAAAAGAAGTCATGTATCAGGCCGGCCATCACGAACTGCTGGCAAGCGCATTGGCTGTTTCGAAGGGAAGAGACATCAATCCTGAGTTCAGGATCGGCGCGATGGTATCACATGTTCCGATTTACCCGTACTCATCTCACCCCGACGATGTGATGCTGGCTGAAGAAACGATGAGACAGCGTTTTTTCTTCCCGGACGTGCAGGTTCGCGGATATTATCCAAGCTATGCGTTAAAAGAGTTTGAAAGAGAAGGCTATCAGATACACTTTGAAGACGGTGATGAAGAGATTTTGAAAAACGGCCGAGTGGACTACCTCGGATTCAGCTATTACATGTCTACAACCGTAAAAAGTGATGTATCAAACGATAATACCGGAGATGTCGTAAACGGAGGATTGCCAAACGGCGTGGAAAATCCTTATATTACAGCGAGTGATTGGGGCTGGGCGATTGACCCGACCGGTTTACGGTACACATTAAACCGCTTATACGACCGCTACCAGATTCCATTATTTATCGTGGAAAACGGATTCGGCGCCATCGACACATTAGAAGAGGACGGTTCAATTCATGACACTTCAAGAATTGAATATTTATCGTCACATATAAATGCTTTGAAAAAAGCAATCACATATGATGGTGTGGATGTAATGGGCTATACACCATGGGGAATTATTGATATCGTGTCATTTACAACCGGAGAAATGAAAAAACGCTACGGCATGATTTATGTTGATCGGGATAATGAAGGCAACGGTTCAATGAGGCGGCTTAAGAAAGACTCATTTGAATGGTATAAAAAAGTGATTGAAACAAACGGCTCATATGTATCTTAAAGGTGTAAAAAGGGAAGGCTTCACCGTTGTGTGAAGCCGGCTTTTTATCAGTAATTTCGAAAGCGTATTCATTCGAGTGGGAAGGAGGTGAGTGTCCGGCTTTTCATTTACAGATCGCTTATAAAAATAAGGAAAGGGATGGTGGTTCATGTTTTTTAAAAAAGGTCTGCACATGACGCTGGTTTTTCTTATGTTTTTCTTTTTCATATCAAGCAGCATGGAAACCGAAGTGTATGCGGCTGATCGGAAGGCTTCAGACAAAAACAAAGTAAGGGTGTGGTTCAGTTCTGAAAAAGATCCGGCTTCCCGTACGTGGTATGACGGGCCGCTGGAAGTGAAATACGCCTTAGACGAACAAACACCGCTTACATTGACAAAAAAGAAGGCTTCTGACTCCGCCGCTGTGTATATTGATCCGTCGCGCCGCTATCAAAATGTGTTAGGCGTAGGATCGTCCCTGGAAGAATCCACAATCCATAATTTATCAAAAATGACACCCGCAAAAAGAAAGGAAGTGCTGAAAAAACTCGTTGATCCCAAAGATGGTATCGGAATGGACGTTATGCGCATAACGATCGGGACATCTGATTTTACGGCACAGGAATTTTATACGTATGACGATATGCCTGAAGGCCAAACAGATCCTAAGCTCCGTCATTTCTCGATCCAAAAGGATATTGATTTACACATTACAGCAACCATCAAGGAAGCGCTGGCGATAAATCCGGAACTGAAAATCATTGCCTCACCGTGGAGTCCGCCGGCTTGGATGAAAACGAATGAAAACCTCAAGCGGGGAAAGCTGAAAGATAAATATATCGGCGCACTGGCCGTTTACTTCCGCAAATTTATTGAGGCGTACGAAAAGCAAGGAATTCCGATTTATGCCATGACCCTTCAAAATGAACCTTTGCTGGAAATCGACTATCCGAGCATGTATATGCCGCCGTCTCAGCAGCGCAAACTGGCACTGGCCTTAAAAAAAGAAATGAAACAACATGTAATTGACACGAAAATTTGGATTTATGATCACAATGCGAGCGGGGCGTGGAACTATATTCCGCCGATTTTAGATGATAAAAAAGGAAACCGTGCCGCAGACGGTATCGCTTTTCACGATTATGACGGTGACCTTTCCGTCATGTCGGAAATCGGAAAGAGATATCCTGATAAATCTATTCACTTAACGGAGCGGTCTGTCTGGGGGACGGCAGGGGCGGACCGGATCGCGCAGTATTTCCGCAACGGCGCGTCGAGCTACAATGCGTGGGTGACGATGCTCGACAGTCAAATCAAGACGCATCATTGGATAGGCACCCCAGACCCGACGCTGTTTATTCAGGATGCTAAAAACCCTGACCGCTATTGGAATATCCCGATCTTTCATATGACAGGCAACTTTTCAAAATTTATCGACCGGGGAGCAAAGCGGATAGAAAGTAATTACGGCTCCAAAAACACAGTCTCGAATGTATCGTTCCTTAATCCTGATCAATCCATTGTGACAGTCATAATCAACCAGACATCCGCCGATCAAAAATTCCATGTCGTTTCAGAAAATCGGCAGTTTGAAGCTGTCATCCCGGCTAAAACTGTGGCTACCTACAAATGGAAGTGAAAAAAGTAAAAAACCGGCACATTTACGTGCCGGCTTCTTTCTGTTAAGCGCCTTTTTGGTTCAGTTGATCAGAAGGCGCTTTATTGAATAAACCGTCTTTGACGGCGTTTGAAGCCGCTTTTTTTACAAAAAACGGGTTAAGGATAATAACGGCTGCCATGTTAGCGGTCAAACCCCAAAAGCCTTCATATATACCGTGGGCGGATTGGGTGATATTTACCGTGAATGTCACGATAAGACCGACGAGAAGACCGATAATTGTCGCTTCTTTCGTTTGATTCTTCCAAAACAGACTGACGGCGATAGCCGGAAAGATCTGAACCATGCCGGAAACACCGAGAAGCTGAAGGGTAACGAGCGCAGTCGGGAACAGCATGCCGAATAAAAGCGCGAGTCCGATGACGACAAATACCATTGAACGGGTGATCATCGTCAGCTTGCTTGGTGACACATTCGGGTGAATCAAATCCCGATATAAGTTATTCGCAAATAAGTTTGATGCTCCGATGGCCATGATAGAGCAGGGAATCAATGACGCAAGGGCAATCGTGGAGTAAGCAAAGCCCTGCGCGACTCCGCCGTAAGACGTTTGAATCAGCTTCAATAAAGCAAGCCGCGGATTGGTATCTTCCGGCAGGACAAGAAACGCGATAAAGCCGAGAAAAATAACAAGAATCAAAACAATATTATAAAGCGGCAGAAACATGCTGTTTTTGCGGACGGCATCTGCGCTTTTTGCCGTAAATACGCCGGTTGCCGCATGCGCCCACATAAAGAGCGCCAGCGCAGATACGATGGAAGCTGTGATAAACCAAGGAATTCCTTTCGGCCCCGAGTCCGGGATCGTCAGCATTTGCGGCGCTTTTTCAGCCAAAGTGTGAATCATCGGCGTCCAGCCGTGAAAATGGATCAGCGGGAGTGACACGACCATAAACAGCATAATCACCCACACGAGAATGTCTTTAATAATCGCCGTAAACGTCGGCCCTTTAATTCCGCTGAAAAAAGTATACAGCGCTACAAGAATAAAAGAGATGATGACGACCATATTGACATTAATGACACCCGTTCCGGCCACCTGAAGCGTATCTTGAATTCCGCTCAGCTGGAGACAAATATAAGGAATGAGCATAAGAACGCCGACAATGGCGACAAGACTGGCCAAAAGTTTACTGTCAAAACGCTCACGGGCATAATCGGCAAGCGTCGTTAATTTGTGTATTTTTGCCACCTTCCACAGCTTCGGCAAGAAGAAATAAGCGATAAAATACGCCAAAACAGAATACGGGATTGCAAAAAAAGCAACGCTTCCCCCTGTGTAGGCTGTGCTTGTTAAGCCTAAAAACGTATAAGCCGTATAGAGATCCGCGCCGACTAAAAACCAGACGAGGAGCCCCCCGAACCGTCTGCCGCCGACAGACCATTCCTCAACAGAAGTGCGTGATGATTTGTCTCTCCCGGCTATAAAGCCGATACAGACAACGGTTAAAACGATGACGGCTGTAATGATCAATGCTGTTATATTTGCGGGCATCAGTCCAGTCCTCCTTGTTTCTTCTGCAGCCTATAAATAAGAAACGAACATAATGGAGTGACTGCGATCCATAAAAGCAGCCAGAAATGAAAAAAAGGCAGCCCGATAATGATCGGATGAACCCGATTAGCGACTGACAGCAGGGCCAGCTGGCTGAAAGGGATTAAGATGAGAACGAAAATTAGTGCTTTTCTGACCATTTACTTTCCTCCTGAAACTTGATAATGCTCCTTATCATAGCAGGTGTCAGATAAGATCACAAGATATTTTTCAGAAAAAAAAGAATTCTATTACTTTTTTAACTGAAACACTTTAGTTGCATCTTCATTCATATTAAATTAAAATAGTTAATATCTCGAAATCAAGATATTTAGGAGTGAATACATTGAATACGCAAGGATTGCACCATGTTACCGCATTTGCAAAAGATCCTGCTGAAAATCTTCGGTTTTATACTGAAGTGCTGGGTTTGCGGCTCGTTAAAAAAACCGTTAATTTTGACGACCCGGCCACTTATCACTTTTATTTCGGCAACCAAAACGGAGAGCCGGGCACGATCATTACATTTTTTCCTTTTCAGGGAAGCCGCCCGGGAACCGTGGGAAAAGGGCAGGCCGGAAGAATTTATTTCTCCGTGCCGAGAGGAGCACTCGCGTTTTGGAAGCGCCGGCTTGAAGAAAATGGCTTGTCTGTAAAAGAACAGATCATGCTGTCTGAACAAGTCCTTCTCTTTAATGATACAGAAGACCTGCCGCTTGCCATAATGGAAGATGAAAGAAGCGGACAGAGTGAATGGACTCCTGCGGGCATTACTGAAAAAGAAGCGATCACAGGCATGAGAGGTGTTCTTCTGTACTCGTACCGTCCTGAAGCAACCATTAAATTTCTCATAGAACGCTTCGGTTATTCAAAGACAGGAGAAGAACATCAGATTGTCAGGCTGCAATCGGAGGCGCGGATCGGACATATTATAGATGTTGATCTCGCGCCGAAAGAAGCAGGTATCGGCGGTTACGGGACGGTTCATCATGTCGCTTTCCGCACTAGCGAAAAAGAGCAGGCGGAATGGAAGGATATTCTTGCTGATTCTCATCTTGCTTCATCTGACATTCTTGACAGGTCTTACTTTACTTCAATCTATTTCAGAGAAAGCGGCGGCATTTTATTTGAAATGGCAACCGATGAACCGGGGTTTATGACGGATGAATCCTTTGAAAATCTCGGAACAGAGCTGAAGCTTCCGGAATGGCTGGAAGAGCATCGCAGCCAGATTACAGCTGTTCTGCCCAAAATGGAGAAAGGAGAATGATGATGAAACATGTGTTTGAACAGGGAACGTCAGAAAATGTTCTGCTGCTTTTGCACGGAACAGGAGGAAATGAACATGATCTTCTGTCGCTCGGACGTTTTATCGATCCGAACGCAAGTCTGCTCGGTGTCAGAGGATCAGTGTCGGAAAACGGCATGCCCCGTTTTTTTAAGCGGCTGAAAGAAGGCGTATTTGACGAGAAAGATTTAATTGAACGGACGGAAGAATTAAAGAATTTTATTGATGAAGCGGCGCAAATGTACGGATTCAGCAGAGAAAACGTGATTGCTGCCGGCTATTCAAACGGCGCCAATATTGCAGCAAGTCTTTTGTTACATTATAAAGATGTACTGAAAGGAGCGGTTCTGCATCATCCGATGGTGCCGATACGCGGAGTGAAGCTGCCTGATATGGAAGGGCTGCCTGTGTTTATCGGTGCGGGAAAACGCGATCCTCTATGTACAAAAGAAGAATCGGAGGAGCTTTATCAGTATCTGATAGATGCCCATGCATCCGTTTCTCTTGTTTGGCAGGAGGGCGGTCATCAGCTCACACAGCAGGAAGCAGAGCAGGCACGAACCTGGTACAGTGAGCGATTCCTATAAAAAACCCTTAGTCTGCTTAAGCGGACTAAGGGTTTCTTTCATCTTACAGCCAAGTTGACACTTTAGATACAGGCAGCCGGTTGCTTTTATGCGCCGGTTTAACGGCTTTACCGATTGAAATCAGCATGACGGGCACGAAACGCTCGCTCACGTCGAATTCCTTAACGAATTGCTCTTTATTGAATCCGCCGATCGCGCAAGTGTCGTAGCCTTTTGCTTTAGCGGCAAGCATCAGCTGCATCGCTGCTAAAGAAGCGTTTAAAAATGCTGAATCACGGGCAAACTGATCATTTTGGTATGCACCGTTAATCTGGCCTAAAAGCGTTTGTTTAATCTCTTCTGTGATATTGCCTTGCTCAGCCAGTTCAGCATAAACGTCTTCACCATTTTCATTTGCTTTTAAGTCGCCTAATACGGCAATAACTGCTGATGAATCAATAATCTGTTTTTGATTAAAAGCAACCGGAAGCAGGGCAGCTTTTGCTTCATCACTGTGAAAGACTTGAAAATGCCAATGCTGAAGGTTCCAGGCGGAAGGCGCTTGCGTTGTGATTTCAAGGAGTTCTGTTAATTCCTCTTTTGTAATGACCGCGTCTTTATCGTATTCTTTAACAGATGCGCGTTCTTTTAAAACGTCTAATACGGATGTCATCATGTTTCCTCCTTCGGATAAACGTGTTATCATAATAGAAAAGTTAGAAGCTTACTAAATGTAACTCGAAAACTAATTTTAATGGATCACAAAAAACTTGTCAATTCAGATGAAGGGATGAACTCACGTGGGATATACAATGTGTCCTAAAATGGAATCCGCTTTTTCTCTTTTGGGAAAGCGCTGGAACGGCCTCATTATCCATGTACTGATGGACGGGCCGAAACGATTTAAAGATATGACCGAAACGATACCGACAATCAGCCAAAAAATGCTCGCGGAGCGGCTCAAAGAGCTGGAACAAAATGAAATTGTCGAGCGTCAGGTGCTGCCTGAAACACCTGTCAAAGTCATTTATAAACTGACTGATAAAGGCATGGCCCTGCAAGCCGTTTTTCAGGAAATGCAAAAATGGGCAGACAGTTTTTGCGAGCCCGGGGGATCTGCCAACGACACATGTGATGAATAACAAAGGCTGCCCAAGGCAGCCTTTTCTTAATGATCATGTTTACCCGTCATAAAAACCATTAATATCAAAATTGTTCAGATTGAGGTTCAAGCCTTTTAATTGCTTTAATAAAGCATCGAATGTAAGGAAATGATCATTTTTACATTCCGCCGGGACATCATTTGGAGAAAATAGTTTCATTCCTCCCTCAATCCACTGTTTCCGGTATAACTGAAATGCCGCTTCAATTAAATGATCAGGCGTTACAATAAACCCTAAGCTTACGTCATGGTCCTCTCTGTAGCCGAATTCAAACCCGCAGCAGGGGCAAATATCAATGTTTTTTGATATTCGCCGTTATAAACGGGATTTGTCTCTAATCCTTTAAATCCGCAAAAAAGGATATAACTCACTAACCAACATACATCCCTCTTTTATTCAGTTTGCAATCATTCAGAACAAGCGGGGAGGCCTTTTACAGTTTCCCGGTTAAAAACTGAGCCTCACCAAGCCCGAAGCTCCAATCGGCGTTCCCGTTTTCTGTAATGGAAATCATGATGTCCTCGGGTGATATGCCGCATTCTGTTTTAAGCTGATCAGCCATCAGTTGATATAACGTTTCTTTTTGATGTTCGGTGCGCGCTTTGCTGACAATGCTGATGATGACAAGATCTTTGCTTCTTTTGAAACCGAGCCCGGTATCTTCAATGATAAGCTCATGAGGCCGATGCTGGTGAACGATCTGATAACGGTCCGTTACAGGGACGTCAAAAGCTTTAACCATGGCGTAATGGGCGGTATCCAGTAATTTTTTTAATGCTGCGTCATCCCGGCCTTCAATAACGTCAAAACGAAGTAATGGCATATTTTATTCCCCCTGATGGTTTTTTATCATGTCGCAACTTGTAAAAAAGTATAACAGTTAATCAAAATGTAATCAAATTATAACCAAAATATTTATACATTAATGCAATATCACAGAAAGGCACATGTTGTTACAATCGCCCAATCAATTTCCTCATTTTATGAATACGCTTAAGAATAGGCAGACATAAAGGAGGAAAAACATGTACCCTCGTCATGCATTGTATCGCGGGAATTTCGGTCCTGCCGGATTTCCGGCGAGAAGTCCTTTTTTGTTCGGCGCTCCTTTATTCGGCGGATTTTTAGGCGGTCTTCTCGGAGGCGTGATTGCCACAGGTTTCACAAGACCCCGCTATCCGTACGGGTTCGCCGGTTACGGATACGGAGGCGTCCCATACGGCGGTTTTGGGCCGGGAGCCGGCGGTTATCCGCCATTTTATTAAAGAAAAAACGGCCTGCATCGCGCGGGCCGTTTTTTTATCTTAAAATCTCCACTTCCGATAGATTGTAGTCTTCCTGTTTTGAAAACATAACTTCAATCATCCCGTCTTTATAGACTGCTTTTGTTCCTTTCCGTTTGACGAGGCTCGGAAGGACGATTTCTTTTTTTCCTTCTCCCAGACTGCTGTTCTCTACAACGAGGCTGTGTGACGTATGCTTAATCCTGATACGGTCGAGTTCCTCTTGTTCGGCGGGAATTTTCGCAAAAACATGATCGGATGTTTCAAACAGGTCAATTTCCGGCTTGGGCGGTTCCGCTTCGACCGACTCGGCATTTTTGGACATGGGATCGCGAAAAGGGAACTGTCCGGCATAACCGGCGCCGAATACGCTTTCCATCACTCGGTTGACATATGTCTCGACATCTTTCGGATCAGCATTTTTAAACGTTTCTTTAGAGAACTGATTTTGGAAGGGAAAATATTTGTTCCAATCAAACACGGCATCTCACCCTTTCTTAACGGACAACATAGTATATGCCCGCCGGAAGCTTCCCGTGATATAATATAATCTGTTTACAGAAAGGAAGGGGAAGGCCGTGCAAGGGAATAACGCAAGAAAAGGAATCATTTATACCGCTTGTTCTTTCGCCATGTGGGGGCTGTTTCCGGTCTACTGGAAACTTCTTGAACAAATACCCGCATTGGACATTTTAGCTCACCGGATTTTATGGTCATTTGTTTTCATGTGTGTGCTTTTAACTGTGCTTAAGAAGTGGAAAACCGGATGGCGTGAACTGCGTCTTTTGAAATCGGAAGGGGGCCTGCTGGCGCTTTTTTTCGCTTCCGTTTTAATTTCCGTTAATTGGTTTGTGTACATATGGGCCGTCAATCACGGCTTTTTGCTTGAAGCAAGTCTCGGGTACTACATTAATCCGCTCGTTTCCGTTCTTTTGGGCATCCTATTCTTAAAAGAAAAGCTTAACAAGATGCAAACAGCAGCCGTTTCTATTGCCGGGGCGGCCGTGATCATATCTGCGTTTCAATATGGCGCGGTTCCTTATATCGCATTGCTGCTTGCATTCAGCTTTGGTCTGTACGGCTTATGTAAAAAAAGAACCCGCATGTCCAGCACGATCGGACTGACGCTGGAGACGCTTTTGATTACCCCGGCTGCACTTATTTATTTAGGATATACAGCTGACGGGAGCACTTCCGGGTCCTTGGGGGCAGGAACATGGGCGCTCCTATTTTTCGCAGGCGTATTTACGGCCCTGCCGCTGTTGCTGTTTGCAGAGGGGGCAAAGCGTCTGCCGCTGTATCAAGTCGGCATTTTGCAATATATAGCGCCGACCATTACCCTTATGCTCGGCGTATTTGTGTATCATGAACCGTTTTCCGGGCAAAAAGCGTTTACCTTCATTTGTATATGGGCAGCATTGCTTTTGTTTACCTTTTCACAGATAAAATGGAAGCGGCCGATAAAAAGCCGCTAAGCCTTTCGCTTTCCAGCGATAGCTTAAATTATGTATAATCATTACGAGTATGTAAAGGAGCTGTACAATGGGCACTGATAAAGACATAGCAAAAGCCTATCAGGCACTGTGGAATAACCGCACTCTCCCGGCTTCAACTCTTGAAGAAGCGGAGAAGGCAATTGATCTTGAACTGCTTGATCAAAGAACACATCCGAGGCTCCGGAAGTCACCCGAGGAAAAGTTTGCTCTGGCGGTGCAGCGAATTGTAGATTCCCGGCTGCGGCCGATTGAGAAATATGAATTGGTTGAACTACATACGAAGCGTTTGCAATTTTTAAAAGAAGAAAGAGGGGAGCAGCTATGAAAGCGATCATAAAAGAAGATGTGCAAACTTCTTTAGAGCGATATGCCGATCGTCCTGTATATATCCATTTGGAAACAACGACCGGTTCTTATTCAGCGCATCTGAATGAGAAAAACATGACGGTTGTAGCCTATATACGCAATGCAAAAGTGACGTACCATCAGGCGAAAATCAAAGGAAACGGCCCGTACCGCGTCGGTTTGAAAACGGAAGAAGGCTGGATTTACGCAGAAGGTCTGACTGAATATACAGTAGATGACGAAGACCGCTTGTTAATGGCAGGGCATCTGCCGGGCGGAAAATTGGCGATTTCGCTTCAAATCAGCGAAAAGCCGTTTACAGTTTAAAGAAAAGGGTGAAAATCATGAAAGAACATGTACTCGTCATCCTGCCTCACCCTGATGATGAATCATACGGAGTGGCAGGGCTGATTGCTTTACACAGACAAAAAGATATTCCCGTTACGTATGCATGCGCAACGCTTGGCGAAATGGGCCGGAACATGGGAGATCCTTTTTTCGCGAACCGTGAAACACTGCCGCTGTTAAGAAAACAAGAGCTGATCGACGCATGCAAAGCAATGGACGTTACTGACCTGAGAATGCTCGGGCTTCGTGATAAAACACTTGAATTTGAAGATGACGAGTGGCTCGCGGATATGATGGAAGAGATTATCGACGATGTAAAACCGAGTCTGATTGTCACATTCTACCCGGAGCACGGCGTCCATCCGGATCATGATGCATGCGGCGAAGCGGTTATCAGAGCGCTTTACAGAAAGAAAAAAGAGGACCGCCCGCGCACGCTTTGCATGGCAATCACCCGCAACAGGGAGGAAGCCGTCGGCAAGCCTGATGTCATTCTTGATATTAAAGAGGTTGCCGATATTAAAATGAATGCCTTAAAAGCGCACCGCACCCAAACGGAAGGCATGCTGAGAGAGCTGGAAGAAAAAATAAAAAATAACGAGCCGGTTCTTCAGACATGGTTTGAAGAAGAAGTGTATTGGACATATCCGTGGAAAGACTGATAAAAAAAGGGATAAGGCTGAAATGCCTTATCCCTTTTTTTGTGTCAGATCGGAAGCGATCGCTTCTGCAAGCGAAGACCTTATTGATAAATTTGAAAAACTCAGTCCCAGCTGCACTGCGGTTTGGGCGATTTCAGGACGGATTCCGGATAATGTCGCTTTCACGCCGAGCATTCCGAGTGATTCAATTAAGGTGAAAAGCTGTTGGGCAACCATCGTATCAATCATGGCTACACCTGATAAATCAATGTACAGCTGCGTGATGCGCTTCTCTGAACACTGGTGCAGCGTATTCTCCAAGATCATTTTTGCTCTTGCCGTGTCAATATCCCCGATCAGCGGCAGCAGTCCGACATTGTCAAAAAGCACAATTACCGGCGAGCTCAGCTCGGTAATCAATTCTTTTTGCGCTTCAAGCTGAATGTTTGTGTTTTTATACATTTCTTCTATGAAAATATGAATCACCACATCAAACGATTTAATCAGCGTATGGAATATATCTTCGGCATCTTCTTCTGTCACGGTGTCTGAATGAAGTCTGGTAAACTGCTTGACATGGCCGACATACAAATCACGAACTCTGATAAACTCGCGAATAATATAATGGATGGGAGTTTTTAAATGTTCTTCATCCCGTGCGGCTTCGAACGCCCACTTTTCCAATGCCGCTGTATATACTTCCTTCTCTTCAGAAAAAATCCGATTGAGCTGATAATTAAACGCCAGATTTTGTTTTTTCAGATTCGTGAGTACAGCCGGGTCAGTAGAAGCATAAACAGAATCAGGATCCGTATCATGAAGGGTATCAAACCATGTCTGACTGATGTCCTCCGCCCGTTCAGTTAAATAATCGTACAGCAGTTTATGTTTTGGCATTGCTGCTCCTCCTTTATGAAATCATTTTTTTTACATAATGTTTTTGCAGTTTCATCAGTCTGAAGAATAAACCGGCAGCTCCTGCGGCAAGTCCTGCAATTAACCCGATCCAGTAGCCGTATGCCCCGAGGCCCGTATAAGTGCCGACTGCGTAACCGACCGGAAGCCCGATAATCCAATACGACACAAAAGCCGCGCCGAGTGTATAGTTGACATCCTTATATCCTCTCAGAGCGCCTTGTATCGGAGCTGCTACGGCATCAGAAAGCTGGAAAAACAGCGCATAGATTAAAAAGTGCTGTGTCAACATGAGCACAGCCGGATCGGATGTATACATTCCGGCGATTTGCGGTCTGAACAGCAAAATGAAAGCCGCCGTGCATAAAGAAAAACTAAGCGCCATCACGATCCCGATATAGCTGTATGAGCGGGCATCTCTATAGCGATTTGCGCCTGCTTCAAAGCCGACCAAAATGGTCATGGCCATGGATACGCTGAGCGGCAGCATATACAAGAGGGAAGCAAAATTCATTGCCGCTTGGTGGGCTGCAATCGTCACCGTCTGAAAATGGCTCATAAGCAGTGTGACAGCCGCAAAAATGCTCGTTTCAAAAAATACCGCAAAACCGATAGGCAATCCGATTTTCAAAAGCTTTCTGCATTCAGACGGAGAAAAACGGTACAGTTTCCGAAATACAGAGTACCCGGCAAACGGCTCAAATCTGCAGACGATAAAAAAGCTGATGGCGCAAATACACCAGTAAGTCAGGGCGGAAGCGAGCCCCGCCCCGACTCCTCCCAATGCCGGCATGTTGAATTTCCCGAAAATAAATACATAATTTAAAACAAAATTAATAGGCAATGAGCAAAGCGTAATAAGCATAGTGACTCGCGTTTTGCCGAGTGCATCAATAAACGAGCGCAAAACGGTGTACACAAACAAAGGAAAAATACCGAGGGATAAAAATCCTAAAAAGTGTTTGGCGATCGTCCGGACACGAGGTTCCAGGCCCAAATGTCCCAAGATCATATCAACGGTGAAAAAGCCGATCAGGATAACCGCCGCACTGAGAACGGCCGCTACATAAACGGCCTGGATGACGGAAAACGGCACTTCCTTTTGTCTGCCGGCTCCAAACAGCTGTGAAACAACGGGCGTAACGGCCATTAATATTCCTGCCAGGCCCGTATAAACCGGCGTCCACAGGCTTGAACCAATTGCAACCCCGGCTAAATCGGCAGCGCTCACTTTCCCTGACATCACCGTATCCAAAAAGGTGATCAGGGAAAGGCCCGCCTGTGTGATTAAAATCGGAATGAAGATATGTAACAGCTGTCTGACCTTTTGGCCGATCGTGTTCGTTTCTCTCAAGTTAGGTTCCCCGTTTCTTTATTTTAACGAGAGAAATTATAACATTTTATGTATAAAAAGCAATGAAAGCCGGCCTACTCTTTTTTGTCCGGTTTCGGCTTTTTAAACATCTTGGCATAAATGAATGAAAGTGAAATGACCCCTAAAAAGGTGCAGATATATTGCATCAGCCGTGCGAATTCCATATGATGTGCGCCTCCTTTCATGATTATGGTGCACACAGCGGCGCATATCCATGCGCGCGATGCAGAAAATAAGGGAAAGGAGCTGATGTGACATGCGCCACACTCAAATGACGGAAAGCGCGTTTACCGCTGCCGTTCAAACGTATTTGAAACAAATTACAGAGGATGCCGGAATGATACTGCGGACATTGAATGAAAAAGACCAATGCCTTCTTTGCGAATTAGATGAACTGGGACATACGTTTCAGGAAATGCAGGCTGTCGCTTCGTCGTTTTACCTGCAGTCATATATCGAACATTTTACGCCTTCCTATACAGAGCTGGCGAGGGCCGTGCAGCATCTGGCGGAAGAAAAACACGGAGCGCTGATTGTGATTGAACGTGCAGATCCGCTGGACGGAATGATACAAAAAGGGACCAGCCTGCATGCCGAGATCAGTGCAGCTTTAATTGAGAGTATTTTTTATCCCGGCAATCCGCTTCACGACGGAGCCGTATTGGTCAGAGAAAACCGGGTTGTATCAGCAGCCAATGTGCTTCCGCTCACAACAAAACATGTCGATCTCAAATACGGGACGCGCCACAGGGCCGCGATGGGACTTTCGGCCGTGACTGATGCACTCGTGCTCGTTGTTTCAGAAGAAACGGGAAAAATGTCCTTTGCTAAAGACGGCGGACTGTATCCGCTTGTTTCGCCGCGGGCGCCTCATACGAAATAATAAGAAAATGGGAATATTGTACCCATTTAATATTAATAAGGTGAACATCTTTACCTTTTTCTGTATTGATGTTATCGTTTAAATATACATAAAATTTAAAAGAATAGGGAGTGGAAAGATGGCAAATGTATTGATGATCGGCTTTCCGGGAGAAGGGCATATCAATCCGTCTTTAGGCGTCGTAAAAGAACTGAAGGCAAAAGGGGAACATGTCGTATATTACGGCGTGAAGGAATATGAGAACAAAATCGCGTCAAGCGGAGCGGAATTCCGTGAATATGAAGATTTCCGTAAAGATGAATTCGGAAAAAACGCAACGGGTGATGAACAGCGGGACGCTACCGAGTTTTTGCTATTAATGATTGAGACTTCCAAAAAAGCCGCACTCCGTATTCTTGAGGAAGTAAAAGATGAATCCTACGACTACATCCTGTATGATCATCATTTTCTGGCAGGAAGGCTCGTGAGAAACCAGCTGAAACTGCCGGCATATTCACTTTGTACGACATTTGCAATGAATGAGGCATTTATTAAAGAAGTGTTTTCAAATACAAACCTTGTATCAGAGGAATCATCTCATTATCCGGCTTATACCGAAGCGGTCAGCCGGCTCAATGAAGAATTCAGCGCAGACATTAAAACGCCGTATGATATTTTCTCAAATGACGGCAGAAAAACCATCGTATTTACTTCAAGAGCGTTTCAGCCGAAAGAAGAAGAGTTTGGCGATTCTTATCTCTTTGTCGGTCCGTCCATAACCGAAAGGGCGGCGGCTCAAGATTTCCCGTTTGAACAGCTTGAAGGAGAAAAAGTCCTGTTTATTTCCATGGGTACGATTTTTAACAATCAGAAGGAATTGTTTAATAAATGCTTAAAAGCGGTCAGAAACTTTAACGGAAAAGCCGTCATGTCAATCGGCAAACATCTTGATCCGGCGGAGCTTGATGAAATTCCTGAGAATGTCATTGTCAAGCCTTATGTTCCGCAGCTTGAGATCCTGAAGAGAGCGGACTTATTTATCACTCACGGCGGAATGAACAGTACGAGCGAAGGGCTTTACTACAAAACCCCGATGATCGTCATTCCGATGGGCGCAGATCAGTTCGCCGTCGGAAGCCAAGTGGAAAAGACGGGCGCGGGCAAAATGTTTAAAAAAGAAGATGTAACAGCGGAACTGCTTACTGAAGCAATAAAAGAATTGAGCGAAAATCCTGAATATCAGACAAAAGCTTCTGAAATCGGAGAATCCCTGAAAGCGGCCGGCGGAGCACAGCGTGCAGCGGAATTGATAGCAGAAGACGTGAAAACTGCCGAGACCCGGGTTCTGTAATCAGCCCTCACCCGCTTCCTTTAAAGGAAGCGGGCTTTTTTTGATTGTTTTTCGGGAGGATTTTTCACGCCGTAAAGAGAATTGTATGAAAAACAGACAAGAAAGGTGGAATGTCGCGGAAAAAAGCCATGTTATGAAAATGATTCCAAAGTCTTTTGTGAAATGTTCTCAATTTATGTAAAATGTGTGGCATTGGTGATGATCTAAGGCCAAATGAATCGGAATTAATGTCGACTTCTGAATGAATCCTGCATAACAGGCGGCGTCCAAAGAAAAGGAACGTCCCTTTCAGCAATGATAAATAGGAGGTTTTTCGTTATATGAAGAAAAAAATCGCAGCCGGACTGGCTGTATCTGCAGTAATGACTTCAACCTTCGCCGTGCATCCCGCTGAAGCAAAAACCATTCAAGTAAAAAGCGGCGACTCTCTTTGGAAGCTTTCCCGGCAATATCATACAAGTATTTCAGCCCTGCAGGCGGAAAATAAACTGAAATCAACGATACTCCACCCAGGACAGCGGCTGCACATTCCCGACGGCAGCGGCACACATAAAACGGGGCAAAAGGGAAAACGAAGCACGGGTGCCTACACAGTTACATACGGAGACTCGTTATGGGTGATCGCAAAAAAATACAAAATGAGCGTTTCTGAGCTGAGAAGCCTGAACCGTTTGAGTTCAGATGTCATCTATCCTGGCCAGAAACTGAAAATTAAAGGGTCTGCCGGCGGCACGGACGGAGGCGGCAGACAGACAAAGCCTGATAAAGGCGCATCAGGGACTTACACTGTGAAGCCGGGTGACTCGCTGTGGAAAATCGCCAATCAAACCGGGATCACCATCGCCGAACTGAAAAAGCTGAATCAATTAACATCAGACATGCTGTATCCGAATCAAGTGTTAAAGATCAAAGGTTCTTCACATAACGGAAACAGCGGCACAACACCGCCATCTCATTCAAACCCTTCTGAGAAGCCATCCACTTACAAAGTAAAAGCAGGCGATTCCCTCTGGAAAATTGCTAATCGGTTCGGCATCACCGCTCAGTTCATCAGAGAAAAAAATAAATTGACAACTGATGTGCTTCAAATCGGACAAGTTCTGGTGATTAACGGAACGGGAAAAACAGAAGATCCTGTGCGGCAGCCGGATAACAAACCGGCAAAACCAAACAAGCCGAATACTCCCGAACCTCCGGTGACAGGGTCAAAGATTGACAGAATGATAGGCGAGGCGAAAAAACATGTCGGCGTGCCTTACCGCTGGGGAGGCAATACGCCTGCGGGCTTCGATTGCAGCGGTTACATCTATTACCTTTTAAATAAGGTAAGCTCTGTTTCCCGTCTGAGCACAGCCGGATATTGGAATACGATGAAACATATCAGCCAGCCGTCAGCAGGCGACTTTGTCTTTTTTACGACATATAAAGCGGGCCCTTCTCATATGGGGATGTATTTAGGCGGAGGAGATTTTATTCACGCAAGCTCCTCCGGGGTTGAAGTTTCAAACTTAAGCAATCCGTATTGGAAAAAAGCTTATTTAGGAGCGCGCAGTTATTTTTAAAAAAAGCCTTTCGGGGCTTTTTTTGTTTACCATTTTCACGTTTTGACAAGACTGATGGGTAAAAAAATAAGGGGGAGGAAGCATGAATCGTCTCTTGCTTTTTCTCATGCTCGCATCAATTACGCTTTGCGGCTGCGGGGGGAGACCCGCTCCTGTTCCGCCCAAAAAACATGGGGAAAGCCGCGCATTGGAAGCATCTGCATACCGTGAGCATGCCGGACTCATCAATCAAAACGGAAAAACGATCGGATATATCGAAGTGAGGGAATCTGATGATGAAGGGTCAGACATTCATATATCAGCGGGGCATCTGCCGCCCGGCACTTCTCTCGGGTTTCATATTTATGAAAAAGGGACATGTCAGGCACCTGATTTCGAATCAGCCGGCGGTCCGTTCAACCCTTTGAACAAAGAACACGGCTTCAACAATCCGATGGGTCATCACGCCGGGGATCTCCCCAATCTTGAAGTGGGGGCTGATGGTAAAGTGGATGTCATTATGAACGCGCCGCAAACTTCATTAAAAGAAGGGAGCAGACTCAGCCTGCTCGACCGGGACGGAAGCGCGTTCGTCATTCATGAACATACGGACGATTATTTGACAAACCCGAGCGGAAATTCCGGAGCCAGAATCGCCTGCGCTCCCCTGACAAAAAGCGCCCGCAGGGAATGAGCCCTTTTGTATTGAGTATACAAGGGCTTTTTTAGTATACTCGGTTATGGAATACAAATGGAAAGGAAACATCACCTATGACTTCAGAATTACAGCACCTATCACTTCCGGAAGATATACAAAACAAACTGCAGGCTTATCAAAATCATCCCGTTTCCCAAGAATTCCGGGATTTAATCGGATCATCAGGCTATGAGGCCGAAGATAAAGCGATTGTATTCGATGCCGTCATTGCTTTGACAATGGGAAAAAATATCTTATTAAAAGGACCGACGGGTTCAGGGAAAACAAAATTGGCGGAAACGCTTTCGAACTATTTTCATAAACCGATGCACAGCGTCAACTGCTCCGTAGACCTCGATGCAGAAGCGCTTGTCGGCTATAAAACGATTGAAAATGAACAGGGACAGGCGACAATTGAATTCGTTCCCGGACCTGTAACAACCGCAATGAACGAGGGACATTTTTTATACATTGACGAAATCAATATGGCAAAGCCTGAAACCCTTCCGATTCTAAACGGCGTGCTAGATTACAGAAAAATGATGACAAATCCCTTTACAGGAGAAGTGATTAAGGCAAGCGAAGGATTCGGTGTTATCGCCGCGATTAATGAAGGCTACGTCGGCACCGTTCCGCTGAACGAAGCCCTTAAAAACCGTTTTGTCATCATTGATGTTCCGTATATTAAAGGAAGCCTCCTGAAGCAGGTGCTGACCTCTCAGTCTGTCTTAAAAGATGAGAAATTAATTGAGCGCTTTATGACGCTGTCTTCTGATTTAATCGCACAAGCGCATAACGGACAAGTGTCAGAAGAAGCGGCGTCCATCAGGGCTCTCATTGATACGTGCGACTTGGCTGCGTACATCCCGCCGAAACGGGCGATTGAAAGAGGCATCGTAGAAAAACTTGACGACGACAGGGAAAAAGCCGCTGTCAGAAATATTGCAGAAACGCTGTTCGAATGAGGGATATACAATGAAGTTTATCAAATTTAATGACAGCACGATTGATTCGTTTTTGTTCATGATGCTGACTGATCTGGCCAAAACACTGACCAGAAGCAGTGAAGTTGAAGTGGAATACGGCGTGCAGTCTTACTACAATCCCTTTGAAAAGAAAATTTACATGAGCCACTTTTGGAAAGACCGATCAGCCGGGGATATGGAAGCCGGCCTGAAAAGCGATGTCTATTTGCGCGCTGTCGGAACACGCAGCAGCTCATTTCGGGAATTTGCGGGGTTTTTAAATGACGTTCACCGGCATTTCACCCGCCAAAGCTTTGCCAAGCAGCTGTTTATGCTGCTTGAGGATATCAGAATTGAAGAGCTGATCAAAAAAGAACGGCCGGGAACGAAACGTGTTTTTCAGAAGCGGAGGGAGATGTACAGGAAATATTTCACGACGCAGCTGACATTGAATTTAGAACGGAGCATTTTCACCGACGCTTTGTATTGCGCGATGTTTGTCAAGCTGACGGCTGAGTCTCCGCTTGAAGGCATTCCTTCCATGCATGAACATATTGATATGATGATACCGTATATTGAACGTCAGCTCATCCGGGTGTATGAGGCGGATTCTACGGAACAAATCGCAAAAATAACGGAAGACCTCATGGAAGGCCTTGATGAAGTGCTTGAGAAAGATATGCTGAACACGTACTTTTTTCTGCCGGAACTTGATTACGAAAAAGCGGCTGAAGAGCCTTTATTCGAAAGTGTAAAAAAAGCGCCTTCGTTAAGTGACGATCTCACGCTCCCTGAGTCTTCCGACGGAGATGAAGAAATCCTTGAAGAGAAAATGAATACGTGGCACCGGGAAACCGAAGCGCCGTCAAAAAGTTTCCTTCAATTTGATATTGAGCACGGCGCGAAATCAGATCTTGGGAAAGACGCGGCCAGAGAAGGCGATGACGGTGACCAGGCGCTCGGCTCCGTTCAAGGTTCCGCACGTCAGACGAAAAGAGAGGATTACTCCAAACTGGAAGCGCTTGAATCCATTCAGGATGAACATGAGGGCGCGGGGCTGGCTGACGGAAAAGAAAACAAATTTGCCTTCCCGGTTTATCAAACGCCTCATAAAGCGTCTCCTGAAGAGGAGCAGTCTTATAAAGAACAGGCAAAAACGATAGAATCATATCAAAAACGCCTGAAGCAGATGATACAAAAAACACTTGAGCACAAAAAGACGCTCCCGCGGACCGACCTTCACGCAGGCCGGCTGAATCGCAAACTGATCCGCTATTTTACGGAGCGGAACCCGCGCCTTTTCTTTAAAAAGCAGGACCCGTCTTCAGACATTGACGCCGTTTTTACATTGCTTGTCGATTGTTCGGCCAGCATGTTCGACAAAATGGATGAAACAAAAAGAGGGATCGTTCTTTTTCATGAAGCCTTGAAATCAGTGTCCGTACCGCACCAGATCGTCGGATTTTGGGAGGATACGAACGAAGCGACCGAAACGAGCCAGCCGAATTTCTTCAATACCGTCATTCCGTTTGAAGAGTCGCTGCTGCAGGCGGCGGGTCCGCTGATCATGCAGCTTGCGCCTGAAGAAGATAACAGAGACGGATACGCCATCAGACAAATGACGAAACAGCTGATGCGGCGGAGTGAGGCGCAAAAATTTTTAATCGTGTTTTCAGACGGAGAGCCGGCAGCATTCGGATACGAACAAAACGGCATCGTCGATACGAGCGAGGCTGTCATCGAAGCGAGAAAAAAAGGGATAGAAGTCATAAATGTTTTTCTGTCCAATACTGCAATAGAGGAATCACAGATGAAAACCATTCAGGATATGTACGGAAAGTACAGTATTTTTGTTCCGGATGTCGATCAGCTGCCCGATGTGCTGTATCCGCTCTTGAAAAAACTGCTTCATAAAAGCATAGGATAGGCTTTTTCCTATGCTTTTTCGCTTTTTATTTTAAAATGATTTAATTTTTTCGGTATTGATCTGTTTTTTTTACTATTTTGTGAACAATCAAGGTAGAATCCAAACGCAATCAGTGGTAAAATATCCTTGGAAGCGTTTTTATTACATAATTTTGGGCACAGCGTTCAAAAGTTATTTCAAGATAGTGAATTGATCACTTGATTATCTAGGTTGGGGGTAATATTCAAATGTTTCAAAATAATATGAAACAAAGAATGAATTGGGAAGATTTTTACGGACCGAACCTCGGCTACGCACTGGAGCTGTACGACCAATATGCTGAAGATCCAGACAGCATTGATCCGGATCTGAAAGACATGTTTGACGAACTCGGCGCTCCGCCAAGCCAAATAAAAGAGGCATCGGGTACAAAGGAACAGGGACGCGTCACCGCAGATCTGATTCAAAAGATCGCAGCAGCAGTTAAACTTGCAGAAGATATTCGAACCTATGGCCATCTGAACGCTTCCGTCAATCCGCTCAGAAAGGATCCGAAAAAGAGCGAGCTCTTTCCGTTATCCGAGTACGGGCTTACAGAAGAAGAAATGAAAGCAATACCCGCGTCTGTCATCTGTAAAGACGCACCTGCCAATATAACAAACGGCTTAGAAGCCATCCAGCATTTACGCAATACCTATAAAAGAACCATCTCCTTCGAGTTTGACCATGTGCATGATTTCGAAGAGCGCGCATGGATTACAAAAATGGTCGAATCCGGAGAACTGTTCCGGAAAAATTCACCGGAAAAACTGTCAGCCGTTTTAGAAAGACTGACGGAAGTAGAAGGATTTGAACAATTTTTACACCGGACATTCGTCGGTCAGAAGCGTTTTTCAATTGAGGGATTAGACGCGCTTGTGCCGGTTCTTGACGACATTATCGCCCAGTCTGTGAAAGCGGGCACAACCAATGTCAATATCGGAATGGCGCATAGAGGCCGTTTAAATGTGCTTGCGCATGTGCTCGGCAAACCGTATGAGATTATTTTCTCAGAATTCCAGCACGCGCCGAATAAAGACCTTGTGCCGTCTGAAGGATCGACCGGCATCAGCTACGGCTGGACGGGCGATGTAAAATACCACCTCGGTGCAGACAGACAGCTTCAGGATGCTGAAACCAAAAGCGCGCGGATTACGCTTGCAAACAACCCGAGCCATTTGGAATTCATCAATCCGATTGTTGAAGGAAGCACGCGGGCGGCACAGGAAACAAGAACGCAAAAGGGGTACCCGGTTCAAGACGAAACAAAATCGCTCGCCATTTTAATTCACGGTGACGCAGCGTTTCCGGGAGAAGGCATTGTCGCCGAGACGCTGAACTTAAGCTCTCTGAAAGGCTATCAGGTCGGCGGGGCCATTCATATCATCGCCAATAATATGATCGGCTTTACAACTGAAAGCGATGAATCACGATCCACGAAATATGCCAGTGATTTGGCGAAGGGCTATGAAATTCCGATCGTTCACGTCAACGCGGATGATCCGGAAGCATGCCTGTCAGCCGTTAAATTTGCGGTTGAATACCGGAAGCGGTTCAATAAAGATTTCTTAATCGATTTAATCGGGTACAGACGGTACGGCCACAATGAAATGGATGAGCCGTCAACGACACAGCCGATGCTGTATGAAGCCGTCAGAAAACACCCGACTGTCAAGCGGATCTTTGCGGAAAAACTCGTAAGTGAAGGACTGATCAGCGAGGAAAAAGCGCAAAACATCGAAACGGCAGTGACAAAACGAATTGAAGACGCCTATAAAAAGGTGCCCGCCAAAAAAGAAGACGCCGTACGGGAAATTGAATTGCCGGAACCGGTGTCCAACGGTTTTCCAGACGTTGACACAGCCATTGATTTTGATGTTCTCCGCAAGCTGAACGGCGAACTTATCAACTGGCCGGAATCTTTTAACGTGTTCGGCAAGCTGAAAAGAATCCTGGAAAGACGTGCAAAAGCGTTTGATGATGACCGTAAAGTTGAATGGTCATTGGCTGAATCGCTTGCGTTTGCTTCCATTTTGAAAGACGGCACGCCGATCCGGCTGACCGGACAGGATTCAGAACGCGGAACGTTCGCTCAAAGAAACCTTGTGCTGCATGACAGCGAAACAGGAGAAGAATTTGTTGCCCTCCATCACTTAGACGACTGCGCTGCTTCATTTACGGTGCATAACAGCCCGCTCTCTGAAGGATCGGTTCTCGGCTTTGAATATGGATACAACGTGTATTCGCCTGAAACGCTTGTGATGTGGGAGGCGCAGTACGGGGACTTTGCTAATGCGGCTCAAGTCTATTTTGATCAATTCATATCTGCAGGACGGGCAAAATGGGGACAAAAATCAGGACTGGTCATGCTGCTGCCTCACGGTTACGAAGGGCAGGGCCCTGAACACTCCAGCGGCCGCGTCGAGCGGTTCCTGCAGCTGGCGGCGGAAAACAACTGGACGGTGGCCAACCTGACAAGTGCGGCTCAGTATTTCCACATTTTAAGAAGACAAGCGAAAATGCTGCTTCGTGAGGAAATCCGCCCGCTTGTGATCATGACGCCGAAGAGCCTGCTGCGCAACCCGAATACGGTATCTGAAGTGCAGGAACTGAGCGAAAGCCGATTCAAGCCTGTCTATGAGCAGTCCGGTCTTTCCCATGCTTACGAAAAAGTGACTCGCGTCGTATTATCAAGCGGAAAAGTGTCAATTGATATCAGCGATCACTTCAACAAAATGGAAGGCGATAAGGATTGGCTTCATATTGCCAGAATCGAACAGCTGTATCCGTTCCCGGCAAAAGATACGAAGGAGCTTTTCGCCAAACTGCCGAACCTGCAAGAGATCGTTTGGGTTCAGGAAGAGCCGCAGAACATGGGGGCATGGAGTTATATCAGCCCGTATCTGACGGAAATCGCGCCAAAAGGAGTAAATGTCCAATACATCGGCCGAAGAAGACGATCCAGTCCCGCAGAAGGAGATCCGACAGTCCACAAAAAAGAACAGGAACGCATTGTATCTGATAGCTTGACTCGCAAAAACTAAGGGGGAAATGAAAAAATGGCGGAAATTAAGGTACCTGAATTAGCAGAATCAATCTCAGAAGGAACGATAGCCCAATGGTTAAAGCAGCCCGGTGATTATGTAGAACAGGGTGAGTACTTGCTTGAACTGGAGACGGATAAAGTAAATGTTGAATTGACAGCAGAAGAATCGGGTGTTCTAAAAGAGGTATTGAAAGATTCGGGTGATACCGTCCAAGTAGGAGAAATTATCGGTACCATTACAGAAGGCGCTGGCGATAGTTCTGCACCCGCCCCTTCAGAAAGTGCTCCAGCCAATGAACAAACGAAAGAGGAAGCAAAAGCTGAACCTGCTGCACAAGAAGTCAGCCAGGAAGCACAATCAGAAGCGAAATCCAGAACGGTAGCGTCTCCGGCTGCACGCAAGCTGGCAAGGGAAAAAGGAATTGATCTATCACAAATTCCGACGGGAGACCCGCTCGGCCGCGTGCGCAAACAAGATGTGGAAGCTTATGAAAAACCGGCTTCAAAACCTGCGGCACAGCCGAAACAGCAGGCTCCAAAAACACAGCAAAGCTTTGACAAACCTGTCGAAGTGCAAAAAATGTCCCGCCGCAGACAGACGATCGCGAAACGATTGGTTGAAGTGCAGCAGACTTCTGCGATGCTGACTACATTTAACGAAGTTGATATGACGGCCGTTATGAATCTAAGAAAACGCCGTAAAGACCAATTCCTTGAGCAAAACGAAGTAAAACTCGGTTTCATGTCGTTCTTTACAAAAGCCGTCGTGGCTGCCTTGAAAAAATTCCCGCTCCTTAACGCTGAAATTCAAGGCGATGAGCTGATCGTGAAAAAATTCTATGACATCGGTATTGCTGTCGCGGCTGAAGAAGGGCTTGTCGTCCCAGTCGTGCGTGACGCTGACCGCCTGACGTTTGCCGGCATTGAAAGAGAGATCGGCGAACTTGCGAAGAAAGCGCGAAACAATAAATTAACATTAGGTGAGCTGCAAGGAGGCTCCTTCACGATCACAAACGGAGGTACATTCGGATCGCTTATGTCAACACCGATCCTAAACAGCCCTCAGGTTGGGATCTTAGGTATGCACAAAATTCAGCTGCGCCCAGTAGCGATTGATGCGGAGCGCTCTGAAAACCGTCCGATGATGTACATCGCTTTATCATACGATCACAGAATTGTAGATGGTAAAGAAGCGGTCGGATTCCTTGTCACCATTAAAAACCTGCTTGAAGATCCGGAACAGCTGTTGCTGGAAGGATAATTTGAGACAGACAAAAAGTACACTGCCCTTACAAGCAGTGTACTTTTTTTATTGAGAGAAGGGGAGAATTTATATGAAAAGCTGTCATCCGCTTGAGATCGAATTTGAATATAATGAAGAATTGCATTCTATCACTCCGGTACTTCTGCAAGACGAACATGACACGATATTAATAGACTGCGGATATCCCGGTTCTACAAACCATCTTCAACATGCTGCTGCCCGGCATGGAATGTCGCTTCATTCATTGACAAAAATCATTGTAACGCATCACGACATAGACCATATCGGTTCACTCGCTGCATTACACCGTTTGCACCCGGATGTCAGCGTGACAGTACATGAGCGTGAAGCGCCGTATATTGACGGCTCTAAAAAATCTTTACGGCTTGAGCAGGCTGAATCAACGTTTTGTTCATTGCCAGAGGATGCAAAACCATATGCAAAACAGTTCATCCGCTCGCTTCAATCAGTCGAATCGGCTCCAGTTCACCGGACAGTTACTGACGGCGAGCTGCTGCCTTGGTGCGGAGGCATTCGCGTTGTAGCCACGCCGGGTCATACACCCGGCCATATCAGTCTTTATCTGCCTGCCGAAAAAACTATGGTCACAGGTGATGCGGTCGTCATTGAAGACGGAAAGCTAAACCTTGCTAATCCCGGCTATACGTTACATATGGATGATGCGGTCCGTTCTGTGCAGCGGCTGCTCGATTACGATATCCGCCAATTGATTTGTTATCATGGAGGTTTATTTCAGGGGGATGTAAAAAAAGCGCTTTTGCGTCTGTTTCGTGATCTGCAGAATAAACAAGGATAGGAGCGGCAGCAGCCTATCCTATCCTTGTTCAGTTATGAAAACGGAATCTTTGCCGTTTCTTCTTCTTCTTCGGCGCTGTTTTTCTCTTTTTTCTTAGACCAGTAGGTGGCAAGAACAGACCCCGACAGATTGTGCCATATGCTGAAAATTGCGCTCGGCACGGCTGACAAAGGGGAGAAATGCGCTGTCGCAAGCGCTGCGCCCAGTCCGGAGTTTTGCATCCCGACTTCGATCGCAATCGCTTTTTGTGAAGCATAATCCATTTTGAACAGCTTTGCAGTCAGGAATCCTAACAAATATCCGATTCCGTTATGTAAGATGACGACAGACACAATCAGCAGTCCTGATTGAAGCAAATGCTCACGATTTACGCTGACGACAGAGGATACAATCGCTACGATGCCGATTACCGACACGAGAGGAAGCGCGTGCACGGCTTGTCCGACCTGTTTTTTGAAGAACAGCTTCACAATCACCCCGAGGACGATCGGCAAAAGCACGGCTTGCATAATGGAAACAAACAGTGAGCCGAAAGAAACGGGGAGCCACTCTTTCGCAAACAGCATAATAAGTGCCGGCGTTACAATAGGAGCAAGCAATGTTGAGATCGTGGTGACCGCAACAGAAAGCGCCGTATTGCCTTTCGCCAAAAACGTCATGACGTTTGATGCCGTACCGCCCGGACAGCATCCGACCAGAATGACGCCCGCGGCGATTTCTGCGGGGAGGCGGAGCCCGATTGATAAACAGAAAGCCGTAAGCGGCATAATCGTAAACTGGGCAGCGACTCCGATCACGACATGCCAAGGCTTTCTGATTAATTCTTTAAAATCGTTTGCTTGAAGAGTAAGCCCCATCCCAAACATAATAATACCAAGGAAAATCGTCATATAAGAACTGATCCAAGAAAACAAATCAGGGCAGGCGAATCCTAAACCGGCAAAGACGATAACCCACAAGCCAAAGGTTTGGCCCGCAAACCCGCTTATTTTTTTCAGCCATTCCATAAACACAGCTCCTTTTACATTCAATCAGTCAGAAAATATGACTGACTTTTCTGTATTCCATTATAAATAATTTTCTGAATAATTCAATATTAAATATAAGTTTTCAATAAAATTATTATGTAAACTAACATCTTCTTGACTATTCAGACATATATTCTTACAATTGATTTTTATACTGAAATGAATTGGGAGTGCTGAAGTGAAAGAAGCTAATCAATGGTCATCTAAGCTGGGATTTATTTTAGCTACGGCCGGCTCTGCAATCGGGCTCGGCGCAATATGGAAGTTCCCTTACGTAGCGGGAACCAGCGGAGGCGGCGCTTTTCTGCTTGTTTTTATTTTATTTACTGTTTTAATCGGACTGCCGCTTTTGCTTGCTGAATTTATTATCGGCAGAAAAACACAAAAAAACGCCGTTGAATCCTATAAGGCGCTCGCGCCGGGGAAAAAGTGGCACTGGATCGGATATCTCGGAATTATTACGTGTTTTATTCTATTATCCTTCTACAGCGTAGTGGGGGGATGGATATTAATCTACATTATAAAAGGCTTTACGGGCGGCTTATCGCTTTCTTCGGGATTTGATACGTTATTTATCGATACCATTTCAAATCCTTATGCAGCCGTTTTCGGTCAGCTGCTGTTTATCGTGCTGACGATTTTAGTTGTGGCAAAAGGGGTGAGCAGCGGCATTGAAAAAGTGAGCCAGGTGTTGATGCCGGCTCTGTTTATTCTGTTTATTCTCTTAATGATCCGCTCCGTTACGCTGCATGATGCAGCAAAAGGATTAAAATTCTTTTTTATGCCTGATTTTGGCGCGATGGATGCCAATACCATTTTATATGCGATGGGACAATCATTTTTCTCGTTAAGCGTCGGAGTGTCCGTAATGGTTACATACAGCGCATATTTAGAAAAAGAAGAAAATATTGTTCAATCCGCCGTATCGGTGACGGTATTAAATGTACTTGTTGCTGTGATGGCGGGAGTGGCAATTTTTCCGGCGGTGTTTGCATTCGGCCTCAAGCCGGATCAAGGCCCGCAGCTTTTATTTAACGTGCTGCCGACCGTCTTTAACCAAATGCCGTTGGGCATCGTGTTTTTGCTCGCCTTTTTGCTGCTGTTTTTATTTGCGACGCTGACATCGGCTTTTTCAATGCTTGAAATTTTAGTTGCTGTTTTGTCAAAAGGCGATTCGGCAAAACGGAAGCGTTATGCATGGATCGGGGGACTTGCTATATTTATTGTCGGGGTCCCTTCGGCGCTGTCGTACGGAATTTTGAGTGATGTTTCTATTTTTCACCGCAGTATTTTTGACGCTGCGGATTTTCTGGTCAGCAATGTCTTAATGCCGCTGGGCGCGCTTTTAATTGCCGTTTTCGTACCGTTGAAAATCCCGAAACAGATGCTGTTTGACGAACTGAAAAGCGGTTCCGGTATAAAACGAAAATGGTTTGCAGTCTGGCTCCTATTAATCCGTTATGTGGCTCCTGTAGCCATTATTATCGTTTTTCTGCACGTCCTTGGTATTTTTTAAACCAAAAGAAGCAGGCCCCCGTTCAAGACGGGGGCTTTTTTAATAAAGCGGCCATATCACGCGGTGCGCTTGCTCGAACCGTTTCTCCGCCTCCCGCCAATCAACGACATTCCACCATTGATCCACGTAAGCCGCTCGGTCGTTTTTATATTGTAAGTAATAAGCGTGTTCCCACACATCCAGCGGAAGCAAAGGAATGACGTCCCACTGGCTGTAGAGCTGATGCTTCTCAGCGGCCAAAATCTCCAGCCGCCCGGCGCGCGGCGCCCAGACTAGGATAGCCCAGCCGACTCCTTCGACTTTTTTCGCCGCTTGAGAAAATTGCTCTTTAAAAGCGGAGTAGCTTCCGAATGACACATCAATCATTTGAAAGAGCGCCCCCGTCGGCCGTCTTTTTCCGTTTGGATTCATCGAAAACCAGAAAATACTGTGCAAATAATGGCCCGCGCCGTGAAACGCCAATTGCCGCTCCCAATGCGCCACTAAGTCGTACTGTTTCGTCTGTCTCGCTTTTTTGAGCTCCAGTTCTGCTTTATTCAGACCGTCAACATAGCTCTGATGGTGTTTGGTATGGTGAAGTTTCATAATCTCTCTTGAAATATACGGTTCCAATGCGGAATAACTGTAAGGCAGTTTAGGGAGGACATGCTTGCCGATCGGCACATAAGCTCTGCGCTCATCGGGCTCTTCGGGTTCAGTAATGTCCCGGTAAAGTGCCGATGCCTGTTCGTACCATTCCGCCTCCGTTAATCCATCATCCTGAAGGGTGTGAAAAATCCGGTCGATTTGTGCCGCGAAGCGATCGAACCGACCTTGCTGAATAACTTGTTCCTTCAAGGTTTCACACCAATTCAGCATCTCGGTTTGATAAGCGTGCCGTTTCATTTTTCTTCCTCCTTTTCACTCATTTTCATAAAAGTGCTGAGCGCAAGCAAAGAAAACACATACGGGTAGCTGTGATACCTGATGTAAAACTGTTTCGGCAGGCCGATTCCGGTCGGATAGCTGAAAGCGGCGCCTTCGTAATGCCTGTTTTCAATAAGAAAAGATATGCCTTTTGTGACGGCTTGATGATGAGTTTTTTCGTATTGCAGCAAAGCTTCGGCCGCCCAAGCCGTCTGGACAAGCGTCCCGTAAGAAAGCGGAACATAGGTTTTCTCTTCTGCGCTTTTACAGGATTCCCCCCAGCTTCCGTCCTCGTTTTGAATGGACTTCAGCCAGCGGATCGCTTTTTTCACGGCCGGGTGGTTTTGGCTCACGCCGCAAGCCTTCATTCCTGTCAGCGCTGCCCATGTGCCGTAAATATAGCAGACACCCCATCTGCCGTACCACGATCCGTCCTCTTCTTGATGGCGGATCAGCCATTGGACGGCCTTTTCAATCTGAGGGTGATCAGAAGAAAGCCCCGCTTCTCCTAAACAGTGCAGCACCCGTCCGGTTAAGTCGCTTGTTGAGGGATCGATGGCAGCTTCCTCAGCCGATTCCAGCGGCAGCAGGCGGACCAGCGGATGATTGACATTTTTCTCAAAAGCAGAGAAGCCGCCGTCACTGTTTTGCATGGACAAAAGCCAGCTCAGTCCGCGTTCCCATGAGGCGGGATAAAGTTTTCGCGGAATGGCTTTGAGCACTGCGGCTGTGTCATCACAATCGGGATTATTTGTATTGATGTTTGAAAAACCCCATCCTCCCGGTTCAGCATGCGGGTTGTGAACGGCCCAATCAGCGACTTTCGTCTGCTGCCGTTCACGCAGAAACCGGGCGGCGCTGGTTATCATCTGATCGTTATCTGAGATGCCGCTTTTCATAAGCGCATAGTTGAGAAGCGCCGTATCCCAAACGGTCGACGTTGAATTTTCCAGGTACGGTATATCGCCGCAAGACGTGAGCAAAGCTTTCGTGCCGGCAAGTGCTTTTCTGATAACGGGGGAGTGGCGCGATACACCTAGAGCGAGCAGGCCGTACACCATAAAAATAGTGGCGCTCGCATAGCTGTATAATGTGCCGTCTTCTTCAATCCGGTCAAGCATATACGTTTTGGCCGTACGCAGACCGAGCTGGTGAAAAGCGGCAGGAATCTGCAAAAGCCGCTTCCAGTGCGCGAAAAGAGAAGAGAGGTCTCTGTTCTCATCCTGATCGGAACGAAGCCATGTAAACGGATTTTTAGTCATATGCCGATCTAAATGCGCGAGAGACGGAACGTTGGGATTTTTCAGCGAAAATCTTTTGTTAAGCGTCACGGCCATCGGTACAAAATGAATACGGGCGTATGTACTGAACTGGTAAAAATGCAGCGGGAAGGATGGGGGAATGACTAAGAAAGATAATGGCAGATGCAGCGCGGGCCATGGATAAAGGCCGTTTGCCGCAAGCATCCACTTTGTCATGAAGTGTACGTTGCGCAAGCCGCCATTTGAGATGATAAAGCGTTCGGCCTGAATCATATGCGCCTCAGAACGGCTATATAAACCGGAAGCCAGCAAGCCGGCATAGCCCTGTACAGTGGCGGTCACATTTCCTTTCCGGTCATCAGGATAGTTGGCAAAAGTTCCGTCCGGGCGCTGTTTAGCGCGAATGCCTTCTGCAAGCTCAGCGATCAGTTCTTTATCATTGTCTCCAAGAGAAGTGAGGAGGAGGATCAGAAAGGCGTTTGTCAAAATCGGTCCTTCAAAACAAAATGACCATGAGCCGTTCGCATTTTGCGTTTCTCTTAATAGAGAGATGGTTTTCTTTTGGCGGCTTTTGACGTTTTCATGAATTGTGCTCACACTCGCTCAACTCCTTCAGAAGCATATATATTCATATGTAAAAGTCGGCATGACAAAAGAAAGAAACTGCTGACAGGCAGCAGTTTCTTGTTTGATTTAATCTTCCAGATTGATCCAGACGCTTTTCACTTCTGTATAATTATTCAGCGCGTAAGAGCCCATTTCCCGCCCGAGGCCGGATTGCTTATAGCCGCCGAAAGGAGATGCCGCATCGAAAACATTGTAGCAGTTGACCCAAACGGTGCCGGCTTGGAGACGGTCAGCAATGTAATGGGCGTTTTTCACATTCTCAGTCCAAAGTCCGGCTGCAAGGCCGTATTCCGAGCGGTTCGCCCGCTCAATGACTTCATCTACCGTATCATACGGAATGGCGGCTAAAACAGGGCCGAAAATTTCTTCTTTTGCGATGGTCATGCTGTCATCCACATCCGCAAATACAGTCGGGGAGACAAAATACCCTTCTTCAAACGGGCAGCTGCCGCCCGCGACAGCTTTGGCTCCTTCCGCTTTTCCTTTTTCAATATATGAAAGCACGCGCTCATGCTGTTCCTGACTGACGAGCGGGCCGATTTGTGTATCTTGGTGAAGGCCGGCGCCTTGCTGAAGCGATTTCGCATATGAAACCATTTCGCTGACGACCTCATCATATTTGTCTTTGTGAATGAAGACACGGGAGCCTGCGCAGCATACCTGCCCCTGATTAAACATGACCCCGTTTAAAGCGCCGGGAATCGCTTTCTTCAAATTGGCGTCAGGCAAAATGATGTTAGGTGACTTTCCGCCAAGCTCCAGTGTCACGCGTTTAATTTTTTTTGCGGCTTTTTCCATGATTTTTTTGCCGATTTCTGTAGAACCGGTAAAAGCGAGTTTATCGACATCGTCATGGTTGGTCAGCGCTTCCCCGGCCGTCTCGCCGAACCCTGGGACAATATTGATGACGCCGTCAGGGAAGCCCGCCTGATCTATTAACTCCGCTAAATAGAGGGCGGTCAGCGGTGTCTGTTCCGCCGGTTTCAAAACGATTGTGCAGCCTGTAGCAAGGGCGGCGCCCATTTTCCACATCGCCATAAGGAGCGGGAAGTTCCAAGGGATGATCTGCCCCACGACGCCGACAGGCTCATGGCGGGTGTAATTAAAATATGAGCCGGCGACCGGAATCGTTTGTCCGGTTATCTTTGTAGACCATCCGGCATAATAACGCATATGCTCAATTGCGAGCGGGATATCCCCATTTGTCGTTTCATTAATCGGTTTTCCGTTATCAAGTGTTTCAAGCTGCGCGAGTTCCGTTTTGTGCTCTTCCATTAAATCGGCAAGTTTATACATCAGCCTGCTTCTGGAAGCGGCCGGCATAGTGCGCCATTCGCCGTGATCAAAGGCTTTGCGTGCCGCTTTCACTGCACTGTCAATGTCTTCTGACTGTGCCTCGTAAAGCGTCATCAGCGTTTCTCCGGTTGCCGGATTCGGTGTGACAAATGTTGATCCTGAAGCGCTCGGAACAAATTTTCCGTCAATATAAAGTTTCTTCGTGCCCTGTAAAAATGTTTCCAGCCTTTTTGTGATCTGCATCGTTAAAGAACTCATTCGTAACAAACCTCCCGAAATTTTTTTATGGTCTGTTTTGAGCATCTTGATGTCCGCGCAAAGTAAGCGCATACAGTCATTCTATAATAACACCTCCGGTAAAATCAATCGATAACCGTTATTGCAATTCACAAGAAAAAACGGCTACAATAAGCTTATCGATTAAGAAAAGGAGTTTTATAAATGATTCATAATAATTGGCAGACAAAAGAAAGCGTCAAAAAGGTCAAATGCGTACATACAGATGCGAAAAAATACATTGTCAAAAATGTGCTGACGCCGGGTAAAGAGTATGAAGTCAAAAATGAAACAGAAGAATTCATTTTTGTTGTAGACAATACAAACAAAGTCGGAGGCTTCTACAAAGAGTATTTTGAAGAAGTTTAAAGCTGAATGAATTCATTTTGCCTGAGCCATACTAAAAAAGACTACATATAAAAGGTGGCTGCAAAATGAAAAAAACAGAGCAAGACAAACAAAATAAAACATCAGATCAGCTCCAGCAAGTGCAACCTGAAGAAGGCACCGACACGACGATGGAACAAATTTCAGATACCTATAAAGAAGGAACGATTGAAGATACGGATCGTTGATGTTTTGTTGAAACCGCGGCATTGGAAAAGCCGCGGTTTTTTATGGCGAGAATAAAAAACTGACTTTTCGAAAAAAATACCGTTTTCTTGAAACCTTTTCTTTCGCTGAACCGTACTACTTCATAACAGCGGCACCTTTCGCGAAGGGCTTTTTTGATGAACGTTCTAAAAATGTAATCTGTTCGTAATGGTTTAAATGCCGTCTATGTCGTATTCTTATATAGGGATAAAGAACTTATTTTTTTATGATTGTAATAAAACAATAGTATAGAAGCAGAAAGTGGGGTTCTTCATTGGGAATTTTTTCTGTCAGCAGATCAACCGACACAAAAAAGCTGGAGGCTTTGCTCGTTGAGGGAGAACGGATCGAAACGATTTATAAACTGCGGGTTGACCAAATATGCTTTACGAATAAACGAGTGATTTTCTTTGATAATAAAATGTTCTCCAAAAAGAAAGTGCGCGTATTTCTTCCATATAAAACAATTGAAAGCTTCGCCATTCAAGAAGCGGGGATGTTTGATCCAGATACCGGGCTTGTATTAATGACAAGGGGAAAAACTTTCGAATTGGAATTTGCAAAAGAAACGGACTTGACTGAGGTTCAAGCCATCTTAACAAAATACTTATGCAGTTAAATATCACATAAAAGCCATCCGAATGCATGCGGATGGCCTTTTTATTATATAATGCTTGTTTTTCCGGAGTTCGAATCAATGAGATCCGGATCAGCAATAGAACTGATGGGGATATAAATCGGCGCCAAATCACCATTTTCTTCACCGAATCCGTAGTTGATCTTATTGGATAAAAAATAATCGATTTGCTGATACGGGCCGATCGTAATGGAAGAACCGCGGTCGACTGCATTTACTTTAAAGCCTCCTACATTTACCAAAACCGGCGAAAACATCATAATGGGCCTCCTTTTCCGGCAGGGATTTTATCGCATGCAGACTCAAAGGTAGATGGAGAATCAATTTGATCCCGGTCATCCACTTTGCCGTTCGTGCCGATGAAGCCGCTTGCATCTCCGAAGTTCTGTCCGTATCCCTGATTCTTTTTATCAGAATTCTGCCATTCCGCCAGTAAATTTTGTCCGACATTCACCGCTGAAGCATTTTCAAAGGAATTAATTTTCAACATGAAAATATTAATATTGATATATGGAGTTGGTTGAACCACAGGCAAACCTCCTTTAATACAGGTGTATGCCGGCTGTTATGACCGTATGCTTAGACAGGAGGCGATAAAAATGGATTTCGATAAGATGAAGCAGTGGATGGAAATGGCGCAAAACATGTCCGGCGGCGACTTTTGGAAAAACGTTTTTGATGATGAACAACTGAAATCATTTCAAAACGGCCATTCTCATTTTCCCTTTCAACAGGGAGATGGGCAAATGAAAAGAAATGAGGATGCTTTTCCTCTTATAGATATTGTGGAAACCCATGATGAGCTCCAATTTTTACTGTATCTGCCCGGCTACCGGAAACAAGATGTTCAGCTGCTGTCCTACGGAGAATATATCGTCGTAAAAGGCACGAGAAAATCCTTTTTCAATGAACAGGATTTTAAACAGAAGACCGGAAAATACGGCGATTTTGAAAAAAAACTCGACCTTCCGCATTCCGCTCAGGGAACGAAGGGAATGCAGGCGGTATTCAAAGACGGGATTTTATATATATCGATTGCTAAACATCTGGGGGATGCAAGCCAGATCATTATCGAAGGCTGATCTTGTTTGCTGTGCCATCTATCAGATCTGAATCATCGATACTCATGATAGGGATGACGACAACGGTGCAATCACCGTTTTGTTCACCGTACCCTTCATTTCTTTTATTGGCTGCTGTGTTTCTCACCATAACGGAAGAGCCGGTGTTAAAAGTTGCTCCGCCGCTGATTCCGTTCATTTTTATATACTCAAAATTGATAACGGATGGAAAAAACATCATGATTCGCCTCCTTTTTGTATATCATGTTTATATATTCGCAATGCGGGACGCATAGAACTTTCCAAGAGTGACGGGGAAAGAAGTGATTTTTTTTGAAAAAAATAATGAAAGAGATTTTCAAAAAAGTGTGTGAAGAGGAATTAGACCGGCTTAAGAAAGTGGAACAACAGCTTGATGAGCTTCAGGATAAGTGTCATTTTGAGCCGCAGACGGTGGAAGGGGAAAAAACATATGTCCATATTGAGCACGTCAAAGTGGACAAGGTTGAATACAATATTGATTTTGAAAAGCTGAGTATAGAAGAGCTGAGCGGTATGCTGAATATCGGCGCCACTTACCATACACCGGCGCACAGGCTCAAACAAGCCTGCGCTGAAGAATTTCGGGACAACCCGCAAACTGATGCTGCGAAAGAAAAAAGACAGACAAAGCAGCAGACACCCAATGTCACCATCAGGGGGAGAAAGCATTGACCCCGTTGTTTCAGCCTCCTTTTTCGAGGGTATGTATTAGCAGATACAGCGAAGAATACAGACGAAAAAGGAGATGATGAATATGTCATTATCAAAAGTACAGCAGGACAGCCTTTATCATAAATTAATCGATTTAAAGGAAAGTCTTCAGGGAGAATCAAAAGAAAATCATTCAATGAGTGAAGACACAGGAGAACTGTCGAACGGAGTAGATAACCACTTAGCTGATCACGGAAGCATTTATTTGGACAGGGTCACGAATCAGACGCTGGACGGTGTCGATCAGAATCTTTTAGATGAGGTGAACGCCGCGCTTGAACGAATGGATAAAGGAACATACGGGATTTGCGAGAAAACGGGAAAAGAAATTCCTTATGAAAGACTTGAAGCCGTGCCGTACGCCAGAATGACCGTCGAAGCGCAGCGAGAAACAGAAGGGGATGTGAAAACAGACGCTCCGTCATATGAAAGGGAATTTCACGAGCAGGTGAAAGACCTCTCAAATAAAGAAACCGTTGATCAAAAAAGCTCACAAACATACGAAATCCTGGATCGCGAGCAGGATTCACAATAATAGCAGCAGGTACATTCATATGTACCTGTTTTTTTATTCCATAAAAAATCTCAAAATCGAAATAAAATCATTGACTTTATATAAAAAAGAAAGTAACATACTATTTGTAAGTAAATATTAAAAGATTACCGGGAGGAATTTAGAATGTCTCAAGTATTATTTGTAAAATCAAGTGACCGTACGGCTGAAGAAGGCGTATCCGTAAAATTATACGAAGCGTTTCTGGCTGCTTATAAAGAAAACAATCCGAATGATGAAGTGATCGAACTTGATCTTCATAAAGAAAACCTTCCTTACCTCGGAAGAGATATGATTAACGGAACATTCAAAGCTTCAAAAGGAATTGAAATGACAGACGAAGAGAAAAAACAAGCGTCAACTGCTGACATTTACTTAAATCAATTTGTCAAAGCTGACAAAGTCGTGTTTGCATTCCCGCTTTGGAACTTCACAGTGCCTGCTGTGCTTCATACTTATGTTGATTACCTGTCTCGTGCAGGAGTTACTTTCACATACACGCCTGAAGGCCCTAAAGGTCTGATGGGAGATAAAAAAGTAGCGCTCTTAAACGCACGCGGCGGCGTATATTCTGAAGGACCGATGGCATCTCTTGAAATGTCATTAAACTTCATGAAAACCGTTCTCGGTTTCTGGGGTGTCCAAGATCTTCACACTGTTGTCGTTGAAGGCCATAATGCTGCACCGGATAACGCTCAAGCGATCATTGAAAAAGGACTGCAAGAAGCGAAAGATCTGGCTGCAAAATTCTAATTTCCATTAACTCTTGCGCCCCTACAGGGTGTGAGAGTTTTTTCTATTATAGAAGAAACTGGCGGCTGCTTTTGATCTGATCTTATATTGATATATTGATATTTTGTCGAAAAAACAATTTTTATGTAGAATAAAGCATTTTTCACAAAGAAAAAAGGTTTTCTGTAAAAGAATTAACCCTCTTGCCAAAATACGACTGATGGTGTAGGATATAAGAGAAGCTACATTGTTCGTATTGTTAATTAAGTTTTAACCTTTAAGCTGTAATAGGGAGTTTTATATCGAAGCCGGAATGTCATGCCTCCATTGCAGAGGACGACAGGAACGCTTCTGCAAACACCCACTTTGAGGAGTGGTGGTTTAAAACTTTCTTACTTGCGTACGGCATACGTAGCGAAAGCCATTTCCCTTGCGGAGATGGCTTTTTATTTTGAATTTCCCTTGAGCAGCGTACTTTATCAGTATGATAAAATAAAAGAATCAAAGACAAAGTGAGGTTTTACAAGATATGCTGGAGAAAGCCCAATCCCTTCTGGCGCATTATTTTGGCTACGACAGTCTTCGCGCGGGCCAAAAGCAGGCGATACAATCAGTTGCAGAGGAGAGAAAAAACACGGTCTGCATTATGCCGACGGGGGGCGGAAAATCAATCTGCTATCAGATTCCCGCACTGCTGTTTGAAGGAACCACAATCGTTATTTCCCCTCTTATTTCCTTAATGAAAGATCAAGTCGACGCGCTTGAAGAAGCGGGTATCGCGGCAGCTTATATTAACAGCACCCAGACAAGCCGTGACATTCATGAGCGCCTGACCGGTTTGAAACAAGGGGCTTACCGGCTCTTTTACATCACACCGGAGCGTTTGACTTCTTCTGAATTCATTCACATCCTGCAGAATATTACGGTTCCTCTTGTCGCCATTGACGAAGCTCACTGTATATCGCAATGGGGACATGATTTCAGGCCGAGTTACCGGAATATCGAAATCCTTTTTAATGAATTAAAAGAACCGCCCGTCATCATCGCATTAACGGCGACGGCTACGCCTGAGGTTCATGATGACATCTGCAAGCAGCTTCATATTAAGAAAGAACAAACTGTATATACCGGTTTTGCCAGAGAGAATTTAACGTTTAAAGTAGTAAAGGGCGAAAACAAAGACCGGTTTATCGAGCGGTATCTGGAAAAGAATAAACACGAAGCCGGCATTATATATACAGCGACAAGAAAAGAAACCGACCGTTTATATGAGAAATTAAAACGCAGCGGCATCAATGCCGGCCGTTATCACGGCGGATTGGCGGATGATGACAGAAAAGACCAGCAGGAGCGGTTTCTTAACGATCAGATACAAGTGATGGTAGCTACGTCCGCTTTCGGAATGGGAATCGATAAGAGCAACATCAGATTCGTTTTGCACGCGCAGATTCCGAAAGATATGGAGAGCTATTACCAAGAAGCCGGACGGGCCGGGCGCGATGGTCTTAACAGCGAGTGTGTGCTCTTGTTTTCGCCGCAGGATATTATGGTGCAGCGTTTTTTAATAGACCAATCGGCCGCCGGAGAAGAAAAACAAAAACAGGATCTCAAAAAACTGAGACAGATGGTGGATTACTGTCATACGGAAGATTGCCTGCAGCGGTTTATTCTGAAGTATTTCGGCGAGGATGAGGCGGAAGCTTGCGGAGCATGCGGCAATTGCACTGATACAAGGACCGCCCATGACGTCACAAAAGAAGCGCAGATGGTATTGTCATGCATCATCAGAATGAATGAGCGCTTCGGAAAAACGATGGTGGCGCAGGTGCTTAGCGGGTCAAAAAATAAAAAAGTGCTGGAAAACGGCTTCAGCAGCCTGTCCACTTACGGCATTATGAAGCATCAATCCGCAGCGGAAATCAGTGATTTTATCGAATTCCTTATTTCCGATGAATATATCAGAATGGCGGACGGCACATTTCCGACGCTTATGGTCACCCAAAAAGGCAGGGACGTTCTGCTTGGAAAAAGCGCAGTCGCGAGAAAAGAAGCCTTACAGGCCGCCGCCGTTACCGAGAATGATGAATTATTTGAGCTTCTCCGGCGTCTCCGCAAAGAAATTGCAGCTGAACAGGGTGTGCCTCCATTTGTCGTGTTCTCAGATCAGACGTTAAAAGAAATGTCGGCGAAACTTCCGAAAACGGATCAGGATCTTCTTTCCGTAAAAGGGGTCGGGGAACAAAAAAGATTGAAATACGGAGCGGTTTTTTTAGAAGAAATCCGAAATTATGTAAGAGAAACAGAGTGAAAAAAAGTTTTTTTAGAAATTTGCACATTGTGTTTTTCATTGGCGCCGGAAAAATCAGAAGCTTGAAAACCCTTGCTGTATCAAGGTTTCAGCAAGACTTACCAAGCGAGAGAAATGTTTCATGTAAAGGAACTGTAATCTAATTCAAATCGTTTTGTTATTGAACTGACATTTTCATATGTTACGATATCACCTGTTAGCCGCCAATAAAAAGCTAACAAGGGAGGATTTACTTATGAAGAAGACGATTATGTCCTTTGTCGCAGTTGCAGCAATTTCAACAACTGCATTTGGAGCTCACGCTTCTGCTAAAGAAATCACGGTGCAAAAGGGTGACACGCTCTGGGGGATCTCGCAAAAAAACGGAGTGAACCTAAAGGACTTAAAAGAATGGAATCAGTTATCTTCTGATTTAATCATTGAAGGAGAGAAACTGACTATTTCTTCAGTAGAAACAACCACATCTGGGCAGTACACAGTGAAGCAGGGCGACAGCCTCTGGAAAATTGCTCAGAAATTCGGAACATCAGTCGGCAATCTGAAAAGCTTGAATAACTTGCAATCAGATATAATTTACGCAGGCACAACGTTAAATGTGAAAGGTCAGGCTCAGGCTGCACAGCCGGCTCAAGAAGCCAGCCAGCCGCAAACTGAACAAAAACCAGCTGCCGAGACAGAACAGCCGAAACAAGAAGCTGTCAAAAACGAGCAGCCTAAACAAGAACCTGTTCAAGAACAACAACCTAAACAAGAAGCGAAGGCTGTCGAAGCAAAACAGCAGCCTGTTCAATCAAATACAAACCAACAAGAGCCTAAAAAGCAGCTGACAATGACTGCAACTGCTTACTCTGCTAACGACGGCGGCATTTCCGGTGTAACGGCAACCGGTGTTGACTTAAACAAAAACCCTGATGCAAAAGTCATCGCGGTAGACCCTAGTGTCATTCCGCTTGGCTCTAAGGTTTATGTTGAAGGTTACGGAGTGGCAACAGCAGCAGATACAGGCGGCGCAATTAAAGGAAATAAAATTGACGTATTTGTTGCAAAGAAAAGTGACGCTAACAACTGGGGCGTCAGAACAGTAAATGTTAAAGTATTAGACTAGTTTCATATAGAGATGAAGAACACAAGGCGAAATGCTTTGTGTTCTTTTTTTCTTCCCTTTTTTGACTGTATATAATCGTTATATGCGGAAAAAGAAAAAGCGTTTCTCTAATATAATAAGGAATGGATGTGAAAACGGAATCTGAAGGGATGTATGAATCTGATGGAGCCGGAATTTATATGTTTATGGAATGCCTTCACAGAATCACCGGTGTTTCAAGCAGGTATATGCACCGCTTTCGCCATTGTGCTCGTTATCGGACTGTCTATGCCTGCTGTCAGGCTGTTTCAGGCGCTTGACAGAGGGAGAGGAAGGCCAGCCGTTATTGAAAAGGTGAGACATACTGGCGTGATGAAGAATGGCAGGCACGAGCTTGTGCTTATTTTAAACGTAAAAAACCAAGACGGAACGCATGATAAACGTGAACTGACACACGCCGTATATAATGAAGAGATCAGCCATTTTTATGAAGGAGCTTCCGTATGGGTAACGGCAGCGGCTGGCGGACAAATTATGATCGCTCCGCGCACGCCGCGGCATAAGGCGTCAAAATAAAAAGACGGGGCGGTTTTCCCGTCTTTATGTATTAATGCCGATCGATCCATATCCGTCCGCCTTCTGAGCCAGCTTCTATCCTGCATGTTCCTCCGATCGGGAATGTCATCAAAGGGGAGGTGTGGCCGAAATCAGCATTTGCGATAACAGGCATGGATGACAGTTCTTCTTTTGTACGGATGACGGCACGCAGAGCCTCCTCAGACACATTTGAAGCATGCTGGAAACGTCCGATGACAATTCCCTTCACGGCTGAAAAAGCGGGAAGATGGATGAGTGACTGCAAATCCCGGTCAAACATATGAATGTCCGACATATGATCATCTTCTATAAACAGAATCACTTGTTCCATCTCCGGAAAGTATTCGGTGCCCTGCAGAAGATTCAGCGTGCATAGATTTCCTCCGATCAGTGTTCCTTCCGCATATCCGGGTTGAATAACGAGCGGTCCCGGATTCCGATAAAAACGTCTGTCCTCCTGGTTCAAATACCATTTATCATCACTCCACTCGGATGAAGGCTTTACCTCATACGGGCTGTCAGAAGCACAGCAGGCCAAGAAAGAGTTAATGGTATAGTCCAGCCCTTTTTTCATGGCAAATGAAGAAAAATGGGGACCGGAATATGTAATAAGGCCGGTTTTTTGATATATGGCATGGCCGAGAGCGGTAATATCTGAATAGCCGCAAAGGATTTTCGGATGCCGCTTGATGTTTTCATAATCAAGATAGCGGAGCAGCTGATTTGATTGGAACCCGCCGAGTGTCGTCAAAATCGCTTTGATGTCAGGATCAGCGAAAGCTTCGTGCAGATCCTGTACACGCGATTCAATGGATGATGAATCAAATTCATTTATTTCTTTCGCATGCTCTGAAAAAGAGACACAAAAGCCCAGCTCCTCCAATTTTGTCTTCGCGGCATTTATATTTTCATCTGACATAACGGACATGCTTGTGGCCGGAGACACAATACGAATGCCGTCACCTTTTTTCAATTTTTCCGGATACAAAAAAAACCCTCCTTATATGGTTTAATCTATTACACCATATAAAAGAGGATTTCTCTATTATTTTTTTACAGGTCGACCCATTTAATGCCGCCTGATTGCGTATCATTGTCAATCCAGACATCAAAGTGATGCTTTTCATAAAAATGAATGAGTCTGTCGACATGATCCCAATCACGCTTAGCGATGTCGCCCGTCACTTTCGGGATATTCTGCTCTCTGGCGATATGTTTTAAAAATTTCATGCAGATCGAGCCGTAGCCATGGTTCGGCGGGCCTTTAATGTCCCCGATATGAATGGCATTGTCATAATAAGAGGCGATCAGTGAAAAACAGCCTCTTCCCCGGTAGGCTGACTCACAGTCAGTCAGCATAATCTTACATGTTTGGCCATCATCAATCGAGGAAACAATGATCCAATCGTCATTGTTCGATTGATCAATACCAAGCACTCGCGCGTCTTTTGATACATCTATCAGATTTTCCCGCATTCTGAAAATCTGAAATTCAAGTTTATGAAGCTCTTTTTCCAGCTCTTTCTGATCTCTTTCTTCTGCAGTAAACAAAATCATACTCCTTTCACAGCGTAAAAGTCTTAGTTAAACACAAGTATCCATTGTAGTAAATGATGTCTTGGTTTGTAAATGGGTTTTGCAAAAACTTTTTTAGAAAAGTCTGCCGTTTATATGTGGATTGACGTTTTTAAGGCGGTGCGGATAGGGAAAGGAACAGTGAGCAGCGGAAAAAGGAGGAATCTATAATGGCAATTGACTCACTCATCGGCAAATTGAAGTACGTAATGACGGAATCTCCTGATAAAATGCTTTCCTTATATGTAAATACGGATATGAGAAATCCGGATCAGCAGGGGGGAGAGTGGAAAATCGCCTTGAAAACCGGTTTTCGGAGATTAAAAGAGTATCTGTCTGCCAGTGATCCGGAAGAAGAAAAATCTCTCGTCCGCATCATGGAACGTGTCTATCAATATATCGAGGGGCTTGGTAAAGAGATGCCGCGAAGTCTCGTATTTTTTGCATCGGGAGAAGGCGGTATTTGGGAGACGATTGAATTGCAGGTGCCTGTCGAAACACGATTTTATTGGGAAGAGACGGCTGTCCTTGATCAATTAGAACTTCTTCGTGAACAATTTCCGAGCACGGCTTTTATTCTCACCCAGCAGAATGAAGTGAAGATCATAGAAACCGTACTCGGAAAAATTGAAGGAGTGGAGCATTATCATTACGACGTCATCAATGAATCGTGGAAACCGCAGGATGTAAGCGGAAGCTCCGCATCGATGGACGAAGACGCCGCCAAAGCCCACGTCGAAGAAAACCAAAACAGGCTGTATAAACGATTGGCTTCAAACCTTGATCAAAAGGCCGCTTCACACCAATGGGAGCGTCTCGTAATCGCAGGGGACAAAGAAACAGCCGATATTCTCGATCAGCACATGAATAAACCGATTGATCGGATCATTCCAAAAAATCTGTTGAATGAAAACGAACATAAGGTGATAGAAGAACTGTTGAAGGAAGCATAATATGACGAAAGGCCGGGTCTCAAACATCCGGTCTTTTTAGGGCTTAAGTTTGTCTAATTTCTGACGAAGCGGGCGAAACCGTTGACATCAAAGCTGAATTCTCATACCATTTGGATAGTCAGTAAAATTGAGAGAGGTCATAAGATGAATCAGACAGAAAACAAACCTAAAAGTTATACCGGTGTCGTGCTGACATTGACCGTTCTGATCAACGGATTAATTGCGGTGCTGTTTTTTATGCCGAAATCGGGACAGGTCAGCATTGCCAATATTCATATTCTGCCGATGTTAAATGCCATTTTTAACAGCTTCACGTTTATCTTTTTGCTGGCAGCGCTCTTTATGATTAAGCAAAAAAACATTCAAGCGCACAAACGCTTTATTTTAGCGGCGTTTACGACGACTTTGCTGTTTTTGATCTGCTATGTCGTGTACCACTCGATAGCTGAGAATACTTTATTCGGCGGCCACGGCATCATGCGCGGGATTTACTTCTTTATTTTAATTACGCATATTTGCCTTTCCTTCATTATCGTGCCGCTTGCGCTGTTTACGCTGATCAGAGGATTCAGTATGCAGGTGGAGCGCCACAAAAAAATCGCGAGATGGACGATGCCGCTCTGGCTGTATGTCAGTCTGACGGGTGTCATTGTATACTTAATGATCTCACCGTATTATTAAAAAAAGCCGTGCTCTGCGCGGCTTTTTTCTATTGATTGAAAAAGGCGCCTCATCAGGGCGCCTTTTACTCTTCAAGCGTTTCAAGTGTTGTTACATTTAAGGATTGTTCAACGGTTTTTGTTTTTGCTTTTACTTTTTCTGCGTACGTGTAATCACCATAGCAGTAGGGATAACGGAAATTGTCTTTGTTCCCTCCGCAAGTGTAAAGTTTCGGATTCTTTTTGACCTGCTGCTCGGAGTATTGTTTTGCCAGTTCCTCAGTATGCGATCCTCCATGTTCAGCCACAAAATCAATATAGCCGGCTCCCATGTTGTAGCTTTGTATAATCGTATCCAAGTCTACGCCTTTTTTCTTGCCTGTTTGGTACATGAGAGTGAATTGTTTGATTCCCTGTTTGATACTGGTTTGAGGGTTTTTAATCTCATTTCGCTTTAAACCCAGAGATTCTGAAGACTGCATGGGATCATTTCCTCTTCCTTTTGACTCCTGATATATCATGCCGAGTACAAGCGATGTATATTTGGTGAGTCCTTTTTCATCCAGTTCGTCTTCAACAAGCGGTTTGTAATCTGTCAGCCGTTCAAGGACGATCGGCTTGACATCAAACGGAAGACTTTTGAGCCATTCATTATTTGAAAATAACAGAATGAGGAAGAAGGAAACCATGACAAAAACACATATCATCATAAGACCCGCGGCAGCGAAACAGCCTTTTTTCTTTTTCTCCACTGTGTTTCACCCTCAATTTCAGGAGCATTATGACTTTTTCATTATGACACAGATGAATGCGCGAAACCAAGCGGAAACCCGTATTTGAAACATAAATTTAAAATAACGGTTCTTTTGTCAGGCGCAGGATGTATCTGCATCAATTGACATTTGGTATAATTGGGCTACTTGAGAAAAGAAGGGTGAGGTATATGACTGAATTTCACGAATCCGGAAACAAAAATGACCCCGCTGTCGATTTAGATGAGGAAACTTTATTTTTGGTTGCCCAGACTTTTAAGGCGCTGTCTGATCCGACCAGAATCAGAATTCTCCATTTGCTGTCACAGGGTGAGCACGCGGTAAATGATATCGCAGAAAAGCTGAATTTGCTGCAGTCTACCGTTTCTCATCAGCTGCGTTTTCTTAAAAATCTGCGCCTCGTCAAATCACGCAGAGAAGGAACATCCATTTATTATTCTCCTGAGGATGAACATGTGTTAGATGTGCTTCAGCAAATGATTCACCATACGCGGCACGATTAAAAAACATCCCTGCTTTTTAGACAGGGATGTCAGCCGTACTGACTGTTATTGGTTTGGTCTCTGCTCGTTTTTAAAACATAAAAAGAGAAGCCGCTGTAATAAACTGCGATGAAATAAAAGATACTGATGGTCAGCGGATCGGCCCCGACCGTTTGGCTGTATGCCTCCGGATGGGTAAAGTCCGCTGTGACCCGGTACATTTCAATAACGCGATAAAAAAATCTCGATAGGAATAACGTTAATAGAATAAGTTCAATCCACAGGTGAGTGCGAAAATACATTTTTCCGCGGCGTTCTTCAAATGAAATGTTCCGTTTTGCAAACAGGACCAGAAGCCAGCCGCAAAAAGTGCCGAATATAAGATGGCCGTATAAAGCCGGGTGTGTGATGCTGAAAAACGCCAGAGCTGCGGCCAGCAATGAAAACAAAATCATTCTTGTATAAAGCCAGCGGGGTTTCAAAGGCTGAAAGCCGACGGACCGTTTCACCTTTTTATACAGAAAAAAGGCAATCATTAAGACAGGGCAGATGCTTTGAAGTGTGATATGCATGGTGTGGAACTCCCCCTCCGTTGAGTAGTGTATGCTTATCCGGCTGGTTTTAGTAGTCTGATTTATTCGCAGGCTGAAAGCATCTTTTATCACAGTATGCACGTTTCTTTTTTTTGCATAAGAGAAGCGCCCGCGCCTTTTTCAGGATTTAAACAGAAAACTCTTGAAAAACTAACGGTATTAGTTATAATAAAACTAATGATATTAGTTTTTAGGGGGATGTTGATGAGAATCTTACAATACGGAACCGTTTGGCAGCTGACTTTTTTTCCCGCGCTCTTCCCGGTGAATTGTTATTTGGTTGAAGAAGAAGAAGGAGTAACCCTGATTGACGCCGGACTGCCTAACAGTCATAAAGGAATCAAACAAGCATTGCGGCAGCTTGGGAAGCCGCTGAATGACATATTACTCACCCACGCGCACGGGGATCACATCGGTTCGCTTGACTCATTAGCTGCGGAATTTCCGGATGCTTCCGTCTGTATTTCTGAGCGGGATTCTTTCTTGCTGAAAGGTGACACTTCATTATTTGAGCATGAAGCACAAACGCCGATAAAGGGGGGAGTGCCGAAAAATGTTCAGACCGAACCTGATCGCCTGCTGAAAGGCGGCGAGCGGATCGGATCTTTACTTGTCATTCCCGCTCCCGGTCATACGCCGGGAAGCCTCGCTTTTAAAGATATGAGAAATGATATGCTGATCGTCGGAGATGCCTTTCAAGTACGGGGCGGCCTTGCTGTTTCAGGGAAGCTGAAATGGAAATTTCCGTTTCCGGCTTTTGCTACGTGGAATAAAGAAGAAGCTGTAAAAACAGCAAGAACGCTTATCGCTCATCAACCAAGCAGTCTGGCCGCCGGACATGGAAATGTTCTCTGCAATCCCGTTGAAATGATGGCTGAGGCTGCTGAGGAAGCCGAACGAAGCCTGCCGGGAGGCCGATCATAATGTCACCGAGAGTCGGAATGAGCCTTGACATGATATTGAGAGCCGCAGCAGGCATCGCTGACGAAAAAGGGCTGAATGAAGTGACGCTTGCGGCTGTTGCAAAGTCCTTAAACGTAAAACCGCCTTCCCTTTACAATTTTGTCAATGGCCTTCAAGGAATTAAAGCAGAGCTGGCTGTCTCCGGTTTAACTATGTTATATGAAAAAATGGCGGCCTCTGCAGAAGGACTGACGGGTGAAACGGCTTTGCTTGCTCTCGCCGATGCCTATATCAATTTCGCCGAAGCCAATCCCGGATTATATGACGCAACATTTCAAAAGATAAAAGATGGCCGGATTGAGAATCTGTCAAGCCTGCTTGTAGGGCTTGTTGTCAGGCAGCTGACAGCTAACGGATATGCACAGTCTGACACTGCGATTCATGCTGCGAGAGGACTGAGGAGCCTTCTTCACGGATTTGCCGTGTTGAGAAAACAGAGTGCATTTGAATTAACCGAATCAATTAAGGAAAGCCGGAAGTTTGCAGTTGTTGCTTTCCTAAGAGGTTTGCAGGAGAGGAAACAATAATATTATTATGTAAACTAAATAAAAAGACGCATCATGTAAAAAGGAGGGACAAATGGATTCATTACAACATATCATTTGTGAGCGGCGCACCTATTCACATATTTTTGATTCTCATGCACACACATACTGTCAAATGCTCTTTCCGCTCGAAGGACAGCTGGACCTGGAGACAGAAAGACGTAAAATCAGATTAAAACCTGATCAAATGTTGTATATTCCGCCCGGGCATGAACATCGGTTCCGTTCTTTGGAGCGAAATGAATGTCTCGTTCTCGACATACCGGCATATTTTTTCAAAGGTTCATTTGCCCCCGGCGTTCTGAATAAGCTTGATCCTTTTTGGACATCGATTCGGTTTCTGCTGACAGAAGAGACAAAGCAGCAATCGGCTCATTCATTGAGTCTGCTTGCAGAATATATTGCTGAAAAGATACAAGAAAACCGTACAAATGATTCAATTGCGTATATCCGCCGAAATCTCTCAAAGACTTTTACAATTAAAGAGCTTGCCGCAATGGAACATTACCACCCGGCGTATTATTCCGACTGGTTTAAAAAGCAGACGGGGAAAAGCCCGCAAGCTTATATTGCTGAGCTCCGTATGAAGAAAGCGGAACAAATGCTTATTGAAACAAAATGCCGGCTGACAGACATCAGTCAGGAGGTCGGCTTTCAAAATTTGTCTTCCTTTACCAGATGGTTTGTCAGACATAAGGGAATAACGCCGCGTGTCTTCCGAAACACCTTTCAATCTGATAAATAATCCTGAAAATCGGTTAAATAAACTGCTTCTTTTTTTGGTAACATGATTGTAAAAAAGGAGTTTTTGATATGGCAGTCATTGAAGATTTTATCAAGCTTGATCTCAGAATAGGAACGGTCGTAAAAGCGGAAGTATTTCCGGAAGCAAAGGTGCCGGCCATTAAGATGACAATAGATTTCGGCGAAGAGATCGGCATGAAACAATCAAGCGCCCAGATTACAAAACGGTACGAACCGGGTGATCTGACGGGCAGACAGGTGACAGCTATTGTCAACTTTCCGCCGCGGCGGATCGCCGGATTTAAGTCAGAAGTTCTCGTTCTCGGCGGCATCCCGGAAAAAGGAGACGTTGTCCTGCTTACGCCAGAGCAGACAGTACCGAACGGAACGAAAATCGGATAATAAAAAAAGACGTTTGCAGAAGCAAACGTCTTTTGCGTATTGAGGCGATACACCACACGCCACATTCGTGTGTGCCGCAAGGGCATGTGCATCGGCTTACACAATTCAGCTCATCGCTATATCAATATAGCATGGCGGGTGTAGAAATGCAAGAGATTTTTTAATATATGTTATATCTGGCTTTGTTTTGCCGATCCCAGATTCCTTCGTGTAAGGTTTTCTTTGAAATTTTATGATCTTGAATAAAGCAGTTCGACAAATGCAAGAGATTCATCTAATCTTATATCCTATGGTAAAATTTAGACGGAAAGAAGCAGAAAGGAGCCGTAAATGAAAGTATTTGAAGCATCCTCGTTAATCTCAGCAGCGGAGAAACGAGCAAAAGAATATGATCAGGTTAGAGACCAATTTATCAATCTCAGGAAAGCTTTTCAGGGAATGGCTGATTTAGATGACAGTGAGTTTTCAGGTAAAGGTGCTGATAACATCAAAGCATTCTTCCAAGATCACGCTGGTGTCACAGACAGCTGGCTTGATCTGATCGATATGAAAATTGCTTTTCTTAACAGTATTTCAGGAAAAGTAGCTGATGCCGGATTGGCCGATTCGTTTGTGGAAGAGTCCTTTTTAGAACACGAGCTGATCCATGCGAAGAATAAATCACAAGCCATCATGCAGGAGCAGCGCAATGAAATGAAAGGTATCCTTGATGAAATCAGAGATATCATTCATCTTGATGTTTTCTCTACAGAAGATGTCGATCAAAAGCTGGAATCAGCAGACAAAAAACGGGACGATACCATACATAAGCTCGGAAAGCTTGATCACAATCTAACGAAAGAATACGCAGAAACCGAGGCAAATGAACATTTCATCCAGGCCGATTTTCAGCAGCTCCAAAACGCAACAGGCAAAGGGAAAAACGCCACTCCGCTTCACTATAACGCCAAGGCGTACAGGGAAAGTGACATACATAAGAAAAAAGGCGAGATTGCAAGACACTCAGACACATATTTAACGTTTAAGAAGGAAGAAGCAAAAGAGCGGGAAATCAAGGATCTGAAGAAAAAGCTCGCTGACGGTGTGACCGATCCGGATGAATATTTGGAAATTGCGAAGAAGATCGGCTATGAAAACTTTGAACCTTCTCAGCAGCAATATGTCATTCAGCTTGAACAAGCAAAACAGATGGAAGAAGCCGGAGAAGTGACTTGGGATATTTTAAAAGGAGCTGGCGTTGGTTTATATGATGTCGGGAAAGACACGGTAACCGGTCTATGGGACTTCATAACCGATCCGGGGGAAACCTTGTCAGCACTGGGGAATGCAGTACTTCATCCTGTTAAAACATATGATGCTGTTTCAGCAGCAATCGAGGAATCGTATCAAAAGGATATGGTAAATGGAGATGCTTACTCCAGATCAAGATGGGTGACATATGCAATTGGTTCAGCAGCTGTGGCTGTCGTCGGAACGAAAGGCGCAGGAGCCGTTAACAAAGCTGATGCGGCGGGGAAGGTCATAAACAAGGCAGGACAGGCAGGGAAGAGAATTAAGGACGTCAAGATTCCAGATTTGCTTCCGTATAATCCTAAGTATAAGCTTGCTCTGTCGGGTGACGTACCATACAATGTGGTTGACAGCCAAAACCTTAAAAATGAACTTTTGACCAATGCAAAGAAAATCCCGGATGGAACGAGAAAGCCGTTTACTGGTCAAGAAATAAACCTTCCTTGGTTAAATAAAGAAAAGTATGGTGCTGTTGAAATAGACGGCAAAGTAAAAGTTAAAGGACAAATTAGAGATGTAAGCCGTAGAGTCTATACCTTAAAGGACATTGATATTAATCAAAAAACTCCAAAAGGAAAAACCAACCTGGAATTAATGAAAGATGGTAAGTCTCCTTATGCTAAAGACGGAACACAGATTAACTTACATCACCTCATACAAGAAGAAAGTGGACCGTTGCTTGAGATACCTAATAGTTTACATACAAAGTATAGCGACGTAATACATGGCCTTAAAGGTAATGGAGAAAGCTTCCGGAATGATGTTTACCTGGAGAAACAGTACAATAACTTTAAGACAAGGTATTGGAAGTGGAGAGCAAAACAATATGAGAAAGAATAAGGGGTTATAAACCATGGATTTTTATTTAAAAGTAAAAGAATTCATAGCTGATAATGCAAAAGAAAAAGATTTTACGGGTGGGATTGGAGAAGATAAAATTTTAAAAATTGAGCAAGATCTTCAAGTCACGTTGCCAGATAGCTACAAATGGTTTCTTAGAAAATATGGTTCTGGCGGGGTTTATGGAATCGATTTATTAGGCTATGATTTTGGCGGTGCTTCAGTTGTAGAAACAACCAGGGAATATCATGAATATAGGGGATTGCCAAGTGGCTTAGTAGTCATAGAACATGTTGATTTTTTTGGGTATTGTTTAGATACCAATAAAATCAACAGTGAAGGAGAATGTCCAGTTGTTATTTGGAGTGAATTCGGTGGCTATAAAGAACTTAATTCTGCCCATTTTATAAAGTTCTTTTATGAAAGACTTCATGAGATGAAAGAAAACTGGGAAGAAGATGAAGACTGGGACGATTAATAAAAGAAAGCTCTCTTTTAGAGAGCTTTTTTCAGATTTTCAATTTTTAACAGGCTTTATAATGAGCAAGCAGGCATTACTCAAAATACTCGCCGCGCCTATCCAAAGCAGCCATTGTGTTGCGGTCAGCCATGAGGCAGTTAGGATAAAGAGTCCAATGGCAATTGATATATAATTGCCGGCTCGGTCCAGTTTACGGTTGCAATGAATTTTGTATTTAGTATGAGAAATAAATTGATCAATTTTATCTTTCAGCTCATAGCATTTTTCCTTCATTTTATCCTCTGTTTCTTTTACTTTTCGATAAAGCATATTATTCATCGTCTGCACTCCCATATCGCCGTTTTGAAAATTCAGTCATGATTTTTTCTTCATAGTCATCTGAGATGAATTGTGCCTGATCTTCAACTTTCAAATGTGCTTTTTCTTCAAAACCATCCTGTTCTTCACCATCAAAACGATAAAGTTTTTGCAATAGCCTCCAGAATGTTTCAATTTCATCAGTTGTGAAGTCATGAAACATATCCGCTAAAAAATAGGTGGATTTTTCTGAACAGGAAATTAACGCTTTTTTTCCTTCAGCGGTAATCTCAATATTGATTGCACGTTTATCCAGTTTGCTTGGCACAGTGTGAACATATCCTTTTTTCGCGAGGCTTGAAATTAATTTGTTAGCGGTTTGTTTTGTTGTGCCCAGCTTTTTAGCGATATTCATAAGTGTGGTATCTTCCGTCGGTAAATGGGCAATAGCAATAAGAGTCATGTGCTGTCGGGAAGTCAACATTTCTAAGTATTCGTCCCCCCGAGCCTGCACTTTATTGACAACCGAAAATAATGATGCGTAACTTTGTTGCATAACATGCAGTTCCTTCATTAATAAATTAATATCCATAAGGTATCTCCTATCTGAATTGTCACCATGTTGACAATTATAATATACAACGAAATGAGAAACAAGTCAACATGGTGACTAATGGGAGGGGTTACGGCTGTTTTCAAAAATGTCACAGGTAATCGGAATGTTTACAGAAGGGGTAATAAGTAAAAGAATGCGAAAAGGGCATTAATCCAAAGTGAGAAGGTGTTTGACATGCAGAAAGTGAACTGGTCAGAACAGTATGAATGGTTCAATAAACAAGATGAAAAAGACGGGCGTTTAATGGCGCTCCTTCGTCATGAGCTTACATATGAGGAAGTCATACGGTTATATAAGAAAGGGTTTTATTTGAAATCTAAAGAAGGGGATGTTTCGTTACGTAAGAATGATATCTATCGTATGTTTGGGGTTGAAGAGAGGCAGGGCGGCGAATCTTAATAAACGGGAAGAGAAAAACTCTTCCCGCTTTTCATGGCAGCTGTTATTCTTTTTCCAGCATGGAAGTCAGCCATTCTCTTAATGCAGTTTTCTGTACATACCGCTTTCCGTTTCTCGTGATATGCGGAATGTCAGAGGTGTCGGGCAATTTGTTTTGCTTCTTCCTTCGTAACTCCTAAATAATAACCAATATAGAAGTGCAGATCTTTTTCTTTAATGAGAATGTGGTCAGTGTGTTCATGAGGATCAGGTGATTTAAAGTTTTTCAATCCGTCTCCTATGAAATATCCGGCTAAAGCGATTCCGATGCCGGTATGATATCCATACAGCAAACCTCCAATAAACGTTATCACTTTTTATACGTTGAAGCCGGCCGAAAGGATTCAGCCTTCATCAAAACCGCCCGGCGTTTATTGCGGACGGTTTTGATTGCTGAGCTTTTCCACCTGCACCTTTCCGGAGAAGAAAACAGCGCCTCCGCCCATATCCGCCAGCCGATCGGGCGTGAGCGAATTGACGAGCTGTTTTTTATCATCCATATCGGCCCAAAGACCTTGGCTGACTGCAACGCCGGGAAGCACCTGTTCGCCGACTGAAACTGTTAATTCACACTCGCCGCGGTGATTCCAAACTCTAACGGTTTCCCCGTCTTCTATGTTCCGGCGTACAGCATCCTCTGTATGAATAAAAAGCTTTGGCGCTTTTTCCAGTTTTACGTGTCTTTCGTTATTCGAAAATGTCGAGTTTAAAAAATTATGATTCGGTCCCGGGACAAATAAAAGCGGAAAATCGTCATCGCTTTCAAGAGGGATATGTGTCGGCAGCGCCGGATAACCGTCTTGTTTCATCTTTTCCGAATATAATTCAATTCTTCCGCTCGGTGTCTTGAGCTTTCCCGGAAAAAGCGGTTTTTTCCGTTTGGCTTTCATGAAGGAATGGCGTGAGAGCGCTTCGTAATCAATATCCTCGATATACGGATTGTCGGGAAAGTCCAGCGCCTGTCTGATCAATTCTTCATCGGAATCCTGAAGCTCCTGCTCGGTAAATCCCATTGCTCCGGCAAGCAAACGGAACACTTCCGTATTCGATTTGCTGTCCCCGTAGGGTTCGATCACCGGTTTTTGCAGCTGAATAAAATGATGCCAGTAAGACGTGTAAAAATCCGTGTTTTCAAAAGCGGATGCAGCAGGGAGCACGATATCCGCATATTTGGCGGTTTCCGTTAAAAACAGATCGTGAACGACTGTAAATAAATCCTCCCGCATCAGGCCTTTTCTGACTTTATTCGCTTCCGGCGCAACCACTGCGGGATTCGTACCGTAAATAAACAGGGAGCGCACGGGCGGTTTTGTTTCTAAAAGAACGCTTCCGAGCCTGTTCATATTAAATGATCGTGGCTTCCTGCCGTAAAGCAGATCAGGCCGCTGGAGCGCTTGTCTGTTATAGTTTAATACCGCGCTGTTATGCTTGATTGCGCCTCCTCCGGTGTTGAGCCACTGTCCTGTAACAGCCGGAAGGCAGGCAACGGTGCGGACGATCATTCCGCCATTGTCATGGTGCTGAATGCCGTTTCCGATCCTGATAAGGGAAGGGGAGGTTTCCCCGTACATTCTCGCAAGGCGTCTGATATCGTCGGCTTTAACGCCTGTAATAGCAGAAACCGTTTCCGGATCATAGTGTTTGACATGCGCTTTTAATTCGTCACTGCCTTCGGTGTATTCTGTGAGAAATGCTTCATCGTGAAGGTTTTCGTCGAATAAGACATGCATGATACCGAGGGCGAGTGCGGCATCTGTGCCGGGGCGAATGGGAATAAACCAATCGGCAAGCCGGCCGGTTTGGTTCTTATGTACATCGATAACGACAATTTTAGCCCCTTTTTTCCGGGCTTTTTGAGCAATCATGACTTGGTGCATATTCGTGCTGACGGCATTGATCCCCCAAAAAATAAAGAGCTTTGCATGTATGGTCTCCTCCGGATCAGTACCCGCTCCTTCTCCCATTGTATAGTTATAGCCTTCAGAACCGGCTTTGCTGCAGATCGTCCGTTCGAGATGACTCGCTCCGAGACGATGGAAAAAACGGCGGTCCATTCCCTCTGCCGCCAGTTTTCCCATATTGCCGTAAAAGCTGTACGGAAGAATGCTTTCCGCTCCTTCTTCGGCAATAAGCTCTTTCCAGCGCGCACTGATCGTATTGATCGCTTCCTCCCAGGAAATAGGCGCAAACGCGGCTTCACCTTTTTTACCGATCCGTTTTAACGGAACGGTTACGCGCTTTTCATCATAAATGCGCTCAGCCATGTGTCTGACTTTGTTGCAAATATTCCCTGATGTGACCGGGTGATCGGGGTCTCCCTGAATGTTAACGATTTTTCCGTCTTTTTTTGTCACAAGCAAGCCGCATTGATCGGGACAGTCTAGTGAGCATACCGACTTAAAGACCCCGTTCGGCTGTGTTGCAGCAGAATTCATAGCCCATTTCTCCTCTTTGTTTATATTGTAAGCATTATAACATTTCAAAATCGAACGTCAATTCAGAAAAAAAGTGTTGACATCATGGAAAGACTTTTCTATGATGAGTTTATTCTTTTAAACAGCCTGACAATTTCATCATTTTATTTTCTATCCAGAGAGGTGGAGGGACTGGCCCTACGAAACCTCGGCAACATTTATTGTGCCAATTCCAGCAAGCGTATGCTTGAAAGATAGGAAAGAATGATCTATACATATTTGTGCGCTTCAAGCGCATAAAGACGGTATATGAATCTCTTTCCTTCTTTGGGGAAAGAGATTTTTTTATGAAAAAATTTATGTGAAAAGGATGTTTTGCACCATGACGGTTTTAATTACCGCACCATATCACGACGAGGGGCTGAAAGAGCTGACTGAGCTGTTCGGCCGGACTGTGCACCGGCCGTGGAAGAAGCACGGCCGGGCCTATCGGGAAGATGAATTAATCCGAATGATTCAAGAGACAAACGCGTCGGGGCTTATTACTGAACTTGATGAGGTGTCTGAGCGTGTTATTGACATATTGCCCGATTCCGCTTTTATCGGTGTCTGCAGAGGAATGCCGTCTAACGTGGATATTGCGGCGGCGACTAAAAGAAAAATCCCCGTTTTCTTTACACCGGCCCGCAATGCCCAGGCTGTTGCTGAAATGTTTATCGGAAATGTGATTTCATTTTTGCGTCATACGTATTCTTCCCATCAGTGGCTGAAGGACGGGAAGTGGAATGGTGATTATTTGCAGGCTTATGTCAAATTCAGAGGAAATGAGCTGACGGGGAAAACAGTCGGCCTTATCGGTTTCGGAGCTGTCGGACAGAGAATCGCCCGGTTATTGGCCGCTTTTGACTGCAGGGTGCTTTACTATGACCCATTTGTCCATCATGAAAACCGGGAGTATGAAAAAACGACGATTGAACGGGTATTTTCTGAAAGTGATATTGTTTCCGTTCACTTGCCGCGCACAGAAGAAACCATCGGCCTTATCGGCGCCCGGCACTTTCAATTGATGAAACAGGAAGCTGTTTTTGTCAATACGTCAAGAGCGGCGGTTACAGACAGGGAAGAGCTGCTGCGGGTGCTGAAAGAAGGGCGGATTAAGGGAGCGATCCTTGACGTGTTTTATCACGAACCGCCTGAATCTTCTGATTATGAATTGATCTCTTTGCCGAATGTGTTAGCGACTCCCCATTTAGCGGGCGCAACATTTGAAGTGGAAGATCATCATGTGAAGATTTTAAATGAAGCGCTTTTCAAATGGAAACAAGATCAAACCTGCTCAATACGTGAACTTTATAACAAAAGAGAACTTGAAACGGAAGGAGGAGGCTGTAATGGCTGAACAAAAAGGCTACCTTGTATTTGATATCGGGACGGGGAATGCGCGAGTCGCGGTCGTGACTGCCGGCGGCGAAGTGACCGCGCTTGAAAGGGAAGACATTGAATATGTGACGGATCCGCTTTATCCGGACGGACGATATTTCTCACCGGAAGGGATATGGAAGCAAATCAGCGCTATGGCAAGGAAGGTTATTGCCAAAAGCCCACATATTACATTAATCGGAATCACCTCAACAAGCCAGAGGCAGGGAATTGTTCTGATCAATAAAGGTAAAAAGGCATTTCTCGGTTTGCCCAACATTGATAACAGAGGCCGTGAATGGGAAGACGGGATTGAGACAAAAGAAGAAGTGCATCAGCAAACCGGACGTCTTCCGAGCGCTTTATTTTCCGCCATGAAACTTGTCGGATTAAAAGCCAGACAGCCGTCTTTATGGAAAGAAGTGAAGTACATCACAAGCATCAGTGACTGGGTGACATTTGAGCTGAGCGGTATTTTAAGCTATGAACCGTCACAGGCTGCTGAAACACTGCTGTTTGACGTAAGGAAAAAGGCGTGGTCAGAGAAATTATGCAACATCTTCGGTGTGCCTTCTGCCATTCTTCCTTCACTCGTCCGATCTGGGACGGTTGTCGGAATGTTAACGTTTAAGAAAGCGGCGGTTCTCGGCCTTTCTGAAAGAGTGCCTGTGATTGCAGGCGGGGGAGACACACAGCTTGCCATCAAAAGTGCAGATGCAAAGCCGGGAGATATCGTCATCGTATCCGGCACGACGACGCCGATTACAAAGATAACAGCGGAGACCGGAACCGAAAGTTTAAAGAATGCATGGCTGAATTGCCATACAGAAGAAGGTCAATGGCTTCTTGAAACGAATCCGGGTGTAACAGGACTCAATTATCAAAAATTAAAATCCATTTTTTATCCGAATGAATCCTACGGCGTTATGGAACGGGAAATCGCAAGTCTGCCGAAACATGATCATGCCTGTATTTCTGCGTTAGGCTCCTATTTATCGCCTGAGAAAAACGCACTGGCAAAAGGCGGATTTATTTTTGACGCTCCGCTGTCCCAAAACTTAAGCAGAGCCCATTTTGTCAAAGCCGCACTGCTGGAAATCGCTTTTTCAATCAAATGGAACTATGAGGCGTTAACAGAGGTGGCTTCCTTTTCACAAGATGATGTGAAGGTGTGCGGCGGCGGTTTCCAAAGTGATGCTTTGACGCAGTTTCTTGCTAACCTTCTCCAAAAGAAAATCTATAAGAGAGAGGGGTTCAGCCAGGCATCCGCAATGGGAGCGGCGATGATTTGCAACGAAGCTCTCGGTGTGAAAGCAGAGCTTTCGAGCCGCACAAAGGTAATTGAGCCGGAAGCGGATCAGACGGATCTCTTCCTATATGAAGAATGGAAATATACGCAAAAATTATTTACTCATTTTCAGCCGGCGGTGAAAGCCTGACTTGGGGATGAGATGACAACATGAAAGATTGCTGAGGAGGAACAAAAATGCTTAATAAAATAGGAATTCCGAAACAGCTCGCATGGGGATTTTTAGGAGTCGTGCTGTTTATGATGGGGGACGGCCTTGAACAAGGCTGGCTCAGCCCGTTTTTAGTTGAAAACGGCTTGACGGTACAGCAATCAGCAGCCCTGTTTACGGTTTACGGTGTTTCTCTCGCTGTGGCGTCTTGGTTTTCAGGGGTCTGCCTCGAAGCCTTCGGCGCAAAGCGGACGATGTTTATGGGGCTGTTGTTTTACGTTATCGGAACAGCCGCGTTTATCGCATACGGATTTGAAAATCTTAATTTGCCGGTGATGTATGTCACGTATTTTATTAAAGGGCTGGGTTATCCGCTGTTTGCCTATTCTTTTTTGACATGGGTGATTTACCGGTCGCCGAAAAACAGGCTCAGTACGGCGGTCGGCTGGTTCTGGATTGCATATTGCTGCGGGATGTTTGTATTCGGTGCTTGGTATTCAAGCTGGGCCATCAAATCCTTCGGCTATTTGAATACACTGTGGAGTTCAATTTTCTGGGTCTGCCTCGGCGCGTTTTTTGCTTTGATTTTAAATAGGGACCGCTTTGAAAAGAAAAAGGCAGATAAGCGGGAAAAGGCGCAGGAATTAATGAAGGGAATCACCATCCTTGCTGAAAATCCGCGCGTGCTCTCTGGGGGGATCATTCGGATCATTAACAGCATCGGTACATACGGATTTCCGGTATTTCTTCCGATGCATATGGCGCAGCACGGCATTTCTACAAATGTATGGCTTCAAATTTGGGGAACGATCTTTCTCGGAAATATCGTCTTTAACTTAATCTTCGGCGCAGTCGGCGATGCATTCGGCTGGAAGAAGACTGTCATGTGGTTCGGGGGAGTGGGCTGCGGCATTTTTACTCTTTTATTATATTATGCTCCTGTTGTATCACATGGGAACTTGCTTTTCGTCAGCATTGTCGGTTTTATATGGGGAGGGCTCCTCGCCGGATTCGTTCCGATCGGGGCTATCGTGCCGACGGCGGCCGGCAGCGATAAAGGTGCTGCCATGTCTGTGTTAAATCTGGCTGCGGGCCTGTCGGCATTTGTCGGCCCCGCGCTTGCCTGGGCGTTCATCGGGCTTGTCGGCGCACAAGGCGTTGTATGGATTTTCGCAGCGCTCTATTTCGTAAGTGCAATCTTGACCAATCAAATCAAAATACCTGAAGAGAAAACGGCAAAACACAATAAAGCATTGCCTGAATACGCTTCTTAACAGCAGCGCCCCGAAAATTCGGGGCGCTTTTTTTACAGCTGCTGAAGAAACCCGGCAAAGCGCTGAATTTGTTCACGTAACGATTGTTTGTTTTCGTGAAATTGTTTGAAACGATGTCCGTTTGCTCCGGACGGATGCGGGAAGCCTTCCAGAATGACCGCATGACCCATTCTGCCGTTCTTCTTCAGCATGCGGCAGGCTGATTCTGCTGCTTTGCCGAGAGGGATAAGCAGAATGTCCTTTTTCATCATTTCTATTTCATCCGGAAAACATGTCAGCGCGTAACGGCTTAGAAGAGCTGACCTGCTGATTGCCGGCCGATGTCCCGTATAGTTTTTCTGTTTATAAAAAACAGGGTGTTTGATAACGGACGTTGTATGAAGAAGCTCCCGTTTTGAATCAAATAACCGGGATGAATCCTCAACGTGAAGCGCGGCCGGCAGACCGCATTCATTAAGCATTTCGATGATGTTCTGTCTCATTGAACCGGAAAGTCCGGCCGCTTTTTTTGTTTCATAGGCTATCGTTTCAAGAGTTTCGCCATCTTTTAAAAGCTGTGCCGCTTTTTTGTAAGCCAGCTGCATTTGAAAAAAACCGGGTGTGATTCCGGAAATGGCAACGACTGCATAAGGGTTAATATATTCATTATGAGGCGAATAATACAAATCCAGATCTCCGTCCTTAGCTAAATGGAAAGCCGGAGTCAGCAAATCCGATTTTGTAAACCCTCCCGAAGAAGGTAGTGCTTTAAGCTGCTGCAAAAAATGCGCAAGCCGCTCACGATCGCAAATCATGTTATGCCTCCTTGAATCCGCCGGTTTCTCTTAGTGTCATCAAAAACGTCGGATGACATGCAGGCTCATACATCACTTTTACCGGCGTTCCAGAGCATCTTCAGGACGTGAGGCGTTCCTTTAACTTCGGCCGCCGTCGTTTGCACGGCTGTTTTTTTAGTGAGAAAATCTTCTTTCAGCTCTTTCTGCTTTTGCGATAACAGATCGGTTTCTGTTTTGATTTCATCAACGGCCGTCTGCATGGACGCTGTCGCGGCGTTAATCTTCTTTATATCAGGCGCTGTGTTTCTTTTAAAATGCACGGCGGATACGGCTGCATAAATTAATGCGGCAGCCGCAACGGCAGCACTGATATACAAAATGATGATCATCTGCTTTTCACTCCTTTTTTTCAGTTGATACCCTTTACGGATCGTGTTGAATCATTTTATTTGCTAATTGTTTTTTTTCTGCTTATAATGTGAAATCGTACATAAGGACATTCAGAAAGGGTGAAAGACGTGGAAAGCTTACAAAACAAAACGGCTCTTATCACGGGTGCGGGCAGAGGAATCGGCCGCGCCGCCGCTATCGCTTTAGCCAAAGAAGGAGTCAATATCGGTTTAATCGGGCGCACAGAAGCAAATGTCGAAAAGGTTGCGGAAGAAGTGAAAGCCCTTGGTGTAAAGGCATCATTCGCTGCTGCCGATGTAAAAAACCAAAAAGAGGTTGAACAAGCCGTCTCCTCTATTAAAGAAGAACTCGGTGAGATTGACATCTTGATTAACAATGCCGGAATCAGCAAATTCGGCGGATTTTTGGATCTTACGCCTGAAGAGTGGGAAGACATCATTCAAGTTAATGTAATGGGTGTATACCACGTGACACGCGCCGTTCTTCCTGAAATGATTGAGAGAAAATCAGGAGATATCATTAATATTTCTTCTACGGCGGGCCAAAGAGGCGCCGCGGCGACAAGTGCGTACAGCGCTTCTAAATTTGCCGTTCTCGGTCTGACTGAATCTCTCATGCAGGAAGTCAGAAAACACAACATCCGTGTCAGCGCAATGACTCCGAGCACGGTTGCCAGCGACATGTCTATTGAATTAAATCTGACAGACGGCAATCCGGAAAAAGTCATGCAGCCTGAGGATCTTGCAGAATATATGGTTGCTCAATTGAAATTACATCCGCGCATTTTCATCAAAACTGCCGGTTTGTGGTCAACCAATCCTTAAACAAAAGGGGACCTGTCTTCATGACGGGTCTTTTTTATTCCATTCGAAACGGTCCATCGGCGCTTCTGATTATCTTTTGAAGGGAATGTTAATAGATCAAAAGATTCGTCTTCTGAATTTCCGTGAACGGGGGAGTACCAGCGAAGCTGTCACAACCCGAAATAAGGAAATATCAAGATTAAAATAAGTTATAATTGGGGTAGCGTCAGAAAAATGCGGATTTACAACGTTAAGCAAATAAAGTTCCCAAAAGACGCTTTGGGAACTTTGGAAATTACAATTAATAATATAAACATTCAATCCTGCGATAATATAAAAAACGTTGGATAACATACATTTATGATTATCCTGTTGTTTTTATTTTTACTATAATCACTACAATTCTAAGTAGATATCTAACTTGGTGATGGCACAATGTATAGCAATTTTTTCACCTGCGTACACCGCCAAATATTTAATTCTTATTGGACTAACGTGCAGTTTAGTGCAAAAATCAAAGGTAAGGGAGGATTTTCACCTTTACCTTATTTTAACTTTAGCTCTAGTATAGGGTATGGACGTCCAGAAGAATCTGTTTCCGTTTCACTTTCTATAAAAAAGCCATTATTAATATAGAATTTAGTTGCACTCTTATTGTCTTTATTTACATCAACTGTTGTAATATCAAAGTCTTTAATTAAAGAATTAATAATAGCTTTACCGTATCCTTTACCTATTTTATTAGGTTTTAAGAATAACATTTCTAAGTGTTGTTTATTTATAGCAGAAAAGCCAATTAAATCTTCTTTCTCATACCATAACTGGACATTAAGATGTGGGAAATATGAGGGTATTTCTTTTTTAAACTCTTCTCTATCGGTATCTCTTAAAAAATGATGAGTAGCTAAAACCGACTCTTCCCATATATTCAAAATTGTATCATAATCTTTCTGATTTGCTTTTCTATATATCATTAATATCTCTCCTTTAGTTTTAAATTATCAACTCCTTCCCAATAAGTATTTTATGATTTTCATGTTATATAACCAAGAACTTAAAATGTTCATTAATAAAACCTCCAAATAAACATTTCGATAATTTGATTATAATATCAAATCTTTATTATTACTTTACAGTATTTTTTCATTTTAGGGGGTATTTTGTTTTTTAACTTGATAGTGATGTGGTACTACCCCTGAACGGAAGAATGAAATATCGGCACAAACATGTTATAATTATACTAAATAAACTATGTACCAAATGTTCATTTATTCAATTTTTCCCTCTATCCATAAAAACAACAAGATACAAATAAAACTGATACAGCATATAAAAAGGGAAAAGGGCATCTATAGAGAATATTTAGTACATGGAATTATTTGTTAGAGGAAAGGGTGTGCACATATTGAAAGAAGAAAAAAGAAGTTCAACCGGTTTTTTAGTGAAACAAAGAGCTTTTTTAAAGCTTTACATGATTACAATGACAGAGCAGGAACGGCTTTACGGACTGAAGCTTCTCGAGGTGCTGCGTTCGGAATTTAAACCCATCGGTTTTAAGCCGAATCATACCGAGGTGTACCGTTCACTTCACGAACTATTGGATGACGGGATTTTAAAGCAAGTAAAAGTGAAAAAAGAGGGAGCCAAACTCCAGGAAGTCGTTCTCTATCAATTTAAAGACTATGAAGCTGCGAAGCTTTACAAAAAACAGCTGAAGACAGAGCTTGACCGCTGCAAAAAGCTGATAGAAAAAGCCATTTCAGATAATTTTTAAATCCGGCCGGAACGCACCCGGCCTCCCGGGCTCAAAAGGTATGTTCTGTGATTCATTATACATAATAGCAGGCTCGGAACAATACATATCAATAAAACCTTCAAACTTGACATCGACTCTTGAAGTGGTAACATAAAAAACGTGTGAAAAATACGAACAAAATACGAACAAGGGAGATGTTACCGATCTTAGATCAAAAGAAAGTTGCTTTTATCGGAGCAGGATCAATGGCTGAAGGAATGATATCAGGCATGGTCCGCGCAAAAAAAATTCCCAACCAAAACATCTGCGTGACAAACCGCCGCAATACAGAGCGACTCGCTGAATTGGAACATCAATACGGTATTCAGGGCATTGCTTTTGACAGCATGAAAACCGAAGACATTGATGTCTTTATTTTAGCCATGAAACCGAAGGATGCTGAAATCGCTCTGGCTGCGCTGAAACGGCGTATTCAACCTCATCAAATCATCCTGTCTGTTCTGGCAGGCATAACAACCTCATTTATACAACAATCATTACATGATAATCAGCCGGTTGTAAGAGTGATGCCGAACACATCCAGCATGATCGGCGAATCGGCAACAGCTGCGGCTTTCGGAGACCATGTCTCTTACGGTTCAGCAAAAACCGCGGTATCCCTTTTGGAATGCCTCGGGGAAGTGTACGTGATCAAGGAAGATCAGATGGACATTTTCACCGGCATCGCAGGCAGCGGACCGGCGTACTTTTATTATTTAATGGAGTTTATTGAAAAAGCAGGTGAAGAAGCCGGCTTAGACAAACGGCTGTCCCGCAAAATCGGCGCGCAAACGTTATTGGGCGCCGCTAAAATGCTGATGGAAACGGGTGAAAAACCGGATGTGCTTCGGGAAAACATCACCTCTCCAAACGGCACGACGGAAGCCGGCCTCGATGCGCTCAGGTCAGAAGGCGGCGGAGAAGCCATTGCCAAAGCCATTAAACACGCGACCGAACGTTCTATTGAGATCAGCAAAACAATTGAAAAAACGGCAGCACTATAATCGTTAAAAAACAGGAGTGATACAGTGACGTCTCGGACGAAGATCAAAAGAGTCGCGGTGAAAATCGGCAGCAGCTCACTGACGAGCCTGCACGGGGAAATCAGCAGAAGAAAGCTGGAAGCATTGGTGGATCAAATCGCACAGCTGAAAGACAGCGGCTATGAAGTGATTTTAGTATCTTCCGGCGCAGTGGCGGCAGGTTATCGGAAGCTCGGATTTATTCAGAAACCGGAAAGCCTCCCTGAAAAACAGGCTTCTGCTTCCATCGGGCAGGGATTATTAATGGAGGCTTATTCAAAGCTGTTTTTAGCGCACGGTTATGTCGCATCACAAATTTTAATTACAAGAAGCGACTTTTCCGATGAATACCGCTACCATAATGTGCGCAATACGATGAACGTCCTTTTGGAACGGGGCATTATTCCGATTATTAATGAAAATGACACGGTCACAGTCAACCGGCTGAAATTCGGAGATAACGATACACTCGCAGCGAAGGTGGCAGGTTTAATTGATGCCGACATGCTTGTGATTTTATCAGACATTGACGGTTTATATGATGATAATCCGCGCAGCAACCCGAAAGCGAAAAGAATCCGTCATGTAAGTGACATCACTCCGGAAATAGAAGCAAGCGCGGGAGATGCCGGGAGTGACATGGGAACCGGCGGAATGCGTTCGAAACTGGATGCTTTTAAAATTGTGATGGCCTCCGGTATTAAAGGCTTTCTCGGGCAGGCTAACATTCCGGACATTCTGCTTCAAGCGGTAGATGAGGCGGCTGAAGGAACTTATTTTGAAGCGAAAGGAACCCTGCCGTTAAACCACAAAGAACAATGGCTTGCATTTAATTCCGGCCCCGAAGGCGAAATTGTGATGGAAAAAGAAAGCAGCCGCGATGTCGCAAACGGAAATATGGAGCTGTCACCGCAGGACATCGAGCAGATTAAGGGCAGATTCAGCAGCGGAGCGGTTGTCAGGCTGCTTGATCAGCAGGGAGAAGAGCTCGGACTCGGCATCGTCAACTATTCCTCAGCCCAGCTGAAGACATTTAAAGAAACGCCGCCCAAACAGACCGATCAATCAGTCATTGATCCGGAAGCGTTTGTCTGCCACGTTGAACTATCCATTCCGATCGGCTGAGAAAGATCTATAAAAATATGAAAAAGCCCGAGGCTTCGTTTTGAAGCTCGGGTTTGTTTTTTATTGATATTGTTCAAGTTTGGAGAAAAATTGAATGACAAAATGATAGAAATCATTTGCAGACGGAGCCAGTTCCCTTCCTTTTGGTTTAATAATGCCTACGGTGCGCTTCACTTGAGGAAATTCAATCGGAATTTTGACCGTGAACCGGGGTGTGGTTTCTGCAAAGGTGCTTTCAGGTAATAAAGTAACTCCCATCCCCGCGGAGACTAATCCTTTAATGGCATCTAAATCCTCGCCTTCCGTCGATACAAGCGGCGCAAAGCCGGCCTGTCTGCAAGCGTCAATCGCCATGTTACGGAGAATAAACCCTTCAGGAAATAAAACAAATTGGTCGCCGCGCAGATCAATTAAATGAATATTTTTCTGTTTGGCAAGCGGATGATGCAGCGGAACAAGCGCGTAAATCTTTTCCGTGAATAAGATATTGCCTGTTATGTCGGGGAATTCCGTCGGAACGGGGCCGAGCAGCGCCGCATCTATATCCCTGTTTCTTACCGCTTCGATTAAAAACTTATAAGAACCCTGGCGGAGCAAAAACTCAACGTTCGGGTATTCCTCTTTAAACGCCGAAATCACCGTCGGCAAAAGCTGGCTTGCAAGGCTCGTCGGAAATCCTATTTTGACGGTTCCGCGATTCGGATCAAGATATTCATCGATTTGTTCCTTCGCGTAATCAATTGCTTTCATCGCCGTTTTAATATGTTCTAAAAATTGTTTGCCGATCGGCGTTAATTTAATATTTCTGCCTTCCCGTTCAAATAAAGTGACTTGCAGCTCTTCTTCAAGATTTGCAATCTGCCTGCTGATGGCGGATTGTGCGACATGCAGATGATCAGCCGCTTCTGACACATGTTCCCGTTCTGCTACCTCCACAAAATACCGAAGCTGGCGTAATTCCATTGCGTTCACACCTATCTATCTCATTTTGAGATGTATTTGATCTAAATTATATATTGTTTATATTGTTTTGAAAACTTACAATTAATTTAAAGTTGTCAGATTTTATGACCGATAATTAACGGAAACTGATCGGGGGAGAGGAATTATGACTTACAATCAAATGCCGAAAGCACAAGGTCTCTACCGTCCGGAATTTGAGCACGATGCATGCGGAATCGGCTTGTATGCCCATTTAAAAGGGAAACCTTCACATGACATTGTCAAAAAAGGACTGAAGATGCTTTGCCAGCTGGATCACAGAGGAGGACAGGGCAGTGATCCGAATACGGGTGACGGCGCCGGCCTGATGGTTCAGATCCCTGATGCTTTTTTTAAGAAAGAGTGCGGAGAAATGAGACTGCCGGAAAAAGGCCGTTACGGGGTAGGAATGGTCTTTTTCTCGCAAAATGAAGAGGAAAGAAAAAAGATCGAAAAACAGGTGAATGCATTCATTGAGCAGGAAGGACAGATCGTTCTCGGCTGGAGAACCGTCCCTGTAAATGTCGGAAAAATCGGAACAGTGGCACAAGGCACTTGCCCATATGTGCGTCAAGTATTCATCGGCGCCGCAAACGATTTGAAAGACAGCCTTGCTTTTGAACGCAAACTGTATGTCATCCGGAAGCAGGCGGAAAATTGGGGCGTTCAAGAACAGCTTGATTTTTACTTCGCAAGCTTGTCAAGCCAGACTATTGTTTATAAAGGGTTGTTAACGCCTGAGCAGGTTGACGCTTTTTATTTGGATTTGCAGGATGAAACCTTCGTATCTGCATTTTCACTCGTGCATTCAAGGTTCAGCACAAATACCTTTCCTACTTGGGAACGTGCCCATCCGAACCGCTATCTGATTCATAACGGAGAAATCAATACGCTCCGGGGCAATATCAATTGGATGAGAGCGAGGGAGCAGCAGTTCGTTTCAGAAAGCTTCGGAGACGATCTTCACAAAGTGCTGCCGATTCTAAATGCTGAGGGCAGTGACTCATCCATTCTTGATAATGCGTTTGAATTTTTCGTGATGGCAGGGCGGAAACCGGCACATACGGCAATGATGCTGATTCCGGAACCATGGACGGAAAACACTCACATGTCTAAAGCGAAACGGGCTTTTTATGAATATCACAGCTCTTTAATGGAGCCGTGGGACGGGCCGACCGCCATTTCGTTTACGGACGGAAAACAGATCGGCGCCATCCTTGACCGTAACGGCTTGCGTCCGGCACGTTACTATGTGACAAAAGATGACCATATTATTTTCTCATCTGAGGTCGGCGTTATTGAAGTAGAGCAGGAGACCATTCTTCATAAAAAACGTCTGGAGCCCGGAAAAATGCTGCTCATTGACTTAGAAGAAGGCCGGATTATTTCAGATGAAGAAGTGAAAACAGAAATTGCCAATGAATTCCCTTATCAAAAATGGCTTGAAGAAGAATTGGTTCAAGTGAATCCTGACCCGGAAATCCGGGAAGAGGAACAATTCGATGATCTTCTCGTCCGTCAAAAAGCGTTTGGCTATACGTATGAAGATATTCAGAAGTATTTAATTCCTGTTATTAAAGAAGGCAAGGACCCGCTCGGCTCTATGGGAAATGATTCGCCGCTCGCCGTTTTATCCGACCGCGCCCAATCACTGTTTCATTACTTTAAACAGCTGTTCGCGCAAGTCACAAACCCGCCGATTGATGCGATCCGCGAGCAGCTTGTGACCTCTACGGTGACCTGGCTTGGAGCTGAAGGCGATCTGCTGCATCCGAGTGAAAGAAATGCACGCCGCATAAAATTGTATACTCCTGTATTATCAAACGAACAGTTTTATGCGCTGAAAACACTTGTGCATCCTGACATTAAGAGCCAGAACATCCGCACGCTGTTTTCCGATGACCTAGAAAAAGGCCTGAAGGATTTGTTTCAGCAGGCGGAAAAAGCGATCAAGGAAGGCGTATCTCTGTTAATTTTATCTGACAGGGCAATGAGTAAGGAATTGACGCCGATTCCGCCGCTTTTGGCCGTCAGTGCGCTGCATCAGCATTTGATCCGTCAAGGCCTGCGAACAAAAGCAAGCATTATCGTTGAATCCGGGGAAGCGCGTGAAGTTCATCACTTTGCGGCTCTCATCGGGTATGGTGCAGATGCTGTCAATCCGTATTTGACTTACGCTACGTATAAGCAGGAAATCGATGAAGGCCGGCTTGATATTCCGTATGAAGAAGCTGTCAGCAAATACGGAAAGAGCGTAACAGAAGGCGTCGTGAAAGTGATGTCAAAAATGGGGATTTCAACTGTGCAAAGTTACAGGGGCGCCCAAATTTTTGAAGCGGTCGGCATCGGTGAAGACGTTATCGCCAAATACTTTACCGGTACTGCATCTCAGCTTGGCGGAATCGATATCGAGACGATTGCGCAAGAAGCGAAACAGCGCCATCAAGCGGCGTACAAGGATGATTACAGCCAAACCCTTGATCCGGGAAGTGAATTCCAATGGCGGAACGGAGGAGAGCACCACGCTTTCAACCCGAAAACCATCCATACGCTGCAATGGGCCTGCCGCAAAAATGATTACAGCCTGTTTAAGCAGTATTCTCATGCAGCGGATGAAGAACGAATCGGATTTTTACGCAATCTGTTCGCCTTCAAAGAAGACCGCAAGCCTTTAAAATTAGAGGAAGTTGAATCAGCTGCTTCCATCGTGAAACGTTTTAAAACAGGAGCGATGTCATTCGGTTCATTAAGCAAGGAAGCCCATGAGGCTTTAGCGATAGCGATGAACAGGCTTGGCGGAAAAAGCAACAGCGGAGAAGGCGGCGAGGACCCGAAACGTTTCGTTCCGGATGAAAATGGCGACGACAGAAGAAGTGCGATTAAACAGATTGCTTCCGGCCGTTTCGGCGTAAAGAGCCATTATCTCGTCAATGCGGATGAATTGCAGATCAAAATGGCGCAAGGGGCGAAGCCGGGAGAAGGCGGTCAGCTTCCGGGCAACAAGGTATATCCTTGGGTCGCGGATGTCCGCGGTTCTACACCAGGTGTAGGGCTGATCTCACCGCCTCCTCACCATGATATTTATTCAATTGAAGATTTGGCGCAGCTGATTCATGATTTGAAAAATGCAAATCGAAGCGCGCGAATCAGCGTCAAGCTCGTGTCAAAAGCCGGCGTCGGCACGATTGCGGCCGGTGTGGCAAAAGGCACTGCGGATGTCATCGTCATCAGCGGCTACGATGGCGGAACGGGCGCGTCACCGAAAACAAGTATTAAACATACGGGTCTTCCGTGGGAGCTTGGTCTTGCAGAAGCTCACCAAACGCTGATGCTGAACGGTTTACGGGATCGCGTGGTATTGGAAACGGACGGTAAGCTGATGACAGGCCGAGATGTCGTAATGGCCGCCTTGCTCGGTGCGGAGGAATTCGGCTTTGCTACAGCGCCGCTTGTCGTTCTCGGCTGCGTCATGATGCGCGCCTGCCATTTAGATACATGTCCTGTAGGTGTCGCGACGCAAAACCCGGAGCTCCGCAAAAAATTCATGGGCGATCCTGACCATATCGTAAATTACATGCTGTTTGTCGCAGAAGAAGTGCGTGAATATATGGCGCAGTTAGGCTTTAAGACGCTTGATGAAATGATCGGACGGACAGACGTTCTACATGTCAGTGAACGTGCGAAAGCGCATTGGAAAGCGGGCCAGCTTGATTTATCCACACTGCTGTACCAGCCTGAAGGCGTACGCACTTTCCGTACGGCGCAAAACCATAAAATCGACGAGTCGCTTGATATGACGGTTATTCTTCCGGCGGTGCAGGCTGCAATTGAAGCCGGTCAGGAAGCGGAAGCTGAAATCAAGATCAATAATACAAATCGCGTAGCCGGGACCGTGACGGGAAGTGAAATTTCTAAACGCTACGGAGCGGAAGGCCTGCCGGATGATACGATCAGACTTCATTTTACCGGATCAGCCGGACAGAGTTTCGGAGCATTTGTCCCTAAAGGGATGACGCTTCATTTGAACGGGGATTCAAATGACTACGTAGGCAAAGGGCTTTCAGGCGGAAAAATCATCGTGAAAGCGCCTGATGCCTTCAATTGTGAAACGCACGATAACGTTATTATCGGGAACGTCGCATTTTACGGAGCAACAAGCGGGGAAGCGTACATTAACGGGCGCGCAGGTGAACGTTTTGCAGTCCGTAACAGCGGAGTCAATGTCGTTGTAGAAGGTATCGGAGACCACGGCTGTGAATACATGACAGGCGGCCGGGTTGTCGTCCTCGGCGAAGTCGGCAAAAACTTCGGGGCGGGAATGTCAGGCGGTATCGCATACGTCCTGAGTGATGATGCCAAAGCATTTAAACGCAAATGCAACATGGAAATGATTTCATTTGAAAAGCTGATGGATGAGGCGGAGATCAAAGAAGTGCAAGAAATGGTCAAACGGCATGCGGCGCTGACAAACAGCAAAAAAGCCGCAGATCTTCTGGACAATTGGGAAAAAGCCGCAGAAACCTTTATCAAAGTCATTCCGAAAAACTATAAACAAATGCTCCTCAGCATCGAAGAACAAAAAGCGGCGGGTTTATCAGAAGAAGACGCAATTATGTATGCTTTTGAAGCCAATACAAAGGTTCACCAAACGCCTGCCAAAGTCCATAAACAAGCGGTAGTACAGTAAGAAAGGGGAGAGGAACATGGGGAAACCAACTGGATTCATGGAAGAAAAACGAGAAAAACCGGCTGAGCGGGACCCTCTCACTCGCTTAAAGGATTGGAAAGAGTATTCGGCTCCATTTTCAGATGAAGCGTCAAAGCGGCAGGGGGCGCGGTGTATGGATTGCGGCACACCGTTTTGCCAAATCGGCGCTGATATCAACGGTTTTACGTCCGGCTGCCCGATTTATAATCTGATACCGGAGTGGAATGACCTCGTCTATCGGGGGCGCTGGAAAGAAGCCTTGGAGCGCCTTCTGAAAACGAATAACTTTCCTGAATTCACAGGGCGGGTCTGTCCCGCTCCTTGTGAAGGATCTTGTACGCTGGCTATTTCAGATCCGGCTGTTTCAATTAAAAACATCGAGCGGACGATCATTGACAAAGGTTTTGAGAACGGATGGATTCAGCCGAGAATTCCAGCGAAACGCACAGGTAAAAAAGTCGCTGTCGTCGGTTCAGGCCCGGCAGGTCTGGCAAGCGCTGATCAGCTGAACCAAGCCGGTCATTCCGTAACGGTCTATGAGCGTGCCGACAGAGCCGGCGGTCTGCTGATGTACGGCATTCCGAGCATGAAGCTTGAGAAAAGTGTCGTCGAACGCCGTATTAAACTTTTGACGCAGGAAGGTATAGATTTTGTAACAAATACCGAAATCGGCGTTGACATAACGGCAGATGAGCTGAAAGATCAATTTGATGCCGTCATTTTGTGCACAGGCGCCCAAAAGCAGCGCAATCTGCTGATTGAAGGCCGGGAAGCAAAAGGCGTCCATTATGCGATGGACTATTTAACACTGGCGACGAAAAGCTATTTAGATTCCAACTTTAAAGACAAACAATATATAGACGCTAAAGGGAAAGACGTCATCGTAATCGGCGGAGGAGACACAGGAGCTGACTGCGTGGCAACCGCGCTGCGCCAAAAAGCGCGCAGCGTGCACCAGTTCGGGAAACATCCTAAACTTCCTCAAACGCGCACGAACGACAATATGTGGCCTGAACAGCCGCACGTCTTTACCCTTGAATACGCCTATGAAGAAGCGCAGGCAAAGTTCGGCAAAGACCCGAGAGAATATTCAATTCAGACGACAAAAATGGTGGCCGATAAGCAGGGCCGCTTACAAGAGATTCACACCATTCAAATGGAAAAAGTCAGAAACGAATTCGGAAAGTATGAATTTCATGAACTGCCCGGGACAGAAAAAGTATGGCCTGCTCAGCTGGTGTTCATCGCCATCGGTTTTGAAGGGACGGAACAGCCATTATTGAAACAGTTCGGTGTCGATTCGGCAAATCATAAAATTCAGGCGGCATATGGGGATTATAAAACGAATGTTGACGGTGTTTTCGCCGCAGGGGATGCGAGAAGGGGCCAAAGCCTGATTGTATGGGCGATTAATGAAGGCCGGGAAGCAGCGCGCGAAGTCGACAGTTATTTAATGGGGAGCACTGTTTTACCGTAAATAAAGGGGTTTATTTATAAAACCGGCTGGGATCAGCCGGTTTTTCGTATTGAAATGAAACCTCCTTCTTCCTTTATTGGTCATATAAAGGTAACGTGGAAGATAATATATAGAATTTTGTTTTACAGAGTGGAGAGATTGTTTTCTTCCGCAGACTGAGACGATTTGCAAGCCTTGAGCAGTCGACCACGGTGCTGCTGACGGGCTCTGTGTGTATGCAGTCGATTTGCGGGCAGATTTTAATTGATGAAGAAAAAACATATTGAATTTCAAGCGGAAACGCTTATAAACAAATAAGCAAACGGACGGGTCCGCTCCTCTTTTTTAGACATCCAAACGTAAGCTGATATTGCCGAACTGCCGTCCTTCCCGCATTCTGTTAAAAGCGGCAGCTGCTTCACTGAGAGGGTACATGCGGTCGATAATGGGACGGATGCCGCAGCGGTTTACCAATTCCAGCATATCCGCAAATTCCTCATTGCTTCCCATTGATGTACCGAGAATATGAATCTGCGGAAAAAACAGCGAGCGAATAGGAAATCCGAGCTGATCGCCTGAACTGGCGCCGAATGTTACGATCCGGCCATTCGGTTTCATAATGTCAAGATAGTGTTGAAATAAGGCGGGGCCTACACCGTCAAGTATGATATCTGCTTTTTCGCCATTCAGCGCCTCATTCCAGTCACCGTAGCTGTCAATCGCCCGGTCTGCACCGTATGACAGTGCGGTTTGTTTTTTGTTTTCACTGCGGGAGGTGACGCTGACTGTCGCTCCGATAGCTTTTGCCATTAATAAGGCGTATGTTGCCACGCCGCTTCCGATGCCCGGAAGGATAAGATGTTCGCCTTTTTTTAATTGTCCTTTTGTAAATAAGGCGCGATAAGCGGTTAATGCTGATAACGGCAGCACGCCCGCTTCCTCCCAAGTCAGGTGTTCGGGTTTTAAAACGGCATTTTCCTCAGGAACGATGACATAAGGTGAAAATGTTCCGTCGCTCGGACCGCCTAAAATGTCAGGGACGGCCGGTACGTCCTCAACAGTCTTCCAATTCAGCACCGGGTTGATGATGACTTCTGCATGCAGTAAATGAGACCGGACGCCGTGTCCTATTTCGGTTACGATTCCCGCGCCGTCTGAACCGAGAGTAAATTCATGGTTTCCGGTTTCGTGGTTTTTCATTAAAAACAAATCACGATGGTTTAATCCGGCTGTTTTCAGCTTTATTTTTACTTCGCCGTTTCCCGGCCTTTTGTCAGGTGCCTGCCTGAAATCAAAGCCATTTTCGTGTATGATAAGGGCATTCATCATTCTTCTCTCCTTTATGATTGATGAGAAAGATTTTACAGGCTGTATCAGCTGCAGTAAATAAATGAAAATTGATAGCCGGCTATCAATAAAAATCATAGCAAGAAGGTGCCCTTACATGGAAAGCGGAGACTTAAAGATTTTTCAGGCTGTCGCCCGCAAAGGAAGTATTTCAAAGGCGGCAGAAAGCCTGCATTATGTTCAATCAAATGTGACAAACAGGATTCAGCAGCTGGAACGGCAATTGCAAACACAGCTTTTTTACCGCACAAATCGGGGGATGACGCTGACGCCTGCAGGTGAAAACTTATTGAAAGACGCAGACAGAATCCTTCAATTGCTGCATGAGGCGCAAAAAACGGCGCAAGAGGCAGGCGATCCGAACGGTCCGCTTCGAATCGGTTCTCTTGAAACGGCGGCAGCCGTCCATCTCCCTCAATTTTTCACAGAGTACTGCAGCCGCTGCCCGAAAGTACAGCTATCTCTGTCAACCGGTGATACACATACCTTAGTGCAGCGCGTCTTACGCTATGAGCTGGACGGCGCTTTTGTTTATGGTCCGGTCGAATACGAAGATCTTGAGCAAGTCGCTGTATTTCAAGAAGAATTGGTCTTGGTTTCAAATAAGCGGGAAGGCAGTTTGCAAGACTTGTTGCGAGAGCCGATTCTTTATTTTGCCGCGGGCTGTTCGCACCGCCGTAAAATACAGAACATACTGAAAGAAGAGGAAGTACCCGCACATAAAATCATTGAATTCGGTACGTTGGAAGCCATTATTGGGGCGGTGCAGGCGGGGATGGGGGTTTCCTTTCTGCCTGCATCAGCCGTCCGTTATTTTCAAAACAGGAAAAATCTTTTTCTTCATGAGCTCCCTGAACAGTTTCGGGATATGAATATATCATTCATCTACCGGAGTGATTTATTTTTGACATCGGCGTTTGAAGAACTGCTGAATGGATTAAAAGCATTACCGAACGGAAGATGAGAAAACAGGACAGCTGTGTACGCCCAAATTTTTCGTTCCGGTTTTTCTTAAAAAAACTTTCTTTTTCGGAAAATTTATGTATAATAAAAGAAAGTTTTTCGGATAAAGTATCTGCAATGATAAGGACATGAGACATTTTAACCGGCCATACAGAGAGGGAAGGCACGGCTGAGACCTTCCCGGCACGAAGAATGAGCTTACCGCCTTTTGAGCTGTATTGGTGAACGAAAGCAGCCGATACCGTATAGCCGCGTTACGGCAAAAATGAGCCGTCACTTGAAGTGGCGGGAATTTGGGTGGAACCGCGGGTCTGACACACACTCGTCCCTTCTTTTGGGATGAGTGTGTTTTTATGTTTATATAAGAAAAATGGCAATGATAAGGACATGAGACATTTTAACCGGCCATACAGAGAGGGAAGGCACGGCTGAGACCTTCCCGGCACGAAGAATGAGCTTACCGCCTTTTGAGCTGTATTGGTGAACGAAAGCAGCCGATACCGTATAGCCGCGTTACGGCAAAAATGAGCCGTCACTTGAAGTGGCGGGAATTTGGGTGGAACCGCGGGTCTGACACACACTCGTCCCTAGCTTTGGGATGAGTGTGTTTTTTATTTTATTAAAAATAAAGGAGAGATCAGACCGTGAAGGAGCCACACATTGTGATTACTTTTCCTGATGGGAAACAAAAAAAATACCGGAAAGGCGTTACGTTAGAAGAGATCGCACAATCAATCAGTCCGAGTCTGAAAAAGGCATCTGCCGCCGGAAAGATAAACGGATCGTTATTTGACCTTAGAAGAAGCATTCAGATTGACGCGGCGATTGAACTGTGCAGTTTTCAGTCTGAAGCGGGACTGGAAGTGATGAGACACACAGCAGCACACGTATTGGCGCAAGCGGTAAAACGTCTGTATCCGAAGGTTTGTTTAGGGATCGGACCCGTTATTGAAAATGGCTTTTATTATGATTTTGATATGGATGAAACAATTACTGAAAAAGACCTGGCCGTCATTGAAAAAGAGATGAACCGAATCATTTCGGAAAATCCGGAAATTATCAGAGAAGAAATCTCCAGAGAAGAGGCAGAGCAGCTGTTTGCTCATGAACCGCTGAAGCTTGAGCTCTTAGCGGGTATTCCGCAGACTGATACAATCAGTATATACCGCCAGAGCGAATTCATTGATTTATGCCGGGGTCCGCACTTGGCGTCTGCCGGACAGATAAAAGCTTTTTCGCTCACTCATGTATCAGGGGCTTATTGGCGCGGCGACAGCAACCAAAAAATGCTCCAGCGCATCTATGGAAAAGCATTTTCCTCAGAAAAGGAGCTGAACAGACATTTTCAGCTGTTGAAAGAGGCGGAGATGAGAAATCATCGGAAATTGGGATCGGAGTTACAACTTTTTATGTTTTCGGAAGAAGCGCCGGGTATGCCTTTTTATCTGCCGAACGGTCAGTTTATCCGAAACACGCTTGAATCATTTCTGCGTTCGAAGCAGGATGCCTATCATTATCAGGAAGTGCGCACCCCTATGATGATGAACCAGCGTCTTTGGGAGCAATCCGGTCACTGGGAACATTATAAAGAGAATATGTATTTCTCGGAAGCCGATCATCAGCGCTTCGCGTTAAAGCCGATGAACTGTCCCGGCCACATGCTCTTATTTAAAGAAAAGCTTCGTTCTTATCGTGATCTTCCGATTCGGATGGCTGAGTTCGGTCAGGTGCACCGTCACGAATTCAGCGGGGCGCTTAATGGCCTGCTCCGCGTCAGATCTTTTTGCCAGGATGACGCACACATTTTTGTAACGCAGGATCAAATCGAGAGTGAAATCGCTTCGGCGCTGCAGCTTATTCACGAGGTGTACACCGCATTTGGTTTTTCCTATGATATTGAGCTGTCAACAAGACCGGAAGATTACATGGGAAGCGAACACTTGTGGGACAGGGCTGAGAGCGCATTAGAAAAAGTATTAAAAGAACAGGGATATCGTTTTCGGTTTAATCGGGGAGATGGTGCATTTTACGGACCGAAAATTGATATTCATATAAAAGATGCGCTGAACCGGAGCCATCAATGCGCCACTGTCCAACTGGATTTTCAAATGCCGGAGAAATTTGATTTAACATATATTGATGAAAAAAACCAAAAAGTCCGTCCTGTTGTCATTCACCGGGCGGTATTCGGATCTCTCGACAGATTTCTCGGAATCATTACAGAACATTTCGCAGGAGCGTTCCCTTTATGGCTTGCACCGGTACAGGCAAAAATCATCCCAGTATCAAACACCGCACACCGGGACTGCGCAGAACAGGTGCACCGGCAAATGAAGAAAGCGGGTATCCGGGCTGAGCTTGATCAGCGTGATGAAAAACTCGGCTATAAAATCAGAGAAGCACAAATGAAAAAAATCCCGTATATTGCTGTTGTGGGAGATCGAGAGTGCCGCCATCAATCTGTACATGTAAGGCAATACGGGCGGGAAGACACATTTGAAGAGAATGTGAGTGATTTTATTTCCCGGATCATAAGAGAGGCAAAACAAAAAATAGAGATTTAATAAAAACAATATTGACATATCGTAAAATCACGATATAATAAAGCGTATGAAACCTATTGATGTTTTTAAAGCGTTGTCTAATGAGTCACGGCTTGAGATTTTGCAATGGCTGAAAGAGCCGGACCGTCACTTCGCCCCGCATGATGGCATTGATATGAATGAGATCGGAGTATGTGTCAGCCAGATCACCGATAAGCTTCAGATGACACAGTCAACGGCGTCTCAATATCTTTCCATCCTTCAGCGGGCGGGCCTTATCCAAACAAAACGGATTGGCAAATACACCTATTATAAAAGAGATGAAGACGCGATAAAGGCGATGGCCGATTATTTTCAGCGCGAAATGTAGGCTGAATCCTTTAGAAGAGGGATTCAGTTTCTTTTTCCGACTACACATCGACATATTGCGATTTGTTTCTGTTTGTTCACCTCTTTATATCGATATATCACAATATATCTTTATATAAATCATCAATGAAGGAGTGTGTCAGGTGCAAAATACCTGGAAGATTTACATTTTGGCAATTATCAGTTTTTTAGTGGGGACGTCTGAATATGTGATATCAGGGATGCTTGATAAAATTGCAGGTTCCTTGGGAGTTACTGTGGCAGCGGCAGGGCAGCTGATTACGATTTTTTCACTTGTTTATGCAATCGGAACGCCTGTCATGATGGCCCTTACAGCAAAACTGGACAGAAGGAAGCTCATGATCTATGCTCTGGGGCTGTTTGTTATCGGGAATATCATTTCTTTCCTTGTGCAGGGATTCGGCTTATTTGCGGGAGCGCGGGTGATCATGGCGCTTGGAGCAGGAACTGTGGTGGTCACCGCGCTTACGATCGCAGCAAAAATCGCTCCCCCGGGAAAACAGGCAAGTTCTCTCGCAACCGTCATTATGGGGTTTACGGCGGCGCTCATTATCGGTGTTCCGATCGGAAGAACCGTGTCTGAAGCTTTTGGCTGGAAGGTGGTTTTTGCCGGAATTGCGGCAATCGGAATCATTGCCATGCTTATTATACGTTTCGCGTTGCCTGAGATAAAAGGAGATAAACCGGTGCCGCTCATTCAGCAATTTTCTCTTTTGAAGAAACGAAAGGTGGCAGTCGGGCTGGCCATTACGTTTTTTTGGCTCGGAGGCTATTCGGTTACGTATACGTACCTTTCTCCGTATTTACTGAACGTTACTCATATCGGAAGCGGAATACTGAGTACATTGCTGCTTATTTTCGGTGTTGCAAGTCTTGCCGGTTCTAAAGCAGGCGGTTTCAGCGCAGACAAATGGGGGGCGCGTATGACATTAACCGGCGGAATGGCGCTTCATGCTATCATGCTCATGTTATTGCCGTTTGTCACACATTCTGCTTTCGGAGCGGCGGCAGTGCTTATGTTTTGGTCCTTCGCCGCCTGGTCATCTGGGCCTGCTCAGCAGTATCATTTGGCAACGATGGAGCCTGAATCATCGGGTGTATTACTTGGCCTCAACCAGTCTGTGATGCAGCTGGCTATGGCGGCCGGGGCGGGCATCGGGGGCATTGTTGTCACTCATTTGTCTCTTGCATCAGTGACATGGATCGGATCAGCGGGTGTTGTCATCGCGATGTGCGGTGTGCTTTCGCTTGCGTCATTAACGTCTGAAAAAACCTCATCTGAATACAGTGCAGAATAAACAAAAGCCTCGTTTCTCAGCTTGAGAAACGAGGCTTTTCACCTTGTCATTTTTCGCATTTTTTCAAGTTTACGCCGATTGCGGCTCCGTTTCGGCTTGAGTCGGCAACTCCGGTGAAGGTGCCGTTTTCACGGTCGATCAGGATGCTTTGCACATTCCCGATATCAACCGGGCTGCTGCCGAATTTATGCCCCATTTCGTTCAGTTTTGTGCGGGCTTCTTCCGGCACTCCTTTTTCATATCGATAGGATGTCATGCTGTTTGTGTAAATTCTCGGCTCTTCGACCGCCGCTTTCAGATCCATGCCGTACTCAACTTTGTTCAGGATCGTTTGCAGGACGGAAGAAATAATCGTTGCTCCGCCGGGGGAGCCGACAGTCAGGACAGGTTCGTTATTTTTGAATAAAATAGTCGGAGTCATGCTGCTGAGCGGACGTTTATTCGGCTGCACTTCATTTGCGCCGCCAGGCACCGCATCGAAGTCTGTTAACTCATTATTCAACACAACGCCGTATCCGGGAACCATAATGCCGGAACCGAACAGCTGTTCAATCGTTGTCGTATAAGATACGACATTGCCGAAGCGATCAGTTACCGTGAAGTGAGTCGTTTGGCCTTCTTGTTTGTCAGTCGGCTGCTCCACTTGTTTATAGTTTGCAGAACCTTCCTGATAGGCCCAAGGGTCGCCGGCTTTCGGTTTTTTATTGACTTTATCAATATCTATCAGCTGTCTGCGGGCATTGATATAATCTGGATTCAAGAGGCCTTTGAGAGGGACGTTGACGAATTCTGGATCCCCGGCAAATGCGGCGCGGTCAGCATAAGCCAAATGCATCGTTTCTGCGAGAAGCTGATATTTTTGCCAAGAACGGATATCATATTGAGAAAGCTTAAAATCATCCAGGAGGTTCAGCATTTGCAACAGGAAAACACCGCCCGAGCTTGGAGGAGGAGCAGTTGCGATATGATAGCCCTGGTAATCTCCCCAGATCGGTTCGTCAATCGTCACATTGAAGTTTTTAATATCTTTTTCTGTCATTGAGCCGCCGAATTCCTGCACTGTTTCCGCAAGCTTTTTGGAGAATGCTCCGTCATAGAATGCTTTTGTGCCTTTGTACTTAATAGCTGTAAATGTTTTGGCTAAGTCTTTTTGGATGAGTGTGTCTCCTTCTTTCAGAGGTTCTCCGTCCGGAAGAAACACGTCTTTTGCAGCAGTGTGTGATAATTTGTCTTTATAATCTGAGATGGCATCAGCTAAAACCGAATCGATCGGAAAGCCTTTTGAGGCAAGTTTAATGGAAGGGGTGATGAGTTGTTTCATGGAGCGTGTGCCCCATTTGTCGAGCGCTTTTTCAAGTCCTTTTAATGTTCCCGGAACACCGACTGCAGTCCCTTTCGTAACGCGTTCGGAGAAAGGGATGGCTTTGCCGTTTTCGTCAAGGAACATATCCGGTGTTGCGCCTGCCGGTGCGCGTTCTCGGCTGTCGATAATGGTGGTGTCTTTCGTCTTCGCATCATAAACCATCATAAATCCGCCGCCGCCGATTCCCGACATCATCGGTTCAGTTACGTTTAATGCGAATTGAATGGCAACCGCGGCGTCAATTGCATTGCCGCCTTTTTTCAGCACGTCTGCACCGATTTGCGAAGCGAGAGGATGGGCGGTGGCAACCATGCCGTCCTTGCCGACATCTACCTGTTTGTAGTCGTCATAGGAAAACGGGTGTTTCTTAGCCTGAGCGTGATAAGGGATGCTTCCGGCCGCGAGCAACGTACTGAGCAGAACGATAAAACAGAGATTCATAAACTTTTTCTTTTTCATAGTCTGCCTCCTTTGTTTTCCGCTTACAATTATAGAGTAAGTAAAATGTGCTGTTTTCACAAGTGACAAACGGAATAGTCCGGTGCGCAAAAAGCCGGAGTTTCTGTGTGAATGTAATCAGTCGCAAATAGGCTAAATGGGAAACCGGACTGAAAAAGCTGTGAAACAAGCATAAAGACAAAAAATAAGCTACAATAAACAAAACAGAATTCACTCACATGACATATGAAAGGAACGTGAGCCATGTATTTAACGATCAAAGAGACAGCTGAGTTTACCAGTCTTCCTGAAGAATATGTGCACAATCTTGTTTTGACGAATAAAATAAGGGCCGTCCATGACGGGCAGCAATATTTAATCAACAAGGAACAATTTCAAACCCATCTCGAACAGCTGGAAAAATATAAGGAAATGATTCATGAGTTTTTAAATGAGCCGCTTCCTGAAGACATTGATGTAAAAGATGAAGACTAGGACACAATTTCATATTGTGTCTTTTTTTTGCATTTTTTTCGGTTGCTCACAAAAAAACGGATGCTCAGATTTCCTTTTAAGGACGTTGTTTTCATTTTTTAATGCCTTGGGTCTCTATTTGTTTAAAAGCTTGTCACCGGGCTGAAAATGATGTTTTTGAGGAATTTATTGAAACTGCGTATCTGATTCACCTTATGTAACACTATGTATATTATGTTACATAAGACCCTTTATCCTTTATCATTCAACGGGTTTCGTCTATAATAGTAACATAAAGCTCAATATGTTACTTTACTATTATAAGGGGTTTTTTGATGCATATCGTACAGCCGATCCGAAGTTTGGAGAAGATCCAGGAAGTCAAACAGTATTTAATGAAGAAAAGTGATCGTGATTATTTTTTATTTATTTTTGGCATGAACAGCGCACTGCGGATTTCTGATGTTCTGCCGCTTCGCGTGAGGGATGTCAGGAACAAAGACCATGTGTGGGCAACCGAAAGCAAAACGAGAAAGAAAAGAAAAATTCTGATACTGGAGTCTTTAAAGGCCGACATATACGCTTATACAAAAGACATGAAAGAGGATGACTATTTGTTTAAATCGAAACGGACGAATAAGCCCATATCCCGGATTCAGGCATACAGAATATTAAAGGAAGCGGCTGCCGCTTGCGGATTGGAGGAAATCGGGACGCATACGCTTAGAAAGACGTTCGGGTATCATTTTTATCAGAGGACAAAAGACATTGCTGAACTGCAGAGGATTTTGAATCATTCTTCTCCGTCTATTACAATGCGTTATATCGGAATAGATGAAGATACGACGAGAGCCGCCTATAAAGTGTTCGGAGGGCTGTAGACTTGAAAAAAACGGCCGCCAGCGTTACTATAATAGAAGCAGGCTCTAGTAGCACAGCGGATAGTGCAGCAGTTTCCTAAACTGCAGGTCGGGAGTTCGAATCTCTCCTAGAGCGTTTTTTGTATGAGATAGGCGCAGCTTAATAATGTCGGTAAAACAAAAACCCCCTTGTTATACAAGGGGGTTTTGAGTTGAATATTTTGTGAAAACCTGGTGGAAATGATGTGAAAAAAGCCCGCTGTAAGCAAGCGGGCTTTTTCTTATATGACAGCATCAAATTGATTGACTTTCCAAACGTTGTTTTCTTTTACGAATGTAACATCGCGTTTTGCTGACAGAGAACCGTCAAGAGTGGGTACAGTGAAGCGGTATGTTTGGACGCTTCCTTTTTTAGAAAGAAGGGTCATTTTTGCTTTTTTCCAATTCAGGAGGTTATCTCCGTCGCCGACCGGAACAGCCAATTTGCCGTCTTTTACAGTGAAGTGGTAATCTTTGAGCCCTTTGTCAATCGCTTGCTTTGTAAAAGCGGGTGTCAGATATTTTACGGCTTTCGCTTTTGTTCCGAGGTCTTTGCACATAAATACATATTGCAGATTTTGATATTCAAACGGTTCAGATGAGCAATTTGCGTTTGATTTAAGCGCACCGCCGCTCATTGTATTCCAGAAATGTTCTCTCGCTGACAGGGCCAGCTGAAGTGCTTGTTTTTGTGTAAGGTCATTAGGTGCATTTTTTGCAGTCGCCGCAGTGCCCAATGACAGAATCAATGTAATAGTAGTGAGGAATAATAGCCATTTTTTCATGATATAATCTCTCCTTCAATCAATCTCTTTCTCTTATGTTACAAATGTTACAATAATTACGGTAAGATTACAATACCTTTTCAGAAATATTTTCCGGACTTTTTATTTTTATGGTTTATTTCCATGTAAGACGTGAGAAAAAGATAAAGAGTTTCATTGAACAAAAGGTTTTTACAAGCTGTCTGCTGAATAATAAAATGGAAGAAAATCAAAAAAGGAGTCCTACATATGGAAGTACAAGATCATTTAGAAACAGCGGAAGGCCGCGGCCAGTCAGTCTGGCGATCGATGTCACTGTTTTTAGTGCCGCTGCTTTTAAGCAATGTATTGCAATCTGTCGGCCAATTGGTCGGAATGGTATTTGTCGGAAGGTGGCTCGGAGTCGATGCGCTTGCCGCTGTATCGTCTTTTTTTCCGCTGTTTTTTCTGCTGATCTCCTTTACGATCGGAATCGGTTCAGGAAGTTCCATTCTGATCGGGCAGGCTTACGGCGCGAAAAACGAAGAGAGGATGAAGGCGATTGTCGGCACTACACTGACTTTTACCTTTATGCTCGGTGTTGTTCTGGCAGTTGTCGGCAGTGTGTTTACGCTTGATATTCTGCGGCTGATGGGAACGCCGGAAAACGTAATAGATGTCAGTGTCCGATATGCGCGCATTTTGTTTTGCGCAATGCCGCTGATGTTTTTATATTTTGCGTATACGACATTTTTACGCGGAACGGGAGATTCAAAGACTCCGTTTTATACGTTAATCGTCAGTACAGTCATAAACATCGGGCTCTTGCCCTTATTGATTCTCGGGCTTTTCGGACTTCCGAAGTTCGGCATTTACGGTTCGGCGTATGCAACCGTGATTTCAAACATCGTGACATTTATCGTACTCATGGTTTATTTGCGGAAAAGGAAACATCCATTGGCATTTGACCGGACTGCGCTCCGTTCTCTTAAAATGGACAAAAAGCTGCTCGCGCTTTTACTCCGTCTCGGTATTCCGTCGAGCATCAATATGATTCTCGTGTCACTTTCTGAAATTGCGGTCATTTCATTTGTCAATCATTACGGATCAAACGCGACGGCTGCTTACGGGGTCGTCAACCAAGTGGCGAGTTATGTGCAGATGCCGGCGGTAAGCCTCGGTATCGCCGTTTCCATTTTTGCCGCCCAATCCATTGGCGCCAATCAATTCGGCCGGCTGAAACAGGTCATCAAAGTCGGCATCGGCCTGAATTATTTGATCGGCGGGGTTTTGATTGTGCTGATTTATACCTTCTCCCGGCAGATACTTGCTTTGTTTTTAACAGATCAGGACACGCTCCACATTGCCCGCAATCTGATTATGATTACCCTTTGGAGTTATTTGATTTTCGGTCACGCTCAGATCGTTTCAGCAACGATGCGGGCGAGCGGTACGGTGTTATGGCCGACGATTATCAGTATTTTTGCGATTTGGGGAATTGAAGTGCCTGTGGCCTTTATTCTTTCTCATTATACGAATCTCGGCATTCTCGGCATTTGGGTCGGTTATCCGGCGGCTTTTGTCGTCAGCCTGCTGCTGCAATACGGATATTACCGGTTTGTATGGAAGAAAAAACAGATTACCCGATTGATTCAATAAGGTTTTACCGCACATCGCTCAGTTCATACGGGCGATGTTTTTTTTAGAGAAGGAAAATGAGTTTAGAAAATGGAATTCCTATACATGCTAGAAAACAAGGAAAGGGCAGGTGCTTATGACGATTGAACATACGACTTATTTAGGGGTTTCAGCCATAAAAGCGGAGACTGATCAGGCTGAATGCATCATTGTGCCGGAGTGGGGATCAAATGTCATATCGCTTCGGGATAAAAGAACCGGTATGCGGCTTCTGAGAGAACCGGAAACTGCGGAGCAATTCCGCAAAAAACCGATGCTGTACGGCATTCCCGTTTTATTCCCGCCGAACCGGATTACGGACGGGACGTTTCGTTTTGACGGCCGCGCGTATCAATTCGAGATAAACGAAGAGGATAAACATAATCATATTCACGGCTTTCTTCACAATCAGCATTGGAAAGCGGCGGCAGCGAAAGAAGAGGGGGATGGAATGAAAGTCGAAACAGAAATTGATCTTTCAAAGATTCCCCGTGTTCATAAACAATTTCCGCACGATGTCATTGTCCGGATGACCTATACATTAAAAGACAATGTGTTTACGCAGCGGGCGCTGATTATGAATAAGGGAACGGAGGCTTTTCCTTGGGGGCTCGGCTATCATTCAACTTTTGTTTTCAATGAAGAGCGATCCCGTCTATTTTTGACGGCTGACCGCATGTGGGAATTAAATGAACGTTTCGTGCCGACGGGCCGTTTATTGGATGTGCCTGATAAAGAAGCGTTCCGTCATGGGATGTCTTTGAAAAATAAACAGTTTGACGATGTTTTTCTTTCTTCCGGACGGAATGGCGGCAATAATGAAGCTGTTATTTATCATCCGGATGAGCAATTATCCGTTTTGTATCAAGCAGACACGTCTTTCAAGCATTGGGTGGTATATAACGGTGACGGAAAGCAGGGGTTTGTCAGTCTTGAGCCTTATACTTCCGTTACAGATGCATTTAATCTGAATCAGCCTGCATCACTGACAGGGCTTCAGATTCTGAAACCGGGCGAAGAAGCGGCTTCGTCATCCAGGATCACCATTTTGCATGACGAAGAATAGGAAAGAGGCGGGATAACATTGAAAACATATGTGAAACGCTTGAGCGCGGTGATTCTGCTTTTGATCATTGCCGCAGTTCCTTATATTGATGATGCGGCTAAGGCGGCTGAACAAAAAAATACTTTGCAAAAAGAGCTGGAACACATTCTGGATGAAGAACCTGCTTTAAAGGGAGCTTCAGCGGGCGTCAGTGTCCGGTCAGCAAAAACAGGGGAGGTGCTGTTCGGCAGCCGGGAAGATATGCGGCTGAGGCCTGCATCACTGATGAAGCTGCTGACGGCATCTGCGGCGCTTTCCGTTCTCGGAGAAGATTATACCTTTAAGACAGAAGTACGGGCAGACGGCGCCGTAAAAGGAAAACAGCTGCGCGGAAACCTTTATCTCAGGGGAAAAGGTGATCCGACCCTATTGGCTTCTGATTTTGAGAAGATGGCTAAACAGGTCAAAGCCAGGGGCATCCAAGTCATTAAAGGAGATCTGGTCGGGGATGATTCGTGGTATGACGATACCAGGTATTCAGTTGATCTTCCGTGGAGTGATGAAGGCCAATATTATGGCGCGCAAGTATCAGCTCTTACCGCTTCACCAAATGAGGATTATGATACCGGAACGGTGATTGCGGAAATCAGCCCGGCGAAACAGCCCGGTAAAAAGCCGCGCATTTCGATTTCTCCCCATACGGACGTCGTTCGTGTGAAAAATGAAGTGAAAACCGTCGCTTCTGATGAAAAGAAAGATTTGACGGTTGAACGGGAGCACGGCGGCAATGTGATTACGATAAAGGGAACCATACCTGCCGGCTCGGCACAGGCAAGAGAATGGGCGGCAGTGTGGGATCCGTCGTCCTATGCTTTAGATTTATGGAAACAAGCGCTTACTAAACAGGGTATAACTGTAAAAGGGAAAATCAGAACAGGGCGAATGCCGCACCGCACCCAGCTCGTCACATCACGGACATCCATGCCTCTTTCAGAATTATTGATCCCGTTTATGAAACTGAGCAACAACGGACACGCCGAAATTCTGATCAAGGAAATGGGAAAAGTGAAAAAAGGGGAGGGCAGCTGGGAAAAGGGCTTGGACGTGATGAAATCGGAACTCAAATCGTTCGGGCTGAATCCGGATGAATTGATTGCAAGAGACGGATCCGGCGTTTCTCATATTAACGGCGTATCCGCCGGCCAAATCGGAGAGCTTTTGTATGCGGTTCAGAAAGAAAAGTGGTACCCGGCTTTCCTTCGTTCGCTCCCTGTCGCCGGTGCAAGCGACAGAATGACGGGAGGAACCCTTCGGAACCGGCTGAAGAATACTCCGGCAGAAGGCAAAATTAAAGCGAAAACCGGGTCACTAACATCAGTCAGTTCGATTGCCGGCTATGCAGACACAAAAACAGGAGATACGCTTATTTTTTCCGTGCTTCAAAACGGGCTGCTTGACGAAGATGACGGAAAAGACATTGAAGACAAAATCGCAGTCGTGCTGGCAAATCAATAAGAAGGGCCGAATCCTTAGAGGATTCGGCTTTTTTTGATGTCTGTAAAACATTATATTGCGATTATGAATCAATCTTTTCAAAAAGTAATATCGGTAATATCCTTCCTTTTTTTTACATACCGCTTTCTTACATGTTCACCGATTATTCATTTTTTAACATAAAACTTCTTTTCGGGAGGAAAACCTTTTTAAAAGCGCAATTAATTATACATTTTATTCCTTATTATAGTGTTTAAGAACCAGTTTATAGTATGCATACATACCGTTTTACATGGTATAAAGATTATAGAAATGAAGAAGTGAAGTGAGGAATATATACTATATTCTAAAAAATGTTAGAGAAAATTTAATTTTTTATTGTGATTTCTAAAATATGTTTTAAAATAATGCTTATATGGATGATTAAGTCATATGCTGTCGAAATTTAATTGTAATTATTTCACTTTCTTATCCTCTTAAATTGAAGCGGAGGGATTCCATTGGAGAACACTGTTTATTCTTTAACTCACGCACAAAGAAGAGTGTGGTTTACGGAGCTGCTCGAACCGGGCACAAGTATCTGCAATCTCGCGGCATGCGTCAAATTCAGGGGGGACATCGATTTTGACGTACTGCGCCAGGCTTTAGATTTTTCTATCTCGCAAAATGATTCGCTCAGGTTTCAACTGACAGAAGGGGACGGATCAGAACCCCAGCTGTATCTGGCGGGGCATCGGCCGATTTCTCTAGAGACTGTTGATTTTACTCATACTGATCAGGCAGAGCGGGACGCATGGATTGACACGCAGACTCGTGTTCCGTTCAAGCTGTTTCATTCACCTCTGTATCAATTTACTCTTCTTGTCATGTCAGACAAAGAAGTTTGGCTTTATTCAAAATTTCACCATATTATCATGGACGGCATCTCGCTCAACCTGCTCGGCAACCAGCTCATTGACATCTACCAAAAGATCATGCGGGGCGAGGATTTAACTGAACATCACAGACCTTCCTATCTCAGCTACATGGAAAAAGAACAGCAATACTTACAGTCTTCCCGTTTTCAAAAAGACCGTTCATTTTGGACTGAAACATACCGAACCGTTCCGGAACACCTTTCACTGGCGGAACGAACCTCTCATCTTAGACAAAGCACTGCGGCTTCCAGAGATACTATCACTCTTTCTCACTCCTTAGAACAATCTATCCGGCGTTTTTGCAAAGAAAATAATATCAGCATCATCTCTCTGTTTATGGCTTCGTTATACATATGCATCAGCCGTCTGACGGCTAAAAAGGATATTGCCATCGGCACTTATTACGGAAACCGGGGCTCCAGGCTCGAAAAGGATATGCTCGGCATGTTCGTCAGCACACTGCCGATCAGAATGACGGCAGATCCTGATGCGGAGTTCCTGTCCTTTGTCCGCAGCGTAGGAAAAGAGCAGCTGTCTGTTATGCGGCACCAGAAATATCCTTACAATCTTTTTGTCAATGAATTAAGGCAGATTCATCACGACCTGCAAAATATCATCGGGATTTCGATGCAATACCAGCCTCTCGCGTGGCGTCAGGCAGAAGGTTTCGATTATGAAACGGCGATGTTTTTCAGCGGGCATACGGCAAATGAGCTGTCCATTTTAATTAAGGAGCGGACAGATACGGGATTGATTGAGCTGAATTTTGATTACCAATCCGCTTTATTTACTGAAAAATCAATCAAACGCATTCAAACTCATTTGCTGACGATCGTTGAAAATGCCGTTAGAAATCCAGACCGGCTGATTCGGCATATTGATATGGCGGATGAAAATGAAAAGAAACGGGTGTTAACTGCGTTTAACCGTACAGAAACGGCTGAACCGTCGGCCCCGACGCTTCACGGGCTGTTTACCCGCCGTGCCGCGCTTTCGCCGCATCGTCCGGCGCTCCGTTTTCCGGGCGGTATGCTGACGTACGCCGAGCTTGACCAGTACACAGACAGGCTCGCCGCTCGGCTCCGACAAAAAGGCGTCCGCAAAGAAAGCATGGTCGGT